>NZ_CP029188.1:5915697-6602596 GCF_003097515.1 Streptomyces tirandamycinicus | reverse complement strand
TCCTGCAGCGCCGCTTCGAGTACCTCGACGGCCCTCTCCTCGTACTGACGGGTGGGCCGGCCGACCATCAGGGGGTAGCCGCCGGGCTCGTGCGCGGGGCAGCGCCATGCCCGTACGGCCTCCAGCGGCACGCCGCGGCGCCGTGCCTCCTCGGCGGCGAAGCGCACCGCCGCGGACTCCTTCGCGTCCTCGCCGACCCCCACGACGACCCGGCCGTGGACCGGTGGCGTCGCCCGGTTGTCGTGGCTGCCGCGCAGCACGATCACCGGGCAGTCGGCGTGGGCGGCGACGGTCAGACTGACGGAGCCGAGCAGCATCCCGGCGACGCCGCTGCGGCCGCGGGTGCCCACGACCAGCGCGGAGGCGTTCCGGGCCGCGCGGATCAGGGCGTACCCCGGCTCCTCGAACACCACGTCGGCCGTGACCCTCAGATCGGGGTGCCGGGCGCGTGCTCGTTCGGCGGCGGCGCCCACCAGGTCCTGGGGCGGGGGCGGTTCGGTCGGATCGCCGATGTCCAGGGCGAGCGCGGCGCCCTCGTACCGGTCCCAGAGACAGGCGTACACCACCCGCAGCGGCACCCCGCGCAGGGCGGCCTCGTCGGCCGCCCAGTCTGTGGCGCGCAGGCTCGGCTCGGAACCGTCGACGCCCACGACCAGCGGCCCGGCGTGGGCCCGCTCGCCGGGCGCGTCGGTCACGGCGCCGTCGAGACCCGCGGTGACGTTGCGGGACATGCCGTCCACCTCCTGTTCGGGGTTGCGCTGCCAGGGTGGTGGCGGGTGGGGCCGCGGGGGCAGGTACCGAAGGTCCCCGGTCCGGGGCCGAGCAGCCCCATCGGTCTCGGCGGCGTCCCCGTACCAGGCCGGCGGGAGGAGGTGCTGCCACCCCCTTACGGGTGTGCTGACGGTCGGCTGCGGGCGGAGAACGCCCGGTCAGCGCACCCGTCCCCGCGGCTTCAGCGGCACCGGCGGAAGGTCGGGCGCGGAGAGCCGTTCGCCCGCGTAGCCCTGGACCTCGCCGAAGCGGGAGCCCTCCGTCCAGTCCTGGCGCGCGGTCTCGATCTCCTGGTGCGTACGGCCGATGAAGTTCCACCACATGATCAGCTCCTCCTCGAACGGCTCGCCGCCGAGGAGCATCAGTGCGGCGTCCGACTCGGCGCGGAGGGGCAGTTCGCTGCGGCCGCAGCCGAGGTAGAGCATCGAGCCGGGGAGCAGGGGAACGCCGTCGACGCGGGCCTCGCCGGACATGGAGAGCACGGCGTACTCGAAGTCCGGTTCGAGCGGGGTGGCGGTCTCGGTGCCGCGGGCCAGCGCGAGGTCGGCGCCCACGATCGGCGTGTACACGGAGCCCGGTGAGCGGGCGCCGTCGAGCTCGCCGAGGATGACGGTGGCGGTCAGGCCGGGGGCGGTGACCTGCGGAAGCTCCGTGTGGTGCTCGAAGTGGGGTTCCATGTGACGGTGGGCGTCGGGCAGGGCTACCCACAACTGGGCGCCGTGCAGCAGCCGGGCATGGCTCTTCGGGCTCTCCTCGGAGTGGCTGATCGCCCTCCCCGAGGTCATGAGGCCGAGTTCCCCCGGCCGGATCGTCCGGAGGCTGCCGACGCTGTCCCGGTGCAGCACCTCCCCCTCGTGCAGCCAGCTCACGGTCTGCAGGCCCATGTGCGGGTGGGGCGGGACCTGCATCCCGGGCTCGTCGGCGATGTCGTCGGGACCGTAGTGGTCGACGAAGCACCAGGCACCGACCATCCGGCGTCCGAGGTTGGGAAGCAGCCGGCGGACCTCGGTGGACTCGCCGAGCGGGACACGACGGGGGGTGAGGAGTTCGCGCACCGGATCCGCGACGACGAAGCCCCTGCCGCCGCACACGGAGAGCGCAGCCTGACGATCGAGATTGCTCATGGCGCCCAACCTAGTGCCCCCTCAGGCAGCTCTACCTTTCGGCAGCGGGTTGCTCCTCCCATTCGTAGGGTGAGGACGCCCAGGGGAGCCGGGTGTGGCTATCAGGCAGCTGCCGATCGTGGCTTTGAAGGCTTGGCCGCCCGGCTCCCCACGACGACTCGGCCGCCGATTAGGAAGTGCGAACAAGTCGCTGTGTAGAGCAATGCCGGCGAGGTCGTCCGTGGCACGAACAGAACGAATACGTACGTCAGGAGCACGATGAGCCGGATATGGGTGGGGATCGACAGCGGCAAGGGCCACCATCACGGCCTCGCCCTGGACACGGACGGCAAGACGCTGCTGTCGCGCCGGGTGGCCAACGACGAGCCCGAGCTGCTGAAGCTGATCGGAGACGTCCTGGACCTCGCCGACGGCCGCCACGTCACCTGGGCCATCGACATGACCGGCGGGGAACCGGCCCTGCTGCTGGCCCTGCTGGTCAGCCACGGCCAGGAAATCCTCTACATGTCCGGCAGGCTGGTCAACCGAGCGTCCGACGGCTACCGCGGCGAGGGCAAGACCGACGCCCGCGACGCCTACGTCATCGCCGACCAGGCCAGAATGCGCCGCGACCTGCGCCCCATCCGCCCAGGCGACGAAGCCACGATCGAGCTGAAGCTGCTGACCGGACGCAGAGCTGACCTGGTCGAGGACCGGACCCGCTCCGTCAACCGCCTGCGCGGCACCCTGCTGAGCATGTTCCCGGCCCTGGAACGGGCCCTGGACCTGACCAACACGGGCCCGTTGAAGCTGCTGACGGGCTACCAGACCCCTGCCGCGATCCGCCGCACCGGAACCGCACGGCTGACGACGTGGCTGGCCAACCGCAAGGTCCGAAACGCCAGAGCCCTGGCCGAAGCCGCCGTGGAGGCCGCCGAACGCCAGCACACCGCCGTCCCCGGGGAGAAGACCATCGCGAAGCTGGTCCACACCCTGGCCGGGGAGGTGATGACCCTCAACGAGCAGATCTCGGAACTGGACAAGCTCATCGAGGGCCGGTTTCGCGAGCACGAACTCGCCGACATCCTCCTGAGCGTCCCCGGCATCGGCGCGACCCTCGGCGCCGAGTTCCTCGCCGCCATCGGCGGCGGCCTGGACGAGTTCGACTCCCCTGACTCCTTGGCGGCCTTCGCCGGCGTTGCCCCCGCGCCTCACGACTCGGGCAAGGTCAGCGGCAACCTCCACCGGCCCATGACCTATCACCGAAGACTCCAGCGCGTCTTCTACACCTCCGCGCTCGTCAGCGTCCGCTACGACCCGAACTCGCGGAAGTTCTACGACCGCAAACGCGCCGAGGGCAAGAAACACATCCAGTCCGTGCTGGCCCTGGCCCGCCGACGCGTCAACGTCATCTGGGCACTGATCCGTGACCGACGGTGCTACGAGGTGACACCACCAGTCACTAACGCTGCTTGACAACACCATTAGGAAGCGTTCGCCCCGTCGCCACAGGCAGGCCCTGCCTGGCGCGGCGCTGACCCTGTGCGGTGCCGGCGCGCCCCACCCCAAGAATGTGGAACATTCAACCACTCTCGTGGGTTGAGGATGACGCGGGACGGCGGAGCGGCACCGCGGCCGGCCACCCGCGGACGACGGAGAGGGAGATCACGTGAACGACCACTACTACGAGTTCGGCACTCCGGCGGAGCGGTGGGACCGCGCGCGGCTCTTCTTCGACGCCAAGGAGTACACGACGGCCGCGCGGATCCTCGACGGCCTCGTCGCGGAGGCACCGGAACAGGTCGCCCCGAGGCTGCTGCTGGCTCGCGCCTACTACCACTCGGCCCGGCTCGGCAAGGCCGAGACCGAGCTCCGCGCGGTGCTGGAACGCGATCCGGTCGAGCACTACGCCCGCCTGATGCTGGGCCGCACGCTGCAGCGGCAGGGCAGGGACGGCGAGGCCGCGCCCCATCTGCGGCTGGCGGCGGCGATGTCCGGGGAGTTCCCCGAGGCTCGCTGAGCCTGCTGCCGCCGCGGATTCCGCCAGAGGCCCGGGCTCCGTTCGGTACGCGGCTCCCTTCGGTGCGCGGCTCCGTTCGGTACGCGGCTCCGTTCGGTAGGCGGGCTGGGACCGGGCGCCGGGGTATCCGAGGGGTCCCGGTGCGGGCGGCGCCGGGCGCCGGCACCTCCCCCGCACCGTCCCCGGGGGCGGTCCGTACCCGGCAGCGGACGGCCGCGCGGGCCCGTGTCGCCGTCGGCGTTCCCTTGCCCCAGGCGGCCGGTCAGCCGCCCTGGCCGCGGCCGCCCCGGCCGTCGGTACCGTCCGTGTCGCCGTCGGTGCCGTCGCCACCGTCCGCGCCGTCGTCCGTGCCGTCGCCACCGTCCGCGCCGTCGCGGTATCCCTCCAGCAGCCGCAGCCACACCTCGCTGATCGTCGGGTACGAGGGCACCGCGTGCCACAGCCGGTCGATCGGCACCTCCCCGGCCACCGCGATCGTGGCCGAGTGGAGCAGTTCGCTGACGCCCGGGCCGACGAAGGTGACCCCGAGGACGATCTGCCGGTCGAGGTCCACGACCATCCGGGCGCGGCCGCGGTAGTCGTCGACGAACAGGCTCGCGCCCGCGATGGCGGCGAGGTCCTTGTCGACCGCGCGGACCCGGTGCCCGGCGGCGCGGGCCTGGGCCAGTGACAGTCCGACCGCGGCCGCCTCGGGGTCGGTGAACACGACCTGCGGCACGGCGTCGTGGTCGGCCGTCGCCGCGTGGGCGCCCCAGCGATCGGTCTCCAGCAGCGGGCAGTGCCGGGCGCGGGCCACGATGGCCGCACCGGCGATACGGGCCTGGTACTTGCCCTGATGGGTGAGGAGGGCACGGCGGTTGACGTCACCGACGCCGTACAGCCAGTCGTGGCCGTCGACCCGGCAACTGTCGTCGACCGAGAGCCAGGAGCCGGGCTGAAGACCCACCGTGTCCAGCCCGATGTCGTCGGTGCGCGGGGCACGGCCCGTGGCGAACAGCAGCTCGTCGGCCTCGATCAGCTCGCCTCCGTCGAGGACGACGGTGACCGGGCCGCCGGGGTCGGGCCGGTTGACAGCGGCCACACCCACACCGGTCCGCACGGTCGCCCCGGCCTCGGTCAGCGACTTCGCGATGTGCTCGCCGACGAACGGCTCCATGCGCGGGAGCAGCCCCTGGCCGCGCACCAGGAGGGTCACCTGCGAGCCGAGCCCCTGCCAGGCGGTCGCCATCTCCGTACCGACGACTCCCCCGCCCACCACGACCAGCCGCCTCGGCGCGGCGTGCGCGCTGGTCGCCTCGCGGCTGGTCCAGGCCCTGGCCCCGTTGAGACCCGGCAGATCCGGCAGGGCGGCCCGGCTGCCGGTGCACACGGCGACGGCGTGCCGGGCGGTCAGCACATGGTGCTCGCCCTCCGGCCCCTCGACGACGACCCTGCGGGGGCCGTGCAGCCGGCCCTGCCCGCGGTACAGCCGGGCGCCGATGCCGTCGAGCCACGAGACCTGGCCGTCGTCCTTCCAGTGCGAGGTCATCTCGTCGCGGTGGGCGAGAACGGCCTCCGTGCCGAGCGGACCCCCTACCGCCTGGCGGAGGCCCGGCACCCTGCGCGCGTCGGAGCCCGCGATCACGGGCCGCAGCAGCGCCTTGCTGGGCATGCACGCCCAGTACGAGCACTCTCCGCCGACGAGTTCGCCCTCCACCACGGCCGTGCTCAGTCCGGCGGCCCGTGTGCGGTCCGCCACGTTCTCGCCGGTCGGCCCTGCTCCCAGCACCACGACGTCGTACTCCACGGCTGCCGTCATACGGACCAGTGTGGTGCCAGGTGTGGGCGGCGGCCACAGGGGCAGGCGGAATACGGCCGTACCCCGCGCATGTTGTGGCGGGCGTCCCCTCGCGCCGCGAGGGCGCCGGAGGGACGGGGCCGACCGGACACCCCAGGAAGAGGTAGTAGGCAATGAGCACTGTCGAGCTCACCAAGGAAAACTTCGATCAGGTCGTCTCCGGGAACGACTTCGTCCTGATCGACTTCTGGGCTTCCTGGTGCGGTCCGTGTCGCCAGTTCGCCCCGGTGTACGAAGGCGCCTCGGAGCGCCACGAGGACCTCGTCTTCGCGAAGGTCGACACGGAGGCCCAGCCGGAGCTGGCGGCGGCGTTCGACATCCGCTCGATCCCGACGCTGATGATCGTCCGGGAGAACGTCGCGGTGTTCTCGCAGCCGGGCGCGCTGCCCGAGCCGGTCCTGGAGGACGTGATCGGCCAGGCACGCGGGCTGGACATGGACGAGGTGCGCAAGGCCATCGAGGACGAGCAGCAGCAGAACGGGGCCCGGCAGCAGTGACCCTCGGCGGGCGGCGGGCATAGCCGCGAGGAGCGGCGCGGACCGTGCGGGGCGCGTACCTCCCCCGCCGCCCGCAGCCGCCCGCCGGCGCCTCCCGGGGCCCGCCGACTGCCCTCCCGCCCGTCGGCGCCCTCGCCGCGGGGTGGGTGCCGGGACCGGCGGACCGGCTTCCCGGCCCCGGGAAGCCGGTCCGGGCCGATCAGCCGGGCTCCCAGTCCCTGACCAGTGCCGTCAGCCCGTAGTCGAGCTCCGAGCCGTCCACGAGCAGCGCCTCCACCGTGCGGGTCTCGGGGTCGACGTCGGCGACGATTCCGTGCCCCGCGTAGCGCGGGTAGCCCGATGCCCCCCGCTCTCCGGTGGTCTCGACCACGGCCGTACGGACCGCGCTGTCCTCGACCGCCGCGCCGCCGCGGTCCTCGACGTGCTCCGGCACGAGCAGGATCTCGAAGCGCCGCGGAAGAGTGCTCATGCCCCGACGCTAGTCAGGCCCGGCCCGTCACGCATGTCCGCCCGAGCGCTTCTCCGCCCGTCACGCATGTCCGCCCGTACGCATCCCGCCCGTCACGCATCTGCGCCCGGCCCGCCCCGCCGTCACGCGGCCGCCCGGGCGGCCGCGTGACGGCGGCGGTCCGCGCAGGACCGGCTGCCCTGAGACGGGCAGGACCGGCGGGACCTGCAGGACCGGCGGGACCGGCGTGACGGGCGGGCCGCCGGAGGCCGCGACGGATGACCGCATCAGCCGCCGGGTGCCCCCGGGAAGGCCGCGTGGAACGCGCCGAGCGTCCTTCCTTCCCGGGTCCGGTCCAGCACCGCGAAGACGATCTCGTCGAAGTGCCCGGAGAACCGGCCGTCCCCGGTGAGCAGGGTCCGGAACACCCCCGCGACCAGCGCCGGGTCGTTGCGGAAGACCCCGCAGCCCCAGGCGCCCAGGACGAGCCGCCGGTAGCCCGTCGCCGCCGCCGTCTCCAGGACCCGCTCGGCCCGGGAGGCCAGGGCCGCCGGTATCCGGCGGGCCAGCTCGGGCGTGCGGCCCGCGATCACTCCCGCGTTGGGCGCGGGTGAGGTGAGGAACCCCGCCGTGAACGGCGCGTCGAGGAGGCCGCCGCGCTCGTCCCGGAACACCGGCACTCCGGGCGAGTGGATCACCCGATCGGAGTAGAAGGGGTCACGGACCTCCCGGTGGTGGGCGTAGAACCCGGGGACGGCCAGCAGCGTGGTGTAGAGCGCGGAGGCGCGGCAGAGCGCCTCCTCCTGCGCCTGGGCTCCGTTGAGGTACCCGCCGCCGGGATTGCGGGCCGAGGCGAAGTTCAGGACCGCGACCGGGCCGGCATCCCGGCCGGTCATCCGCCGCGCGGCAGCCAGGCTGCTCTCCCCGGTGACCTCGCATAGGCTGAAACGGTCCGTGTCGGGGACCACCGGCACGGGCTCGGGCCCGTACATCCGTGTCCCCTCGACCGCGGCGGTCAGATCCCCGCCGATCGTCACCGTGTGGCCGCCCGGTGCCCGGTAGCGACCCGCTCCGACGATCTCCTCGTTCTGCCGCGCGACCCCCCGCAATCGTGCACTCATGCCCGGAATTCTCGGTGATCAAGGAGGCGCCCGGCAAGCCGTTTTCCGCCCCGTTCACCCCGCTCAGAGGCAGGACCGCCGTACTCCGGGTGCACTCTTGTGCGAACCGCAGCGGTGGCATTAGGTGGACGGAACGCCTTCGACAGGAGGATCCGATCATGGCAGCACCGGGCCGCGCGGGCAGTGCCCCGCCGCTCTCCGAGGACGACGCCGAGGAACTGCTCCGATGTATCTGCTTCAAGACGGGCCCGCCCCGCACCGTCGGAGTGGAGCTGGAATGGCTTGTGCACGACCGGCATCTGCCGCACCTGCCCGTCGACGAGGCCCGTCTCGACCGGGCATTCGCCGGACTGCGGGGCCTGGCCCTCGGTTCGGCGCTCACCTTCGAACCGGGCGGGCAGCTGGAGCTCAGCTCGCCGCCCGCCGCGTCGCTGATGGAGTGCATCGACTCCACCACGGCCGATCTTGCCGCCGTGCGGACCGCGCTGGCCCGCTCCGGGCTGGTGCTCACCGGGTGCGGCCACGACCCCTGGAACCCGCCGCGCCGGCTGCTGCGCGAACCCCGGTACGACGCCATGGAGGCGTGCCTGGACCGCACCGGCCCCGCCGGGCGGTCCATGATGTGCTCCACCGCGTCCGTGCAGGTGTGCCTGGACGCCGGGTACGAGGAGCCGGGTCCGCTGGGCCTCGGCCGCCGCTGGCAGCTGGCGCACCTGCTGGGGGCCGTGCTCGTCGCCGCCTTCGCCAACTCGCCGGCCGGAGCGGGCGGGGAGACCGGCTGGCGCTCGACCCGGCAGGCGCTGTGGGCCGATCTGGACCCGGCGCGGGCCCTGGCACCGCCCCCGGGGGCACCACCCCGTGACGCCTGGGCGGCGCATGTGCTGGACACGCCGGTGATGTGCGTCCGTGCCGCCCAGGGTCCGTGGCCGGTACCGGAGGGGCTGACCTTCCGGGAGTGGATCCGGTCCGGGAAGCCCCGGCCGCCCACCCGCGCCGACCTCGACTACCACATGACCACGCTGTTCCCGCCGGTGCGGCCGCGCGGGCACCTCGAACTGCGCATGATCGACGCGCAGCCGGGAGAGACGGGCTGGATGGTCCCGCTCGCCGTCACCACGGCCCTCTTCGACGACCCGGAGGCCGCCGAGACCGCCTACCGCACGGTCAAGCCGCTCGCCGAGACCGCCGGCCCGCTGCCCGCGCCCCGCAACCCGCTGTGGGTGGGCGCCGCACGGCACGGCCTGTCCGACCCCGAGCTGCACGGCGCCGCAGTCGGCTGCTTCGCCGTCGCCCTGGAGGCCCTCCCCCGGCTGGGCGCCTCGAAGGCCGTACAGGACGCGGTCGCCGCGTTCCACGAGCGCCATGTACTGCCCGGCCGGTGCCCGGCCGACGACTTCCCGCTCCTCAGCAAGGAGACCCGCTCATGACCGAGACCCCGGTGGCCGCGGACGAGGTGCTCAGGAAGCGCGCCCTGGACGCGCTGACCACGGCCAGGGCCCGCACCAGGCTGCTGACGGAGTGCGTCGACGACGGCGAACTCACCGCCCAGCACTCGCCCCTGATGTCCCCGCTCGTGTGGGACCTGGCGCACATCGGCAACCAGGAGGAGCAGTGGCTCCTGCGGGCCGTCGCCGGACGGGAGGCGATCCGGCCCGAGATCGACTCCGTGTACGACGCGTTCGAGCACCCGCGTGCGGAGCGCCCGGCCCTGCCGCTGCTGTCCCCCACCGAGTCCCGGACGTACGCCTCCGACATCCGCGGCCGGGTGCTGGACGTCCTGGAGGCGCACCCGCTGCACGGCAGCCCCCTGGTGGACTCCGCCTTCGCCTTCGGGATGATCGCGCAGCACGAGCAGCAGCACGACGAGACCATGCTCATCACCCATCAGCTGCGCCGCGGCCCGGCGGCGCTGGACGCCCCCGACCCGCCCGGGGGCGGCACCGCCGGGCTGCCGGCCGAAGTGCCCGTGCCGGCCGGGCCGTTCACCATGGGCACCTCCGCCGAGCCGTGGGCGCTGGACAACGAACGGCCCGCGCACCACCGCCATGTGGACGCGTTCTTCATCGACACCACGCCCGTCACCAACGGCGCCTTCCAGGCGTTCGTCGCGGACGGCGGCTACACCGACGAGCGCTGGTGGGCACCCGAGGGCTGGGAGCAGATCCGCCGGCACGGCATCGGCGCGCCGCTGTTCTGGCGGTGCGAGGGCGGCCAGTGGCTGCGCCGCCGGTTCGGGGTGACCGAGCCGGTGCCCGAGGACGAGCCGGTACTGCACGTCAGCTGGTACGAGGCGGACGCCTACGCGCGCTGGGCGGGACGGCGGCTGCCCACGGAGGCCGAGTGGGAGAAGGCCGCCCGGCACGATCCCGCGTCCGGCCGTTCGCGGCGCTACCCGTGGGGCGACGACGACCCGACGCCCGAGCGGGCCAACCTGGGGCAGCGGCACCTTCGTCCGGCGCCCGCGGGGGCGTACCCGGAGGGCGCCTCGCCGTGCGGGGCCCGGCAGCTGATCGGCGACGTGTGGGAGTGGACGTCGAGCGACTTCCTGCCGTACCCGGGGTTCGCGGCGTTCCCGTACCGCGAGTACTCGGAGGTGTTCTTCGGCCCCGGGCACAAGGTGCTGCGGGGCGGCTCGTTCGCGGTGGACCCGGTGGCCTGCCGGGGCACGTTCCGCAACTGGGACCTTCCGGTGCGCCGGCAGATCTTCTCCGGCTTCCGTACCGCCCGGGATGCCTGATGTGTCGTCATATCGCCTTCGTCGGGCGGCCGGAAGCCCTGGGGGAGCTGCTGGTGCGGCCGCCGCACGCGCTGCTGCGGCAGTCGTGGGCGCCGCGCCGGCAGCGGCACGGGACGGTGAACGCGGACGGCTTCGGCGTGGGATGGTACGCCGAAGGCGATCCGGTCCCGGCCCGCTACCGGCGTGCCGGGCCCGTCTGGGCCGACCCGTCCTTCGCCGACCTGGCCCGGGTGGTCCGCAGCGAGGCGCTGCTGGCCGCCGTCCGGGACGCGACGGAGGCCGGCGCGGACGGCGAGGCCGCGGCCGCCCCGTTCGCCGCCGGTCCCTGGCTGTTCAGCCACAACGGAGCCGTGCGCGGCTGGCCCGGCAGCATGGGCCCGCTCGCCGCCGCGCTGCCCGCCACGGAACTGCTGTCGCTGGAGGCCCGCTGCGACTCCGCCCTGGTGTGGGCGCTGGTGCTGCACCGGCTGCGGGACGGCGACGAGCCGGGCCAGGCCGTCGCCGACACCGTGCTCGACGCGGCCCGGGCCGCGCCGGGCTCCCGGCTCAACCTGCTGCTGACCGACGGCGTGACGATCGCCGCGACCGCCTGGGGCGACACGCTCTGGTACCTGGCCGAACCCGGCCGGGGCACGGTCGTGGCGTCGGAGCCGTACGACGACGACCCCCGATGGTGCGAGGTGCCCGACCGAGCGCTGCTCACGGCGACCCGTACCGACGTACTACTGACCCCGCTCAAGGAGCCGTCCGCGTGAGCCCGTTCCAGCTGACCCGCACCCTGCCCGAGGACGCCACGAGTGCCGCGCTGCGCGCCGATGTGCGGCACGGCCTGACCCGCAGCCCCAAGGAGCTGCCGCCGAAGTGGTTCTACGACGCCCGCGGCAGCGAGCTGTTCGAGGAGATCACCCGGCTGCCCGAGTACTACCCGACGCGCGCCGAGCGGGAGATCCTCGCCGGCCGGGCCCGGGACATCGCCGCCGCGACCGGCGCCCGCACCCTGGTGGAGCTCGGCTCCGGCTCGTCGGAGAAGACCCGCTTCCTGCTGGACGCCCTGCCGGACCTGCACAGCTACATCCCGGTGGACGTGAGCGAGAGCGCGCTGACCGGGGCCGGCGAGGCGCTGCTGGCGGACCGGCCGGGGCTCCATGTGCACGCGCTGATCGCGGACTTCACCCATGTACTGGCCCTGCCGGACGCCCCCGGCCCGCGGCTGGTCGCGTTCCTCGGCGGAACGGTCGGCAATCTGCTGCCCGACGAGCGCGCGGACTTCCTGCGGTCCGTCCGGGCGCTCCTCGCGCCCGGGGACGCGCTGCTGCTGGGCACGGACCTGGTGAAGGACGAGCGGGTGCTGGTGGCCGCGTACGACGACGCGGCCGGCGTCACGGCCGACTTCAACAAGAACGTGCTCGCCGTGGTCAACCGGGAGCTGGACGCGGACTTCCCCCTGGACGGCTTCGACCACGTGGCCGTCTGGAACGACCGCCGGGAGTGGATCGAGATGCGCCTGCGCGCACGCGAGCGGGCGAATGTGAAGATCCGCGGGCTGGATCTCGTCGTTCCGTTCGAGGCGGGCGAGGAGATCCGTACGGAGGTCTCCGCGAAGTTCCGTCAGGAAGGGGTGCGTTCGGAGCTCGCGGCCGCGGGGATGAAGCTCACCGAGTGGTGGACCGACGCGGAGGGCAGGTTCGCGCTGTCCCTGTCGACGATGGTCTGAGCGGGGATCGTCCGCGGCCCACCGGGTCGCCGGTGCGGGACGGCGGTGGCGCCGGGCACCGCCGCCCGGCCGAGGGCCCGCTGGGCCGCCCGGGCGAGTGAGCGGCGGTCGGCGTGGGCCGCCGCGGGGATCGGCGGCAGTACGGTGATCTCCGCGGTCAGCCCGGCGGCCGTCGCGACCCGCCACAGCGAGGCACCCAGCGCGTCGTCGCCGACGAACGCGGCCGCGCCGACGGGCCGGTAGGCGATGTGCACGGGCTGCACGACCGCGCCGGCGTCGAGCGCCGCCTGGAACGCCGCGTACCGGAAGCGGCCCCGCTCCCGGCCGCACCAGGTGGACCCCTCGGGGAACACCACCACCCGCGAGCCGCGCCGGAGCACGCCGGCCATGGCGCCGACGACCGCGGGGAGTTCGCGCAGCCGGTCTCGGTCGACGAACAGGGTGCCGCCGAACCGGGCGAGCGGTCCGAGCACGGGCCACCGCCGCACCTCGCGCTTGGCCAGCATCCGCCCGGGCAGGACCGAGGCGACGAGCGGGATGTCCAGCCAGGAGATGTGGTTGGGGACGACGAGCGTGCCCGGTCCGGGACGCCCGGGCACCCGCTCCCCCGGGACGGCGCCGGTCACCCGGATCCGTACGCCGAAGGCCCGCATCACCGTGCGGCACCACAGTGCGGCGAGACGGGCTCGGCCGGCCGGGCCGAGGGGGACCGCCACCGGTGCGAGTACGACGCCCGCGAGGACCGCCGCCGTACCGGCGGCCAGGCGGAGGACCGCGGTGGACCGCCGCACGGTCGGCCATCGCGGGGACGCGCAGTCGGCGGGCGTGCAGGGCGCCGTGGGCAGCCAGACGCTCATTTCACCGGCGCCAGGGACAGGAAGTGCCGCAGGTAGCGGGGGTTGGTGCGGCGCAGCGAGAGCAGGACGTAGAGGTCGGCGACGCCGAAGTCGGGGTCGTGGGCGGGCGCGCCGCAGACCCAGGCCCCGAGACGCAGGTAGCCGCGCAGCAGCGGGGGGAGTTCGGTGCGGCCCTCGGGGCGGGCGATGCCGTCCGCGCTCCAGAGCTTGTGCGGGGTGACCCAGTAGTCCTCCGGAGCGAGGTGCCTGGCCTTGACGGCGTCCCAGGTCGCGGCGGCGAGCCCGCCGCCGTCGGCGAGCGGCACCGAGCAGCAGCCGGACAGCCAGGTGTGGCCGGTGCGGGTCATGTAGCGGGCGAGCCCGGCCCAGACGAGCGCGATGACGGCGCCGTTGCGGTGGGCGGGGTGGACGCAGGAGCGGCCCACCTCGACGAGGCCGTCGCGGATGGGGGCCAGCCGGGACAGGTCGAACTCGGTCTCGGAGTAGAGCCGCCCGGCGACCCGGGCGCGCTCCGGCGGCAGCACCCGATAGGTGCCGACGACCTCGCCGGTTTCCTCGTGGCGCACCAGGATGTGGTCGCAGTACGCGTCGAAGGCGTCGACGTCCAGCCCCGGTTCGGAGCCTTCCAGGCGGGCGCCCAGCTCGCCGGCGAACACCTGGTGGCGCAGCCGCTGTGCGGCCCGTACGTCCTCCTGGTCACGGGCGAGCGACACCACGTAGCGGGGCTCGGCTGCGACGAGGGGCGCGGCGACGGCGGCTGACGATGCGGGCATGGCGGTCTCCTCTGCCGGACGGTGGAGCCGGGCCGCGCCTTGCCGCGGTCCGGCTCCTAACTAATTCCGCGACCGGCTGGACTCGACGTGACGGTGGTGCGGAGCGCGGATGTGGGCCGTCTGAATGGCGGGCGACCTCGGGCGGGGAGGCGGGCGGGGGCGGCGTCGGGCGCGGACGCCTCGCGGAGCGGACGCCTCGCCGAGCCGACGCCTCGCGGAGCGTACGCCTCGCGGAGCGGAACCGGCTGGGGCACGGTGGACTGGAGCCAACGACACGGCTGAGAGGAGAGCGGCCCTCATGTCCCACCACACCTACCGGGTCACCGAGATCGTCGGCACCTCGCACGAGGGAGTCGACCAGGCCATCCGGAACGGCATCGCGCGCGCCGGGCAGACCCTGCGCGGTCTCGACTGGTTCGAGGTCACGCAGGTGCGCGGCAACATCGAGAACGGCGAGATCGAGCACTTCCAGGTCGGCCTGAAGGTCGGATTCCGCATCGAGGACGCGGAGGGCACGGGCTGACACCGTCACCCGGCCGGCGGTAGGCGCCCCGCGGATCCACGGCGCCGGTGCCGGTGCCGGTGCCAGCCGCACGGAACCGGAGTACGGAACCGGGGTGTGGAGCCTGGGTGTGGGGCGTGGCGGTGGGCGGCGGCGACGCGCCGGGCGCGGTGTCCCCGCGTTCGGTCAGGTGCGGCCCTCCGTCCGCTGGGCCTCTCGCATCGCCGTGGAGGTGGTGGCCCAGCGGGCGCGGACGACGCGGAAGCCCGCGCGTTCCGCCGCGTCGCAGACGAGTTCGTCGTCGTCGACGAGCACGCGGATCTCCCGGGTGCGCCCGAGGCGGCGCAGGACCTCCAGCTTGGTCGTGCGCGCGGGGCGGCGGTCGTCGTCGCGCCGCATCCAGATGCGGCCGCGGGGCAGACCGTGGCGTTCCAGCCAGGCCTCGGTCGCCGCGCGGCAGCGCTCGGGGCGGCCGGTCAGATAGGCGACCTCGCACTCCACCGCGGTCTCGGCGACCAGCCGCAGCCCCTCCGCCAGCGGCGTGTCGTCGGGCGCGGCGGCGAAGAACCCGGCCCAGTCGCGCGGCCTGCGCTCCAGGAAGTGCTGCCGGTGGCCGGTCTCGGCGAGGGTCCCGTCCAGGTCGAAGACCGCGAGGGGCCCGCGGCCCCGGATCGTCTGTGTCTGCTGCGTCACGGGCCCCAAGGGTACGGCCCGCCCGCATGCCCGCCACCCCTCGTCAACGGGCAGCGGCACCTGGTCGGCCCGCCCGTCCGGATCCCGGCTGCTCCGCCCCCGGCCGGCCGGTGCGCCGCCCGCCTCCTGTCCGGAGTGCGGCCGCCGCGCCCCGGGGCGTACGGTGGTGCGAGGGCTGCTCCGGTCGGGAGTCTGCGCATCCGGCCGCGATCGGTCCGGTGCCGGCGGGTGCGGTGCGGGCGAGGATCCGCCTGCCCGGGACGCGCCCGGACACCCGGCGCCCTCGCGGCCCGCCTGGGGTCGATCACTCACCACGGACGGTCCGGTGCGCGCCGTTGACCTCAACCCTGATGACGTCAGGGCCTCATGCCGTCATGACGCCATGACCGCATGACGCCATGACCTCATGACCTCATGACCGCATGAGGTTTCGGGAACGCGAACGGCCGGCGAAAGGTGCGTCATGAGGTTCACGGTCCTGGGGGCGAGCGGCCTGATCGGCTCGCAGTCCGTCGAGCGGCTGGCGGAGGCCGGGCACGACGTCGTCCCCGCCACCCGTTCCACGGGGGTCGACGTGGTCAGCGGCACGGGTCTGCGGGGTGCCTTCTCCGGCGCGGACGTGGTGATCGACGTGACGAACTCCCCCACGTTCGACGCCTCCTCCGTCGACTTCTTCCAGTCGTCGGCGAACGCCGTGGCGGCCGCGGCCGAGGAGGCCGGTGTGCGCCATCTGGTGATTCTCTCGATCGTCGGCGTGGACCGGGTGCCCCAGCTCGACTACTACCGGGCCAAGACCGCGCAGGAGGAGATCGTCGCGAGCGGGCGGACACCGTACTCGATCGTTCGGGCGACGCAGTTCTACGAGTTCGTCGAAGCGATCATGTCATGGACCACCGACGGCGACGTCGTCCGGCTGCCGCGCACCCCCCTGCAGCCGATCGCCGCGTCCGACGTGTCCGCGGCGCTGGTGGGCACCGCGGCCGGCACCCCGTTGCAGGGCGTCCGCGGCATCGGCGGACCCGAGGTGTTCCCGCTCGACGAGCTGGGCCGGATCGCCCTGGCCGCGCGTCCCGACGGACGCAGTGTGGTCACCGACGACCGGGCGGGGCCGTTCGCGCTGGTGGCGGGAGACGTACTGGTCGCGCCGGAGGGCTCCGACCTGGGCCCGACGTACTACGGGGACTGGCTGGAGCGCCGGTAGGCCCGATCTGCGGGGTCTGCTCCGGCCGGATACCGGCCCGGGCGGCCCGGTGTCCCGCGGGCAGCCCCGGCGCACCGGGTGCCCACCGGGACCGGTCGGCGGCGGGGCACCGGGAACCCGGCCGAGGGCAGGGAGGGGCACCGGAAGCGAACGGCCGGGGAATGCGGACGCCGCGCGCCGGCCGGTGACGCGGAGGTCACCGGCCGGCGTGCCCGGCACGGAGGGTCACTCCGTGCCCGGGGCGGACGGCCCGGGTCAGGCCGCCGTGTCGAAGGTGTAGTGCGGGCGGTGGTCGAGCATGTCCGCCGGGGTCACGTCGTTCCACGGGCGCATGGTGTCGCGGAGGTCCACGACGTTCGGCGTGCCCGCGGCGGGCAGGTAGGGCGAGTTCGGGTGGCGCCGCTGCCAGTCGGCCCAGAGCTTGTCTATGAAGGCGTGGTGGAGCCAGAACACCGGGTCGTTCGGGGAGACTCCGGTCGCCATCTGGCCGCCGACCCAGACGTGGACGCGGTTGTGCAGATTGACGCCGCGCCAGCCTTCCAGGTGGTTGCGGAAGCCGTCCGAGGCGCTGTTCCACGGGTGCGCGTCGTAGGTGGACATGGCCAGTACGGAGTCGACCTCGGCCCTCGTCGGCAACTGCCGGCCCCCGGCGCCCAGCGAGCGGCGGAGGAAGTTGCGGCCGTCGACGCGGACGTTGACGGTCCAGCCGCCGGACGACGCCGCGAAGGGGCCGTCCATGACCTGTCCGTCGCGTGCGCGGCCGGTGCCGCCGAGGAAGTCGGCGGCCCACAGCGAGGAGGCGGTGGTGCGGTCGGCCGTCCAGTCCCAGTAGGGCAGCGCCACCGACGGGTCCACGGACTGCAGGGCCTGCTCGAACTGGATGAGGAATCGCCGGTGCCACGGCAGGAACGACGGCGAGCGGTGACCGACGCGGTCTCCGTTGTCGGTGTCGCTCATGATGAAGGCGTTGTGGGTGGTGACGAAGGTGTCGTACTGCCCGTTCCGCTTGAGGGCGAGCAGGGCGTTGACGAACCGCCGCTTCTCGTCGGCGGTGAGCTGGGCCTGGTTCTTGCGTACGGTCATGGCGGTGGCGCTCCGGTTCAGCCGAGGTCGAGCGGGACGAGGGCGGCACCCTGGAGTTCGGTGACGGCCGCACGGGCGAGGGCCCGCGGGGTGGCCCGGGGCTCGTAGTGGTTGATGACACTGATCCAGGTGCCGTCGGCGTTGCGCATGACGTGGAGTTCCTCCCCGTCTATGCGGACGGTGTAGCCGGCACCGTGATCGCCGTGGTGTCCGCCCCCGTGGCCGCCGTCGTGACCGCCGTCGTGCGTGGGGCCGCCCTGTATGCGGCGGCCCTGGTAGACCTCGTCGAACGAGCCCGGCACGGCGGTTGCGCCGTGGGCGCCCTGCGGCTGCGGACCGGTGCTCCGCATCGCGGCGTGAGCGGCGCCTGCCGCGGCGAGGCCGGCGGCGGTGCCCGCGGCGACGCCCAGCGCGCGGCGGCGGGTGAATCCGGACATGCGTTACCCCCAAGTGGATGTGGTGGAGAGGCGGTTGCGGTGGTCGGGCCGGAACCGCCGTGACCATCCCTACCGGCCGTACGCGGCCGGGCAGTAGTCGGGGCGGACAGGTTGGCCGCCATACGGACAAGTCGCCACAGAATGTGCAGGGTTGAATCATGTTGATCTTGCGGTTTGCGGCAGGTGCGGCGCCGTCGGGACGCAAGAACCGCAGCAGATGGTGACGATCCGGTGAAAGATCTTCACCAGGTGTCCATTCGGGGTGTCGGGCGTCACAGCGTGAATCTGTCCGGAAAATATGCCAAGAGCAGGGTCGTGAATACCTTCATGCAAACGGTCGCGGCCGGTCCGCGGGGTTGTGCCGTACCCGGCGCCACGGAAGGATCCTCGGGCCGACCCGAACACCGGTCACCGGACGGCACCAGGCCGGACCGGGCCCGAGCGGAGCCAGCCCCAACCGGGCACCAGGCACCAGGCACCAGGCACCAGGCACCAGGCACCAGGCACCGGCATACGGACGCGTCAGCGAGGAGGACGGGCGATGGGCGACATCCCGGCCGTACGGATCGAACGCGACGGCCCCGTCCTCACCGTCGTCCTCAGCCGCCCCGAGGTACGCAACGCGGTGGACGGCCCCACGGCAGCGCTGCTGGCCGACGCCTTCCGGCAGTTCGAGGCGGACGACGACGCCTCGGTCGCCGTGCTGTGCGGCGAGGGCGGGACGTTCTGCGCGGGCGCCGATCTGAAGGCCGTCGGTACCGAGCGCGCCAACTCGGTCACCGCGGACGGCGACGGCCCGATGGGCCCGACCCGGATGCGGCTGGGCAAGCCCGTGATCGCGGCGGTCTCCGGCCATGCCGTGGCGGGCGGCCTGGAGCTCGCCCTCTGGTGCGATCTGCGCGTCGCCGAACGGGACGCGGTCTTCGGGGTGTTCTGCCGCCGCTGGGGTGTCCCGCTGATCGACGGCGGGACGGTGCGGCTCCCGCGGCTCATCGGAGAGAGCCGCGCCCTGGACCTGATCCTCACCGGCCGTCCGGTGCCCGCCGCCGAGGCGTACGACATCGGCCTCGCCAACCGGCTCGTCCCGCCCGGGGAGTCCCGCGGTGCGGCCGAGCGGCTCGCCCGCGAGATCGCCGCGTTCCCCCAGCTGTGCCTGCGCCACGACCGGCTCTCCGTACGCGAGCAGCACGGCTTGCCCGAGCCCGAGGCGCTCGCCCGGGAACACCGGCACGGTCTCGTGCCGCTGACCGCCGGCGAGACCTCGTCCGGTGCGGCCCGCTTCGCCGGCGGCGCGGGCCGGCACGGGTCCTTCACGGACTGACGCCCGGCCGGGAGCGGGCCCGCCGGGCGGGTCACACGGCGGGCGGGTCACACGCCGGGCGAGTCACACGCCGGGCGAGTCACACGCCAGGCGGGTCACACCGCGGGCGGCGGCCCGGGCCCGGGGCCCGTCCGAGGCGTCGGCGTCCGCGCAGCCGTGCCTGGCAGCCGTGCCGGGCCGGTGCTCCTACCGCTTCACCTTCCGCGCGGCGCGCAGCCATTCGCGGTTCATCGCGGTGATCGACGGGAGTGGGATGCCCTTGGGGCAGGCCGTCGCGCACTCGCCGGTGAGGGTGCAGCCGCCGAAGCCCTCCTCGTCCATGGCGGCGACCATGTCGAGGACCCGGGTCTCGCGCTCGGGCGCGCCCTGCGGGAGCACATTGAGGTGGTTGACCTTCGCCGAGGTGAAGAGCATCGCCGAGCCGTTGGGGCAGGCGGCGACGCACGCTCCGCAGCCGATGCACTCGGCGTGCTCGAAGGCGGAGTCGGCGTCGGCCTTGGGGACCGGCGTGGCGTGTGCCTCCGGGGCGGACCCCGTCGGGACCGAGACATAGCCGCCGGCCTGGATGATCCGGTCGAACGCCGAGCGGTCCACCACCAGGTCCTTCACCACCGGGAAGGCCGAGGCCCGCCACGGCTCGACGTCGATCGTGTCGCCGTCCTCGAACGAGCGCATGTGGAGCTGGCAGGTGGTGGTGCGCTCCGGGCCGTGCGCGTCGCCGTTGATGACCAGCGAGCAGGCCCCGCAGATGCCCTCGCGGCAGTCGTGGTCGAAGGCGACCGGCTCCTCCCCGCGCAGGGTGAGTTCCTCGTTGAGGGCGTCGAGCATCTCCAGGAACGACATGTCCGGGGAGACGCCGTCGACCTCGTAGGTGACCATGGCGCCGGGTGCGTCGGCGTTCTTCTGGCGCCAGACGCGCAGTCTGAGCTTCATGCGTAGCTCCGCTGGGTGGGGTGGACGTACTCGAAGACGAGGTCTTCCCGGTGCAGGACGGGCGGGGCGCCGGTGCCGGCGAACTCCCAGGCTGCGGCGTAGGAGAACTCCTCGTCCCTGCGCCGCGCCTCGCCGTCCGCGGTCTGGGACTCCTCGCGGAAGTGGCCGCCGCAGGACTCCGTCCGGTGCAGTGCGTCGAGGCACATCAGCTCGGCCAGTTCCAGGTAGTCGACGACGCGGTTCGCCTTCTCCAGCGACTGGTTGAGCTCCTCGCCGCTGCCCGGGACCTTGATCCGGCGCCAGAACTCCTCGCGTATCCGCGGGATCCGGTCGAGGGCCTTGCGCAGTCCCGCGTCGCTGCGGGCCATGCCGCAGAACTCCCACATCAGCTCGCCGATCTCGCGGTGGAACGAGTCCGGTGTGCGGTCGCCGTCGACGGAGAGCAGCAGGCGCAGCCGGTCCCGGGTCTCCGCGAGCACCTCGGCGACCTCGGGCCGGGCCGTGTCGACGGCCTCGGCGTGCGGATGGCGTGCCAGGTAGTCGTTGATCGTCGACGGCAGGACGAAGTAGCCGTCGGCGAGGCCCTGCATCAGCGCGGAGGCGCCGAGCCGGTTGGCGCCGTGGTCGGAGAAGTTGGCCTCCCCGATCGCGAACAGGCCGGGCACGGTGGTCTGGAGGTCGTAGTCGACCCACAGACCGCCCATGGTGTAGTGCACGGCGGGATAGATCCGCATCGGCACCTCGTAGGGGTTCTCCGCGGTGATCCGCTCGTACATGTCGAAGAGGTTGCCGTACTTCTCCGCGACGCCGGCCCGGCCGAGGCGGCGGATGGCGTCGGCGAAGTCGAGGTACACGCCCTGGCCGCCGGGGCCGACGCCGCGGCCCTCGTCGCAGACGTTCTTCGCCGCGCGCGAGGCGATGTCCCGGGGCACGAGGTTGCCGAAGGACGGGTAGATGCGCTCGAGGTAGTAGTCGCGCTCGTCCTCGGGGATCTCGCCCGCGGGGCGGGTGTCGCCCTTGGCCTTCGGCACCCAGATCCGGCCGTCGTTGCGCAGCGACTCGCTCATCAGCGTCAGCTTGGACTGGTGGTCGCCGGTGCGCGGGATGCAGGTGGGGTGGATCTGGGTGAAGCAGGGGTTGGCGAAGTACGCGCCGCGCCGGTGGGCCCGCCACACGGCGGTGGCGTTGGAGTTCATCGCGTTCGTCGAGAGGTAGAAGACGTTGCCGTAGCCGCCGGTGGCCAGGACGACGGCGTCCGCGGTGTACGCGTCGATCCGGCCGGTGACCAGGTCGCGGGCGACGATGCCGCGGGCCCGCCCGCCGACGACGATCAGGTCCAGCATCTCGGTGCGGGGGTGCATCTCCACGTTGCCGGCCGCGATCTGCCGGGACAGCGCCTGGTAGGCGCCGAGCAGCAGCTGCTGGCCCGTCTGGCCGCGGGCGTAGAACGTACGGGAGACCTGGACGCCGCCGAAGGAGCGGGTGTCGAGGAGGCCGCCGTACTCCCGGGCGAAGGGCACGCCCTGGGCGACGCACTGGTCGATGATCTCCACGGATATCTGCGCGAGCCGATGGACGTTGGACTCCCGCGCCCGGAAGTCGCCGCCCTTGACGGTGTCGTAGAAGAGGCGGTGCACGGAGTCGCCGTCGTTGCGGTAGTTCTTGGCCGCGTTGATGCCGCCCTGGGCGGCGATGGAGTGGGCGCGGCGCGGGGAGTCCTGGTAGCAGAACTGGACGACGTGGTAGCCCTGTTCGGCGAGGGTCGCGCCGGCCGAGCCGCCGGCGAGGCCCGTACCGACCACGATGACGGTGTGCTTGCGGCGGTTGGCCGGGTTGACCAGCTTGGCGGCGAAGCGGCGGCGGTCCCAGCGGTCGGCGATGGGGCCCTCGGGTGCCCTGGTGTCGGCGATCGGGGCGCCGGTCTCGTAGTGCGAATAGCTCATGTCAGCTCACGACTCCGGTCATGACGGCGACGGGTACCGAGACGAAGCCCAGCGTCAGTACCAGCGCGAGGCCGTTTGCGGCGGCCTTGAGCGCGCGGTCGCGGCGCGCGCTGCCCGCGCCGAGGGTCTGGGCGGCGCTCCAGAACCCGTGGCGGACGTGCAGGCCGAGGGCGAGCATCGCGGTGAGGTAGACGGCGTTGCCGTAGGGGGTGGAGAAGGTCGCGACGACGTTCTCGTACGGCCTGCCCGGCTGGGCGTTCTCGTTGACGGTGAGCGTGGTCAGGTCCAGCAGGTGCCAGACGATGAACAGCCCGAGGATGACACCTCCCCAGCGCATGGTGCGGGTGGCGTAGCTCGCGCGCCGGCGCTTGTGGACGTACCCGTTCGGGCGGGCCCGGATGTCCCGCCGGCTGAGCTGGTAGGCCGACACGCCGTGCAGTACGACGGCGGCGAGGAGGACCACGCGGACGATCCAGAGCGCCCACTCGTGGTGGAGGAAGGGCTCGCCCAGGGTGCGGAGCCATTGGGCGTAGCCGTTGAACTCGCCGGAACCGAAGAAGATCTTGAGGTTGCCCAGCATGTGGACGACCAGGTAGCCGAGCATGATCAGGCCGGTCAGGGCCATCACCGTCTTCTTGCCGACGGTCGATCCCCACAGCGTGCGCGTCATGGACGGCCGTCGGCCCGTCCGCGTTGCCAGAGCCATGGACACGACGCTAGGCGGAGGGATGCCGAGAGGTCCAAGACATGGTCCGGCTCATCTCGATAGGCAGGGGCTATCGTGGAGGGATGCAGTTCCAGCAGCTCCAGTACTTCGTGGCCGTCGCGGAGACCCGGCACTTCACCCGGGCCGCGGAGCGCGTACACGTCTCCCAGCCCTCGCTGTCGCAGCAGATCCGGGCGCTGGAGAAGGAGCTCGGGGCGGAGCTGTTCAGCCGGGCGCGCGGCAACATCGCCCTCACCGACGCGGGCGAGGCGCTGCTGCCGCTGGCCCGGCGGATCCTCGCCGACGCGGACACGGCCCGGCACGAGGTGCAGGAGCTGGCGCAGCTGCGCCGGGGGCGGGTGCGGCTGGGGGCGACACCGAGCGTGTGCACCGGCCTGCTGCCGGACGTGCTGCGCGCCTTCCACGACCTCCACCCGGGGATCGAGCTGCTGATCGAGGAGGGCGGCTCGCACGACCTGGTACGGGGGCTGGCGCGCGGCGCGCTCGATCTGGCCCTGGTGGTGCTGCCGCTGCCGGCCCCGTCCCCGGCGCTGACCACGGTGGAGCTGCTTCAGGAGGACCTGGTGGTGGTCTCCTCGGCGGCGTCCCCGGCGCCGCGCCGCCCGGTGCGGATCGCGGATCTCCAGGGCGAGCCGATGGTGATGTTCCGGCACGGGTACGACCTGCGGGAGCTCACGGTCGCGGCGTGCCGCGCGGAGGGCTTCGAGCCGGCGTTCACGGTGGAGGGCGGGGAGATGGACGCGGTGCTCGGCTTCGTGCGGGCGGGGCTCGGCCTGGCGGTCGTCCCCCGTATGGTCGCCGCGCGCGCGGGCCGCGACCTGCGGGTCACCGCCCTCGCCCGCCCCGGGCTGCGCCGGACCATCGCCCTGGCGCACCGCAGCGACGTGGCCCCGCCGCGTGCGGCCCGCGAACTCCAGCGGCTGCTGCTGCGCACGCGAGGCGCTGCTCCGCGGGAGCCGGGCGCCGACGCGTGAGGCGTGGCCCGACCTGAGGGCGCCCAGGCCCGGGTCCACCGGACGCGGGCTTCCTCGGTCTCTTGTGGTTACTCGGTGAGCGCACCCTGCGCTTCAGTGAACTGCGCGACGAGATGGAGGGCATCAGCCACAAGATGCTCTCGCCCGGGGGTCGCGGGCTCAGTCGCCCGGCTCGACCAGCAGTCGCGCGTACTCGGCCATCGAGCGCCGGTAGCGGGGCAGATGGGGCGCCAGCGCACCCAGCACCAGCGACAGTCCCTCCCGTTCCCGGCCGAGGTTCGCGAGGCACAGGGCGAGGGTGGCGCGGACGGCGTCGTCGAGTTCGTCCGAGGGCGCGTCGAGTTCCGGCTCGAGCAGGGCGACGCCCTCCTCGGCACGGCCGACGTTGCGCAGCGAGCTCGCCAGCTGGATCCTGGCGCGGCGGCCGCGGTAGCCGACGAGTCCCCGTCGCAGCGCGTCCTGGTACAGGGCCACCGCGTCACCGGGATGGCCCGTCGAGTCGAAGGCGCAGGCCCGCTCGAAGGGCCCCACCGGGCCGTCCCCGGGCAGTTCGGCCACGAGCGCGTCGACCGCGGCACGGAACTCCGCCTCCCGCCCGGCCGCCGCGTGGTCGTCGAAGGCGGCCCAGAGGGCCGCGAGTCGCTCTTCCCAGTCCGGGGTGATCCCGCGCTCCTCGTCCATGCCGTTCACCCTGGCCCCTGGCAGGCCCGTTCGGCAACCGCCCTGGGCCTCCGCGGGCTTGGTGCGGAGGGCGGCGGCCGGTCTCCCGGTGGGGCGCCGGCCCGGCACCCACGCGCCGCCGGCTACACCGCGTCCGCGAGCGACAGCGCGTGCAGCCGGTCCGGCGGGCCCGGCCGGGCGTAGTACCAGCCCTGGGCCGTGTCGCAGCCCAGCTCGCGCAGTTGCTCGGCCTGTACACCGGTCTCCACGCCCTCCACCGTCACCGCCAGCTCCAGGCTGTGGGCCAGCGAGACGATGCCCTCGACGATCTTCCGGTCGACCGGGTCCGCCGGATGCTGCTGCATGCCCTGCGTGAAGGAGCGGTCCAGCTTGAGCACGCTCACCGGGAGCCGCCGCAGATTGGCCAGGTTGGAGTAGCCCGTGCCGAAGTCGTCGAGCGCGATGTCGACGCCCATCTCGGCGAGTTGCCGCAGCGGTTTGAGCAGGTCCTCGTCCGCCCCGATCAGCGCGGACTCGGTGAGCTCCAGGCACAGCGCGCCGGGCGGGAGGCCCGAGCGCTCCAGTACGTCGACGGTGTCGGCGACCAGACCCGGGTGGTGCAGCTGGGTCGGGGAGAGATTGACGTTGATCCGCAGCGGCGGTGCGGAGCCGCCCGGTTCGGCCTGCTCGTGCCAGGCGCGCGCCTGCCGCACGGCCTCCTGGAGGACCCAGCGGCCGAGCGGCACGATCAGCCCGGTGTGCTCGGCGAGCGGGATGAAGTGGTCCGGTCCGAGGACTCCGTGCTGCGGGTGCGACCAGCGCACCAGCGCCTCCGCCCCGTGCACCCGGCCGTCGCCGAGGTGCACCAGCGGCTGGTACTCGATGAAGAACTCGCCCCGCTCCAGGGCGGCCGGGAGCGCCGTGGTCAGCCCGTGCCGGGTGATCGCGCGGGCGTCGGCCTCCGGGTCGGAGAACTCGAAGCGGTTCCCGCCCGCCGACTTGGCCCGGTACATGGTGATGTCCGCGCTGCGCAGCACTTCCGCCGAGGTGCGTTCCCCGGCCGGCCCCTCGACGATCCCGATGCTGCCGCGGACGATGATCTCCCGCCCGTCGAGGGTGATGGGCGCGGCGAGCGCGGCGAGGATCCGGGCGGCGAGCTCGCTCGCCTCGCGCTGGGTCTCACGGCCGGTGGTCAGCGCCACGAACTCGTCGCCGCCGAGCCTGGCCACCATCTCGCCGGGCGCCGTGGCGCAGCTCTGCAACCGGTCGGCGACCTCGACGAGGAGTCGGTCGCCCGCCGAGTGGCCGAGGCTGTCGTTGATCGCCTTGAAGCCGTCGAGGTCGAGGTAGCAGAGCCCGAATCGGGCCCCCTCACCTGCGGCCAGCGCCTTCTCCAGCCGCTCGAAGAACAGGGTCCGGTTGGGCAGCCCGGTGAGCGCGTCGTGGGTCGCCTCGTACCTCAGCCGGAGGTTGAGCAGCCGCCGTTCGGTGGTGTCCTCCATGAGCGCCAGCTGGTACTGGGGCACGCCGTCGGCGTCCCGCAGCAGCGAGACGGTGAGATTGGTCCAGAGCACCGTGCCGTCGTTGCGGTAGAAGGGCTTCTCGACGCGGTAGTGCTCGCGTTCGCCGCGTACGAGTTCCTCGTACATGTTCCAGGTCAGCGGGCGGTCCTCCGGGTGCGCCCATTCGTTGACCTTGCGGCCGCGGACATGGTGCTCCAGTCCGCCGAACATCCGGGTCAGCGTGTCGTTGACCTCCAGGACGTTGCCGTCGAGGTCGGCGATGCCGATGCCGATGGCGGCGTCCTCGAACACGGCGCGGAAGCGGGTCTCGGTGGCGTGCAGGGCCTCCATGGCCACGCTGCGTGCCGCCAGCGCCGAGCGGGCGATGGCCTCCTGCTCGGTGAGGGTGCGCTCGCGCAGGGCGAGGGCGTATCCGGCGGCGAGCGCGTGCTGCAGCCTGGCGCAGCGGGCCCGGCTGTCGTCGGCCGACTCCTGGCCGCTGCCGCAGTACAGGACCAGGTAGGCGTCGACGACGCCGAGCGTACGGCTGAGGGCGTCCGGGTCCGTGCAGTGGGCGTCGACGAGTGCGCCGCCGACCCGCTGCGCGGCCGCGGGGTCGAACGGGCGGGTGTGCAGCGCCTCGCTCAACTGCCGGGCCAGCGGCAGCAGATGCTCCTCGAATTCGGGACGGGTCAGCGACGTGGCCGTGACCGGGAAGATCGCCCGGCTCCAGATGGTCGCGAACCGGCTGAGTCTGTCCTCCAGGTCGTCCGGGCCACCCGCGTCCGAGCCCGCTGCCTGCGACGGCGTCATCACGCCTTGCGCCCCACCCCTGCGTACCCGGAGAACGCGTATGGGTCCTCCTGCGCGGCCGGGGTCTCGGGCCGCCAGTCCGGCATCGACACCAGTCCGGGCTCGACCATCTCGAACCCGTCGAAGAACCGGGCGATCTCCTCGCGCGAGCGCATCACCAGCGGGTTGCGGATGTCCTTGTAGACCCCGACGGCGCCGCCGGCCTGCTCCCTGGGCAGCGGGATGCCCTCGTACGAGGCGTGGGTGACGACGACCAGGCTGCCGGGCGCGAGCGCGTCGCGCAGCGCGGCGACGGACCGCCCGGGGGCGTCGGAGTCCTCCAGGAAGTGGAGCACCGCGACGAGCAGCAGGGCCACGGGCCGTTCGAGGTCCAGCAGCCTGGTGGTCTCGCCGTCGGCGAGGATGTCCGCCGGCTTGCGCAGGTCCGCCTGGACGATCCCGGCTCCGTCGTTGCCCTCCAGCACGGCCCGGCTGTGGGCGACGGCGACCGGGTCGTGGTCGACGTACACGACCCGCGCCCCGGGGTCGGCCTTCTGCGCGATCTCGTGGGTGTTGCCGAACGTCGGTATGCCGGAGCCCACGTCCAGGAACTGGCTGACGCCCTCGCTCACGGCGTAGCGTACGGCACGGCGCATGAAGGCCCGGTTCGCCTGCATGATCTTGGGCAGGCCCGGCATGAACTGCATGGCCTTCCGGGCGGCTTCACGATCGACCTCGAAGTTGTGCGAGCCGCCCAGGTAGTAGTCGTAAATGCGGGACACGCTCGGCACCGAGATGTCGATGCCGGGCGGGGCCCAGGCGGGACGCTCCATTGATGTCTCCAACAAGTCGCCACGGGTAAACCGCCATTCTCATGGCAGGTGTTCGAGCCGAGGCTACTGATCGCCCGCCAAGAGAGCGAGCAGAAACGGAAATTAACGGTCCGTTCTTGGTCACACGCCACCGGCACGTGCTGGTATGAACCACCGCAAACAGCCGGCCCGCCGCACGCGGGGGGCGTGGCGGCGGGCCGGTGGCCGGGGCGCGGCGTGGGGACTTAACCGGGCGCCCCGACCGGCTTGCCCTGGGGCGACACGGCGAACCAGGTGCCGCCCACTCCCTGCCCGTTGGTGTCACCGGGCTTCTTGTCGCCCGCGAACGTGTAGATCGGCTGGCAGTCGATGGTCTGCTGCTTGATTCCGTCGGGCCGGTCGAAGGTCACAAAGCCCTTCTTCAGAATGCCGGCGGTGTCGTTCACGTTCACCGGGGCGATGACCGGCCACTTCTCCAGGCACGCACCCGTGCAGGCGGTCTTCATCGGCCAGGCGGAGTCCTTGGTGAAGGCGTAGGCGGTCATTCCGTTCTTGTCCACGACGATCTCGCCGAGCTTCGGGTCCTTGCGAACGGAAAGGCCCGCGAGGTCCGCCGGCTCCCCGCCCGCGTCCTCCGCGGACTCCTCGCCACCGGACTCCTCGCCGCCGCCCCCGCCGAGCGCGGCCTTCTTGCCGTCGGGCGCCGAGGCGAACCAGGTGCCGCCGACACCCTGGCCGTTGGCGTCGCCGGGCTTGGCGTCCTTGGCGTAGCGGTACATCGGCCAGCCGCCGACGGTGAGCTGCTTGGTGCCATCGGCACGGGTGACCGAGCCGATCAGCGAGGCGTCGGTGCCGGGAGCGGGAGTCACGTCGCCCGCGGCCACCACCGGCCAGGCCTGCGCGCAGTCGCCGTTGCAGTTCGACGTCACCGGGTCGACGGAGTCCTTGTCGAAGCGGTACAGGGTCATCCCCTCGCCGTCGGTGAGCACCTCGCCGAGCTTCTTGCTCTCCCACACGGCGAGCTGGCCCGCCGTCCTGGGCTTGGCGTCCGCCGCACCGGCGCCCGCGGCACCACCGCCGTAACCCGATCCGTAGCCGCTGTTGGCGGCCGGCTGCCCGGCAGGGTTGACGGCTCCGACGGCCTGGCCGTTCGGCTGCGTCCCCGTCTCCTGACCGCACGCCGTCGTCAGCGCGAGTACGGCCGCCGCGGTCACCGCGAGCGAGGCGTTCCGCCAGGTCTTCATGTCAACTCCCGTAGCCCGGTGTCCGTTGTGGCGCCTTGGTGCGCCGTTCACGGCCCTAGGTACGCGCGGGGAGGCGGGGAGTGTTCAACGGCCTGCGGAGAAAATCTTCACGGCGCCTCAAACCCGATTCTCGGACAACCCCTCCATCAGGCGAATCGCCTCCCGTCCGGGCGTGTCCGGGCCGGTCGTGGATCAGGCTCACCGGCGTGTACGGATCGATCGTCGCGCGGCTGCTGTCGGCCGCCGCACTCACCTGGCTGCTGACGGCACCGCTGCCCGCCGCCGCCGACTCCTGCTCGTACGCCTCGATCGGCCCCGGTGGGCCGAACGGGCCGGGCTCCGCGGTCGCCATCGCCGGCGGCGTCCACTGCACGGCGGGGCCGGTCCCCGTTCCCGAACCGCCACCACCACCCCCCGCACCGCCGCCACCACCTCCCCCGCCGCCACCACCGCCACCACCGCCGCCCGAACCACCACCTCCGCCCCCTCCCCCGCCTCCCGCCCCGCCCCGGATCGAACAGGCTCCGCCACCACCACCGCCACCACCACCGCCACGACCGGCGCCGCCGGCGAAGGCCCGACCGGCACCGCCGCGGCCCACCCCGGTCGCCCTCCCCCACTACCGCAGACCCCAGCGCGAGGAACCGCGGGGCGGCCCCTCGCTGGTCTCCCTCACGCTGCTGGTCACCGCACCCGCCGTGCTCGCGGCGGCGTTCCTTCGTCCCCGATCCCGCTAGTTCCCGGAGGTTCACTTGTCGGAGTGGGTCGTACTGTCCCTCGCCATGGCCGCGGCGTGCGCGGTCGTCCTCGCCATCACCGTCATCAACCATCGACGGGTCGGCGAGGACGACGACCCCTCGCAGACGCCTGACGTCATCGAGTACATGACAATGATGATCGGCGTCGTCTACGCGATCGTGCTCGGCCTGGCCATCGCGGGCGTCTGGGAGGCGCGCGGCGCGGCGGAGGACTCGGTACGTCACGAGGCCCAGGCACTGCACGAGGTGAGCGCGCGCGCCGAGGTCTACCCCGCGGAGGCGCGCGAACGCATCCGGGACAGCGTCGACGCCTATGTCTCGCACGTCGTGCACGTCGAGTGGCCCCATATGGTCGAGAAGGGCGAGCTGACCGCGAAGGGCACACGGCTGCTGGAGCAGGTGCGCAGGGACGTGACGGACTACGTGCCGAGGAACGACCACGAGGGCCAGGCGTACCAGCCGCTCGTCGACCAGGTGGCGGCGGCCGACGACGCCCGTGGCTCCCGGGGGCAGGGCGCCGAGGCCACGATGCCCGGCGTGGTGTGGTTCGGCCTGGTGGCGGGCGCGGTGGTCACCGTCGGCCTGATCTTCACCCTGCAGATCCGCCGGACGTTCCGGGAGTTGCTGCTGGCCGGTCTCTTCAGCGCGCTGATCGCGTTCCTGCTCTTCCTGATCTGGGACTTCGACGCGCCGTTCGGCAGGGGCCCGTCGGCCGCTCCCGGAGCGTTCACGGCGCTCTTCCCGCACACCCTCGGCTGATCACGGCACCTCGGGTGGCGCAAGCGGGGCAACCCCCCGGTGCGCCACCCGGGGGACAAGCATGCCCCATTCGTCCGCCTGAGATCGCGGGGGCGAAGGGGCACTTCTAGCGTTTCGGTCATCGAGGTGCATTCCCTGCCCTTGTGGAAACCCTTCCGCAACTGCTCCTCGGGGACCCGGAGGATAGCCATGCGCGCGATACCCGTCGCGTCCGCCGCTCTCATGGGAGCGGCCGCCCTCGCTCTGACCCTTCCCACCGCGGCGGCGGACACCGCCGACGGCGCCGGCGGCAGCGTCCGCAAGCAGCCGTTCTCGTTCGCCGTCACCCCCTCGACCGTCGCACCGGGCGGCACGGTGACGCTGGGCGTGTCCGGCTGCGGCACCACGGCCACGGCCTCGTCCGGCGTGTTCGACACCGTGACGATCCCGCCGCGCCAGACCGCCACGGCGAGGGTCGACCTGGACGCACGGCGCGGCGCCGTGTACTCGGTCCAGTTCACCTGCAACAACCAGACCGGCACCACGGATCTCACGATCTCCGGCGGTGGCGCGGCGACGCCGACCACCCGATCCACCAGCACGGCCGCTCCCCGGCCCCAGCCCCAGGGCGTCAAGGGCGGCCTGGGCGGCAGCATCGGCGGCATGAACGCCGTGGAGATCACGGCAGGTGTCGGGCTCGTCCTGGCGGCTTCCGGTGGCGTCGTCTACGTGGTGCGCCGGCGCTCGGGCAGCCGGCTGCACTGACGCTCCCTCTCGCCGCCGGCGCATCGTCGCCGGCGGCGATCTCTTTGGTGCCGGCCTTGTTGGTGCCGGTCCTGTTGGTGCCGGCGATCTCGTTGCCGGCCCGTCCCGTTCGACCGTTCCACAACCGCCAACGCCCGTCGCCCCGGTTCCTTGATCAGGACTCGGGGCGACGGGCGTTGGCGCGGTTGACCGGCCCGACCGGCAGGCCGGCAGGCCCGGTCCGGTCGGGCCCGACCGGACCGATCGGGCCGGTCAGGCCTCTCCGCCGCTGATGCCGCGGCGGCGCCGGAGGAGGTAGACGGCACCACCGACGGCCGCCGTGGCGACAAGACCGCCGCCCACGGCCATCTCGGTGCTGGAGGGACCCTGCGAACCACCGAGACCACCCTGGGCACCGCGGCCCGAGAGCACGATGAAGGTCCGGGTCGCGATCCGGTTGCTGTCGTGGCACCGGATGGCCAGGTTGTACTGGCCCGGGGTCGCACGGTCGAAGATGCGGGCGGTGGCGACGGCGACACCCTGACCGCCCCGGAAGTCGTTGAAGCCGCCGCGGTCGTTGCGCCGGTTGTCGTGGTGACCGCCCTGGTCGCGACGGTTGTTGTCGTTGCGGCCGTCGTTGCCGCGGCCGTTGTTGTTGCCGCCCTGGTCGCGACGGTTGTCGTTGCCACCCTGATCGTTGCGGCCGTCGTTGTTGCCCCGGCCGTTGTTGTTCCCACCCTGGTCACGGCGGTTGTCGTTGCCACCCTGATCGTTGCGGCCGTCGTTGTTGCCCCGGCCGTTGTTGTTCCCACCCTGGTCACGGCGGTTGTCGTTGCCACCCTGATCGTTGCGGCCGTTGCCGTTGCCGCCCTGGTCCTGACCGTTCCCGTTGCCGTTCCCGTTCCCGTTCCCGTTCCCGTTGCCGTTGCCGTTGCCGTTCTGGTCCTGACCGAAGGCGTTCCCGCCCCCGCCCTGGTCCTGACCGTTGCCGTTGGCGTTGCCGTTGCCGTTCGGGTCCGGGTTGACCTCTTCACCCGCCCGCTTGCCGCTCGGGCCGTAGTACCCCCCGTAGCCGAAGCTCAGGTTGGCGGCGGGGAAGGCGTTGGACGACACCGTGCCGCCGCGGTGGCAGCCGTCGACGAGGATGGTCAGCGTCGAGCCCTGGTGGACCTCGGACGGGGAGAGACGGACATTGCCCGGGCCGTGGCCACCCCCGGTGGAAGTGGCGGCGACCACGGGAGAAGTGGCGCCCATGGCCGCACACGCGGTGATCGCCACCGCGACAGCGCGTGAAGCACGCATGGTTGAACCTCCATCGGAGGTGCGCCCCGGAACGGTGCTCCGGAGATTTCGACGAGAACGCCCTCCATGACGAACCCTCACCGGGTTGCACACCCGTCGCATTTCGGGACTCGTCCACCCCGGTGAGCGACACGCCGGGAGGAGCAGCCCGAACCTGACGGAGTCGCAGGTCACGGACTGTCAGAGGTTTTGCCGGACTGTCTACTCATATGGGTCACCCCGAGTGGCCGTACCACCCGTTCGCCCCTCCCAGGTCGCGCCCTCCAGCTCATCTGCTTAGCGTGCGGGCAGACGATGAGATGGGAGAGCCATGCGCCGGCAGGAGTTCACGGGGTCGGATTCGAGGAGACGCTCCCCTTGGGGCGTCCTGGCCCTTGTCATGCTCACAGGACTCGCCCTGGTGCGGAACGGGGTCGACGTCGGCATGGGGCCGCCCCAGCCCGCTGTGGCGGCGTCGCTGGACGACGTGCGCGCCAACCAGGACTCCGTTCCCCTGCCCGGTACCGTCGAGCCGCTGCCGTACGCCCCGGCGTCGCGGATCGCCATTCGGGCCGTCGGCGTGGACGCGCCCATCGTCGACGTGGGGCTCGACGCCAACGGCTGGATCGAGGCCCCACCGGCGCAGGACACCAATCTCGCCGGCTGGTACCAGAACGGCATCGCCCCCGGCCAGCAGGGCACCGCCGTGGTCGTCGGCCATGTCGACAACGCGGGCGGGCCCGCCGTGTTCTACGGGCTCGGCTCGATGCAGAAGGGCCAGCACGTGGAGGTGACCCGCTACGACGGCCGTGTGGCGGTCTTCGAGGTGTACGGCGTCGAGGTGTTCTCCAAGAACAACTTCCCCGGCGCCCGGGTCTACGGCGACACCGGCACGCCCGAGCTGCGCGTGATCACCTGCGGCGGCGGCTACTCGCGCGGCACCGGCTACGACGGGAACGTCGTCGTCTTCGCCCGTATGGTCGCCACGCGCTGACGCCGGGCCCCGGCCACCTCCTCCACCCGCCGGGCCGAGCCTGCGGCGCTCCCGGGCCTGCCGCGCCCCGGGTCTGCTCCCGGGCCCCGGCCCTCCCGGACGCGGGCTGCTGCTCGGTGCTGCCGGTGTCGCCGGCGTTCCCGGACGGCGTTCCCGGCGTTCCCGGACGCGGGCGGCGCTCCGTCCCGCCGCGTCAGTGGCGGCGCACCAGCGGGAACGGCAGGGTCTCGCGGATGGTCAGGCCGGTCAGGAACATCACCAGCCGGTCCACGCCGATGCCGAGCCCTCCGGTCGGCGGCATGGCGTACTCCAGGGCGTCGAGGAAGTCCTCGTCGAGCTCCATCGCCTCGGGGTCCCCGCCGGCCGCGAGCAGTGACTGGGCGGTGAGCCGGCGACGCTGCTCGACGGGGTCGGTCAACTCGGAGTATGCCGTGCCCAGTTCGGTACCGAAGGCGACGAGGTCCCAGCGCTCGGCGAGGCGCGGGTCACGGCGGTGCTGGCGGGTCAGCGGAGACACGTCGGTCGGGAAGTCCTTGTAGAAGGTGGGCAGCAGGGTCTTCTCCTCGACCAGCCGTTCGTACATCTCCAGGACCACGTCGCCGCGGGTGTCGTCGGGGCCGTGCGGCACTCCCGCGAGGTCGCAGAGGCTTCTCAGCCGCTCCTCGCCGGTGTCGGCGTCGACCTCCTCGCCGAGCGCCTCGGACACCGCTCCGTACAGGGTCTTGACGGGCCAGGCGCCGGAGATGTCGTGGACGGCGAGCGTGCCGTCGGGGCCCTTCCGGTGGGCGACGGGGGCGCCGAACGCGGCGACGGCCGCGCCCTGGATGAGCTCGCGCGCCAGGTCCAGCATCACGTCGTAGTCGGCGAACGCCTGGTACGCCTCCAGCATCGTGAACTCGGGGTTGTGCTTGTACGACACACCCTCGTTGCGGAAGGTGCGGCCCATCTCGAAGACCTTCTCCATGCCGCCCACGCACAGCCTCTTGAGGAACAGCTCCGGCGCGATCCGCAGGTACAGGTCCATGTCGTAGGCGTTGATGTGCGTGGTGAACGGGCGGGCGTTGGCGCCGCCGTGGATCTGCTGGAGCATCGGGGTCTCGACCTCGAGGTAGCCGCGGTCGAGCAGCCCCTGCCGCAGGGCCTGGACCGCGGTGGAGCGGGCCCGGACGACGCTGCGGGCGTCGGGGCTGGTGACCAGGTCGAGATAGCGGCGGCGCACCCGTGCCTCGGGGTCGGCCAGCCCGCGGCGCTTGTCGGGCAGGGGGCGCAGGCACTTGGCGGTGAGCTGCCAGGCGTCGGCGAAGACGCTGAGTTCGCCCCGGTCACTGGCACCGATCTCGCCGGTGGCGGTGACGTGGTCGCCGAGGTCGACGTCCGCGGAGAAGGCGGAGAGCACCTCGGGGCCGGAACCGTCGCGGGTCAAGGCGATCTGGAGGTCGCCGGACCAGTCGCGGAGCACGGCGAAGACGACCCCGCCGAAGTCGCGTACGGCCATGACCCGTCCGGCGACCGTGGCCCGTTCACCCGTGCGGGCGCCGGCCGGCAGGTCCGGGTGGGCGGCGCGTACGGCGGCGAGCGGGCCGGTACGCGCGGCGACGCCCACCGGGTACGGGTCGACACCCTGCTCGCGCAACCGTTCGAGTTTGCGGTGGCGGATGCGCACCTGCTCCGGCAGCCGGCGCTCCCCCATGGGCCGTACGCTGTCGGGCCCGGCGAGTTCGAGCGTGTCGAGCGGCGGGAGTTCCTTGGTGCCCGCGACCGGTCCGGCGACGTCCCCGCGCGGCCGGCCGTTGCCCCAGCGCTTGCGCAACCGGGGCACGGAGACGAAGCCCTCGGCGATCGCGGAGGCGAGGCCGATGCGGGCGAGCGCGCCGGCGTCCCCGTAGCAGAGGAAGCGCGGGTACCACACGGGCTGGTACTTGACGTTGGAGCGGTACAGCGCCTCCAGCTGCCACCACCTGGAGAAGAACAGCAGCAGCCTGCGCCAGAGCCGGAGGACCGGCCCCGCGCCGATCCTGGCGCCCTCCTCGAACACGGACCGGAAGACGGCGAAGTTGAGGGAGATCCGGCGCACACCGAGTTGCGGGGCCTCCGCGCACAGCTCGGCGACCATGAACTCCATGATCCCGTTGGGCGCGTGGTCGCGGTCCCGGCGCATCACGTCGAGCGAGATCCCGTCGCGTCCCCAGGGCACGAAGGAGAGCAGGGCGATGAGGTCCCCGTCGGCGTCGAGGGCCTCGACGAGCAGGCAGTCGCCGTCCCCGGGGTCGCCGAGCCGGTCCAGGGCCATGGAGAAGCCGCGCTCGGTCTCGGTGTCCCGCCAGGCGTCGGCGCGGTCGATGATCTGTTTCATCTCCTCGGCGCCGAGGGCGGAGTGGCGGCGGATACGGGTGGTCGCCCCGAGTCTGCGGACCCGGCCGACGGCCTGCCGGGTGACGCGCATGTCCCGGCCGTTCAGGTCGAAGCGGTCGACGTGCAGGATCGCCTCGTCACCGAGCTGGATGGCGCCGAGCCCGGAGCGGGCGTAGGCACGGGCGCCGTCCTCGGAGGCGCCCATCACGGCGGGCGCCCAGGCGTAGCGGCGGGCGACGTCCAGCCAGGTCTCGATGGCGGGGGTCCACGCCTCCGTGTCCCCGACGGGGTCTCCGCTGGCGAGGGCCACGCCTGCCTCGACGCGGTAGGTGACGGCGGCCTTGCCGTTGGGCGAGAACACGACGGCCTTGTCGCGGCGGGTGGCGAAGTAGCCGAGCGAGTCCTGGGAGCCGTAGGCGCCGAGCAGGGCCCTGATCCGGGGCTCCTCGTCGCCGTGCAGGGCGGCCTCCATCCGCTGGGAGCGGAACAGGGTACGGGCGGAGTTCAGCAGCGCGAGCGCACCGAACAGGCCGAGGAGGAAGAAGAGGGCGCGGGGCGGGGTCCCGTCGAACTGGGCGTTGGAGACGAGCCCGCCGAGCACCCGGTTGGCGGCCCACACCAGCCGCTGCCCCTGCGGGAGGTCGTTGGGGAACAGCTCCACGAGCGCCCAGCCGACAAGGACGGCCAGCACGATCCCGAGGACGAGCACGAGCAGGGCGTGCCGCAGGGCGCCGCGGCGGGTCAGCGCGTAGAACTCGCCACGGGCGGCGAAGAGCACCCCGAGGGCGATCAGGCACAGGACGAGGTTGGGGATCCAGGACCAGTCCCGCAGCAGGGCCAGGGTGAGGACGTCGGTGAGGACGAGCAGGGCGAGATAGGCGACGACGAGCCACCACGCGGCCTTCTTGCGCGCACCGATCGCCGCCGCCAGCAGCAGCAGGAAGACGGCATAGGCCAGGTTGGCGCTGACGGGCACGGCGACCAGGTCGAGGAACGCGGAGACCGGGCTCAGCAGTCTGCGCAGGGGGGCGATGAGCGCGATCACCGCGCAGTACACCCCGAGCAGGGCGAAGAACATCGCGAAGGCGCCCGGCACCCTGGCCGCGAGACCGCTCCGGGCGCCGGTCCCACGCTCCGCCACGCTGATGCTCATGTTCCGCACTCTAGGGAGGCCGCCGCCGGGCCGCCTGTCGGGCGGGGCTCGGGGGCCGGGATGTGGGGCCCGCGGCGCCGGACCCGGGGCGCGGGGGGTACGGGCGTGCGGACCACGGGGCGGGGGCCCGAGATCCACAGGGGCGCCCGCTGGACCGGTAACGATGGCAGTGGCCGGGTCCGGTCAACCGTTCGGCGCACCATTCGCCGCTTTGTGCGACCGCTCGTCGCACACCCTTGTGTGGCGCCTGTCCCTCCGCCCGCCGATGCGTTCGTATACGCCACGAGGCACACACCACCGAATGCTCGGAGCACCGAGCTCTCCGAGCACCGAACTCTCGGAAGACCCTGCGGGAAGGGAGCCGACGATGGCGACGGCGACGGCGACGACCGACGAGCGGGCCCTGGCGGAGCTGCAGCGCGAACACGGTCCCGCCCTGCTGAGCTTTCTCGTCGGCCTGACCTACGGGGACCGGCAACGCGCGGAGGACCTGCTGCAGGAGACCCTGCTGAGGGCCTGGCAGCACCCGGAGGCGTTCGACGCGCCCTACGAGTCGATGCGGCCCTGGCTCTTCACCGTCGGCCGCCGGCTGGCGATCGATGCGCGCCGGTCGCGGCTCGCGCGGCCGGCGGAGATCGCGGACGGTGTCCTGTCCGCGACGCCGGACCCTTCCGACGTGACGGATCGCGCGGTCGCCGCGGTCGACGTGCGGGCCGCGGTCAGGTCGCTGAGCCCGGAGCACCGTGCCGTGCTGGTGCAGATCTACTTCCAGGGCCGCAGTGTGGCCGAGGCCGCGAGGGCTCTCGGCATTCCGCAGGGCACCGTGAAGTCCCGCTCGTACCACGCGCTGCGTGCCATGGCCCGGAGTCTGCCCGGCTACAGCGGGAGGCCGCTCCCCTCGGCGGCCTGAGGCGTGCGGCACCGACGGTGCGCGCTGCGGGACGGGAGGGCGACCGGCCACGGGCGGGACCGGAAGGCGACCAGCCGCGGGACGAGAGGGCGACCAGCCGCGGGCGGGACGGGGAGGCGACCGCGCGCGGGCGAGAAACTTCCGTCCCCGCATCCTCACGGGACATCTGTTCTCCCTGGTGCCACGCGCTCGGCCCGACCGGATTCGAAACCGCCCGCCCAAGTTGAGTAAAGAGGAGCCGTGACGCGTGTCTTGGGGTGGAGGCTCGTCGTCGAGACCCATGCCCGAACACGTCCGGGGAGAAGGTGGAGTGAGTGCGGCCCGAGAGTACGAACGGCACCAGCGGAGGCGGTCTGGCGGTTCCGATGGCCTGGCTGTGCGCCGAGTTCCTGGCCGACCAGGTGCTGCGCACCGGCGGTCTGGTGGAGCCGGGTTCGCTGGAGTACAGAGCCGGCCGGGAGACACTGGCGCTGACGGTCTACCTGTGCGGCGCCGAGGACTGCCCGGCCAGCGTGCTCACGGCGTCCCGGCTGGACGAGTGGCTGTCCGTCACGGCGTACGGGCACCCCTGGCAGGAGTGGGTACGCGACCGGATGGCCGAGCGGGAGTCGGTCGACCTCCCCGGGACCGACCCGGATCTCGAACTGGCGCGGGCTTCGTGGGGCTGGCTGGAGCGGACCGAGCTGCTCGCCGCCGACCTCGGGGACGACGCCGACCCCTGGCACCCGGCCCTTCCGGTGGACCCGGCCGCCTGCGAGAACGCCCAGGTCTGGACCCCGGCCTGGCGGCTGGGGCTTCCGCTGGGCCATCTGGCCGTCCACCTGTACTGACCTGTACTGACCTGTACTGACCGCGCAGCGGCGGTGCGCCGCCGCGGCCACCGTCCCCTCACGATCGGCCTCGGCCCCCGACCCCGGTGACCGCTTCCGCCGGCCACCGCTCGCAGCCCCGGCGCGGGCCCGTCCCGCGCACCCGGGTTCCGGGCTCAGCCCGCGCCGGGGTGACTGTGCACGCCCGCGCGGTACTTGGGAATCCGCACGGTGATCTTCATGCCTGCTCCGACCCCTGTCTCGATGACCAGCCCGTGGTCGTCGCCGTACACCTGACGCAGCCGCTCGTCGACGTTGGAGAGACCGATGCCGGTGGGGCGGTCCGCCTCCCGTGCGAGGATCCGCCGCAGTTCGGCCGGGTCCATCCCGACACCGTCGTCCTCGATGGTCACCACCGCCTCCGAGCCCGCGTCCCGGGCGGAGAGGGAGACCCGGCAGATGCGTCCCGCGTCCTCCATCCCGTGCTTCACGGCGTTCTCGACGAGCGGCTGGAGGCACAGGAAGGGCAGAGCGACCGGGAGGACTTCGGGCGCGATCTGGAGGGTCACCTTCAGCCGGTCGCCGAAGCGGGCCCCGGCGAGGGCCAGGTACTGCTCGATGCAGCGCAACTCGTCGGCGAGATGGGTGAAGTCGCCGTGCCGGCGGAAGGAGTAGCGGGTGAAGTCGGCGAACTCCAGGAGGAGTTCCCGCGCCCGCTCCGGGTCGGTACGGACGAAGGACGCGATGGCCGCGAGCGAGTTGAAGATGAAGTGCGGGGAGATCTGGGCCCGCAGGGCACGGATCTCGGCCTCGATGAGCCGGGTGCGGGAGCGGTCGAGCTCGGCCAGTTCCAGCTGGACGGAGACCCAGCGGGCGACCTCGGTCGCCGCCCGTACCAGAACCGCCGACTCCGCCGCACCGTACGCGACGAGCGTGCCGAGCACGCCCTCCTCCCCCGTCAGCGGGGCGATCACCGCCCAGCGGAGCGGGCACTCCGGGTCGCCGCAACCGGTGCGGACGCTCTGGCTGCGACCGGACTCGAGCACCTCGCCGACCCGGCGCATCACCCGCTCCTGGTGGTGGTCGGCGCCGATGCCGTCCCAGGCCAGGACGGTCTCCCGGTCCGTGAGACACAGGGCCCGGGTGCCGAGCAGCGAGCGCAGCCGGCGGGTGGCCTTGCGCGCGGTGTCCTCGGTGAGCCCGGCGCGCAGCGGGGGCGCGGCGAGCGAGGCGGTGTGCAGGGTGTGGAAGGTGGCCCGCTCGACCGGGGTGCCCAGGTCGGGTCCGGATCCCGCGGCGCGGCGGGCGGTGACGCGGCCGAGGGCGAAACCGGCGGCGAGCAGTACCGCCGCGGCGGCGCCGAGTGCGGCCAGCGCGGTGCCGGTCATCGCCGGGCTCCTTCGGACGGGGGCCGGCCGGCGAGGTCTTCCGGCAGATGGAGGCGGGTGAGGATGGCCGCGGCGCCGGGGGGCGTGTGCCGGGGGGTCGCCAGCGACACCACGATCATGGTGAGGAATCCGAGCGGCACCGACCAGACGGCCGGCCAGGCCATGAGGGTGTGCGGCCAGCCCTCGGGGGCGAGTCCCGCCCGGGTCGCCATGACGGCGGTCAGCGCGGCGCCGCCGCCGGTGACCAGTCCGGCGGCGGCGCCCGGCGGGGTGAGCCGGCGCCACCAGATGCCGAGGACGAGCAGCGGGCAGAACGAGGACGCCGAGACGGCGAAGGCCAGTCCGACGGCGTCGGCGACGGGCACGTTGGTGGCGACGACGCTGACGGCGAGCGGCACCGCCATGGCGAGGACGGTCGCGAGCCGGAAGTGCCGTACCCCGCGCGACGGCAGGACGTCCTGGCTGAGGACTCCGGCGACGGACATGGTGAGTCCGGACGCGGTGGACAGGAAGGCGGCGAACGCGCCGCCCGCGAGGAGCGCGCCGAGCAGATCGCCCGTGAGTCCGCCGACCATCCGTTCCGGCAGGACGAGTACGGCGGCGTCGGCGTCGCCGGTCAGGGCGAGTTCGGGGGCGTAGATCCGGCCGAGGGCCCCGTACACCGGAGGGAGCAGGTAGAACGCGCCGATCAGGCCGAGGACCACGAGGGTGGTGCGGCGCGCCGCACGGCCGTTGGGGCTCGTGTAGAAGCGGACGGCGACGTGCGGCAGGCCCATGGTGCCGAGGAAGGTGGCGAGGATCAGGCCGTAGGTGGCGTAGAGCTGGTAGCCGTCACGGCCGCCCGCGAGCGGCTGGGACCAGCCGGCGGGGTCGGCGCCGGTGGATGCGCGTTCGGGTATGTGCGAGCCCGGGGGGAACGTGAGCGTGGTGCCCGACTCGACACGGTGGGTGCCCTGGTCGAGGGTGGTCCGCCGCCCCTCGTGGCGGATGCCGTCCACCGTGCCGGTCACCGCGACGGTCAGCGGGGCGTCCAGGTCGATGCGTACGGTGTCGTCGACGCGGACCTCGGTGTGCTGGCGCAGCACGGCGGGCGCGTCGAATCGTGCGCGTGGCGCGTCGTCGCCGGCCCAGGCGGCGACCAGGAACAGTGCGGGGACCAGCAGGGCCGTGAGCTTCAGCCAGTACTGGAACGCCTGTACGAAGGTGATGGAGCGCATGCCGCCCGCGGCCACGGCGCCCGTGACGACGACGGCGACGAGGAGGCCGCCGAACCAGTCGGGCGCGCCGGTGAGGATCTCCAGGGTGAGTCCCGCGCCTTGGAGCTGCGGCAGCAGGTAGAGCCAGGCGATACCGACGACGAACAGGCTGGCGAGGCGCCGTACCGCGGGCGACTCCAGCCGTGCCTCGGCGAAGTCGGAGAGGGTGTACGCGCCCGAGCGGCGCAGCGGGGCGGCGACGAGGACGAGCAGGACGAGATAGCCGGCGGTGTAGCCGACCGGGTACCAGAGCATGTCGGGGCCCTGGAGGAGCACCAGTCCCGCGATACCGAGGAAGGATGCGGCGGAGAGGTACTCGCCGCTGATGGCGGCGGCGTTCAGCCCGGGTTTGACGGTGCGTGAGGCGACGTAGAAGTCGGAGGTCGTCCGGGAGATGCGCAGGCCCAGGGCGCCGATGAGGACGGTCGCCAGCACCACGCAGGTCACGGCGGCAACCGCGTAGGTCTGGTTCACCGGTCGTCCCCCACTGGCGTGCTCAGCGGCCCTCGACCAGGCCGGTGAAGTCCTCCTCGTTGCGTTCGGCCCGGCGGACGTACCAGCGGGCGGTCAGCCACATCAGGGGGTAGACGCCGACACCGAGCACCGCCCAGACGAACGGCTGGGGCGAGGAGAAGGAGCCGAGGACGGCCGCGGGGAAGGCGAAGAGCAGGGGGAGCGTGCCGACGAGGAGGGCGAGCGCACCCAGCGCGTACAGGGCGGCGCGCAGCTGGCTGCGCATCAGGGAGCGCACGTAGACGGTGCCGATGGGGGTCTGCTCGCTGATCTCCGAGCGTGCGGGGGCGTGGCCGGGGCGGCGGCGGGCGCCGCGTGGCACTCCCGTGACGACTTCGCGGCGGGGTGGCTGTCCTGCAGACATCGGCGTCCGCTCCCGGCGTTCTCTCGACGGCTCGTGCGGGCGGGCCGCTCGCTGCGACGAACGGCCTTTCCGCAGGGGTCCATGGAGTCTACGCAGGTGGGGTGAGGGGGTACAGGCCGGTGGTCGCGGCACGTTCTCGGCACGGTCCCGGCACGGGCCGGGGGCGCAGGTCGGCGTGGGGCCGGTGGCGCGGGTCGGCCGGTGCGAGCGGCCGGGCGGGCCGGGAGGCAGGCAGCCGGGCGGGCCGGGAGGGGGGCTGCGCGTGCGGGCCGGGAAGCGGGGCTGCGCGTGCGGTCCCTCAGAGACTGAGGGCCCAGCCGATGAAGAGGGCCGCGAAGATCACGCTGCACGCCACGATCAGCGACAGGATGATCACTGGATGCTCCCAGATTCCGCCGTCCGGACGTTCCTGGTGCGCCTCGGCGATGGACGCCTCCACGGGCGGTGTCTCCTGCGGGGGTACGCGTCGGTCGGTCATCGTTCTCTCCCGTCGCTCACGACTCCGGGGGTGCCGTGCCCCCGCGGTCCCCGTCGCGCAGGGGCGGCGGGCGGGGGCTCTTCCGGGGTCCGGCCCTCCGCGGCGGTGCGGACTCGCCGTGTGGTGCGGGACCGGGTTCCGCGGGGACCGGGTGGTTTCCACTATGCGGCGATCCGCCCCGGGGCGGGGACCCGCGTCGTCGGTGCGTCGATTCGCCTCGGCGGCATGCGGTGCGCCGGGGCGGCGTGCGGTACGCCTGGACGATCGTCGGCGACGGGCCCGGAGGCGAGGGCGGGCTGGCGCGACGGGCCAGGGCCCGGGGCGGGGGCGGGCTGGCGGGCTGGCGGGGGCCACTCGACCGGAGCCTGCGGGCGGTCAGCCCGGGGCCCGGCGCATCAGCAGATCCCGCAGCTGACGGGCGTGGCGGCGGCTCACCGCGAGCTCGGCAGTGCCCACGCGGACGGACGTGGCGCCCCCGTCCAGGCGGAGTTCGTCGATGCGCCCCAGAGCGACGAGGTGGCTGCGGTGTATCCGGACGAAGCCGCGGGACGCCCACCGCTCCTCGAGCGTGGAGAGCGGGATGCGGACGAGATGGCTGCCCTCGGGCGTGTGCAGCCGTGCGTAGTCGCCCTGGGCCTCGACGTAGGTGATCTCGTCGATCGGCACGAAGCGGGTCACGCCGCCGAGTTCCACGGGAATCTGCTCCGGCGCGCTCCCGGGAGCGGTGGATCCGGTGACCAGGGGGCCGGAGACGGGCCCGGTCCGGTGGGCGGCCGGCCGGCCCGACCCGGCACCGGCGCCCTCGGCCGCGCCCCCGGCCGCCGCGGGGGACTGCCGGGCCCCGCGTGCGGAGATGGTCAGATCGCAGACCCGGCGGACGGCTTCGGCGAGCCGCTCCCTGCGCACCGGCTTGAGGACGTAGTCGACGGCCTTGAGGTCGAACGCCTGCACGGCGAAGCCCTCGTGGGCCGTGACGAACACGATCAGCGGAGGTCGGGTGAACTCCGAGAGCAGCCGGGCCATGTCGAGCCCGGTGAGCCCCGCCATGTGGATGTCGAGGAAGACGACGTCCACGCCGCCCTCGCCGTCCGGGCCCGCGTCCAGCGCCCGGCTGATGCGACGCAGCGCCTCGGTGGCGTCGGTGGCACCGTCCGCGCTGCGCACCCGCGGGTCGGAGCGCAGCAGGTAGAGCAGTTCCCCGAGGGCCGGCTTCTCGTCGTCTACCGCAAGTACGCGCAGCATGCTGCGGATTCTAGTTCCGGCCGGTCCCACGGCCATTCCTGCCGGTCCCACCGCCATTCCTGCCGGTCCCACCGCCATTCCGGCCGGTCCCACCGCCATACCAGTCGGCGTCACCGACTCCACCGACTCCATCGGATCCACGGACTCCGCCGGATCCGCCGTACCAGTCCGTCCCGTTCGTCCCGATCGCCCCGCCGCCGATCGCGTCCTCCTCGGCGCACGCCGCCCGCAGCGCCTGGGCGTCCGCCATGCCGAGGTACACGGCGCGGCAGCGGCCGCAGTGGGTGAGGTGACCGGCCACCCGGGCCTCCTCCTCGGGGACGAGTACACCGAGCACATACGCACCGAGCAGCGGCTCCACATGAGGACTGCCCGCGGGGCGCCCGGTCATACGGAAGCCCGAGTTTCCACCGTTCACCCACTCATTCTGCCGGGCTTCTCCACAACTCCGCGCCACGGCCCGCACCACCGCATCTCCGGTCGCACTTTCCCCTTCCGACGCTGAGCACGCCACGGCTCCGCTGCGTATTCAGGGACGACACCCACGGTGCGTACGACGCGTATGGACCGTTCGTAGCCGCCGAGCCGAAGGATTGGTCCATGAATCTGCGGGAGCAGCACCGGGCCGTGGCCGCCTACGCGCTGGGCGTCCTCGACCCCGCGGACGCCTTCCGCTTCGAGGAGCATCTGTCGGAATGCGGCCTCTGCGCCCTGCGGCTCTCCGACTTCGCCCCGGTCGCGTCGGCGCTGGGTGCTCTCGCCGGGCCCGGCCGTCCCGACGAGCCTCCGGCTCCGCGCCTGCTGGAGCGCCTTCTCCACGAGGTCGCGGCCCGGCGCAGGCGCGGTTCGCGCCGGCGGCTGCGACTGGTGGCCGCGGCGGCCGCGCTGGTCGTGACACTGCCCGCGATGGCGGTGAGCCTGCTCCCGGGGAAGGCGGGTCCGGCCGAGGGCGGCCCCGACGAGCGGATCGCGGCCACGGACGGCGCCACCGGCGTGTACGGCGCGGTCGATCTGCGTTCCAAGGGCTGGGGCACCGCCGTGGCCCTGCGCATGGCGAAGCTGCCGGGGCCCAGGACCTGCCGGCTGGTCGCGGTCGGCAGGGACGGCAGGGAGTACCCCGTCACCAGCTGGTCGGTACCCCCCGGCGGGTACGGCACGGGCACCCCGGGGACGCAGGACGAGCTGGACATGGAGGTGGGGACGGCCCTGCAGCGGGACGAGATCGGCCACTTCGAGGTCCGTACCGAGAGCGGCGAGCACCTCGTGTCGCTCGACCGCCGGGCGTCGGCTCCGGACGGAAGCGCCCTGCGCCCGCGTACCGTCACTTGAGCAGCCTCGACAGCCTCCGGTCCGCGAGCGGCCTGCCGCCCGTCTGGCACGTCGGGCAGTACTGCAGGGACGAGTCGTGGAACGACACCTCGCGGATGGTGTCGCCGCAGACCGGGCAGGGCTCGCCGGTGCGGCCGTGCACCCTCAGCCCGCTCTTCTTCTCGGCCTTCAGCCGGCCGGCGGCCAGCCCCCGCGAGCGCTCGACGGCGTCCTCGAGCGTGGTGCGGATCGCCTCGTACAGCCCGGTGATCTCGTCCGCGCCGAGCTTCGAGGCGAGTTTGTACGGTGACATCCTCGCGGCGTGCAGGATCTCGTCGCTGTAGGCGTTGCCGATTCCGGCGATGAGGCCCTGGTCGCGCAGTGCGCCCTTGATCTGCCTCCGCTCCCCCGCGAGGAGCGCGGCGAGGGAGTCGCGGTCGAAGTCGTCGGCGAGCGGGTCGGGTCCGAGCCGGGCGACGCCGGGGATCTCGGCCGGGTCGCGCACCAGGTGGACGGCGAGCCGTTTCGTGGTGCCCGCCTCGGTCAGGTCGAAGCCGTCCCCGCCGGTGAGGGCGGCGCGCAGCGCCAGCGGTCCCTTGCCCGGACGGGGCACCCCGGACGGCAGGACGTCCCTCCACTGCAGCCAGCCCGCCCGGGCCAGGTGGAAGACGAGGTGCAGTCCGCCGCCGGTGCCGACGTCCAGGAACTTGCCGTGCCGCCGCACGGAGACCACCTCGCTGCCGTCGAGGGCGCCGAGCGGGGGGTCGTACGTCTTGAGCACACTGATCGCCACCGGCATCACCCGGGCGATCTCCTTGCCGACGAGGTTCTCGTCGAGGAAGTCCTTGAGCGCTTCCACCTCGGGCAGTTCCGGCATGGCTCCAGCCTGCCGCACCGGACCCGTCCGCGCAGGCCCGGCTCCGGTCCCGCACGGGTGCGGTTCGGGTCCGCCGGGCGCGCCGGGGAGGTCGCACCGGTCGGGCCGGTCGGCCGGTCGCCCCGGGTCCGATCAGTCGCGCCGGGCCGGTCGGGCCGGTCGGGCCGGCGAGATCCCGGCGGTGGTTCCCGGCGCCGCGTTCCGGGCGCCGTGTTCCGGTCGCCGGTCGCTCCACCGGCGACCGGCGAACCACCGGCAGAGCCCAGCCTCCGGCGCGGGACGCTAGCGGACCAGCTCGAGCAGCGCCGCCAGCTCCTCCTCGACCGCGCGGGCCAGCCGGTCCACGTCGGGCAGCGCCTTGCCGTCGGCGACCAGCCCGAAGTGCACCCGGCCGCCGTACGTCGACATCGCCACGGCGAGGGACTGGCCGCGGGCGAGCGGCGCCATCGGGTAGATCGCACGCAGCGGGCAGCCGCCGAGCGACAGTGCGGAGCGGGGCAGCGGCACGCTGGTCGCGAGCAGGTCGAACAGCATCCGGGCGGCGTTCCCGGCGAGGGGCGCCCCGAACCGGTGGGCGAGCGGCGGAAGCTGGTCGGCGAGCACGGCGACCGCACCCGCGCCGCGCAGCGGCCCGGCCGACTTGTTCCGGTCCATGCCGGCGCGGACCGCGTACAGCCGGGCCCAGGGGTCGGGTTCGGTGACGGGGAGGTCGAGCAGATACGCGGACAGCTTGTTCGCGGAGCCGGGCGGGCCGCCGGGGCGGCGCCTCGACACCGGGACGAGGGCGCAGGGGTCGGCGGCCGGCAGGGCGTCGCCCCGCTCGGCCATCCAGCGGCGCAGCGCCCCGGCGACGGTGGCGAGGAGGACGTCGTTCGCGGTGCCGCCGGCGACCCTGCGGACCTCGTGGACGTCGTCGAGGTCGAGCACCGATGTGGCGAGCCTGCGGGTGCCGCTGGAGCTGGCGCTGAGCGCCGCGCTGCCTCGCGGGTCGAGCCGGCCGGCCCGGGCGAGCGAGGCGCCCACCAGGGAGGCGCCGACGCCGACGGCCCGGCCCAGCTCCTCGATGCGGCCGCGGGCCATCCCGGCGACCTGCCAGGGACCGGGCAGCCAGGAGCGGGGCGGTACGGCCGCGGGGCTCCGGCCGGCCCGGCGGCCGTGCCTGCAGGCGCGTGCGGCGAGCGGCCCGGCGATCTCGTCGAAGATCCCGGCCCCGATGGCGACGGCCCGCATGCCGTCGGCGAGGGCGTGATGCAGCTTGACCAGGACGGCGAACGGGTCTCCCGGGCCTCCGGTGAGCAGGTACATCTCCCAGGGCGGCAGCCCCCGTTCGAGCGGGCGTTCCATCAGCTCCCCGGCGAGGGTGGCCGCGGACGCCGCGAAGTCACCCGCCGGCAGCCTGATCCGGCGCAGATGACGCCGTACGTCGAAGTCCTTGTCCGCGGTCCAGGCGGCACCGCCCACGGGCAGCAGCACGTCGCGGACGCGCATGCGCAGCCGGGGAATCGCCGAGGCGCGGGCCGCCAGCAGGGCGAGGATCTCCTCGCTGCCGGACGTGCCGGTACCGGCGTCCCCGGACTCGGGCGGGGCGAAGTACGCGAGCGCGCCGAGGTGCATCGGGTGGTCGGCGGACTCGAGGTGCCAGAAGGCCAGATCCAGGGGTGCCAGCAGCTTGGTGCTCAAGGGGGTCCTCATGTCCTAGGAGGGCCGGAACACAGGAATCAGCAGTCAATCGCCTGCGGTCGGTTACGGTCAAGTACAATCACGTTACATACGGTTACCGTCAGGTAGTCTTCAGGTTGCCGACCGGTCCGGGACGGTGAACTCGCACCACACGCACTTGCCGGTGCCGCGCGACTCCACGCCCCAGACGTCCGCCAGCCGGTCCACCAGCATCAGCCCCCGGCCGGAGACCCCGGCGTCCCCGGCCTCCCGCCGCCTGGGCAGGGCGCTGGAGGAGTCCTCGACCTCGGCCCGCAGCCGTCGTTCGGTGCCCGTCAGCACGCGTACGGTCACGATCGCCCCGCCGTCGGTGTGCATCAGGGCATTGGTGATCAGCTCGTCCGCGGCCAGCTCGATCTCGTCCGACCGGTCCGCGGCGCCCCAGGCCCGCACGGCGGCCCGGATCATGTGCCGGGCGGAGCTGAGCGCCTCGGGGTCGTTCTGGGCGACGTGCTGCTGCAACCGCCCCCCGGCGTGCGGGGCGTACGCGCCGCGGCGCTGGAGCAGCAGCAGGGCGACGTCGTCGTCGCCGCCCCGCTCGCCGACCTCCTCGCAGAGCTGGTCCGCGAGCATCTGGAGGTTCTTGGAACCGCCCCGGATCATGGTGGTGAGCTGCCGCATGCCGTCGTCGAGGTCGGCACCCGGCTGCTCGACGAGCCCGTCGGTGTAGAGCAACAGGGTCTGCCCGGGGTCGAGTTCCACGGTGGCGACGGGGTACTCGAGCCGGCCGAACTCGGCGGACAGCCCGAGCGGCAGCCCGCCCTCCACCGAGATCCGGCGGGCCTCGCCGCCGGAGTCGAGGAGCAGCGGGTCGACATGGCCCGCGCGGACCATCTGCACGACTCCGGTGGTGAGGTCGGCCTCCGCGTAGATGCAGGTCGCGAAGCGGTCGGTGTCGAGCTCGTGGAGGAAGACCGAGGCGCGGGCCATCACGGTCGCGGGGGTGTGCCCTTCGGCCGCGTACGCGCGCAGCACGATCCGCAACTGGCCCATGACCGCGGCGGCGTGGGTGTCGTGGCCCTGGACGTCGCCGATGATCGCGCCGACCCGGCCGCCGGGCAGCGGGATGACGTCGTACCAGTCGCCGCCGATGTCCCGGCCGAGGCGGGCCGAGCGGTAGCGCACCGCGATCCTCGCCCCGGGGACGGAGGGGATACGGCGGGGCAGCATGGCCTGCTGGAGTCCCTCGGCCAGGTCGTGCTCCTGCTCGAAGAGCATGGCCCGCTGCAGGCTCTGCGCGATGCTGCTGCTCAGCGCCACGAGCAGATTCCGCTCCTCGGTGGTGAAGCCGGTCTTCTCCCGGTAGAGCAGACCGAGCGCGCCGATCGGCCGGGCCTGGGCGATCAGCGGCATGTAGGCCGCCGAGGTGATGCCGAGTCCGCTGATGTGCGGCCAGAGCCGGGGGTAGGAGCCGGCGAAGTCCTCCTTGGACTCGATGAACCGGGGCACCAGGGTGCGGATGACCTCGCTCATCGGGTACTGCTCGTCGACCCGGGTGAAGCGGGTGCCGGGGACGAAGGAGCCCTCCGGTCCCTCCGCGACGAGGTGGATGCGGCCTGACTCCAGCAGCCCCATCACCAGGCTGGTGGCGCCGAGGTGCTCCAGCCCGTGCGAGTCCTTGAGCACGTCGATGACGTCGCTGACGGTCCTGGCGTGGGCGAGGGCGGCCGTGGTGCTCTCCACGACGCTGGTCTGGCGGCGGCGTTCGGCGTCGAGCTCGACCCGGGCGGAGGATTCCGCGAGCTCCCGGGTGGCGTCGCGGACGATGCCGATGATGCGGTGCGCCCGGCCGCCGGCATCGCGGAGCACCGACCCCTGGGTGTGCGTCCAGCGCAGGGTCCCGTTGCGGCAGCGGATGCGGAAGTACGCGCCGTAGTGGGAGCTGCCGTTCTTCAGCGCCTGCGAGACCAGCTCGTCCAGCCTGGCCGCCTCGCCGCGCGGGAAGCGCCGGGCGAGGCTCTCGGGGCGGCCGTCGTACTGGTCGGCGGGCGTGTCGAACACGTCGAGAGCGGGCTGATCGAGGTGCATCAGCCCGCTGTCGAGGTCCCAGTCGAAGCTGCCCATACGGTTGAGGGCCAGGCTCAGATCCGGGTTGGCGGGCCAGTCGTCGGGAAGCGACAGGGCCCCCGCTGCCCGATCAGCCATGGTGACACTCTGCCATCATTTGTCCGATTTATCGAGCGAGCGGGGGCGGTCTCAGCCCTGCACGCTCCCACCGCCGCCGGCGGCGGGCAGCCCGGCACCGGTCGCGCCGCCGGTGCCGGTCCCGGCACCGCCCGGAAGCGGCGCGTCGGGAAGCGGCGCGTCCGGCAGGATGACGTCGGGCGCGCCGTCGGGGTTGCCGCCACCGGCGGTACCCGCGCCCTGGCCCGCGCCACCGCCGGAGTCCGGCGAGATCAGGATGTCGCTGTCGCTCTGGCCGGCGCCCTGGCGGTCGAACGCGCCGGGGACGCCGGCGTCCGGTCCGCCGGTGCCCTGGCCGACCCCGTCGGGCAGCGGCGCGTCCGGAAGGATGGGCGGCGGGCCGTCGGGGCCGCGGGGCGGCGCGCTCGGGGTGCCGGGGCGGACCGCCTCCGGGGACGCCGGCTGGGGGGCCGGCGCGTCGGGGCTCGGCGGCGGGGGCTCGCTCGGCGAGCCGGGCGCGGCCGGCAGCGGCACCTGGGGGGCGTCGACGACATGGAGGCCCGGGTCGTACGCGGGCGGCACCTGCGGGTTCTGGTCCGCCTCGCCGTCCGATCCGCTCCTGCGCTCCATCCAGGTACCGGCGGCCATGTCCACGAGCACCAGGTTGTCGATCACGTGCGCGGCCCTGGTGATCACGACCACGCGGTCACGGTCGTACCCCTGCCAGGGCTTGCCCTGCTCGTTCACGGGCCCGGCGGTCACCACGGGCGAGGCGAGCGGACTGCCGGAGGCGCAGCGGACCCGGGGCGAGCCGTGCTCGTCGACCAGCACGGCGGTCCCGGCCTGCAGGACCACCTGATGGCGCTGGGCGATCCCGTCGCGGTAGCCGTGGTTGGTGAGCCGTGCGTCGGCGCGCAGCATCACGGGGGTCAGGCCCCGCAGGAAGCCCGGCATGTCGTGCTGGCCGACGCCGACGCCCTCGGTGAACGCCTGCGCCTTGCCCTGGTCGGCGACCAGAAGGCGGATCTGCTGCTCCACGTCGCAGCTGGCGACGGACCGGGTGCCGCCGTACAGCCCGGGGGCGGAGCCCAGCACGGTGCGGATGGACCGCACCGAGGTGTCCTTCCCCCCGGATGCGGAAGCGGAGGCGGAGGTGGAGACACGGGGCGCCGGGAGCTGCCGGGACACGGCCGTCGCGGTGGCCGTGGAGGGGGTGAACGGATCAGGGCCCGGCTCCGCGGCCGACAGCAGGCGGACCTCCTGTGAGGGGGTCGATCCCGACTGCCCCTGATCCGTCAGACTGCCGCAGCCAGTGACCAGCAGTGCGGCCGACAGGCCGGCCGACAACGCGGCCAGCCCGGCGTGCCGGCGATACATCGGTGAGCGCACGAACATGCCCCGCCATCTCCCGCCTGTTGTGAGGGTGTACCCGGAGTGATCACTCCCTGTCTTGCCCCATGGCTCCCGATACCGCGACTTGAACGCGTTCAAGAGTCACCCTTATGCTCGACCACGGAACTGAACGCGTTCAATCCCGGGGGTGACACGATGACCGCGCTGGTCAACGTGATCGTGATGCTCGGCATGCTGGTGATCGTGCCGCTGGGGCTGCGGCTGGTGCCGGGCCCTGAGCCGGGTGCCGTCCGCCGGCTCTGGCCCCTGCTCGCCCTGCCCGGCGCCGTCAGCCTGTGGCTGCCCCGGGGCGCGCTCGCCACGGCTCTGGCCGCGGTCTACGCCCTCGCCACCGCCGCCCTCGCCCTGCACGCCCCCGCCCGGCTGCGCCGCACCCGTTCGCTGGCGCCACCGGAGATCGCCGTGCTCACGGCGCTGGTCGCGCCGGCCGTCGCCGGGGTCGCCCTGGTGGCCGAACGCTCCGGCCGTGAACTGCTGGGATTCGACCTGGAGATCCTGGCCCTGACCGTGCCGCACTTCCACTTCGCGGGCTTCGCCGCGGCGCTGGTCGCGGGCCTGGTCTGCCGTTCCGCCCGGGGCGCCACCGGACGGTTCGCGGCGCTCAGCGTGCCGGCGGGCACCCTGCTGGTACTCGCCGGCTACTTCACGGGCGACTGGGTCGAGCTGGCCGGGGCGGTGCTACTGACCGCCGGGATGTGGGCCGTCGCGCTGCTGACCTGGCGCGATGTCCGCACCGGCAGGGCCGAACGGCTGATTCGCAGGCTTCTGGGGGTCTCGGCGGCCGTTCTGGTGGCGACCATGCTCCTCGCCCTCAGCTGGGCCCTCGGCGAGGCCACCGGCCTGCCGCACCCCAGCCTCACCTGGATGGCCGCCACCCATGGCCTCGGCAACGCCCTGGGCTTCGCCCTCTGCTCGCTGGCGGCCCTGCTGCGACTGGCGGAGAAGACCACATGAGCGGGCCGCGCCGGGAGCGCCGCGCGCCGAGCCCACCCCGGCGCGGGGACCACCGCGCCGGCCCGACCAACCCACCGACCCGACCGACCGGCCCGACCGGCACAACCGACCCCGCCGACCCCGCCGACTCGACCGGCACGAGCGGCACGAGCAACCACACCAGCTCCTCCGACCCCACCGACCCCACCGACCCCACCGACCGCACCGACCGCACCGACCGCACCGACCGCACCGGGGAGAGCGACCGCATGACCTTCCCTCATGGACTCAACTACGCCGAGACCGGCGCGACCCGCCGCCTCCCCCTCCCCGGCGGCTACCACCACCTGCACATCCGCATGCGGGTGGGCAGCGGCCGCGCGGCACTCGAGACCGCGGGAGCCGCCATCACCGGCTGGCGGATGCACCGCGCGTCCGGCGCGCGGGTGACCGCCTCCACCGCACGCGCCGAACCGGGCACCTCGGTCGAGGTCTCCCTCGGCGTCGGGCCGCTGCGCTTCCGGGCCCCCTGCCGGGTGATCTGGACCGCGTACGGGCCGCACCGCGTCGGATTCGCCTACGGCACCCTGGCCGGCCACCCCGAGTGCGGTGAGGAGAGCTTCCTCGCGGAGCTGGCGGAGGACGGCACCGTGTGGTTCACGGTGACGGCCTTCAGCAGACCCGCCCGCTGGTACACCCGGCTCGCCGGGCCCCTCGTACCGGTGGCCCAGCGGATGTACGCGCGGCGGCTCGGTGCCGGGCTGCGGCGCCTGGTGGACCGGGCGGACACTGGGGGTACGGGAGGTCCGCGATGGAGTGGTTCTCGGCACCCGACTACTGGCTGAGCAGACTCGTCTTCCAGCGGGCCCTCGCCGCGCTGTACCTGGTGGCCTTCGTCGGGGCGGCCCTCCAGTTCCGCGCCCTGATCGGCGAGCGCGGCATGCTTCCGGTGCCCGAGTACCTGCGGCACGCCCCGATGCGGCGGGCACCGAGCATCTTCCAACTGCACTACTCGGACCGGTTCTTCGCCTGCTGCGCCTGGACGGGGGCGGCACTCTCGGCCGCGCTGCTCGGGGGCGCGGCCGACCGTCTGCCGCTGTGGACGGCGATGCTGTGGTGGGCCGTGCTGTGGGCGCTGTACCTGTCGATCGTCAACGTCGGGCAGACCTGGTACGCCTTCGGCTGGGAGTCGCTCCTGCTGGAGGCGGGGTTCCTGGCGGTCTTCCTCGGCAACGAGCGGACCGCGCCCCCGGTGCTGGTGCTGTGGCTGCTGCGCTGGCTGCTGTTCCGGGTGGAGTTCGGCGCCGGGCTCATCAAGATCCGGGGTGACGAGTGCTGGCGCCGGCTGACGTGCCTCTACCACCACCATGAGACCCAGCCGATGCCGGGACCGCTCAGCCGGTACTTCCACCGCCTGCCGAAACCGCTGCACCGGGTCGAGGCAGCCGCCAACCATGTGACCCAACTGCTGGTGCCGGTACTTCTGTTCACGCCCCAGCCCATCGCCTCGGCGGCGGCGGGGCTGATCGTCGCCACCCAGCTGTGGCTGGTCCTGTCCGGCAACTTCGCCTGGCTCAACTGGCTGACGATCGCGCTCGCGCTCCCGGCCGTCGACCTCTCCGCGCTCGCCGCTCCGCCCCCGCTGCCGGCCCCGCCACTCTGGTACGAGGTCCTGGTGATCGCGGTGACCGCTCTCGTCCTCGCGCTGAGCTACCACCCGGTGCGCAACATGGTCTCCCGGCGGCAGGCGATGAACCGGTCCTTCGACCCGCTCCACCTGGTCAACACCTACGGCGCGTTCGGCACGGTGGGGAGGGTCCGCTACGAGGTCGTGGTCGAGGGCACGGACGAGCGGGTGCCGCGACCGGGCACCGTGTGGCGGGAGTACGCGTTCAAGGGCAAGCCGGGGGACGTCCGCCGGGTCCCCCGGCAGTACGCCCCGTACCATCTGCGCCTGGACTGGCTGATGTGGTTCGCCGCCCTGTCCCCCGCGTACGCCCGTCCCTGGTTCGGCGGCTTCGTGCAGCGGCTGCTGGAGAACGACCGGGACACCCTGAGGCTGCTGCGGGGCAATCCGTTCCCGGACGCACCGCCGTCGTACGTCAGGGCCCGGCTGTACCACTACACGTTCACGGACCGGCGGCAGCGGCGCGCCACGGGTGCGTGGTGGCAGCGGCGCTTCGTGCGCGAGTACCTGCCGCCCACCCGGCTGAGGGCCGGGGACGTCCCCGCGGGGCAGGCCTGACGTGCCCGGCCGGCCGGGACGCAGTCACCCCCGGTCCGAGGGGACCGGGGGTGTGACAGCCGTGGGGCGCGAGATCAGTCGATGCCCTGCAGGATGTGCGGCTCGGCGAGGTCGTCCTCGTAGCCGGCCAGCCTGATCGGCGCGGATCGCGCCCAGACCTCGAGGCTTCCGAGCTCGTCCGGCCGCCCGGGTCGTTCGCCGGGTTCCGCCGAGGGCTTGGTCTTCTTCTTCGTTTCAGTCGTCACCGCGCACTCCTTAGTGTCGCGTTCACAGGGACAAAGTCGGTCCGGTCGCGGTGGCGCCGTTCTTCGGGCGGGATCGCGGCCGAGGTTGCGGACCTGTCCCGGGGCGGTCTCGGGGGGTTTCGTGGGCCCCTTGCCGACCGTCCGTGGGTTCCAGACTAACCAAATGAGCGCGGCTGCGCTCGATGGATTACGTCACATCGGGCGCTTCTTTGCCGGAAACCATCCCAAGGTGACGGCCCATCGGGTACAGGAAACCCCCGGGGAGTCTTGCTCGCCCGGGGGAATCCGCCGTTCGGGTTACCTCGCGACTCGGGTACGGGGCCCGCGCGACTCACCTGCGGGGTGCCTCGCGGCTCACGTACGAGGTGCTCGCGGTACGCCTGCGGGGTGCCCGCGGCTCATGTGCCGTTCGCCCGGCTACTCACCAGTTCGCGCGGTCGTAGTCCTTCAGGAAGCAGCCGAAGAGGTCCTCGCCGGCCTCACCGCGCACGATCGGGTCGTACACCCGGGCCGCGCCGTCGACCAGGTCGAGCGGCGCGTGGAAGCCCTCGGCCGCGAGGCGCACCTTGTCCGGGTGGGGGCGCTCGTCGGTGATCCAGCCGGTGTCGACGGCGGTCATCAGGATGCGGTCGGCCTCGAACATCTCCTGGGCGCTGGTACGCGTGAGCATGTTGAGCGCCGCCTTGGCCATGTTGGTGTGCGGATGGCCAGCGCCCTTGTAGCCGCGGCTGAAGACGCCCTCCATGGCGGAGACGTTCACGACGTACTTGCGCCTGGCCGGGGAGGCGGCCATCGCCGCACGCAGCCGGCTGATCAGGATGAACGGCGCCGTGGAGTTGCACAGCTGCACTTCGAGCAGCTCGACCGGGTCGACCTCGGAGACGGTCTGGATCCAGCTGTTGCTGTCGTGCAGATCGGGCACCAGCCCGCCGGCGTCGATCGCGGTACCGGCCTCGATCCGGGCCGGTGACGCCGACCCGGAGACGAGGGCGAGAGCGGTGACGTCCTGGGCGGTCAGGCTCTCCGACCGGGGCCCGGGCAGCGCCGCGACCCGGTCCACCCCACCGCTGCCGAACGTGCCGATCACCTCGGCGGCGGGCAGCTCGCCGGCGGGCAGCGGGGCCCCCTCGGCCGTGACGAGCTCGCGGTACGCCTGCGGGGACCGGCGGACGGTCTGCGCGGCGTTGTTGACCAGGATGTCCAGCGGCCCCTCGGCGGCGACCGAGTCGGCGAGGGCGACGACCTGCGCCGGATCGCGGAGGTCGATGCCGACGATCTTGAGGCGGTGGATCCACTCGTCGCTGTCCGGCATCGCCTTGAAGCGGCGGATCGCGTCGTTGGGGAAACGGGTGGTGACGGTCGTGTGGGCGCCGTCCCTGAGCAGCCGCAGTGCGATGTACATGCCGATCTTGGCCCGGCCGCCGGTGAGCAGCGCACGCCGGCCGGTCAGATCGGTACGGGCGTCACGGCGGGCCCGGTTCTCGGCCGCGCACTTCTGGCACAGCTGGTGGTAGAAGGCGTCGACCTCGACGTAGCGGGTCTTGCAGATGTAGCAGGACCGGGGGCGCCGGAGTATGCCCGCGATCTCCCCCGTCACCGAGGAGGAGGGCAGCAGGCCCTGGGTCTCGTCGTCGATCCGCTCCGCGGAACCGGTCGCCGTGGCCTCGGTGACGGCCTTGTCGTGGGCGGTCTTGGCGGCCCGGCGCTCCTGGCGGCGGCGCTGCTTCACGGTGCGGTAGATCCCGGCGGTGGCCCGGCGCACCGTGATGGCGTCGGGGTGGTCGACCTCCAGGCGGTCGAGCTCCTCGAGAACGCTCAGGCAGACGGCCAGTCGCTCGGGGTCGATGCCGGGGCCGAAGTCCGGGCTGTCGTCTGTCACCGTCATCGCCGCTGCCGTTCCCTGTGTTCTCGGTGTCCGCTTGGGGGATCCCAAAAGCGGAACTTTACGTCAGAGGCGGGTGTGCGGACCAAACCGCTGCCCGGAGGGTAGCGGGCGGTCACTCTCCGCGATCAGGCGCGCCCGGTCGGGCACAGGGCCGGGCGCCCGACGGCTGACGACGCCGGTGCAGTGGACGTCGAGGACGCCGGTGGCGTGCCGGGGACGGCCGAAGGCACCGCTGCCGTGCCGGGGACAGCCGAGGACACCGCCGCCGTGGACGGCTGACGTCACCGCCGCCGGGGCGCACGGTCGAAGACGCCGGTGCTACCCACCCTGCCGCCGGGGCGGACGGTCGAAGACGCAGTCCCCGCACAGCCCGCCGCCCGGGCACCGGTAGTAGAGACAGCAACTGGTGCGGCGCAGCACCGGCCCGGCCACGGTGCCGGACAGGTCCGGATGGTCCAGCAGCCCGGACGCGAGTGCGGTGGCGCGCTCCGCCGCGGCGGGCCGGTCGTGTTCCCGCGCCCAACGGTGGATCTCCCGCAGGGCGCCGGCGAGCGCGGAGCCGGCATTGCCCCACAGCAACCGGTGGGAGACGCGGGCGTCGCTCCGCAGGGCCTCGGCGAGCGGGACGAGGTGCCCGTACTGGACGGCCTCCCGGATGCCGTCGACGGTGCCGGGGAGCGTCCCGGGACGTGTCCAGCGGAGGTCGTCGGGCGAGGTGAGCTCCGGGTCCCAGTACAGCCCGTCGGCGGCCGGGTCGGGGAACGTTCCGTGGAGCGCGGCCGGGCCGAGCGCCGTGGACCAGAGGCGGGCGGCGAGACCGAGGTGGGCGATGGAGGCGGCGACCCGGCGTTCGGAGGCGCCCAGCCGCGCCGCGACCCGGTCGACGCGGGCGGTGAGCGGCGCGAGCTCGCCCGCGTAGAGCCTCGACAGCGGCAGATGACCAGGACCGGGCTCTCCGTACCGGGTCGCGAAGAAGCCGCCGATCGACTCCACCCGGGTCCGCTCCACGCGCCCCTCCCGGCTCGCTCCGTCGTCCTGCGTGCCCCGGGCCCGATGTCCGCGGGGCCCCGGCTTCGCCGCGGGTGCAGCATACGGCGGCGGCCGCGCGGCGCCGCACGAGGGGAGTCAGATGCTGACGCCGCCCGAACGGAGGTACCTGAGCGGATCGATGTCCGAACCGTACCCCGGCCCGGTGCGCACCTCGAAGTGGAGGTGCGGTCCGGTGCTGTTGCCGGTCGATCCCGAACGGGCGATCCGCTGGCCGCTGTTGACCCGCTGCCCTTCGCGCACGGTGAGCGCCGACAGGTGGGCGTACTGGCTGTACTTGCCGTCGTCGTGCCGGAGGACGATCTGGTAGCCGTACGCCCCCGCCCAGCCCGCCGAGACCACCCGGCCCGGGGCCACGGCCTTCACCGACGTGCCGGTCGGCACGGGGAAGTCCACGCCCGTGTGGTAGCCGCTGGACCAGGCCGAGCCGGCCTTGCCGTACGCGGTGCCGGTGCCGGCGGCGACCGGTGCGCTGAGACCGCCGCCGCGCTGGTCGCGGTCCGCGCGCTTCTCCTGCGAGGGTTCCGGTTGAGGCGTCGCCCGCTGCTTCTGCCGCGGCGGGGCGGCGGGCTGCGCCGCGGCCTTCGGCGGCTGCGACTTCGGCGGCTGCGTCTTCGGCGGGGACGCGGGCCGGGACTCCGGACGGCTCTTCGACGGTGCGGGGGCGGAGCCCCGCAGCACCAGCCGCTGGCCGGGGTGGATGAGATCGGGGTCGTCGCCGACGACCTTCCGGTTGGTCTCGTAGAGCGCCCGCCAGCCGCCGCCGACCCGCTCGGTCGCGGCGATCCCGGAGAGCGAGTCGCCGGGCGTCACCGTGTAGCTCTCGCGCTGTGCGGGGATCGCCGTCGGCGTCGCCTGCCCGGTGGTCGGCCGGGACGACGAGGACTGCGGGCGGACCTGCCGTTCGGGTGGGACGTCCGGTGTGCCGCCGTCGCGGGTCAGTCCCGCGCGGGAGGAGCAGACCGGCCAGGCTCCCGGCCCCTGGCCGTCCAGCACCTTCTCGGCGACGGCTATCTGCTGCTCCCGGGTGGCGAGGTCGGCGCGCGCGGCGTAGGCCGTCCCGCCGTACTCCTCCCAGGTGGACTGGCTGAACTGGAGGCCGCCGAAGTAGCCGTTGCCCGTGTTGATCCGCCAGTTGCCGGTGGACTCGCAGGCCGCGACCTTCTCCCAGACGTCCTCGGGCGCGGCGTCGGCCGTGCCCGCCGCGACCAGCGGCAGCGCCATGCCCGCGCCACCGGCGGTCACGGTGAGCGATAACCGGTTGATACGGCTCGGCTGGTACCGGCGGTGTCGTCCACGAACGGTCATGGGTCCCCCCTCGAACGCCTCAGCAGCCGCCAAAGCTATTGGCCCGCCACAAGACATGACAAGGGGGTGCGTGCGGCGCCCCGGCGCAGGGCGCACCACCGTCCCGCGGGGAACGCCGGACGATGCGCCCCCTCGCGCGACTCCCCGCCCTATGAACACCGCACACCGGTGACGCGTATTCATACTGGTCACGGGGAGGCGCACTTCCGCATGACCGCACGCAGTCGACGGACTCCAGGAGCACACGTATGAGTGGTACCGCCCAGATCGGCGTCACCGGCCTCGCGGTGATGGGCCGCAATCTCGCCCGCAACTTCGCGCGCAACGGCTACACGGTCGCCCTGCACAACCGGACCACCGCCCGCACCCGGGAACTCGTCGAGTCCTTCGGCGACGAGGGGGCCTTCGTCCCCACCGAGTCGGCGGAGGAGTTCGTCGCCGCGCTGGAGCGCCCCCGCCGCCTGGTGATCATGGTCAAGGCGGGTTCCCCGACGGACGCGGTGATCGAGGAGTTCGCCCCGCTGCTGGAACCCGGCGACCAGATCATCGACGGCGGTAACGCCCACTTCGAGGACACCCGGCGGCGTGAACGCGAACTCCGCGAGCGCGGCATCCACTTCGTGGGGGTGGGCGTGTCCGGCGGTGAGGAGGGTGCGCTGCACGGGCCGAGCATCATGCCCGGCGGTTCCACCGAGTCGTACGACACGCTGGGCCCGATGCTGGAGAAGATCGCCGCGAAGGCGGCGGACGGCACGCCCTGCACCACGCACGTCGGCCCCGACGGCGCGGGCCACTTCGTGAAGATGGTCCACAACGGCATCGAGTACGCCGACATGCAGCTGATCGCCGAGGCGTACCACCTGCTGCGCTCAGTCGCCGGATACTCGCCCGGGAAGATCGCGGAGACGTTCCGGGAGTGGAACAGGGGGCGGCTCGACTCGTATCTGATCGAGATCACCGCCGAGGTGCTGGCGCACACGGACCCGGACACCGGGAAGCCGTTCGTCGACGTGGTCGCCGACCGGGCCGAGCAGAAGGGCACCGGCCGCTGGACGGTGCAGATCGCCCTCGATCTGGGCGTGCCGGTGTCCGGCATCGCGGAGGCCGTCTTCGCCCGCTCGCTGTCCGGGCACGTCGAGCTGCGCGAGGCCTCGCACGCGCTGCCGGGCCCGGCGCCGCAGCCGCTCGGTGAGAAGGACGCCGCCCGCTTCGCCGCGCAGGTGGAACAGGCCCTCTACGCGTCGAAGATCGTGTCGTACACCCAGGGCTTCCACCAGATCCGGGCCGGCGGCGAGACCTACGGCTGGAACATCGACCTGGGCGCGGTGGCCGCGATCTGGCGGGCCGGGTGCATCATCCGCGCGGCCTTCCTGGACCGGATCAGGACGGCGTTCGACACGCGGCCCGATCTGCCGAGCCTGCTGTCCGACAAGCAGTTCGCCGAGGAGATCGGCGCGGCCCAGGACGACTGGCGCGCCGTGGTGGCCACCGCGGTACGCCAGGGCGTGCCGACGCCGGGGTTCTCGGCGGCGCTCGCGTACTACGACGCGCTGCGCGCACGCCGGCTCCCGGCGGCGCTCACCCAGGCCCAGCGGGACTTCTTCGGCGCGCACACCTATCGGCGCACGGACCGGAAGGGGTCGTTCCACACGCTCTGGGGCGGCGACCGGTCGGAGGTGGGCACGGACTGAGTCGTGGGCGCGGCGTGCCGCGGCGTGTCCGGTACGGCACGCCGCGGCACGCCGCGCCCGGCGTCGTGGCGCCGCCTCGCGCCACGCCGTGCGCACGCCGTGCCCGCGGCGCGTCCGTGGGGCGACCGTGCGGCGTCCGTGGGGCGGCGTCGACTCCTCCGGCGTCAGCTGAGTGGGCCGGGCTGGGGGTCCGGCCCGGGTACCGGATCCGGTCCCGGCGGTTTCGGAATCGGATCCGGCGCGGGACCGGGCGGCGGTTGCGGCGGGGGCACGGGTCCGGGCGGAGGCCCGGGTGCCGGTCCAGGGCCGGGCTCCGGAGGCGGCGTGGGAGCCGGCGGCACCGGGTCGGGTGGCGGCGTCGGTGGTACGGGGTCCGGGGGCACCGGCGTGGGGGGTGCGGGGTCGGGCGGCGGCTGGGTCATGGCTGGCTCCCGGGGATTCGGTCGTGCCGGGCGTCGCCGGGTCGGCCGACGGCGCGTCGGGGTTACATGCCTGCGGCTTCCCCGACATGCCCGGTCCAGTCATCGGCACGGGTGCGCCGTCGTCCCTGCCGCCACCGCCCGTGCCGCTGCCGCGAGGCCGGGGCGGGGACTGGAGAGCACGGGGACGGGGGTCGTGGCGCGGGCCGCCGCGTCCGCCATGGACGCCTGGGCCAGGACGATCACATCGGCTTCCCGAACCGCGTCGACGGCGGCGGCGACCGCGTCCAGATAGCCGTCGAGGTCGCCGGACTCGAAGCGCTCCCAAGCTCCCTCGACGAGGTGGGCGCGCACCCTTCCGGAGCCGTCCGGCTCGGCGCGGTCCGCCCCCTCCGCGCCGTCCGCCGGGCCGCGGACTCCCCGCGCCCGCCCCGCGCGCACCGTGGCTCCTCGATCCGGTTGCGGGCGCGGCCCGGCCGATCGGCCTGACTCCCGTAGCTCCGGCTCCCGGCACACTTCCAGTCGGCCTGCCACCCGGCCCGGTCCGCCTTGACCTCCCCGGCCCCGTTCGCCGCGACGGAGTTCCTCCCCGATCAGCGCGACCGTGGGCGCCACGGTACTCGCGACCGTCGCGACGACCACGATCCGCCGGTGGGCGGCCGCGGCCGCGGCCATGGGCCGGTCGACCCGCAGGACGGGCACGCCGACGTCCGCCGCACACCGCTCCGCCACCGCCCCGATGGTGGAACAGGTGCACAGGACCGCGGCCGCTCCCCCGGCGACCGCACCGGCCAGAGCCGCGCGCACGGCGTCCGCGACCGTCCGCGGACCGTATGCCCCGGCCCCGGCCAGCAGCTCCTCCTCGACGGTGTGCCGCAGCCGCAGCCCCGGGTGGTGGCGGTCCCGCAGCGCGTCGAAGACGGGCACATGGACCGGGGAGGTGTGCAGCAGCGCCAGCACGAGCCCCGCCGGCCGCTCAGTGTGGGGCCGCGGGCGCGGGCACGGCGTGCGGGCTGCTCTCCGTGTCGCTCCCGGGGACCGGCGCTGAGGGGTCCGAGCCGAGTTCGACGATGCGGTTCCGACCGTCGACGTGGACGACGCGGGGCACCAGCGCCCGCGCCTCGGCGTCGTCGACCTGCGCGTAGCTGATGAGGATGACCAGGTCGCCGGGGTGCACGAGATGGGCGGCGGCACCGTTGATGCCGATGACACCGGATCCCCGCTCCCCCTCGATGACGTACGTCTCGAGTCGGGCACCGTTGTCGATGTCGACGATGTGCACGAGCTCACCGGGAAGGAGGTCGGCCGCTTCCATCAGCTCGGCGTCGACGGTGACGGAACCGACGTAGTGCAGATCGGCCTGGGTCACGGTGGCCCGGTGGATCTTGGACTTGATCAAAGTTCGCAGCACTTTGGACTCCTAGAAGACGGCTCCCCGCCAGCTTTCTGCAGGTCAGGGGCGTCCCTCACTGTACATCGACATGTCTTCGACTCGAAGACCTCCAGGAAAATCGTGCGTTGTTGTGACCAGGTCTCCCGCCTGCGCATTTCTGCGCCAGCCAGGTGTCGCGAAGCCACCGACCAGGCGCACGCGCGAGGAACCGTTCGGGACTGATGCTGAGTGGGTGCTGACTTACCTGACGTCTCATCAGGCAAGTCGGCGGCATTGAGCCTGCTCGGGGGTAATCGGATCACGGCTCGCAGGCGAGTGCGAGAACGGGAAGGGAGAGCCGACCAGCACGCTTCCCCACCACACGATCGAACACTTCCTCGTCATTTCCCCTCTACGTCATGCCCAAGGCGCATCACCGTGTCGGAGGACAACGGTTAGGGGCGCGAATGATGTTCACATGTTTTCCGTGGCCCATCGGCCTCCAACTCGTCCATGAAGTGCCGAACTCATCGTCGTGGGGCTGGCTGCCACCGCCGTCCTGCACGGCCGCGTGCACGGTCACTGCTTCCGGCTCACGGCGACCTCAACCCGACCGCCCACCGCCTCCGCATCAACGTCAGAACGCCTGCTTGGACCTCCACCCGCGCCCCCCCTCCTAGCAAACACCGAACCCGACGACTCCAGACCGGGGACCGTGGCCTGGCGCTTCTTGCCGCCCTCGCCGACCACTGGGACTGCGTCCCCCACCCGCCGGGCGGCAAGGCTGTCCGGGCCGTGCTGACGACGCCGGTCGAAGCGTGACGCACACGGCTTGGCTCTGGGAGGGCGATTACAAGTCCTCCTTGCCCGGATGCCGGAACACCGAGCTGGTCTGGACCGGAAGGACGTTCCCGTTGGATCGGCGGGATGCGAGTCGCCGAGCACGCTCCACGGCCCGTGATTTGTCTGCGCCACCGCGACTTCCGATCGGTTGGGGAAGCACGCCGTGGTCAAGCACACGGGTTCCCCGGGGTGCGTTCGGTCAGGGTCTGCGCGCGACGCATCGGCACCCGGTGTTTCCCGGCGGCCACGCGGTGGCTCCGGCCGGTGGGGTCGACGAAGTGGACCGGGACCGGACTGGACACCACAGCCTGCTCGCCGGAGATCTCGACCTCAACCAGTCCGTACGGAGTCGGCGCCACGCCGGCCACCTCGCCCAGTGGGCCCGGCCGCGGGGCGATCCGCACCCGCTCGAACCCGGGCAGATCCGGCGAGATGCCCAGCACGTGCACGATCAGGTCGCGGGACGGAGTGCTGGACCAACCGTGCACGGGCGTGCCCCAACCCCAGCGCTCGCCGAAGGTGTCGTAGCCCTCACGCAGGAACACTGACCAGTCGCGGACCAGGTCGACGAACCGGATGCCGTGGCCCGCGCGGGCCACGGCGTCGTGCACGACGTAGCTGAAGAAGGGCTGGGCACGTACGATCTCGTGGTCGACGTCCCAGTCGATGCGCTGGATGCCGCGCCGCTGGTCCTCCTCCTTCTGGATGTCGTAGCCGCCGTCGCCGCCGATCCAGGAGCGGGTGACGACGGCAGAGCGGTCGATCATCGCCGCCGCGATCGCCCGCCACCGCTCACGCGGCGCGAGGCCCGCGACGATCGCGGCGGCGTTCGCGGCCTGCGAGGCGGCCGCCGGCGCTTTCCGTCGACGATGTGGTCGACGTACAAGCCCCGGCGCGGATCCCAGAAATCCTCGAACGAGACCGCCACACCCGCGTGCCGTTCCCGGGCCGCCGACCCGGCGTTGCCGACTCAGTCGCACAGGTCCGCGTACTCGGCGAGGCCACGGGCACACAGCGCGGACACTATGGAGGTGCGGGCGGTGGTGAAGGCGCTCGACCAGTCCACCAGATTCCACTCCGGCAGGTCGCTCAGCGTCCCGTGCTCGTCGAGGTGGAGCTCGTACCAGCGCAGCACCCGCTCCACGGTCGGCAGACATGGGGCGAGGCGGGTGCGGTCGCCGGTGTAGCGGTAGAGGTTGTGCACGCCGTGGACCCAGTGCAGGCACCAGTCGGGGATGGTGAACCCGCCGAACTGCTCAAAGTCACCGGCCACGCTCAGCGGCAGGATGCCGTCCGGACGCGGCGAGTTAGCCAGCTCGACGTAGTGCTCCGCCAGCCGCCAGTCGTCTTTCATCGCCAGATGCACCGTCTGGTGGACGACTCCATCACCGGTCCAGGCGCGCTGTTCGCGGCTCGGGCAATCGGTGTACGCGTCGGTGGAGTTGAGCTGAACGGTGCGGACACCCGCGCGGTAGATGCGGTCCAGCTCCTGGTCACCGCTGGTGAAGTGGGCCCCGCCCGACTGCGGGTACACGTGCTCGTGAACGGCCGCGTCCACCAGGGTCACCTCAGCGCCGTCGGGGGCGTGCGCCGTCAGGTGGAGGTAGCGCAGGCCGGCCGGTTCCAGGGCGGAGTAGGTCGCCCGGCCGCCCGAGCAGATGTAGCGGGCGCCGGCCTCGTAGTCGGAGGTGGTCTCTGTGACACCGATGCGTTTGGGCTCCTCGCGGTGGCCGAGCTCGAGGACGGTGCCGGGCGAGGCGTCGACGGTCAGTTCCACGAAACCCGTGGTCAGCGCGCCGAAGTCGAGAATGGCGTCGAGCCTCTGGTCGCGGTCGATCGAGGCGGACAGTGGCAGACCGGCACGGACCGACGTACCCGGGTCCTCAAGATACTGCACCACGCGGGCCGCCGGATGCGGGCTCGCCCAGTGCGGCTTCGGCCGGACTCGGGCGTCCAGGACCGCCGTCGGCCGTACGGTCGGGCCGCCGAGCACGATCGGCCGGGGGAGCAGCTTCCCCCGTACGGACTGACCGGTGGCCGACTGCGCCCGAGCCCGCCCCAGTGCCTGGCCTTCAAGATGGTTGCGGTCGGCCAACCGCTGTCGTCAAGGCCAGGGCCGGTCCAGCCGGTTGGCAACGCTCGGGCGTCCAGCACCTCGCAGGGGACGCCGAAGGAGCCCAGCATGCTCCACGCGGTGGAGCGGTGCACGCGCCACGAGACGTCGCTGGAAAGGTCGCAGGCTCCGTCCCACCGCGCATCGAGTACGAGACAGGCGTCACCGTTGATGCCGCCCTCGGGCGGCGCCAACTGCCACCACGACGTGGCCCGGCCGTAATAGGAGACCAGCACCGCGATCACGTTCGGGCCGCGGCACAGATGCCGGACCACATCGAACGCCACCCCCGGATCAACGACGCCGCTCAAGTGGACGCTGTCCCGGCTGCGCGTCGAGCCCGTTACCCAGGCCCTCGCCCAGTCCGCCGCCCTGCTGCGCACGGCCGGCCTCCACGGCCACAAGTACGCCATCGACGCCATGCTCTGCGCCACCGCCCTCGCCCAACCGGGCCGGGTCACCATCCCTGACGTCCGACGTCGAGGACATTACGATACTCACCACCGACCACCGACCACCGGCGCGTGACCGCCGAGAAGGTCTGACCACACCGGCGTGTCCCAGCCGAACTCCGGACTTCCTGACCGACGTGGCCTTGTCAATGGCCGGAACTACAGCTCGGCCCCCAAGAAGTGCCGCCGCTCGGCGCACCCATGCTTCTACAGCGCGCGCAAAGGGGCCGGAGGCGTCAACCCCGGCCCTTCCTGATCAGGCCCACTGAGACGATCTCCCGGAACTGGACGGACTGCTGCTCCTGGAGACGCCATGGAAGCGACGGACATGCCAGCCGGTTCGTCACGTGCCGTCGCGCCGACCGAGAATTCCCAGCCTTGCCATCTTGACCCGCTGGTAGCCCTTGGCGACGATCTCTTGGTGCAGGACGGCGCGATGTGCTCGCCTTCCTCCCATTTACTGCCGCAGGGATTCCAGGGAGGGATCGAGGCTGGTGGGGCTGGCCCCCGTCTGCTTCCTGCAGGTAAAGGGCGGCCTCCGGAGCCTACAACGATTCGCATCTGCGGTCAGATGTCCCAGAGTGTTTCAGGACTCACACTGGCCCATTGTTGACTCTCCCAGCACGCCATCAGGCATCGGCAAGCGCCGCGTCCGGGACACTCCACCTCCTCCCACCCTGCCGACCGGCTGAGCCCATGGACGCACATCGGGGCTGATGCGTCCCCAGGTCCTCCGGCTACAGCGAGACCGCCGCCAGCACGAGACCACGGCACACCAGCCACCGGCCGCCGACCGCCATGGGCGCCTTGCCGGCCCAGCCGGGCCGCTGGCGCAGGACCCTGGCGCGGAAGAACGGTATCTCGGCTTCGAACTCCACCTCGGCGTCGTCGAAGCCGAGGCGGTCCCCCGTCATGGAGAACCAGCTCTTGAAGACCGACTCCTTGGCGCTGAACAGCAGACGGTCCCAGTGCACCGAAGGGTACGAGTCCGCCAGCACAGCCAGCGCGGCACGCTCCGGGGCGATCGTCACTGCCTCCAACACCCCTTGTGGAAGCGGGCGGTGTGGCTCGGCATCGATGCCGAGCGACATGACATCCTCGCGGCCGGCCACCGCGGCAGCGCGATAACCATGGCAGTGGGTCAGGGATCCCACCACTCCATCAGGCCACGACGGCACACCGTGCTCGTCCGGCGGCAGGGGAACGGCCGGTCGGCCCAGCGCTGACAGTGCCGCACGGGCGCAGTGGCGTCCCGTGGCGAACTCCCGCCTCCGCGCGTCCACCGCACTTGCGATCGCAATCTCTTCCTCCGGGAACAGTGAGACGTCCGCCACATCACCGAACACCTCCGCAGTACGCACCCCCGCCGGCACCAGACCGGCGATCAGGCCCGCGACCAACCGTCCCTACTTTTCGGAGCGCTCCAAAACCTTTGCGTGACAGGTGAATTAGGATCCGACGGCAACAGTACAGCTTGACTTCCGTGTCGAAGGCAGGAGAACCAGCATGAAGCACATCGATTCCGTGGCCCCCGGCGATATCAGGTACGAGGACTTACGCCGGGGCGAGAACCTCCGCTTCGTCGGCGATCCGGAAGAGATACATCTGGTGGGATCCGCCGCTGAGATCGAGCAGGTTCTTTCGCGTGCCGTGCGGTCGGGCAAGCGGGTGGCCGTGCGCAGTGGAGGGCACTGCTACGAGGACTTCGTAGCCAATTCAGACGTCCGTGTGGTGATGGACATGTCGCGGCTGTCGGCGGTCGGATTCGATGAGGAGCGCGGCGCGTTCGCCGTCGAGGCCGGTGCCACTCTGGGCGCGGTCTACAAGACGCTGTTCCGGGTGTGGGGCGTGACGCTGCCCGGCGGGGCGTGCCCCGATGTGGGGGCGGGCGGGCACATCCTCGGTGGGGGCTACGGCCCGCTGTCCCGGATGCACGGCTCGATCGTCGACTATCTGCACGCGGTCGAGGTCGTCGTGGTCGACGCGTCGGGCGACGCGCGGACCGTGATCGCGACGCGCGAGCCGAGCGATCCGAACCATGATCTGTGGTGGGCGCACACCGGGGGCGGCGGCGGGAACTTCGGCGTGGTCGTCAGGTACTGGCTGCGGACCGCCGAGGCCGACGTACCGCCGGAGCCCGGCCGGCTGCTGCCGCGGCCGCCGGCCGAGGTGCTGCTCAACACGACGGTGTGGCCGTGGGAGGGGCTGGACGAAGCGGCCTTCGCGCGGCTCGTACGGAACCACGGCAGGTGGTTCGAGCAGAACAGCGGCCCCGACTCCCCCTGGTGCGACCTCTACAGCGTGCTGGCCCTCACCCGCAGCCAGTCCGGTGCCCTCGCGATGACCACGCAGCTCGACGCGACCGGCCCGGACGCGGAGAAGCGGCTGGAGACATATCTCGCAGCGGTCTCCGAGGGTGTGGGCGTGCAGCCGCACAGCGACACGCGGCGGCTGCCGTGGCTGCACTCGACGCGCTGGCCCGGGATCGCCGGGGACGGCGACATGACCGGACGGGCCAAGATCAAGGCGGCGTATGCGCGCCGGAGCTTCGACGACCGGCAGATCGGCACCCTGTACACGCGCCTGACCAGCACCGACTACGACAATCCGGCCGGGGTCGTCGCGCTCATCGCCTACGGCGGCAAGGTCAACGCCGTCCCGGCGGACCGGACCGCGGTGGCGCAGCGCGACTCCATCCTCAAGATCGTGTACGTCACGACCTGGGAGGACCCCGCGCAGGACCCGGTCCACGTGCGGTGGATCCGCGAGCTGTACCGGGACGTGTACGCGGACACCGGCGGCGTACCGGTACCCGGTGGCGCCGCCGACGGCGCGTACGTCAACTACCCGGACGTCGACCTCGCGGACGAGGAGTGGAACACCTCCGGGGTGCCGTGGTCCGAGCTGTACTACAAGGACGCCTACCCGCGCCTCCAGGCGGTCAAGGCGCGCTGGGATCCGCGGAACGTGTTCCGGCACGCACTCTCCGTGCGGGTTCCGCCGGCCTGAGACGGCACCGAGGGGTACGGATTCCCGCGCGGGGACCCGTACCCCTCGGCGCTTCCGCCCCTGCCCGCCCGCGAGTTCAGCGGTCACTAGGGGATCGATAGGGGTGTAGGGGCCAACGATCGTTTGATTACAGTCGGCAATTGCCTTTGCGTGTGCCGCAGGGGGCGTTTCTCATGCATTTCACTTACTGGGGGATCACGGTCGCATGTCTCAATTCCGCGACGGCTTCACCGAGGTCGGGATACCGGACGACGCAATCGCCATAGTGGGGCTCTCCTGCAGACTCCCCGAGGCCCCCGACAAGAGCGCGTTCTGGGAGCTGCTCCGCGACGCGCGGCATGCGATCGGGGAAGTGCCGCAGGACCGGTGGAACGCCGAGGAACTTCCCCCCGCCGCACGGCACGGCGCCTTTCTCGACCGGGTGGACACATTCGATCCCGCATTCTTCGGCATATCGCCGCGCGAAGCCTCGATGATGGACCCCCAGCAGCGGCTCATGCTGGAACTCTCCTGGGAGGCTTTCGAGGACGCCAGCATCCCCCTGCGGCAGGTGCGCGGCAGCCGTACCGGGGTCTTCGTCGGTGCGATCGCGAACGACTACGCGGTGCTGCTGAACCGGCAGGGGCTGTCCGCCGTCACCCAGCACTCGCTGACCGGGACCCAGCGCGCCATCATCGCGAACCGGGTGTCGTACACCCTCGGGCTGCGCGGTCCCAGTCTCACCGTGGACACCGCGCAGTCCTCCGGCCTCGTCGCCGTCCACCAGGCCTGCGAGACCCTGCGCTCGGGCGGTTGCGAACTCGCCGTGGCGGGTGGCGTGAACCTCAACATCGTGCCGGAGAGCGCCCTCGCCGCCGACCGGTTCGGCGGGCTGTCGCCGGACGGCCGCTGCTACACCTTCGACGCCCGCGCCAACGGCTATGTCCGCGGTGAGGGCGGCGGGGCCGTCCTCCTCAAGCCCCTCGCCCGGGCCCTGGCCGACGGTGACTCGGTCTACTGCGTGATCCGCGGCGGCGCGGTCAACAACGACGGCGCCACGGACGGACTCACGGTGCCGAGCACGGCCGCGCAGAGCGAGGTGCTGCGCCTGGCCTACGACCGGGCGGGCGTCGACCCGGCGGACGTCCACTACGTGGAGCTGCACGGCACGGGCACCGCCCTCGGCGACCCCATCGAGGCCTCGGCCCTGGGCGCCGTCCTGGGCACGGCCCCCGGCCGCCGACTGCCCCTCACGGTCGGCTCGGCCAAGACGAACGTGGGACACCTGGAGGGTGCCGCCGGAATGGTCGGTCTCCTCAAGACCGCCCTGTCCCTCCATAGGCGCCAGATCCCGGCCAGCCTCCACTACGAGACACCGAACCCGCGGATCCCGCTGGACGAACTCAACCTGCGCGTGCAGCAGTCGCTGACGGACTGGCCGGAGCCGGAGTCCCGGCCGGCGCTCGCGGGCGTCAGCTCCTTCGGGATGGGCGGCACCAATTGCCACCTGGTCCTGCAAGGGGTGCCGGCGGCCGAGCCCGCGACCCGTGACGGCGGCCGGGCTGAGCGTCGGGCCGGTGTGGTGCCGTGGGTCCTCTCCGGCCGGGGGGAGGACGCCCTGCGGGCGCAGGCCGAGCGGCTGCGGTCGTTCGTCGCGGACCGGCCCGAACTGGGTGTGGACGCCGTGGCGCAGTCCCTGGTGACCTCCCGCGACGCCCACGAGAACCGGGCAGTCGTCCTCGGCTCGGACCGGGAGAGCCTGCTGAACGGGCTCGCGGCACTGGCCGCGGGAGAGCCTGCGTCGCGGGTCGTACGGAGCCGGGGGTCCGTGGACCCTGCGCAGGGGCGGTTGGCGTTCCTGTTCTCGGGGCAGGGCAGTCAGCGGGCCGGGATGGGACGCGAACTGTACGAGGCCTTCCCCGTGTTCGCCGCCGCGCTGGACGAGATCTGTGCGCACTTCGACCGGGAGTTGGACCGGCCTCTGCGTGAGGTGATGTTCGTCGAGACCGGTGAGCAGGCTCTGCTGGACCACACCGCGTATACGCAACCCGCCCTGTTCGCCCTCGAAGTCGCCCTCTTCCGGCTGCTGGAGTCCTGGGGCATCCACCCCGACCTCGTCACCGGACACTCCATCGGCGAACTCGCCGCCGCCCACACCGCAGGCCTGTGGACCCTCACCGACGCCTGCACCGTCGTCGCCGCCCGCGGCCGACTCATGCAACAACTCCCCCCCGGCGGCACCATGATCGCCATCGAAGCACCCGAGACCGACGTCCTGCCCCTGCTCGCCGGACACGAAGAGCACGTGGCGATCGCCGCCGTCAACGGACCCCGCGCCACCGTCATCAGCGGCACCGAGCACATCGTCGAGGACATCGCCGCCCAGCTCTCCGCAGGCGGCCACCGCACCCGGCGTCTGAAGGTCAGCCACGCCTTCCACTCCCCCCACATGGACCCCATGCTCGACCAGTTCCGGCAGGCCCTGGACAGTGTGGAGTTCCACCCGACGCGGCTGGTGCTGCCCGCCGGACAGGCGGTGCGCGACCCCGAGTACTGGGTCCGCCACATCCGCGACGCCGTCCGCTTCGCCGACCAGATCACCTGGCTCGAACAGCACGACACCACCCGCTACCTGGAAATAGGACCCGGCGGCGTCCTCACCGCCCTCGCCCAGGACACCGTCACCCGCACCGACACCCTCCTCCTGCCCAGCCTGGTCAAGAACCTCGACGAGACCCACGCCCTCACCCGCGCCGCAGCCGAACTCCACGTCTCGGGGGCGGAGATCGCCTGGCAGGCCTTCTTCACCGGCCGGGGGAACGCGCCGCGCCGGGTCGACCTGCCGATGTACGCCTTCCAGCGCCGCCGGTACTGGCTCAAGGAGACGGTCGGCGTGTCGGCTGGGCTCCCTGGGGACGTAGCCGATGCGGAAGCGGACGAGGAGTCCGTTACGCAGGCGGCCGGTCCTGCGGCCTCCTTCGCCTGGATGTCGGAGGAGGAGACGGACCGGGAGCTGCTGGATCTCGTACGGCGGCACATCGCAGCCGTGCTCGAACACGACAGCCCCGAACAGGTCCCGGTGGACGCGCCGTTCAAGCAGCTCGGCTTCGACTCGCTGATGTCGGTGGAGTTCTGTGCCGCGCTCGGCCGCGCGGTCGGCGTACGGCTGCCGTCGTCCACGCTCTACGACCACCCCACCCCGGAGCTGCTGGCACGACACGTACGCGGCGAACTCGTGGGCACGCGGGGCGAGGAGGCGGAGGCAATGGCTGCCCCGGACTCCGGCGCCGCCTCCGACCCGATCGTCATCGTCGGCATGAGCTGCCGGCTCCCGGGCGGGATCCGGACGCCCGAGCAGCTGTGGGCGCTGCTGGCGGCGGGCGGTGACGCGGTGTCGCCGTTCCCCGCCGACCGCGGCTGGGACCTGGAGGCGCTCTACGACGCCGACCCGGAGCGCTCCGGCACGTCGCATGCGCGGGAGGGCGGGTTCCTCCATGACGCCGCCGACTTCGACCCGGCGTTCTTCGGGATCTCGCCGCGTGAGGCCCTGGCCATGGACCCGCAGCAGCGGCTGCTGCTGGAGACCTCCTGGGAGGCCCTCGAACGCGCCGGGATCAACCCGAAGTCGCTGCGTGGCAGCAAGGCCGGCGTCTTCGTCGGTGCCACGGCTCAGGACTACGGCCCCCGGCTACACGAGGCGCCCGAGGAGATCGAAGGCTATGTGCTGACCGGGACGACGCCCAGCGTGGCGTCGGGCCGCGTGGCGTACACCCTGGGTCTGGAGGGCCCGGCCGTCACCGTTGACACGGCCTGCTCGTCCTCGCTGGTCGCCCTGCACATGGCCGCCCAGTCCCTGCGCTCCGGCGAATGCTCGCTCGCCCTCGCGGGCGGGGCGACCGTCATGTCCACCCCCGGCATGTTCGTGGAGTTCAGCCGGCAGCGGGGACTCGCCCCCGACGCCCGGGTCAAGGCCTTCGCCGAGGCCGCCGACGGCACCGGCTGGGGCGAGGGCGTCGGCATGCTGCTGCTGGAGCGGCTCTCCGATGCCGAACGGCATGGACACCCGGTTCTGGGCATCGTGCGGGGCACGGCCGTCAACCAGGACGGCGCCAGCAATGGGCTGACCGCGCCGAACGGCCCCTCGCAGCAGCGGGTGATCCGGCAGGCCCTCGCCAACGCCGGTCTCACCCCTGACCAGGTCGACGCGGTCGAGGCACACGGCACGGGTACGATCCTGGGTGACCCGATCGAGGCGCAGGCGCTCCTCGCCACGTACGGCCAGGACCGCCCGACCGACCGGCCCCTGTGGCTGGGCTCGGTCAAGTCCAACATCGGGCACACGCAGGCCGCCGCCGGTGTCGCCGGTGTCATCAAGATGGTCATGGCCATGCGTCACGGCGTCCTGCCGATGACACTGCATGTCGACCAGCCGACCAGCCATGTCGACTGGGACGCCGGAGCCGTCACCCTCCTCACCGAGGAACAGCCCTGGCCCGGGACCAACCGGCCCCGCCGGGCCGGCGTCTCCTCCTTCGGCGTCAGCGGCACCAACGCGCACGCCATCATCGAAGAGCCCCCCATCGCCCTCGACCAGGGCCGGCCCGCCGACTCGGGCGTCGTGCCGTGGGTGATCTCCGCCCGGACCGCCGACGCGCTGCGCGACCATGCACGGCAGCTCCGCGAATACGTCGAGCAGCGGCCCGAGTTGGACACCGCAGCCGTCGCCGACACGCTCATCAACGGGCGCGCCCTGTTCGAGCACCGCGCGGTCGTCCTCGCCGAAGCTCCTGATGCCGTCGCCGCCGCGCTCGATGCGCTGGCCGCTGGGCAGCCTCACACCCATCTCGTTCAGGGCCAGGCCAAGGCCGTCGGCAAGACCGTGTTCGTGTTCCCGGGGCAGGGGACGCAGTGGGCCGGTATGGGTGCCGACCTCCTCGACTCCATGCCTGTGTTCGCGGAGTCCATCGCCCGCTGTGAGGAAGCGCTCGCGCCTTACGTCGACTGGTCGCTGACCGAGGTGCTGCGCTCCGGCGCCGACTTGGACCGGGTCGACGTCATCCAGCCCGTCACCTGGGCCGTCATGGTCTCCCTTGCCGCCACCTGGCAGCACCTGGGCGTCCGTCCTGACGCCGTGGTGGGCCACTCCCAGGGCGAGATCGCCGCCGCCGCTGTGGCAGGCGCCCTCACCCTGGAGGACGCGGCCAAGGTCGTCGCCGTACGCGCACGGATCATCGGTGAACACCTTGCCGGGCTGGGCGCCATGGCCTCCATCCCGCAGTCCGTCCAGGCGGTCGAGGAAATCCTGACCAGCGGTGTCAGCATCGCCGCCGTCAACGGCCCCAACACCACCGTGGTTTCAGGCGACAAGGACGCCGTGGAAACCCTGGTCGCGGACCTTCAGGGCCAGGACATCCGGGCCCGGCTCATCCCCGTCGACTACGCCTCACACTCGGCCCACGTCGAGACCATCCAGGACGAGATCGCCACCGCCCTCGCTGGAATCGAGCCCCGTCGGTCAGACGTCCCGTTCTTCTCCACCGTAGAGCGCGGCTTCCTGAACACCGAGGCGCTCGACGTCGGCTACTGGTACCGAAACCTGCGCCAGACCGTCCACTTCCACACCGCCATCCAGCAGCTCACCGAGTCCGGCCACACCACCTACATCGAGTCCAGCGCCCACCCCGTCCTCACCTACAGCATCGAAGAAGCCTCAACCGACGCCCTCACCACCGGCACCCTCCGCCGAGGCGAAGGCACCCTCACCCGCCTCCTCACCTCAGCAGCACACCTCCACACCCACGGCCGGCCCATCAACTGGCCCACCCCGCGCACCAACCGCGTCACCGACCTCCCGACCTACCCGTTCCAGCACCAGCGCTACTGGATCAACCCGACCACGACCGGTTCCCCGGACACCGCCGACACCCGCTTCTGGGAGGCGGTCGAGAACGAGGACTGGGAGTCGCTCGGCCGCACGCTCTCGGTGGAGGGCGATGCCCCGCTGAGTACGGTGCTCGCGGCGCTGGCGTCCTGGCGGAAGAGCCTGGATCGTGTGTCGGCGGTGGACAACTGGCGCTACCGGGCGGCATGGAGGCCGATCGCCGATCCGCAGGCCGGACCGGTCGGTACCTGGCTGGTCGTGGTTCCCGTCGGCCAGGAGGACGACGCGCTGGTGGGTGCTGTCACCCGCGCTGTACGGGGGCGGCAGGTCGTGCTGGACCCGTCCGAGGCGGACCGCGCGCGCTACGCCGAGCAAGCCTCCGACGCTTTGGGCTCGGGTGATGACAACGCTGCCGTGACCGGCGTGCTGTCCCTTCTCGCGCTGGGCGGCGACCACGTGGCCCCGGCGGCGCCGGCGCTCGCTCTCTTCCAGGCGCTGGGGGACGCCGGTGTGCAGGCCCCCCTCTGGTGTGTCACCCAGGGCGCGGTCAGCACGGGCAGCTCCGATCCGCTCACCCGGCCCGCCCAGGCGCAGGTCTGGGGCCTGGGCCGGGTCGCCGCGCTGGAGCACCCCGACCGCTGGGGTGGGCTCGTCGACCTGCCCGAACAGCTCGACGAGCGCGGCGCCGCACGCCTGCGTGCCGTACTGGCCGCTCCGTCCGGCGCTGAGGACCAGGTGGCCATCCGCGCGGCCGGTGTCCTCGCGCGCCGACTGACCCGGGCGGCAGCCGGCAGCGGTAGGTCCTGGCAGCCGCGCGGCACCGTCCTGATCACCGGCGGTACCGGCGCGCTCGGCGCACACGTGGCGCGCTGGGCCGCCGAGAACGGCGCCGAGCACCTCGTCCTCGCCAGCCGGCGCGGCGGCGAGGCCCCCGGGGCCACCGCCCTGCACGACGACCTCACCGCGCTGGGCGTCACCGTGACCCTCACCGCCTGCGACGTCACCGATCCGGACGCCGTACGTGCCCTCGTCTCCGCGCACCCCGGCTTGACCGCCGTGGTCCACACCGCGGGTGTTCTCGCCGACGCGGTGCTCGACCGGCTCACCACCGAGCGCCTCGACGACGTCCTGCGTCCGAAGGCCACCGCCGCCGCGCTTCTCGACCGGTGCACGCGTCACCTCGACCTCGACGCGTTCGTCCTGTTCTCGTCGGTGGTCGGCACGCTGGGCCGGGCCGGGCAGGGGAACTTCGGTGCGGCCAACGCCCACTTGGACGCGCTCGCCGAGCAGCGGCACGCGCTCGGGCTGCCCGCCACCTCCGTGGCATGGGGCCCCTGGGACGCGGACGGCATGGCGGCAGGCGAGGTCGCCGAGCAACTGCGGCGGCGCGGGCTGCCGGCCCTGGCGCCCGACCTGGCGCTCACCGCGCTGGGAGAGGCCGTCGGGCGCGGCGAGGCGACGGTGACCGTCGCCGACATCGACTGGGCGCGGTTCGTGCCGGCGTACACCGCCGCCCGTCCCAGCGCGCTGATCTCCGACCTGGCGGACGTACGGGAGCTGCGGGCCGAGTCCGGCGCCCAGCGAGTCGGCGACGACGCCACGTGGACGGCGCAGAATCTGTCGGGCCTCTCCGACGCCGAGGCCGAGCGGCTGCTGCTGGACCTGGTGCGGACGCAGGCGGCAGCCGTGCTCGGGCACGCCTCCGCGGACGCGGTGAACGCCTCGCACGCATTCAAGGACATCGGTGTCGACTCGCTGACCGCGGTCGAGCTGCGCAACCGGCTCGTCGCCGTCACCGGCCTGAAGCTGCCGCCGACGCTGGTGTTCAACCATCCGACGCCGCAGGCGCTGGCCCGCTTCCTGCACACGCAGGCGACCGGCACGCCGGAGTCCGCCTCCGTGCGCCCGGAACCGGTCCCGGTGGGTGCCGCGGCCGAGGACGACCCGATCGCGATCGTGTCCATGGCCTGCCGCTATCCCGGCGGGGTGCGCTCGCCGGAGGACCTCTGGCAGCTGCTCGCCGACGGCCGGGACGCGGTGTCCGTGTTCCCCACGGACCGCGGCTGGGACATCGACGCGCTCTACCACCCCGACCCGGAGCGTACGGGCACGTCGTACGTCCACGAGGGCGGATTCCTGTACGACGCCGCCGAGTTCGACGCCGAGTTCTTCGGGATCTCGCCGCGTGAGGCGCAGGCGATGGACCCGCAGCAGCGCCTTCTGCTGGAGACGTCCTGGGAGGTGTTCGAGCGGGCCGGGATGGATCCGCGGTCGGTGGCCGGCAGCCAGGCGGGCGTCTTCGTCGGTGTGGCGTCGCAGGACGGGTACGGGCCGCGCATGAGCGAGGCACCCGAAGGGTTCGAGGGGTACCTGCTCACCGGCACCGCGGCGAGCGTGATCTCCGGCCGGGTGGCGTACACCCTCGGTCTGGAGGGCCCGGCCGTCACGGTCGACACGGCCTGCTCGTCCTCGCTGGTCGTCCTGCACATGGCCGTCCAGGCGCTGCGCGACGGCGAGTGCACGCTCGCGCTCGCGGGCGGCGTCACCGTGATGGCCTCGCCGGGGACGTTCGTGGAGTTCAGCCGGCAGCGGGGGCTCGCTCCCGACGGCCGCAGCAAGTCGTTCTCCGCGGCGGCCGACGGCACCAGCTGGGGCGAGGGCGCCGGTGTCCTGCTCCTGGAGCGGCTGTCGGACGCCCGGCGCAACGGGCATCCGGTCCTGGGCCTGGTGCGCGGTACGGCGGTCAACCAGGACGGCGCCAGCAACGGCCTCACCGCCCCCAACGGCCCCTCGCAGGAGCGGGTCATGCGCCAGGCGCTCGGCCGGGCCCGGCTGACCGCCGCCGAGGTCGACGCCGTCGAGGCGCACGGCACCGGCACCCGGCTCGGCGACCCGATCGAGGCGCAGGCGCTGATCGCCACGTACGGCCAGGACCGGCCGGACGGACAGCCGCTGCTGCTCGGCTCCCTGAAGTCGAACATCGGGCACACGCAGGCTGCGGCGGGCGTGGGCGGGGTCATCAAGATGGTGATGGCGATGCGCCACGGTGTGCTGCCGAGGACGCTGCATGTGGACGAGCCGACGCCGCACGTCGACTGGTCCGCCGGTGCGGTGACGCTGCTGCGGGACGCGGTCGAGTGGCCGGAGACCGGACGGCCCCGCCGAGCCGGCGTGTCGTCGTTCGGTGTGAGCGGCACCAACGCCCACGCGATCATCGAGCAGTTCGAGGAGGAGCCGGCCGTCGCCGACGCGTCCGACGCCGTGTCGGGGCCGCTGCCGTGGGTCCTCTCCGGCCAGGGCACGGACGCTCTGCGGGCGCAGGCCGAGCGGCTGCGGTCGTTCGTCGCGGACCGGCCCGAACTCCCCATGGCCAACCTGGCGTTCTCGCTCGGCACCACACGGGCCGCGCTGGACGACCGGGCCGCCGTGGTCGCGGAGGACCGGTCCGACTTCCTCGACGCGCTGGGCGCGCTCGCGCGCGGCGAGGTGGACAGCCGGGTCCTGACCGGGTCCGTGGACCCTGCGCAGGGGCGGTTGGCGTTCCTGTTCTCGGGGCAGGGCAGTCAGCGGGCCGGCATGGGACGCGAACTGTACAAGACTTTCCCCGTGTTCGCCGCCGCGCTCGACGAGATCTGCGCGCACTTCGACCCACTGCTGAAGCAGCCCCTACGCGAGGTGATGTTCGCCGAGCCCGGTGAACAGACCCTGCTCGACCACACCGCCTACACCCAGCCCGCCCTGTTCGCCCTCGAAGTCGCCCTCTTCCGGCTCCTGCAGTCCTGGGACATCCACCCCGACCTCGTCACCGGACACTCCATCGGCGAACTCGCCGCCGCCCACACCGCAGGCCTGTGGACCCTCACCGACGCCTGCACCGTCGTCGCCGCCCGCGGCCGACTCATGCAACAACTCCCCCCCGGCGGCACCATGATCGCCATCGAAGCACCCGAAACCGACGTCCTGCCCCTGCTCGCCGGACACGAACACCACGCGGCGATCGCCGCCGTCAACGGACCCCGCGCCACCGTCATCAGCGGCACCGAGCACATCGTCGAGGACATCGCCGCCCAGCTCTCCGCAGGCGGCCACCGCACCCGGCGTCTGAAGGTCAGCCACGCCTTCCACTCCCCCCACATGAACCCCATGCTCGACCAGTTCCGACAGGTCCTGCACAGTGTCGAGTTCCACCCGACACGCCTGGCACTGCCCGCCGGAAACGCCGTCCACGACCCCGAGTACTGGGTCCGCCACATCCGCGACGCCGTCCGCTTCACCGACCAGATCACCTGGCTCGACCAACACGACACCACCCGCTACCTGGAAATAGGACCCGGCGGCGTCCTCACCGCCCTCGCCCAGGACACCCTCACCCGCACCGACACCCTCCTCGTCCCCACCCTGGTCAAGAACCTCGACGAGACCCACGCCCTCACCCGCGCCGCAGCCGAACTCCACGTCAACGGGACACCCGTCGACTGGCAGTCCTTCTTCACCGGCCGGGGGAACACGCCGCGCCGGGTCGACCTGCCGACGTACGCCTTCCAGCGCCGCCGGTACTGGCTCGACGCGAGGTCCGGGCGCAGGGAGCAGACCGGTGGTTTACCGGTGGACGGCTGGCGCTACCGGGTGGTGTGGCGGCCGATGCCGGATGAGTCCGACACGGCTGAACTCAGCGGCGACTGGCTGCTGTTGCTGCCTGCCGGTCACGAGAGCCGGCCTCTCGTACGTGACGCCGTCCGGGCTCTGGAGAGCGGGCACGGTACCGTACGGCAGGTCGCGCTCGACACCGCCGTGGCCGACCGGGGGCGTTTCGCCGAGCAACTGCGGGATGCGCGCGCGGAGTTCGACGCCCCGGTGACCGGCGTGCTGTCGCTACTCGCGCTCGCGGACGTCGACAGCGAGGAGGAGGCCGGTACGGTCGCCCCGACCCTGGCGCTCGTCCAGGCTCTCGGCGACGCGGGCGTCGAGGCTCCCCTCTGGTGCGCCACCCAGGGTGCGGTCACCACCGGCGGCTCCGACCCGCTCGCCCACCCCGCCCAGGCGCAGGTCTGGGGCCTGGGGCAGGTCGCGGCTCTCGAACACCCCGACCGTTGGGGCGGGCTCGTCGACCTGCCCGAACAGCTCGACGAACGCGGCGCCGCACACCTGCGTGCCGTACTGGCCGCGGCGCCCGGCGGCGAGGACCAGGTGGCCATCCGCGCGGCCGGTGTCCTCGCGCGTCGACTGACCCGGGCGGCAGGCAGCAGCGGTACGGGCTGGCAGCCGCGCGGCACGGTCCTGATCACCGGCGGCACCGGCGCGCTCGGCGCACACGTCGCGCGCTGGGCCGCCGAGAACGGCGCCGACCACCTCGTCCTCGCCAGCAGGCGGGGCGGCGAGGCCGCCCCCGGGGCCGCCGCCCTGGGCGACGAACTCGCCGCACTCGGCGTCACAGCGACCTTCGCGGCCTGTGATGTGAGCGACCCCGAGTCGGTGCGCTCCCTGGTCGCCGAGCACCCGCGCCTCACGGCGGTCGTGCACACCGCCGGCAGCCTCGACGACGGCGTACTGGACCACCTCACCGCCGACCGCCTCGACCATGTCCTGCGTCCGAAGGTCACCGCCGCGGCGCTGCTCGACCGGTACACGCGTCACCTCGACCTCGACGCGTTCGTCCTGTTCTCCTCGGCGGCCGCCACCTTCGGCAACGAGGGCCAGGCCAACTACGCTGCCGCGAACGCCCACTTGGACGCACTCGCACAGCAGCGGCAGGCGCTGGGGCTACCCGCCACCTCCGTGGCGTGGGGGGCCTGGGCGGACTCCGGTATGGCGACGGGGCACGCGGCGGCGGAGCAGTTGCACCGCAGCGGGTTCCCCCCGATGTCCCCGGACCTCGCGCTCACCGCGCTGGCCCAGGCCGTCGGCCACGGCACTCCGGCCGTGACGGTCGCCGACATCGACTGGGGCCGCTTCGTACCGGCGTACACCGCCGCCCGTCCCAGCCCGCTGATCTCCGACCTGGCTGACGTACGGGAGCTGCGGGCGACGGCCGGGCCGGCCGGGTCCGGCGGAGCGCAACGCGCCGAGGAGTCGTCGCCGGCCGGGCAGCTGGCCGCGCTGACGGTGCCGCAGCGGGAGGAGCTGGTGCTGGAACTGGTGCGCACCCAGGCGGCGTTGGTGCTCGGACACGCCGGGCCGCAGTCGGTGGCTCCGAACCGCGCGTTCAAGGAGCTCGGCTTCGACTCGCTCGGCGCGGTCCAGCTGCGCAACCGGCTCAACGCGGCCACCGGGCTGCGGCTGACCACCAGCGTGATCTTCGACTACCCGACGGCGACCGAGCTCGCCCGCCATGTGCTGGGCGAGTTCCCCGGCCTCGGAGGCGACACCGCCGCGGCCGCGCAGGTGGCCGCTCCCGGTGCGCCGGTGGCCGACGACGACCCGATCGCGATCGTGGCCATGAGCTGCCGCTTCCCGGGCGGGATCCGGACGCCCGAGCAGCTGTGGGCGCTGCTGGCGGCGGGTGGTGACGCGGTCGCGCCCTTCCCCGCCGACCGCGGCTGGGACCTGGAGGCGCTCTACGACGCCGACCCGGAGCGCTCCGGCACGTCGTATGTGCGCGAAGGGGCCTTCCTCCAGGGCGTGAGCGAGTTCGACGCGGCCTTCTTCGGCATCAACCCGCGCGAGGCCCTGGCCATGGACCCGCAGCAGCGGCTGCTCCTTGAGACCTCCTGGGAGGCCTTCGAGCGGGCCGGCATCGACCCGAAGTCCCTGCGCGGCAGCAAGGCCGGCGTCTTCGTCGGCAGCAACGGGCAGGACTACGCCACCCTGCTCCGGCAGGTGCCGGAAACCGTCGAGGGCTACCTCGGTACGGGTATCGCGGGCAGCGTCGCGTCGGGCCGCGTGGCATACACCCTGGGCCTGGAGGGCCCGGCCGTCACCGTCGACACCGCCTGCTCGTCGTCCCTGGTCGCCCTGCACATGGCCGCGCAGTCACTGCGCTCCGGCGAATGCTCGCTCGCCCTCGCGGGCGGTGTGACGGTCATGTCGACTCCCGAGGTCTTCGTGGAGTTCAGCCGTCAGCGGGGGCTCGCCCCCGACGCCCGGGTCAAGGCCTTCGCCGAGGCCGCCGACGGCACCGGCTGGGGCGAGGGCGTCGGCATGCTGCTGCTGGAGCGGCTCTCCGATGCCGAACGGCATGGACACCCGGTTCTGGGCATCGTGCGGGGCACGGCCGTCAACCAGGACGGCGCCAGCAATGGGCTGACCGCGCCGAACGGCCCCTCGCAGCAGCGGGTGATCCGGCAGGCCCTCGCCAACGCCGGTCTCACCCCTGACCAGGTCGACGCGGTCGAGGCACACGGCACGGGTACGATCCTGGGTGACCCGATCGAGGCGCAGGCGCTGATCGCCACCTACGGCCAGGACCGGCCTGCCGACCGGCCCCTGTGGCTGGGCTCGGTCAAGTCCAACATCGGGCACACGCAGGCAGCCGCCGGTGTCGCAGGTGTCATCAAGATGGTCATGGCCATGCGCCACGGCCTGCTACCTCGCACCCTCCACGTCGATGAGCCCACCACCCATGTCGACTGGGACGCCGGAGCCGTCACCCTCCTCACCGAGGAACAGGCCTGGCCCGGGACCGACCGGCCTCGCCGGGCCGGCGTCTCCTCCTTCGGCGTCAGCGGCACCAACGCGCACGCCATCATCGAAGAGTCCCCCATCGCCCTCGACCAGGGCCGGCCCGCCCACTCGGGCGACGTGCCGTGGGTGATCTCGGCGCGGACCGCAGAGGCGTTGCGCGCTCAGGCACGGCAGCTCCGCGAATACGTCGAGCAGCGGCCCGAGTTGGACACCGCGGCCGTCGCCGACACGCTCGTCAACGGCCGCGCCCTGTTCGAGCACCGCGCCGTGGTGGTCGCCGAGACCCCCGACGCTCTCACCGCCGCGCTCGACGCCCTCGCTCAGGGGGAGCCCTCACCCCACCTCGTGCAGGGCGTCGCGCCGGACGAGACCGGGAGGACCGTGTTGGTGTTCCCGGGGCAGGGGACGCAGTGGGCCGGTATGGGTGCCGAACTCCTCGACGCCGTTCCGGTGTTCGCGGAGTCCATCGCCCGCTGCGAGGAGGCACTCGCGCCTTACGTCGACTGGTCGCTGACCGAGGTACTGCGCTCCGGCGCCGACTTGGACCGGGTCGACGTCATCCAGCCCGTCACCTGGGCCGTCATGGTGTCCCTCGCCGCCGCCTGGCAGGAACTCGGTGTCCGTCCTGACGCGGTCGTCGGCCACTCCCAGGGCGAGATCGCCGCCGCCGCTGTGGCAGGCGCCCTCACCCTGGAGGACGCGGCCAAGGTCGTCGCCGTACGCGCACGGATCATCGGCGAACACCTCGCCGGCCGGGGCGCCATGGCCTCCATCCCCCAGCCTGTCCAGGCGGTCGAAGAACACCTGACCACCGGTGTGGGCATCGCCGCCGCCAACGGCCCCAACACCACCGTCGTCTCCGGCGACAAGGACGCCGTCGAAGCCCTCGTAGCCCAACTCCAGGAGCAGGACGTACGGGCCCGGCTCATCCCCGTCGACTACGCCTCACACTCCGCACACGTCGAAACCATCAAAGCCCAACTGGCCGATGCGCTCGCGGGAATCCAGCCCCACCCGGCCGACATCCCCTTCTTCTCCACCGTCGACCCCGGCTTCCTGAACACCGAGACGCTCGACGCCGGCTACTGGTACCGAAACCTCCGCCAGACCGTCCACTTCCACACCGCCATCCAGCAGCTCACCGAGTCCGGCCACACCACCTACATCGAGTCCAGCGCCCACCCCGTCCTCACCTACAGCATCGAGGAAACCGAAGGCGCCCAGACGATCACCGGCACCCTCCGCCGAGGCGAAGGCACCCTCACCCGCCTCCTCACCTCAGCAGCACACCTCCACACCCACGGCCACCCCGTCAACTGGCCCATCACCGGCGGCAACCACGCCACCGACCTCCCCACCTATCCCTTCCAGCACCAGCGTTACTGGCCCGCGTCGGCCGCCGCGCGGTCCGTCGACGCCGAATCCATCGGGCTCGGCATCGCCGGACACCCGCTGCTCGGCGCGGCGGTTGAGCTGGCGGGCACGGACACGCACCTGTTCACCGGGCTGCTGTCGTTGCAGAGCCACCCCTGGCTGGCCGACCACGCCGTGTCCGGCACCGTCCTGCTGCCCGGCACCGGCTTCCTCGAACTCGCCCTCCAGGCCGGCCACCACGTCGGCTGCGGCACCGTGGAGGAACTCACCCTGGAGGCATCCCTGGTACTGCCCGAGAAGGGTGGCGTACGGATCCAGCTCGGGCTCGGGGAGACCGACGACTCGGGTCGGCGGGAGCTGAACCTGCACTCGCGGGCGCAGGACGCCGGGGACGACGAGCCGTGGACGCTGCATGCCACCGGCACGGTGGCTCCCACCGGTGCGCAGCAGTCGCCGGAGCCCGATGCCGATCTGGCCGCCTGGCCGCCCGCCGGGGCGGAGGCGATCACGGTGGCGGACGCCTACGACCGGCTGGCCGCGCAGGGTGTCGAGTACGGCCCTGCCTTCCAGGGGCTGCGGGCCGCCTGGCGGCGCGGTGACGAGGTCTTCGCCGAGGTCGCCCTGCCGGACGAGGAGTCCCCCGAGGCTAAGGAGTACGGCCTTCACCCGGCGCTGCTCGACGCGGCGCTCCAGCCGCTGGGGCTGGGTGTGCTGCTGGCCGAGCCCGGCGAGGGACTCACCCGGCGCCCGTTCGCATGGAGTGGGGTGACCCTCCACGCCCAGGGCGCTAACGCGGTCCGGGTACGGATCGCCCTGGCCGGTGAGGACGCCGTGTCCGTCGCGGTGGCCGATTCGGTGGGCCGTCCTGTCGCCTCGGTCGACGTACTGACGCTGCGGCAGGTCGGCACCGAGCAGCTGGCTGGAGCGCGGGAGGCGCGGGGCGACTCGCTGTTCCGGGTGGAGTGGGCGCCGGTCGCGGTGTCGCGGTCCGGCGCGTCGGCCGGACGCTGGGCCGTCGTCGGCAGCGGCAGTGGTGACAGCACCATGGATGTGTACGACGACCTCGGCAGCCTCGCCGCCGCAGCCGCGCCCGTCCCCGAGCTGGTCTTCGCCCCCTTCCCGGACACCACCGACGGCACCACGGCGGACGCCGGCACCGCAGACGCCGTACGCCAGGTCACGCACCGCGCCCTGGACCTCGTACAGGCGTGGCTGGCCGACGACCGGTTCGCCGCGTCGCGGCTGGTGATCCTGGCCGGGCAGGGCCTGACCGGTGCACCGGTCTGGGGTCTGGTCAGGTCGGCGCAGGTGGAGAATCCGGGCCGGTTCGTGCTGGTGGAGACGGACGGCGGCGGCGAGCCTGACTGGGAGACGCTGGCGGCCGCTGCGGCCGGCGACGAGCCGCAGCTGCGGCTGCACGGCACCGAGGTCGGCGCACCGCGGCTGGCTCGTGCCGAGCGCCCCGAGGAGGTGGAGTCCGGGTTCGCGCCCGAGGGCACGGTCCTGCTGACCGGTGCCTCTGGTGGGCTCGCCCGGCTGCTCGCCCGGCATCTGGTGGCCGAGCGCGGGGTGCGGAACCTGCTGCTCACCAGCCGCCGCGGGGCCGCCGCCGACGGGATGCCGGAGCTGGTGGCCGAGCTGACCGGGCTCGGTGCCACGGTCGAGGTGGCCGCCTGCGACGTCGCCGACCGGGAGGCGCTGGCCGGGCTGCTGGCCTCCGTACCGCCGGAGCGTCCGCTCACCGCCGTGGTGCACACCGCGGCCGTCCTGGACGACGGGGTGGCCGAGGCGCTGACGCCGGAGCGGGTCGACCGGGTGCTGCGGCCGAAGGTCGACGGCGCGCTGAACCTCCATGCGCTGACGGAGGATCTGGACCTGTCGGCGTTCGTGCTCTTCTCCTCCCTGTCGGGCACCCTCGGCGGGGCGGGGCTGGCCAACTACTCGGCGGCCAACGCCTTCCTCGACGCCCTCGCTCGCCACCGGCACGAGCGCGGACTGCCCACCGTGTCGCTGGCCTGGGGACTGTGGGAGCAGCGCAGCGGTATGGCCGGGCGGCTGAGCGACGTGGACCTGGCCCGGATGTCCCGGGTCGGTGCGGCGCCGATGTCCGCGGACGAGGGCCTGGCCCTGTTCGACGCCGCCACCGCGCTGGGCGACGCCGTGGTCGTGCCGGCCCGGCTGGATGTGGCGGAGCTGCGCGCGCAGGCGGCGGCCGGTGTCATGGCGCCCCTGTTCCGCGGTGTCGTCCGCACCTCGGCCGTCCGGCGTACGGCGGCCGCGTCCGGGGGCCGTACCGAGGAAGCCGCGTCCGGGATCGCCGGCCGGCTGGCCGGGCTGGCCCGGGCCGATCAGGAGCGGATGCTGCTGGATCTCGTACGGGAGCAGGTCACGGCCGTGCTCGGGCATGCCTCGCCCGAGGAGGTACGGGCGAACCGGGCCTTCAAGGATCTCGGGTTCGATTCGCTGACCTCCGTCGAGCTGCGCAACCGGCTCCGGTCGGCGACCGGGCTGCGGCTGACGCCGACCCTGGTCTTCGACTATCCGAACCCGGCCGCCCTCGCACAGCGGCTGCTGGACGATCTCGTACCGCAGGCGCAGGAGGACGGACCGCCTCTCTCGGCGGAGTTGGAGCGGCTGGAGGCCGCGTTCCTCGAATCCGCCCTGGACGACCACGCGCGAGGCAAGATCGCGGCGCGGCTGCAGGCCCTGCTCTGGAAGTGGGACGACACCCGCGGCACCGCGATCGAAGCCGAAGGGCCCGCGGAGGACGGGGAGTTCGACCCCGTCAGCGACGACGAGATGTTCGACCTCATCGACAAGGAGCTGGGCCAGCTCTGATCCCGTCTCCGCTCCGCCCCTCGCCGGCGGCGCCGCCCTCTCTCTCCCCACCGTGCCACCTGACCACTGGCCCTTCCCGGCCGTTCTAGGACGTGACCTGATGTCAAAGCCCGCCCGTTCCTCCGACGCTGCCCAGAACATGACCGAGGACAAGCTCCGCGACTACCTGAAGCGGGTCGTCAACGACCTGCGCCAGACCCGCCGTCGGCTGGGCGAGGCCGAGGCCAAGGACCACGAGCCGATCGCCATCATCGGTATGAGCTGCCGTTTCCCGGGTGACGTCCGTTCCCCGGAGGACCTCTGGCAGGTCGTCGCCGAGGGCCGCGACGCGATCTCCGCGTTCCCCGACAACCGCGGCTGGGACCTGGAGGCGCTCTACGACGCCGACCCGGACCGCTCCGGCACGTCCTATGTGCGGGAGGGGGGGTTCCTGTACGACGCCGCCGACTTCGACCCGGCGTTCTTCGGCATCTCGCCGCGCGAGGCCCTCGCCATGGACCCGCAGCAGCGCCTGCTGCTTGAGACCTCCTGGGAGGCCTTCGAACGGGCCGGCATCGACCCGCAGTCCCTGCGCGGCAGCAAGGCCGGCGTCTTCGTCGGCAGCAACTACCAGGACTACGCGAACCGGTTGCCCGAGGTGCCCGCCGAGCTGGAGGGGCACCTCGGTATCGGCAACACGCCGAGCGTGGTGTCCGGCCGGGTGGCGTACACCCTCGGTCTGGAGGGCCCGGCCGTCACCGTCGACACGGCCTGCTCCTCGTCGCTGGTCGCCCTGCATCTGGCCTGCCACGCGCTGCGGCAGGGCGACTGCTCGATGGCGCTGGCCGGGGGCATCTCCGTGATGTCCTCGCCGGCCTCGTTCATCGAGTTCAGCCGGCAGCGGGGGCTGGCGCCGGACGCCCGCGTCAAGGCCTTCGCGTCGGGCGCGGACGGCACGGCGCTGTCCGAGGGCATCGGCATGCTGCTGGTGGAGCGGCTGTCGGACGCGCGCCACAACGGGCACCGGGTGCTCTCCGTGATCCGCGGCAGCGCCATCAACCAGGACGGCGCCAGCAACGGCCTCACCGCCCCCAACGGCCCCTCCCAGGAGCGGGTCATCCGCCAGGCGCTGGCCGCCGCCCGTCTGACGCCCGACCAGGTCGACGCGGTCGAGGCGCACGGCACGGGCACCAAGCTGGGCGACCCCATCGAGGCCCAGGCGCTGATCGCCACGTACGGCCAGGACCGCCCGGCCGACCGGCCGCTGTGGCTGGGCTCGGTGAAGTCCAACATCGGCCACACCCAGGCCGCCGCCGGCGCCGCCTCGATCATCAAGATGGTCATGGCCCTCGACCAGGGCCTGCTGCCCCGCACCCTGCACGTGGACGAGCCGTCCTCCCGTATCGACTGGGAGGCCGGGGCCGTCTCGCTGCTCACGGAGGACGTGCGGTGGCCGGCGCTCGACCGGCCGCGCCGTGTCGGCATCTCCTCCTTCGGCATCAGCGGCACCAACGCCCATGCCGTACTGGAGGAGGCTCCGCCCGTCGAGGCGGACGAGGAGAACGAGGACCGGGACGACGCCACACCGGCGGGCGTCGTCCCGTGGGTGATCTCCGCCCGGACCGCGGAGGCGTTGCGCGCTCAGGCACGACAGCTGCGTGAATACGTCGAGCAGCGGCCGGACCTGGACACCGCGGCGGTCGCCCACGCGCTGGCCACGACCCGCTCCGCGTTCGAGCACCGCGCGGTCGCCCTGGGCGGCAGCACCGGCGAACTCCTCAAGGCCCTCGACGCCCTCGCCCATGGCGAACCCTCGCCGCACGTCGTCCAGGGCGTCGCGCCGGACGAGACCGGGAGGACCGTGTTGGTGTTCCCGGGGCAGGGGACGCAGTGGGCCGGTATGGGTGCCGACCTCCTCGACTCCATGCCTGTGTTCGCGGAGTCCATCGCCCGCTGCGAGGAGGCACTCGCGCCTTACGTCGACTGGTCGCTGACCGAGGTACTGCGCTCCGGCACCGACTTGGACCGGGTCAACGTCATCCAGCCCGTCACCTGGGCCGTCATGGTGTCCCTCGCCGCCGCCTGGCAGGAACTCGGTGTCCGTCCTGACGCGGTCGTCGGCCACTCCCAGGGCGAGATCGCCGCCGCCGCTGTGGCAGGCGCCCTCACCCTGGAGGACGCGGCCAAGGTCGTCGCCGTACGCGCACGGATCATCGGCGAACACCTCGCCGGCCGGGGCGCCATGGCCTCCATCCCCCAGCCTGTCCAGGCGGTCGAGGAAATCCTGACCACCGGTGTGGGCATCGCCGCCGCCAACGGCCCCACCACCACCGTCATTTCGGGCGACAAGGACGCCGTCGAAGCCCTCGTAGCCCAACTCCAGGAGCAGGACGTACGGGCCCGGCTCATCCCCGTCGACTACGCCTCACACTCCGCACACGTCGAAACCATCAAAGCCCAACTGGCCGATGCGCTCGCGGGAATCCAGCCCCACCCGGCCGACATCCCCTTCTTCTCCACCGTCGACCCCGGCTTCCTGAACACCGAGACGCTCGACGCCGGCTACTGGTACCGAAACCTCCGCCAGACCGTCCACTTCCACACCGCCATCCAGCAGCTCACCGAGTCCGGCCACACCACCTACATCGAGTCCAGCGCCCACCCCGTCCTCACCTACAGCATCGAGGAAACCGAAGGCGCCCAGACGATCACCGGCACCCTCCGCCGAGGCGAAGGCACCCTCACCCGCCTCCTCACCTCAGCAGCACACCTCCACACCCACGGCCACCCCGTCAACTGGCCCATCACCGGCGGCAACCACGCCACCGACCTCCCCACCTATCCCTTCCAGCACCAGCGCTACTGGATCGACGTACCGGACACCACGGCGGCGCCCGCCCCGGTCCCGGCGACCGACATCGTCGACACGCGTTTCTGGGAGGCCGTGGAGAACGAGGACTGGGAGTCGCTCGCCGACACGCTCGCCGTTCCCGACGACGCCTCGCTCAGCACGGTGCTGCCCGCGCTCGCGTCCTGGCGGCAGGAGCGCAGGCGCGAGGCCACGGTGAACGACTGGCGGTACGGGATCAGCTGGAAGCCGGTGGCCGACGGGGGTGCCACGACCAGGCTCGGGGGGACCTGGCTCGTGGTGTTCCCGGAGGGGCGGGCCACCGACGACGTCGTCCGTACGGCGGCGGAGGGGCTCGCCCGGCACGGCGCGCAGGTCGTGCCGCTGGAGCTGAACGCCTCCGAGGCCGCCCGGGGGACGTACGTCGATCTCATCGGCGAGAAGCTGTCCGCGCAGGACTCTCCGCCGGCCGGCGTGCTCTCCTTCCTGGCGCTCGACGAGAGCCCTCACCCCATGCATCCCGCCATGACGGCCGGTGTGGCAGGGACGCTCGCTCTTGTGCAGGCGCTCGGTGACGCGCGCCTTGAGGTCCCGGTGTGGTTCGGCACGTGCGGGGCGGTGGCGGTCGGGGCGTCCGACGCCGTGACCAGTCCGGCGCAGGCGCAGGTCTGGGGTCTGGGCCGGGTCGTCGCGCTGGAGCAGCCCGAGCGCTGGGGCGGCCTCGTCGATCTGCCGCGCGAGCTGGACGACCGGGCCCGGGCGCGCCTGTGCGCGGTGCTGGCCGGGCTGGCGGGCGAGGAGCAGGTGGCGGTCCGCAGCTCGGGCGTCTTCGCCCGGCGCCTGGTGCGCAACCCGCTGGACGTGCGGACGCCCGAGCAGGCGGCGCCCGGCTGGCGCACCAGTGGCACGGCGCTGGTGACCGGCGGGACGGGAGCGCTCGGCCCGCACATCGCGCGGTGGCTCGCCTCGAACGGCGCCGAGCATGTGGTGCTGACCAGCAGGCGCGGCCCGTCCGCTCCGGGCATGGCCGAGCTGGCGACGGAACTGGCCGCCGAGGGGGTCCGCCTCACGGTGGCCGCGTGCGACGCCGCCGACCGCGAGGCCCTCGCGGGCGTGCTGGAGCAGCTGAAGGCCGACGGGGAGTCCCTGCGTACGGTCGTACACGCGGCGGCGTTCATCGAGTTGGCATCGCTGGCGGAGTCGGGGCTCGACGAGTTCGCGGACGTGCTGGCCGCGAAGGTGGCGGGCGCCGCTCACCTGGACGAGCTGCTGGGCGGCGACGACCTTGACGCGTTCGTGCTGTTCTCCTCCATCGCCGGTGTCTGGGGCAGCGGTGACCACGGTGCCTACGCCGCCGCCAACGCCTATCTGGACGCGCTCGCGGAGCAGCGCCGTGCCCGCGGTCTGAAGGCCAGTTCCATCGCATGGGGCGTGTGGAACGTCTGGGACCCGGAGCGGCTGCCGGAGGGCGTCAAGCCGGAGCAGCTGCAGGCGCGGGGACTGCCGTTCCTCGACCCGGACACGGCCTTCGCCGCGATGCGCCAGATCCTCGCGCACGACGAGACCTTCGTGGCCGTGGCCGAGGTGGACTGGGAGCGCTTCGTCCCTGTCTTCACCTCGGCGGGACCTCGCCCGCTGCTCGCGGGTGTTCCCGAGGCGCAGCGCGAGATCGAGGCGGCCACGTCGTCCCCCGGAACCGCGTCGGGCGCGGACGCGCCGAGCGCTCCGTCGTCGCCGCTGCGCGACCGGCTGGAGGGTCTCGCGGCCGAGGAGCGGGACCGGGTGCTGCTGGAGCTGGTGCGCGACCAGGCGGCCTCGGTCCTCGGTCATGCCTCCGGTGAGGCGGTCGAGCCGGGGCGGGCGTTCCGTGATCTGGGCTTCGACTCGCTGACCGCGGTTGAGCTGCGCAACCGGCTCAACACGGCCACCGGGCTGCGGCTGCCGGCGACCCTCGTCTTCGACTACCCCTCCCCCGATGTGCTCGCCGCCCATCTGCGGGACGAGTTCTTCGGAGCGCTGCCGGACACCGCGCCGGCCGGGACCGCCGCGGCGCCGCCGACCCTGCCGGCCGCCGACGACGACCCGATCGTCATCATCGGCATGGGGTGCCGCTTCCCGGGCGGCGTGCGCTCGCCCGAGGAGCTGTGGGAACTCCTGCTGCGCGGCGGCGACGTGATCTCGGGCCTGCCGACCGACCGCGGCTGGGACCTCGACGCGCTCTATGACCCGGACCCGGAGCAGCGCGGCAAGTCCTACACCCGGCACGGCGGATTCCTGTACGACGCCGCCGACTTCGACCCCGCGTTCTTCGGCATCTCGCCGCGTGAGGCCCTGGCGATGGACCCGCAGCAGCGCCTGCTGCTTGAGACCTCCTGGGAGGCCTTCGAGCGGGCCGGCATCAACCCCCAGTCCCTGCGGGGCAGTCGTACGTCCGTGTTCGCGGGCGTCAGCTACCACGACTACGGCTCGCGCCTCGGCGAGACCCCGGAGGAGATCGAGGGCTACCTCGGTACGGGCAACACGGCGAGCATCGCCTCGGGCCGCGTCTCGTACGTCCTCGGCCTGGAGGGCGCCGCGGTCACCCTGGACACGGGCTGCTCGTCGTCGCTGGTCGCCCTCCATCTCGCGGCGCAGTCGCTGCGGCAGGGCGAGTCCACGCTGGCGCTGGCCGGCGGTGTGTCCGTGATGGCGGTGCCCACCTCCTTCACCGAGTTCAGCCGGCAGCGCGGCCTGTCCGTGGACGGCCGGTGCCGGGCCTTCTCGGTCGACGCCGACGGCATGGGCATGTCCGAGGGCGTGGGCATGCTGCTTCTGGAGCGGCTGTCGGACGCACGCCGCAACGGCCATCGAGTCCTTGCCGTCGTCCGCGGTACGGCGATGAACCAGGACGGCGCCAGCAACGGCCTCACCGCCCCCAACGGCCCCTCGCAGCAGCGGGTCATCCGGCAGGCCCTCGCCAACGCGGGTCTCGCCCCCGACCAGGTCGACGCCGTCGAGGCGCACGGCACCGGCACCAAGCTGGGCGACCCCATCGAGGCCCAGGCACTGATCGCCACGTACGGCCAGGACCGCCCGGCCGACCGGCCCCTGTGGCTGGGCTCGGTGAAGTCCAACATCGGCCACACCCAGGCCGCTTCGGGTGTCGCGGGCCTCATCAAGATGGTCATGGCACTGCAACACGGCGTGCTGCCGAAGACGCTGCACGTCGGCGAGCCCACGCCGAAGGTCGACTGGTCGGCCGGAGCCGTCGACCTGCTGACCGAGGAGACGGCCTGGCCCAGCACGGGACAGCCGCGCCGGGCCGGTGTCTCGTCGTTCGGCATCAGCGGCACCAATACGCACGCTGTGCTGGAGCAGGCTCCCGATGACGAGCCGGTGTCGGTGTCGGAGTCTCCGGGCGTCGTGCCGTGGGTGATCTCGGCCCGGACCGCCGACGCGCTGCGCGCTCAGGCACGGCAGCTCCGCGAATACGTCGAGCAGCGGCCCGAGTTGGACACCGCAGCCGTCGCCGACACGCTCATCAACGGGCGCGCCCTGTTCGAGCACCGCGCGGTCGTCCTCGCCGAAGCTCCTGATGCCGTCGCCGCCGCGCTCGATGCGCTGGCCGCTGGGCAGCCTCACACCCATCTCGTTCAGGGCCAGGCCAAGGCCGTCGGCAAGACCGTGTTGGTGTTCCCGGGGCAGGGGACGCAGTGGGCCGGTATGGGTGCCGAACTCCTCGACGCCGTTCCGGTGTTCGCGGAGTCCATCGCCCGCTGCGAGGAAGCGCTCGCGCCTTACGTCGACTGGTCGCTGACCGAGGTACTGCGCTCCGGCACCGACTTGGACCGGGTCAACGTCATCCAGCCCGTCACCTGGGCCGTCATGGTGTCCCTCGCCGCGACCTGGCAGGAACTCGGTGTCCGTCCTGACGCGGTCGTCGGCCACTCCCAGGGCGAGATCGCCGCCGCCGCTGTGGCAGGCGCCCTCACCCTGGAGGACGCGGCCAAGGTCGTCGCCGTACGCGCACGGATCATCGGCGAACACCTCGCCGGCCGGGGCGCCATGGCCTCCATCCCCCAGCCTGTCCAGGCGGTCGAGGAAATCCTGACCACCGGTGTGGGCATCGCCGCCGCCAACGGCCCCACCACCACCGTCATTTCGGGCGACAAGGACGCCGTCGAAGCCCTCGTAGCCCAACTCCAGGAGCAGGACGTACGGGCCCGGCTCATCCCCGTCGACTACGCCTCACACTCCGCACACGTCGAAACCATCAAAGCCCAACTGGCCGATGCGCTCGCGGGAATCCAGCCCCACCCGGCCGACATCCCCTTCTTCTCCACCGTCGACCCCGGCTTCCTGAACACCGAGACGCTCGACGCCGGCTACTGGTACCGAAACCTCCGCCAGACCGTCCACTTCCACACCGCCATCCAGCAGCTCACCGAGTCCGGCCACACCACCTACATCGAGTCCAGCGCCCACCCCGTCCTCACCTACAGCATCGAGGAAACCGAAGGCGCCCAGACGATCACCGGCACCCTCCGCCGAGGCGAAGGCACCCTCACCCGCCTCCTCACCTCAGCAGCACACCTCCACACCCACGGCCACCCCGTCAACTGGCCCATCACCGGCGGCAACCACGCCACCGACCTCCCCACCTATCCCTTCCAGCACCAGCGCTACTGGATCGACGTACCGGACACCACGGCGGCGCCCGCCCCGGTCCCGGCGACCGACATCGTCGACACGCGTTTCTGGGAGGCCGTGGAGAACGAGGACTGGGAGTCGCTCGCCGACACGCTCGCCGTTCCCGACGACGCCTCGCTCAGCACGGTGCTGCCCGCGCTCGCGTCCTGGCGGCAGGAGCGCAGGCGCGAGGCCACGGTGAACGACTGGCGGTACGGGATCAGCTGGAAGCCGGTGGCCGACGGGGGTGCCACGACCAGGCTCGGGGGGACCTGGCTCGTGGTGTTCCCGGAGGGGCGGGCCACCGACGACGTCGTCCGTACGGCGGCGGAGGGGCTCGCCCGGCACGGCGCGCAGGTCGTGCCGCTGGAGCTGAACGCCTCCGAGGCCGCCCGGGGGACGTACGTCGATCTCATCGGCGAGAAGCTGTCCGCGCAGGACTCTCCGCCGGCCGGCGTGCTCTCCTTCCTGGCGCTCGACGAGAGCCCTCACCCCATGCATCCCGCCATGACGGCCGGTGTGGCAGGGACGCTCGCTCTTGTGCAGGCGCTCGGTGACGCGCGCCTTGAGGTCCCGGTGTGGTTCGGCACGTGCGGGGCGGTGGCGGTCGGGGCGTCCGACGCCGTGACCAGTCCGGCGCAGGCGCAGGTCTGGGGTCTGGGCCGGGTCGTCGCGCTGGAGCAGCCCGAGCGCTGGGGCGGCCTCGTCGATCTGCCGCGCGAGCTGGACGACCGGGCCCGGGCGCGCCTGTGCGCGGTGCTGGCCGGGCTGGCGGGCGAGGAGCAGGTGGCGGTCCGCAGCTCGGGCGTCTTCGCCCGGCGCCTGGTGCGCAACCCGCTGGACGTGCGGACGCCCGAGCAGGCGGCGCCCGGCTGGCGCACCAGTGGCACGGCGCTGGTGACCGGCGGGACGGGAGCGCTCGGCCCGCACATCGCGCGGTGGCTCGCCTCGAACGGCGCCGAGCATGTGGTGCTGACCAGCAGGCGCGGCCCGTCCGCTCCGGGCATGGCCGAGCTGGCGACGGAACTGGCCGCCGAGGGGGTCCGCCTCACGGTGGCCGCGTGCGACGCCGCCGACCGCGAGGCCCTCGCGGGCGTGCTGGAGCAGCTGAAGGCCGACGGGGAGTCCCTGCGTACGGTCGTACACGCGGCGGCGTTCATCGAGTTGGCATCGCTGGCGGAGTCGGGGCTCGACGAGTTCGCGGACGTGCTGGCCGCGAAGGTGGCGGGCGCCGCTCACCTGGACGAGCTGCTGGGCGGCGACGACCTTGACGCGTTCGTGCTGTTCTCCTCCATCGCCGGTGTCTGGGGCAGCGGTGACCACGGTGCCTACGCCGCCGCCAACGCCTATCTGGACGCGCTCGCGGAGCAGCGCCGTGCCCGCGGTCTGAAGGCCAGTTCCATCGCATGGGGCGTGTGGAACGTCTGGGACCCGGAGCGGCTGCCGGAGGGCGTCAAGCCGGAGCAGCTGCAGGCGCGGGGACTGCCGTTCCTCGACCCGGACACGGCCTTCGCCGCGATGCGCCAGATCCTCGCGCACGACGAGACCTTCGTGGCCGTGGCCGAGGTGGACTGGGAGCGCTTCGTCCCTGTCTTCACCTCGGCGGGACCTCGCCCGCTGCTCGCGGGTGTTCCCGAGGCGCAGCGCGAGATCGAGGCGGCCACGTCGTCCCCCGGAACCGCGTCGGGCGCGGACGCGCCGAGCGCTCCGTCGTCGCCGCTGCGCGACCGGCTGGAGGGTCTCGCGGCCGAGGAGCGGGACCGGGTGCTGCTGGAGCTGGTGCGCGACCAGGCGGCCTCGGTCCTCGGTCATGCCTCCGGTGAGGCGGTCGAGCCGGGGCGGGCGTTCCGTGATCTGGGCTTCGACTCGCTGACCGCGGTTGAGCTGCGCAACCGGCTCAACACGGCCACCGGGCTGCGGCTGCCGGCGACCCTCGTCTTCGACTACCCCTCCCCCGATGTGCTCGCCGCCCATCTGCGGGACGAGTTCTTCGGAGCGCTGCCGGACACCGCGCCGGCCGGGACCGCCGCGGCGCCGCCGACCCTGCCGGCCGCCGACGACGACCCGATCGTCATCATCGGCATGGGGTGCCGCTTCCCGGGCGGCGTGCGCTCGCCCGAGGAGCTGTGGGAACTCCTGCTGCGCGGCGGCGACGTGATCTCGGGCCTGCCGACCGACCGCGGCTGGGACCTCGACGCGCTCTATGACCCGGACCCGGAGCAGCGCGGCAAGTCCTACACCCGGCACGGCGGATTCCTGTACGACGCCGCCGACTTCGACCCCGCGTTCTTCGGCATCTCGCCGCGTGAGGCCCTGGCGATGGACCCGCAGCAGCGCCTGCTGCTTGAGACCTCCTGGGAGGCCTTCGAGCGGGCCGGCATCAACCCCCAGTCCCTGCGGGGCAGTCGTACGTCCGTGTTCGCGGGCGTCAGCTACCACGACTACGGCTCGCGCCTCGGCGAGACCCCGGAGGAGATCGAGGGCTACCTCGGTACGGGCAACACGGCGAGCATCGCCTCGGGCCGCGTCTCGTACGTCCTCGGCCTGGAGGGCGCCGCGGTCACCCTGGACACGGGCTGCTCGTCGTCGCTGGTCGCCCTCCATCTCGCGGCGCAGTCGCTGCGGCAGGGCGAGTCCACGCTGGCGCTGGCCGGCGGTGTGTCCGTGATGGCGGTGCCCACCTCCTTCACCGAGTTCAGCCGGCAGCGCGGCCTGTCCGTGGACGGCCGGTGCCGGGCCTTCTCGGTCGACGCCGACGGCATGGGCATGTCCGAGGGCGTGGGCATGCTGCTTCTGGAGCGGCTGTCGGACGCACGCCGCAACGGCCATCGAGTCCTTGCCGTCGTCCGCGGTACGGCGATGAACCAGGACGGCGCCAGCAACGGCCTCACCGCCCCCAACGGCCCCTCGCAGCAGCGGGTCATCCGGCAGGCCCTCGCCAACGCGGGTCTCGCCCCCGACCAGGTCGACGCCGTCGAGGCGCACGGCACCGGCACCAAGCTGGGCGACCCCATCGAGGCCCAGGCACTGATCGCCACGTACGGCCAGGACCGCCCGGCCGACCGGCCCCTGTGGCTGGGCTCGGTGAAGTCCAACATCGGCCACACCCAGGCCGCTTCGGGTGTCGCGGGCCTCATCAAGATGGTCATGGCACTGCAACACGGCGTGCTGCCGAAGACGCTGCACGTCGGCGAGCCCACGCCGAAGGTCGACTGGTCGGCCGGAGCCGTCGACCTGCTGACCGAGGAGACGGCCTGGCCCAGCACGGGACAGCCGCGCCGGGCCGGTGTCTCGTCGTTCGGCATCAGCGGCACCAATACGCACGCTGTGCTGGAGCAGGCTCCCGATGACGAGCCGGTGTCGGTGTCGGAGTCTCCGGGCGTCGTGCCGTGGGTGATCTCGGCCCGGACCGCCGACGCGCTGCGCGCTCAGGCACGGCAGCTCCGCGAATACGTCGAGCAGCGGCCCGAGTTGGACACCGCAGCCGTCGCCGACACGCTCATCAACGGGCGCGCCCTGTTCGAGCACCGCGCGGTCGTCCTCGCCGAAGCTCCTGATGCCGTCGCCGCCGCGCTCGATGCGCTGGCCGCTGGGCAGCCTCACACCCATCTCGTTCAGGGCCAGGCCAAGGCCGTCGGCAAGACCGTGTTGGTGTTCCCGGGGCAGGGGACGCAGTGGGCCGGTATGGGTGCCGAACTCCTCGACGCCGTTCCGGTGTTCGCGGAGTCCATCGCCCGCTGCGAGGAAGCGCTCGCGCCTTACGTCGACTGGTCGCTGACCGAGGTACTGCGCTCCGGCACCGACTTGGACCGGGTCAACGTCATCCAGCCCGTCACCTGGGCCGTCATGGTGTCCCTCGCCGCGACCTGGCAGGAACTCGGTGTCCGTCCTGACGCGGTCGTCGGCCACTCCCAGGGCGAGATCGCCGCCGCCGCTGTGGCAGGCGCCCTCACCCTGGAGGACGCGGCCAAGGTCGTCGCCGTACGCGCACGGATCATCGGCGAACACCTCGCCGGCCGGGGCGCCATGGCCTCCATCCCCCAGCCTGTCCAGGCGGTCGAGGAAATCCTGACCACCGGTGTGGGCATCGCCGCCGCCAACGGCCCCACCACCACCGCCATTTCGGGCGACAACGACGCCGTCGAAGCCCTCGTAGCCCAACTCCAGGAGCAGGACGTACGGGCCCGGCTCATCCCCGTCGACTACGCCTCACACTCCGCACACGTCGAAACCATCAAAGCCCAACTGGCCGATGCGCTCGCGGGAATCCAGCCGCGCCCGGCCGACATCCCCTTCTTCTCCACCGTCGACCCCGGCTTCCTGAACACCGAGACGCTCGACGCCGGCTACTGGTACCGAAACCTCCGCCAGACCGTCCACTTCCACACCGCCATCCAGCAGCTCACCGAGTCCGGCCACACCACCTACATCGAGTCCAGCGCCCACCCCGTCCTCACCTACAGCATCGAGGAAACCGAAGGCGCCCAGACGATCACCGGCACCCTCCGCCGAGGCGAAGGCACCCTCACCCGCCTCCTCACCTCAGCAGCACACCTCCACACCCACGGCCACCCCGTCAACTGGCCCATCGGCAAGGGCGGTCGGCACGTCGACCTGCCCACCTACCCCTTCCAGCACCAGCGCTACTGGATCAACCCCACCCCCGACAGCCGGACGAACCTCTCCGGCGCGGGCCTGGCAGCCGCCGGCCACCCGCTGCTGGGGGCTGCCGTGGAGCTGGCCGGCACGGACGCGCACCTGTTCACCGGGCGGCTGTCGTTGCAGAGCCACCCCTGGCTGGCCGACCACGCCGTGTCCGGAACCGTGCTGCTCCCCGGCACCGGGTTCCTGGAACTCGCCCTCCAGGCCGGCCACCACGTCGGCTGCGGCACCGTGGAGGAACTCACCCTCGAAGCACCCCTGATCCTTCCCGAACGGGGCGGGTTGGACGTGCAGTTGAACGTGGGCGCACCTGACGACTCGGGGCGGCGCGAGATGACTCTCCACTCACGCGCGCAGGAGGCCGGCAGCGACGAGCCGTGGACCCGGCACGCCACCGGTACCCTGACTCCCGCAGCGGAGTCCCCGAGGCCGGACGCCGACCTGACCGCATGGCCGCCCGCCGGGGCCGAGCCGGTGGAGACCGAGGGCTACTACGACAGGCTGGCCGAGCAGGGCTACGGGTACGGCCCTGCCTTCCACGGCCTGCGGGCCGCGTGGCGGCGCGGTGACGAGGTCTTCGCCGAGGTCGCCCTGCCGGAGGAGGAGTCCGCCGAGGCCACGGGGTACGGCATCCACCCGGCGCTGATGGACGCGGCCCTGCACGCGCTGGGTCTGGGCGTGCTGGCCGCGGCGGGCGAGGGCCGGGCGCGGCTGCCGTTCTCGTGGAGCGGGGTGACCCTGCACGCGGCGGGCGCCGCCGCGCTGCGGGTGCGCGTGGCTCCGCTCGGGGACGCCGAGGACACTGTGTCGGTCACCGTGGCCGACCCGGCCGGCATGCCGGTCGCCACGGCCGAGTCGCTGGTCGTACGGCCGGTGGTCACCGCGCAGTTGGAGGCGGCCGGTTCCTCCGTGAACGACAGCCTGTTCCGCATGGACTGGGTGCCGGCCTCCGCGGGGCTCTCCCCCGTCGCGGCGCGGCGCTGGGCGGTCGTCGGGCCGGACCCGCTGCGGGTGGGACGGACGCTGGAGGAGACCGGTGCGACGGTCTTCGCAGCCGACGACCTGGACTCCGTGGCCACACTGGACGTCGTCCCGGACGTGGTGGTCGTGCCGTACGCGCCTCAGCAGGACGGCACCGACAAGCTCGCCGCGCGGGTCCATGAGGTGCTGTACGGGGTGCTGGACCTGGTCAAGCGCTGGTTGGCGGAGGAGCGGTTCGCCGACTCCCGACTGGTCCTGCTCACCCGCAACGCCGTCGTCACCTCACCCGACGACACACCCGACCTCGAACACGCCGCCATCTGGGGCCTGATCCGCTCCGCCCAGTCCGAACACCCCGACCGACTCGTCCTCATCGACACCGACCACCACACCCCCGACCTACCCACCGCCCTCACCACCGGCGAACCCCAAATCGCCATCCGCGACGGCAAGTACCTCGTACCGCGCCTCGCCCGCACCACCCTCCAACCCGCCCCGGAGTCGACCCCCGCCTTCCACCCCGACAGCACCGTCCTGATCACCGGCGCCACCGGCACCCTCGCCGGACTCCTCGCCCACCACCTCGTCACCCACCACCACGTCCAAAACCTCATCCTCCTCTCCCGACGCCCCGCCCACACCCTCGCCACCACACTCGACGAACTCGGCGCCCACACCACCATCGTCACCGGCGACGTCACCGACCCCGACACCCTCACCCACACCCTCACCCACCACCCCATCACCGCCGTCATCCACACCGCCGCCACCCTCCACGACGCCACCCTCGACACCCTCACCACCCACCACCTCGACACCGTCCTCAACCCCAAACTCGACGGCGCCCTCCTCCTGCACGAACTCACCACCCAACACACCCCCCACCTCGAAGCCTTCATCCTCTTCTCCTCCGCCGCCGCCACCTTCGGCGGACCCGGACAAGCCGCCTACGCCGCCGCCAACACCTTCCTCGACACCCTCGCCCACCACCGTCACACCCACGGCCAACCCGCCCTCTCCCTCGGCTGGGGCCTGTGGGAAGACCGCTCCACCATGACCGGCAACCTCACCCACACCGACCTCCACCGCATGACCCGCCACGGAGTGTCCGGGCTCTCCGCGGCCGAGGGGCTGGCGCTGTTCGACACCGCGTGTGCGTCGGGCGAGCCGCACCTGCTGCCGATCCGGCTCGACGTCGGGGCGCTGCGGCGGCGGGCCGACGACGACAGTCTTCCGGCGCTGCTGCGGGGTCTGGCCCAGCGTCGGGTGCGTCGTCACACCGCGGAGGCCGGCATGCGACGGCCCGCGGAGTTGTCGCTCGCCGAGCGGCTCGCCCGGGTGTCCGGGGAGCAGCGGGCGCAGGCGCTGGAGGACCTGGTCGTCGCGCAGGTGGCTGCCGTGCTGGGCTACGCGTCGACGGCCGCGGTCGAACCGGACCGCGCCTTCAAGGACATCGGCTTCGACTCGCTGACGGCGGTCGAGCTGCGCAACCGGCTCAACACGGCCACCGGGCTGCGGCTGCCCGCCACGCTGGTCTTCGACCAGCCGACTCCGCAGGCGATCGCCCGCTTCGTGGAGCGGAAGCTGTTCCCGCAGGAGACCGCGCAGACCGCACCGGCGCCCGCGGCCGCGCCGGACTCCGGCCACGAGACCGGAGCCATCGACGCCATCGACGAGATGGACGTCGACCTCCTCATCAACCTTGCTTTCGACGGCGACAGCGCCGGATCCGACGCGGAGCGTGAGTGACCCCATGAGCAACCCCAACGACAAGGTCGTCGCCGCCCTGCGGGCGTCCCTGAAGGAGACCGAGCGGCTGCGGCAGCACAACCGTGAGCTCACCGAGCGCGGCCGGGAGCCGATCGCGATCGTCGCGATGAGCTGCCGCTACCCGGGCGGCGTACGCACGCCGCAGGACCTGTGGCGGCTGGTGGCCGCGGGCGAGGACGCGGTGTCCGAGTTCCCGACCGATCGCGGCTGGGAGCTGGACGGGCTCTACGACCACGGCGGATTCCTGTACGACGCCGCCGACTTCGACCCGGCGTTCTTCGGGATCTCGCCCCGTGAGGCGCTCGCCATGGACCCGCAGCAGCGCCTGCTCCTGGAGACCTCCTGGGAGGCCTTCGAGCGGGCCGGCATCAACCCCCAGTCCCTGCGGGGCAGCCGTACGGGCGTCTTCGCCGGTGTGATGTACCACGACTACGGCACGCTGGTCGACGCGTCGCCGGACGCCGTCGAGGGCTATGTCTACAACGGCAGCGCGGGCAGCGTCGCCTCCGGCCGGGTGGCCTACACGCTCGGCCTGGAGGGGCCCGCGGTGACGGTCGACACCGCCTGCTCGTCCTCGTTGATCGCGCTGCATCTGGCGGTGCAGTCGCTGCGCAACGGGGAGTGCTCGCTGGCGCTCGCCGGGGGCGTGGCGGTGATGTCGACGCCGACGCTGTTCGACGAGTTCAGCCGGGGGCAGGGGCACGGACTGGCCCCGGACGGACGCTGCAAGGCGTTCGCGGACAGCGCCGACGGGACCAGCCTGTCGGAGGGCGTGGGTCTGCTGCTGCTGGAGCGGCTGTCGGACGCGCGCCGCAACGGCCACCCGGTGCTCGCGGTGGTCCGCTCCACGGCGGCCAACCAGGACGGCGCCAGCAACGGCCTGACCGCACCCAACGGTCCCGCCCAGGAGCGGGTGATCCGCCAGGCGCTGTCCAGTGCGGGGCTGACCGGAGCGGACGTCGACGTCGTCGAGGCCCACGGCACCGGCACCAGCCTCGGCGACCCCATCGAGGCCCAGGCCCTCCTTGCCACCTACGGCCAGGACCACACCGACGAACAGCCGCTGTGGCTGGGCTCGTTGAAGTCCAACATCGGCCACACCCAGGCCGCCGCCGGCGTCGGCGGCGTCATCAAGATGGTCATGGCCATGCGCCATGGTGTGCTCCCCCGGACCCTCCATGTCGACACCCCCTCCAGCCACGTCGACTGGGACTCCGGAGCCGTCTCGCTGCTGACCGAGGAGCGGCCCTGGCCGGCCGCCGACCGGCCGCGCCGTGCGGCCGTGTCGTCCTTCGGCGTGAGCGGCACGAACACGCACGCCGTCCTGGAAGAGGCCCCGGAGAACGTGTCCACCGAGGGCGTGCCGGAGCGCGGGGCCGGGATGCCGGTCGTGCCGTGGGTGCTGTCCGCGCGGTCGGCGGACGCGTTGCGCGAACAGGCCGCACGGCTGAGGGAGTTCGTCCAGACGGATCCCGCCGATGTCGGCTTCTCGCTGGCCACGGGGCGTTCGGTCTTCGAGCACCGCGCGGTGCTGCACAACAGCGGTCCCGGCGGGCTCGACACGGCGCTGGCCGCGCTCGCCGAGGGCAGGGACGCGGCTCCGGGGCTGGTGACGGGCGCGGGTCACCGCGCGGCCCGGACGGCCTTCCTCTTCACCGGGCAGGGCAGCCAGTACCCGGGCATGGGACGTGAACTCCACGCCGCCTACCCGGTGTTCGCCGCCGCCTTCGACGAGGTCTGCGCCGCCCTGGACCCGCACCTGGACCGTCCGCTGCGTGAGGTGGTGTTCGCCGAGCCGGGCACGGCCGAGGCGGAGCTCCTGGACCGGACGCGGTACACCCAGGCAGGGCTGTTCGCCGTCGAGGTCGCGCTGTTCCGGCTGGTCGAGGCATGGGGCCTGCGTCCCGCCGCGCTGCTGGGCCACTCCGTCGGCGAGCTGGCGGCGGCCCATGTGGCGGGGGTGCTGAGCCTGCCGGACGCCTGCGCGCTGGTGGCCGCGCGCGGCCGGCTGATGCAGGAGCTGCCGACGGGCGGGGCGATGGTGTCCGTACGCGCGACCGAGGACGAGGTCATGGAGGTGCTGGCCGGACGCACGGACCGGGTGTCCGTCGCCGCCGTCAACGGGCCGCGGTCCGTCGTCGTGTCGGGCGACGAAGAGACGGTGCTCGCGGTGGCCGCCGAACTCGCCGAGCGCGGCCGACGCACCAAGCGGCTCAACGTCAGCCATGCCTTCCACTCGCCCCGCATGGACGCCATGCTCGACGACTTCCGGACCGTCGCGCGCTCGCTGCGGTACAGCGATCCGCTGATCCCGGTCGTCTCCGATGTGACCGGCCGTACGGCGACCGCGGAGGAGCTGACCGACCCGGACTACTGGGTGCGCCATGTGCGGCAGGCCGTGCGGTTCGCCGACGGCGTGCGGACGCTGGGCGAACTGGGCGTCGGCAGCTGCCTGGAACTCGGTCCCGGCGGGGTGCTCTCCGGCATGGGCCAGGACTGCCTGCCCGGCGAAGCCGTGGCGTTCGCCGCCGCGCTGCGGCGGGACCGCGCCGAGCCGGAGTCGGTGGTGGAGGCGGTGGCGACGGTGTTCGCCCGCGGCGCCCGGGTCGACTGGGCGGCGTTGTTCGCCGGCAGCGGTGCCCGGCGGGTGGATCTGCCGACCTACCCCTTCCAGCGGCAGCGCTACTGGCCGAAGGCCTCCTCCGGTGCGGCCGGGGACGTACGCTCGTTCGGCCTGGAGTCGGTGGACCATCCGCTGCTGGGTGCCGTACTGGAGAGCGCCGACGGCGACGAGCTGCTGTTCACCAGCTGGGTCTCGCTCGCCGCCCAGCCGTGGATCCGCGGTCACCGGGTCGAGGGCGCGGCCCTGCTGCCCGGCACCGCGCTGGCCGAGCTGGCCGTACGGGCCGGGGACAGGGCGGGTTGCCCGCTGCTGGAGGAACTGACTCTGGAGGCGCCGCTGGTGCTGCCCGAGGACGGTGGCCTACGACTCCGGGTACGGGTCGGTGCCGCCGACGCGTCGGGTCGGCGCACGCTGACCGTGCACGCGCGGCCCGACGGGGACACGGCGCAGGACGGCCTGCCGTGGAAGCGCCACGCGAGCGGCACCCTGAGCCCGGACCGCGCCGACGCCGGGCAGGACCTCAGCGGGGCCTGGCCGCCGGCCGGGGCCGAGCCGCTGGACATCGAGGGCCGCTACGAGCGGTTCCGGGAGAGCGGCTTCGAGTACGGCCCGGAGTTCCAGGGCCTGCGGGCGGCGTGGCGGCGCGGTGACGAGGTGTTCGCCGAGGTCACCCTGCCGGCGGACCTGGCGGAGAACGCGGCGGACTTCGAGCTGCACCCCGCCCTGTTCGACGCGGCGCTGCAGACGGTCGGCCTCGGCAGCCTGGCCGAGGACGGCGCTCCGGCACTGATGCCGTTCTCCTGGCGGGGCGTACGCCTGCACGCCACGGGCGCGACCGTACTGCGGGTTCGGCTGACCGTGACCGGTCAGGAGGAGGTACGGCTCGACGCGGCGGACGCCCTGGGCAGTCCGGTCCTGACCGTCGACTCGCTCGCGCTGCGGCCGCTGTCCGGCCGAGCGGCGGAGGCCGCAGCCGCGGCGACCCTGCGCGACGCGCTGTTCCGCGTGGAGTGGGTACCCGTCGAGGCCGCGCGGGCGGAGGGGCCGGAACCGGTCTGGCTGTCCGCCGGTGAGGGCCTCGACGGCCTGTCGGCTCCCGAGGTCGTGGTCGCTCCTTGCCCACCAGGTGAACGGGCGTCACTGCATTGGGCGTTGGACCTGGTCAGGCGCTGGTTGGCGGAGGAGCGGTTCGCCGACTCCCGACTGGTCCTGCTCACCCGCAACGCCGTCGTCACCTCACCCGACGACACACCCGACCTCGAACACGCCGCCATCTGGGGCCTGATCCGCTCCGCCCAGTCCGAACACCCCGACCGACTCGTCCTCATCGACACCGACCACCACACCCCCGACCTACCCACCGCCCTCACCACCGGCGAACCCCAAATCGCCATCCGCGACGGCAAGTACCTCGTACCGCGCCTCGCCCGCACCACCCTCCACCCCGCCCCGGAGTCGACCCCCGCCTTCCACCCCGACAGCACCGTCCTGATCACCGGCGCCACCGGCACCCTCGCCGGACTCCTCGCCCACCACCTCGTCACCCACCACCACGTCCAAAACCTCATCCTCCTCTCCCGACGCCCCGCCCACACCCTCGCCACCACACTCGACGAACTCGGCGCCCACACCACCATCGTCACCGGCGACGTCACCGACCCCGACACCCTCACCCACACCCTCACCCACCACCCCATCACCGCCGTCATCCACACCGCCGCCACCCTCCACGACGCCACCCTCGACACCCTCACCACCCACCACCTCGACACCGTCCTCAACCCCAAACTCGACGGCGCCCTCCTCCTGCACGAACTCACCACCCAACACACCCCCCACCTCGAAGCCTTCATCCTCTTCTCCTCCGCCGCCGCCACCTTCGGCGGACCCGGACAAGCCGCCTACGCCGCCGCCAACACCTTCCTCGACACCCTCGCCCACCACCGTCACACCCACGGCCAACCCGCCCTCTCCCTCGGCTGGGGCCTGTGGGAAGACCGCTCCACCATGACCGGCAACCTCACCCACACCGACCTCCACCGCATGACCCGCCACGGAGTGTCCGGGCTCTCCGCGGCCGAGGGGCTGGCGCTGTTCGACACCGCGTGTGCGTCGGGCGAGCCGCACCTGCTGCCGATCCGGCTCGACGTGGCGGCGCTGCGGCGTTCCCTCGGCGCGGAGGAGCCCGTGCCGGCGTTGCTGCGCGGGCTGGTCCGCCGCCAGGTGCGCCGCGCCGCCGCCCGGGAGGGAGCCGAACCGCAGGGCCGTTCCCTGGCCGCCCGGCTGATCGAGTTGGAGCCTGCCGAGCGGATGGCGTTCGTGCTCGGCCTGGTGCGGGAGCACACCGCAGGGATCCTGGGGTATGCCGGCGCCGGGGGTGTCGAGGCGGAACTCAGCTTCAGGGACCTGGGGTTCGACTCGCTGACGGGCATCGAGCTGCGCAACCGGCTGGCCTCGGCCACGGGGCTGCGGCTGCCCGCCACGCTGGTGTTCGACCACCCGAGCCCGGTCGAACTGGCCCGGTATCTGCTCACCGAGGCCCTCGGTGACGAGCCCGGCACCGCGGCCGGCCCGGCTCGGCGCAGCGACCAGGACCCGGACAAGGACGCGGTGGCCGTCGTGGCCATGGCCTGCCGTTATCCGGGCGGGGTGCGCACTCCGGAGGACCTGTGGCGGCTGGTGCGCTCCGGTGGCGACGCGATCTCCGGGTTCCCGGCCGGCCGCGGCTGGGACACGGAGGCGTTGTACCACCCGAACCCCGACCACCCCGGCACGACGTACGCGGTGGAAGGCGGATTCCTGTACGACGCCGCCGAGTTCGACGCGGGGTTCTTCGGGATCTCGCCCCGCGAGGCGCTCGCCATGGACCCGCAGCAGCGCCTGCTCCTTGAGACCTCCTGGGAGGCCGTGGAGCGGGCCGGCATCGACCCGCGGACCCTGCGGGGCAGCCGTACGGGCGTCTTCGCCGGCGTCATGTACCACGACTACGGCACGCAGGTCACCGAGGTGCCGGAGGGGCTGGAGGCGTTCCTCGGCAACGGCAGTTCCGGCAGCATCGCCTCGGGCCGGGTGGCGTACCACCTGGGTCTGGAGGGCCCGGCCATCACGGTCGACACGGCCTGTTCCTCCTCGCTGGTGGCCCTTCATCTGGCCGCGCAGTCGCTGCGCAACGGCGAGTGCTCGCTGGCGCTCGCGGGCGGCGTGACCGTGATGACCACGCCCGGTACGTTCATCGGGTTCAGCCGGCAGCGGGGGCTGGCCCGCGACGGGCGGTGCAAGGCGTTCGCGGACTCCGCGGACGGCACGGGCTGGGGCGAGGGCGCGGGTGTCGTGCTGCTGGAGCGGCTGTCGGACGCGCGCCGCAACGGCCACCCGGTGCTGGCGGTGGTGCGGGGCAGCGCGGTGAACCAGGACGGCGCGAGCAACGGTCTCACCGCCCCCAACGGTCCCGCGCAGCAGCGGGTGATCCGCCAGGCGCTGTCCAGTGCGGGGCTGACCGGAGCGGACGTCGACGCGGTCGAGGCCCACGGCACCGGCACCAGCCTCGGCGACCCCATCGAGGCCCAGGCGCTGCTGGCGACGTACGGGCAGGAGCACACCGACGAACAGCCGCTGTGGCTGGGCTCGTTGAAGTCCAACATCGGTCACACCCAGGCCGCCGCCGGTGTCGGCGGCGTCATCAAGATGGTCATGGCCATGCGCCACGGTCTCCTCCCCCGGACTCTCCACGTCGACACCCCCTCCACCCACGTCGACTGGGACTGCGGAGCCGTCTCGCTGCTGTCGGAGACCACCGAGTGGCCGGAGACCGGCCGTGCCCGGCGGGCGGCCGTGTCGTCGTTCGGGATCAGCGGGACCAACGCCCATGTCGTCCTGGAGCAGGCCGCGCCGGACGAGACCGGGACCGAGGAGGGCGAGCCGGGCAAGGTCGTCGCTCTGCCGTGGGTGCTGTCCGGCAGAAGTCCGCAGGCCCTTCGCGCCCAGGCCGCCCGGCTGCGGGACTTCGTACAGGAGCGGCCGGAGCTGACTGCCGCGCAGGTCGGGCTGTCGCTGGCCACGACCCGGTCCGCGTTCGCGTACCGGGGTGCGGTGCTCGGCGACGACCCGGCGGAGCGGCTCGCGGCGCTTGAGGCGCTGGCCCAGGGCGAGGGTTCGCCGTCCGTGGTGACGGGTGCCGCCGCGGGCGGTCACAAGGTCGCCTTCCTGTTCTCGGGGCAGGGCACCCAGCGACCCGGGATGTGCCGGGAGCTGTACGCCTCGTCCGAGGTGTTCGCGGCGGCGTTCGACGAGGTCTGCGCGCAGTTCGGACCGCTGCTGGAACGGCCCCTGGCCAAGGTGGTGTTCGCGGACACCGGCTCCCCGGAGGCGGAGCTGCTGGACCGCACCGAGTACGCACAGCCCGCCCTGTTCGCCGTCGAGGTGGCGCTGTTCCGGCTGCTTGAGGCGTGGGGGCTGCGACCCGAGCTGCTGGCGGGGCACTCGATCGGTGAGCTGGCGGCGGCCCATGTCGCCGGGGTCTTCGACCTGCCCGACGCGGCTCGGCTCGTGGCGGCCCGTGGCCGGCTGATGCAGTCGCTGCCCGCGAACGGGGCCATGGCCTCGCTGCAGGCGGCCGAGGGTGAGGTGCTGCCGCTGCTGTCCGGGCGGACGCACGAGGTGGAGGTGGCCGCGGTCAACGGGCCGTCGGCCGTGGTCGTGTCGGGCCGTGAGGGCGCGGTCGAGGAGATCGCCGCGCACTTCAAGGGTCTGGGCCGCAGGACCCGGCGGCTGCGGGTCAGTCACGCCTTCCACTCGCCGCTGCTTAATCCGGTGCTCGACGAGTTCGCGGCGGTCGCGCGCGAGGTGTCGTACCGGGCGCCGCGTATCCCGGTCGTCTCCGACGTCACCGGGGAGACGGCGTCGGACGGGCTGCTCCAGGATCCCGGCTACTGGGTGCGGCACGCGCGGGAGGCGGTGCGTTTCGCCGATCAGCTGACGCATCTGGAGAAGGAGGGCGTCACCGCGTACGTCGAGGTCGGCCCGGACGCGGTGCTGGCCGCGATGGCCCGGGAGTGCCTCGGCGGTCAGGCGCTGGTGGTGCCCGTCCAGCGGCGCGACCGCGCCGACGCCCGGGCGCTGGCCACGGCCGTCGCCGAACTGCACGTCCACGGTGTGTCCCCGGACTGGGCGGCGGTGTTCGCCCCGACCGGCGCCCGTACGGTGGAGCTGCCGACGTACGCCTTCCAGCGCACGGCGTACTGGCTGCCGTCGGGGCCGCAGCAGGCGCCGGCCGGCGGCAGCGACCTGGAGCGGCGGTTCTGGCGCGCTGTCGACAGCCGGGACGTCGGTGCTCTGGCCGCGCTGCTCGACGTCGACTCCGCCCGTGAGGCCGACTCCCTGAACACGGTGCTGTCGCTGCTGTCGGCGTGGGACCACAGCCGCGCCCCCGCCGCCACGCAGGCGCCGGAGGACACCCAGCCGTCCGGGGAAGACGGGGACCTGGCGCGGGCCCTGGCCGAGGCGTCCGAGGACGAGCGGCCGGCGCTGCTGCTGGAGGCGGTGCGGTCGGCCGCGTCCGCGGTGCTCGGGCACGCCGACCCGCACGCTCTGCCGACCGAACAGGACTTCCTGGACGCCGGGTTCGCCTCACTGACGGCCGTCGAGCTGAGCGCCCGGCTCACCAAGGTCACGGGCCTCGACCTGCCGCCCACGCTGATCTACGACCACCCCACGCCGGCGGAGCTCGCCGCGCACCTGCACGAGGAAACGAAGAGGACCGCGTCATGACCCCCACACGTACCGCACCCGTCGAGAGCCCCTGGATCCGCCGCTACCAGCCGGCGCCCGCCGACGGTGTCACCCTGGTGTGCTTCCCGCACGCCGGCGGCTCGGCCACGTCCTTCCACGCGCTGTCCCGGGCGCTCGCCGGGCGGCTGGACGTGGTGGCCGTGCAGTATCCTGGCCGTCAGGACCGGCACCGGGAGCCCGCCTTCGAGGATCTGGACGAACTGGCCGACGCCGCGTTCAACGCGGTCGTCGAGGCCGTCGGCACCGACCGCCCGCTCGCCCTGTTCGGGCACAGCATGGGCGCGTCCGTCGCCTTCGAGGTGGCCGCGCGGCTGGAGCAGCGGGCGGGCGTGACGCCCGTGTCCCTGTTCGTGTCGGGGCGCCGGGCCCCCTCCCGGCATCGCAGCGAGGACCTGCACCGCAAGGGCGACGACGCGCTGCTGCGGGAGATCCGCGCCCTGGACGGCACCGCGCAGGCGGCGCTGGACGACGAGGACATCGTCCGGATGTTCCTGCCGTCCCTGCGGGCCGACTACAAGGCGATCGAGCGCTACCGCAGCGCGCCGGGCGCGGCCGTCGGCTGCCCCGTCGTCGCGCTGACCGGCGACAACGACCCGAAGACCACCGTGGAGGAGGCCCGGGCCTGGCAGGAGCACACCACCGGACCGTTCGACCTGCGGGTCTTCGGCGGCGGTCACTTCTACGTCTCGGAGCAGACCGACGCGGTCGCCGAGGTGCTGGCCACGCGGCTGGGGGTCGCAGGGGTCGGCTAGGGGTTATCCGAGCCAGGAGGCGAAGTTAGCGTGACCGCGCATTCTCCGTATTCCACGGACGCGAATTCACCGTCCCCGAACACGAATCCACCGTCCTCGGACGTGCATTCACCGTTCTCCACGAACGCGAGTCCACCGTTTTCCACCGAACCGAACGCAGTGTTTTCCACAGACCATGGGGGATCCCGAACCATGACCGATCCGCAGACGTGGCGGGTTCTCGGCAACGCGGACGCGCAGGAGCTCGTGCTCGCCGTGGACTTCGACGCCACCGGCCGGGCCGAGGGCCGCTTCACCGATCTGGCCTCGGGTCTGGGTGACCTGCTGCCCTGCTCGATCTGGGAGACGATTCCCCAGGAGGCCGGGACCGGTGCCGGCGATGCCGATCCCGTCGAGCGGTGGCTGGAGGAGGTGGCGGCCGACGGCCGCCCGGTCCGCGCGGTGTTCGGCTTCTGTGTCGGCGGCGTCTACGCGGGCGCGATCGCGCAGCGCCTCGCCGCCCGGCAGGAACAGGCGCCCGCGCTGGTGCTGTTCGACCCCGAGCAGTCCGGCCCGCTGACCCTGTACTCACAGTTCCACAAGGTCCTCGACTCCATGTCCGCCCTGCTGAGTGCCGAGGAGACCGCGCAGGCGGCGGACGAGGCGCGGCGGGCGCACGAGCAGCACACGACGATGGCCGCGCTGGGCGCCGAACTCCTCGACGTGTACCGGCGTACCGCCAAGCCCGCCTTCGACCGGCTGGAGCTGGACGACAGGCGGACGGAGGAGATCACCGCGGTCTTCGCGTCGTTCGTCGGCTATCTGATCGCGGCCGCGGACATCGACCCGCTGCCCGCGTGGCGGGAGGCCGTCGTCGTCACGTCCTCGTCGCCCACGAGCGGTCTGAACGGCTCCCGGGCGGCCGGCCAGGACATCGCCGTGGGCCGGGAACTGCGCGTCGACGTCCCGCACGTCGACCTGCTGCGCGACCCGGGTGTCACCCGCACGGTGACCGAGCTGCTGGGCGCGGACAGGCCCGCCTGAGAAGTCCCGTACGCGCAAGTCCCGTACGCACAAGTCCCGTACGCACAAGTCTCGTACGCGCGATTCCCGTACGCGCGTATCCCGTACGTACGCCCCACCGCGAATTCCCGCGACCCCACGGAACGGTTGGAATGCCAGAAGCAACGGAAGTCCGGTCCCGCCCGGCCGACAGCAAGGAGCACGCCCTCTGGCTCCTGGACGAGCTCGTGCCCGTCAAGGGGGTCAACAACCTCTCCGTCGCCCTTCAGGCCGACGGGCCGCTGCTCGGCCCGGCGCTCCAGGGCACGGTCGATCTGCTGCTGCGCCGGCACGAGGCGCTGCGCACGGTGTTCCGGCAGGAGCAGGCGGGCCTCGTCAAGGAGGTGCTCGACCCCGCCGCCCTGCGGATCGAGGTCGAGCAGCTGGCGGCGGAGCCGGGTGAAGTGGCCGCTGTCGTCGGTGAGTTCATCGCGCGTCCCTTCGACATCGACGGGCGGCCGCTGGTGCGGGCCGCGCGGGTGAGGTGCGCGGACGGCGACGCGTTCTGTCTCGCCGTCCACCACCTGGTCTTCGACACGGTCTCCGGCGCGGTCCTGCTGGAGGAGTTCACCGCCGGGTACACGGCGCTCGCGGCCGGTGCCGCGCCACCCGCGGAGCTGCTGGCCGCGCAGCCGCCGTACCGGGAGCCCTCTCCCCGCGCGGCTGCCGTGGAGTACTGGCGCGGGCAGCTGGCCGGGGCCGACGCCGCGGGCCTCGCCCTGTGGTGTGGCAGCGAGGATCTTCCCGAGCCGACCCTCACCGGTGACCAGATCACGGCCGACCTGTCCCCGCGGGCGACCGAGGTGCTGCGCCGGCTGCAGCAGGAGCTGCGCGCGCCGGAGGCGGTGGTGCTGCTGGCCGCGTATGGCCTGCTGCTGGCCCGGCACGGCGCGGGTCCCGACCTGGTGGTGGGCACCCCGGTCAACGTCCGGGCGCGCGAGGCGTCCAGGGCCGTCGGCTATCACGTCAACACCCTGCCGCTGCGCATACCCGTCGACCTCGGCGGCGGCTTCCGTGACCTGGTGCGGACCGCCCGCGTCGCGTTCCTCGGGGCGGTCGCCCACGCCGATGTGCCGGTCGACATCCTGCTGCCGGAACTGCGCAGGGACGGCGGCGCCTCCTGGCGCAACACCGTCTTCCGCCATCTGTTCAACTACGTTCCGGACGACGGCCGTACGAGCTTCCCCCTCGGCGACACCACGGCCCGCAGGCTCCCGGTGGAGAACGGCTTCAGCAAGTTCGACCTGGAGTTCTTCTTCCTGTCCTCGGCGGACAAGGTGACCGTCCGGGCCGCGTACTACACGCAGGTGCTGGACCGGGCCGACGTACAGGGGCTGCTCGAACGCTTCGAGGCGCTGCTGCTCGCGGCCGCGGAAGGGCCGGACCGGCCGATGGGCGAACTGCCGCTGTCCGGGCCTTCCGACCTCGCGGTGCTGGCCGCGAGCAACGACACCGCGCGCCCGGTGGATCCGCCCAGCGTGCTCGCGGCGGTGCGGGAGCGGGTGGCGCTGACGCCGTCCGCGCCGGCCGTCGTGGGCGACGGTCGCAGCACGACGTACGCCGAGCTGTGGCGGGCCGCCGAGGACACCAGGGACGTCCTGGCCGACGCCGGGGTGAGGGCCGGTGACATCGTCGCGCTGGCCGCGCCCCGGGGTCCCGAACTCGCGGCCGCGGCCCTCGGGGTGTGGCTGGCCGGAGCGGTGTATCTGCCCGTCGATCCGGAGCACCCCGTGCAGCGCCTGGCGTACGTCCTGGAGGACTCCGGCGCGCAGGCCGTGCTCACGGCGCCGGGCGTGGAGCTGCCCGAGGGGGTCCGGGCGCGTGTGCTTGCGCTGGAACCGCTCGCGCCGGACGGCTCCGGCCCGCTGCCGGACCCCGGTGCGGGCGGCCCGGATCCGGACTCCTGCGCCTACCTGATCTACACGTCCGGATCGACGGGGAAGCCGAAGGGCACCCTGGTCGGCCACCGCAGCCTCGCCAACGTGGTCCAGCACTTCGCCGAGGAGCTGAAGGTCACGGCGGACGACGCCGTGCTGTGGCTGACGACCTTCGCCTTCGACATCTCCGCCCTGGAGCTGTTCCTGCCGCTGGTGTGCGGCGGACGGCTGGTCGTGGCCTCCGACGAGGCCCGCACCGACGGCCGCGCCCTGCTCGCCGAGGTCGTCGCGCACGACGTCGGCGTCGTGCAGGCCACCCCGACGACCTGGCGGGTCGTCGCCGACGCGGCGGACGGGCAGCTCGCCGGCCGGCGCCTGGTCTGCGGCGGGGAGCCGCTGCCACCGGCGCTGGCCCGCACGCTGGCCGCCTCGGGCGGCTCACTGCTCAATGTGTACGGCCCCTCCGAGACGACCATCTGGTCCACCTCGGGGCCGGTGCCGGACGAGGTGGTCCGCGTGGACGTGGGCCGTCCGATCGCCAACACCCAGGTGTTCGTCGTCGACCCGGACGGCCGGGAGCTGCCGGTCGGTGTGCAGGGCGAGCTGTGCATCGCCGGGTCGGGCGTCGCGCTGGGCTACCACAACCGCCCCGAACTGACGGCGGACCGCTTCCGCGACCATCCCGCGTACGGGCGCCACTACCGCACCGGCGACCTGGCCCGGCTGCGGCCCGACGGCAGCGTCGAGCTGCTGGGCCGCACCGACCGCCAGATCAAGCTGCGCGGCCACCGGATCGAACTGGGCGAGGTGGAGGCGGTGCTGCTCGACCGTCCGGACGTACGGGACGTCGCCGTCGTCGTGGTGGGGCGCGGCGGGCCGGACGCCGCCCTGGTCGCGTTCGTGGAACCGGCACACGGCGCGGAAGAAGGGGAGGGAGGGGACGGTGCGGCCGAGGTGGACACCGCCGGGCTGACGGCCCATGCCCGGTCCCTGCTGCCCTCCGCCGCCGTACCCCAGGAGATCGTCGTGCTGGAGTCACTGCCGACCACCGCCAACGAGAAGCGGGACCATCTCGCGCTGACCCGCCTCGCCGAGCAGCGCCGCTCCGAGCGCAGTGCGGCCGCGGAATCGGCGCAGGCCTCGCCCGAGGCGCAGTCGGGGACGGCCGGGCGGCTGCTCGCCCTGTGGCAGAGCACGCTCGGCCGGACCGACCTCGGCCCGCACGCCAACTTCTTCGACAGCGGCGGGCATTCGCTGCTCGGCGCGCAGCTCGTGCAGCGCATCGAGAAGACGCTGGGTGTGCCTGTGCGCCTGGCCGACCTGTTCGCCCATCCCACCCCGCTCGCCATGGCCGAGCATCTCGATCCGGACGCCGCCGCACCGTCGGCCCCGGGCAACTGAGGAAGACGGAGCCCGAGAAAGACATGGAGACCGTGAACCAGAAGCACGCCACCGCCCCGGCCGCCGCGACCGCGCCGCCATCGTGGAAGGTCCTGTGGCAGGACACGTTCGAGGGCCCGGCCGGGTCCCCGCCCCACCCCGCCCTGTGGCAGGTCGTCACCGGGCAGCCGTTCGGCGCCGGCATCGAGTTCCACACGGACGACCCCGCGAACGTCGGCCTCGACGGCGCCGGGCACCTGCGGATCACCGCCACGCACGAGGACGGGGAGTACCGGGCGGCGTGGCTGGAGACCCGGCGCGAGGACTTCGTGCCGCGGCCCGGCGGCGCGCTGCGCCTGGACGCCCGGGTGAAGACCGCAGCGGGTCCGGGCCTGGACTGCGCGCTGTGGGCCTGGGGCACGCAGTTGCGGCACCGGGGCGACGAGGACCCGGTGCAGGCGTGGTACCGGGCCGGGGAGATCGACGTCCTGGAGGCGCTCGGCTCCGAGCCGGACTCGGTGTGGGGTGCCGTCCACTCCCCCGAGTGCCACCAGATCCCGTCCCTGGGCATGGGCGCCCGTACGACCACGGAGGACGGCAGCCCGCTCAGCGCGGACTTCCACACCTACTCGGCGGTCTGGCGGCGCGGCCCCGACTCGATCACCTGGTACCTGGACGGCCGCGAGTACCTGAAGCTGACCCCGCAGGACACCACTCCGAAGGGCTGGCTGTTCGACCAGCCGGTGTACTTCTGTCTGGCGATCATTATCGGCAGCCCCGGCGGCCCGGTCCTGCCGGGCGACCCCGACCCGGCGACGCTGCCGTCGTCGCTGCTCGTCGACAGCATCACCGTCTCCGAAGAGCTCCCCGCGTGAGCGCGCCCACGGACGTGGACTTCGACAGGCTCGTCGCCGAGCTGGTCGAGCGGGTGCTGGACGACCCGACCGGCGCGCTGGGTCCCTCGGTGTACGAGACGGCCCGGCTGGTGTCGCTGGCCCCGTGGCTGGACGGGGACGCCGCCCGGGTCCGGTATCTCCTCGACGAGCAGCGGTCCGACGGCAGTTGGGGCGGCCCCGGCGGGTACGCCCTCGTGCCGACGCTGAGCGCGACGGAGGCGCTGCTGGCCGTGCTGGGCCGGGAGGGCGGCGAGTTGCCGCTGCCGCCCGCGGCGCTCGTCGAGGCCGCGCGGCGGGGGCTCGCGGCGGCGGCCGCGCTGGTGGCGTGCAGCGCCGAGGAGCCGGTGCCGTCGACGGTCGTGTTCTTCATGGTCATCCCCGCTCTGGTGGAGGGGATCAACGCCCGGCTCGCCGTCCTCGGGGGCGGACCGGTGCAGCCGCTGGCGCTGCCGCACGGGCTGACCGACGAGGCGCTGCGTGGGCTGCGCGGGGGTGCCTGGCGCAACCCGCTCGCCGGTCACTACCTGGAGATCGTGGGCCCGGCGGCCGTCGGCGCCGCCGAGATGGAGCCGGTCGACGGGGTCGTCGGCTGTTCCGCTGCCGCGACCGCCGCCTGGCTCGGCCCGCGGGAGCCGGCCGACCCCGCGCACCCCTCGGTGCGCTTCCTGCGGCAGGCCCAGGAGCGGGGATCCGGCGCGGTCGCCGCGATGACCTCGATCGTGTACTACGAGCGGGCGTGGATCGCCGGAAACCTGGCGACGGCGGGGGTGGAGCGCGAGGTGCTCGCTCCGCTGCTGAAGGAGCTGCCGGGTGACGTCGGCCGGTCCGGGGCGCCGACCGCGCCGGGGTTCGCGTACGAGGCGGAGACCAGCGCGATCGTCCTGACGGCCCTGGCCCGCCTGGGGGCGCCGCAGGAGCCGGAGTACCTGTGGCAGTACGACGCGCGCAGCCACTTCATGTCCACCATCCCGGAGCACGAGCCGTCCACGACCACCAACGCGCACATCCTGGAGGCGCTGGGCTGCCACCTGGCCGACGGTCCTGCTGAGGGGGACCGGTACCGGGACGCCGTCGCCCGGATCGCGTCGTGGCTGCGCGACCGCCAGGGGCCGGACGGCAGCTGGTCCGACAAGTGGCACGCCTCGCCCTACTTCGCGACGATGCGCTGCGCCCTGGCCCTGCACCGGTACGCCGGCCCGGCGTCGGCCGAAGCCCTCGGCAGGTCCGTCGACTGGCTCCTGCACCGGCAGCACGAGGACGGCTCCTGGGGCCGCTGGGACGGCACACCGGAGGAGACCGCCTACGCGATACGCACCCTGCTGGAACTCACCGCCGACGGCGACGCCCGCTCCGAGGAGGCGACCCAGGCCGTGCACCGAGGCTGCGCCTTCCTCCTGAAGCAGGGCCTGGACGCCGAACACCACCCCCCACTGTGGATCGGCAAGGAGCTGTACGCCCCCGGCCATCTGGTCCACGCGGCGGTGCTGGGCGCACTGATCGCGGCCAGGCGGTAACGGGCCACCGAAGCGCTGTCGGCGGCCGGCGGTCACCAGCCGCCGGCTGCGCCGGCATCGCTGGTCCCACCCGGCGGTGCCCGGCCTCTCGAAGCACTAGGCACGCCCGGCGGCTACCGGCCGCCAGAAACGCGTGGCCCCGGGCCGCGACACCGGCGCCGCGAAGCGTTGGTTGCGGCCGACGGCAAACAGCCCCCGGAGCACTGGGCACGCCCGGCGACAACCGGCCGCTCGGAACGTGACCGCGACCCGGCGGCAGCAGACCCACGGCATCTCCGGCCGCAGCCCGGTCCACACCGGCCGCGCGGAGCGCTGGTCGCGCCCAGCCGTACGCACCCGCTCCGAGCACTGCGCGTAGGCCGTCTTTATCCGGCCAGCAATAACACAACTCAGCCAGTCTATTAACCGGGTTCAGTTATGCTGGGACCCGGAATTCGCCGTTCGGCCTCGTCGGGCGGCGCGCAAGGCCGTCGCTTCGGAAAGGTCGATCGATGACGTCACACGTCCAGGACACGTACGGCACCCAGGAGGCCGTCGGACTCGACGACGAGCTGGCCCTGGAGCGTGCGTACGTCGCGGTGTGCCGCGAGGCGATGACCCGGCAGGTGGACGATGCCCAGTACCAGGTCGTCGCGGGCGAGGACGTGTCAGGTGACGGCGCGAGTGCCGAGGCGCTCGGCCGCTACCTGCGCACCCGCGCACGGCAGATGGCGGAGGAGCCCGACAGCCCGCTGTTCTTCGGCCGGCTCGACTTCGAGGACTCCGAGGAGGCGGGGGACCACCGGCGGCAGCGGTACTACATCGGCCGCAGGCGGGTCTCGGAACACCCGGCCGCACCGCCCCTGGTGATCGACTGGCGTGCGCCGGTCTCCCGCACCTACTACCAGGCGAGCGCCCTGGAGCCGCGCGGCGTCGCGGTGCGGCGGCGCTTCGGGTGGGCGCCGTGGAGCCACGGCGCTCCCGAGGACCTCACCGGATTTGAGGACGAGCACCTCGACCACGCCCGCGGCGACGACGGCGGCGACGCGGCGAGCGCGATCGTCGCCGCCGAGATCGAGCGGCCCCGCCTCGGCCCGATGCGCGACATCGTCGCCACCATCCAGCCGGAACAGGACAACCTGGTCCGCAGCGAGCTGAACGAGTCGGTCTGTGTGCAGGGCGCCCCGGGCAGCGGCAAGACCGCCGTCGGCCTGCACCGCGCCGCATATCTCCTCTACACGTTCCCCGAGCGGTTGCAGCGCAGCGGTCTGCTGATCATCGGCCCGAACCGCACCTTCCTGCGCTACATCTCCGAGGTGCTGCCGTCGCTGGGCGAGATCGACATCGCACAGCTGACGGTGGAGGACGTCGTCGCACGGCACCCAGTGCGGCGGGCGGACTCCGAGGACGTCAGCGTCCTGAAGCACAGCGACCGTATGGCCACCGTCCTTGAGCGCGCGCTGTACGCCCGGGTGAGGCACCCGGAGGAGTCCATCGCGGTCACCGACGGCTCGTACCGCTGGCGGGTGGACTCGTACGACCTGGCACGGGTCATCGACGAGGTGCGGGGCATGGGGGTGCCGTACGGGATCGGCCGCGAGCATGTGCGTTCGCGGGTGGTCACGCTGATCCAGCAGCAGGCCGAGCGGCGGGCCGGCCCGAAAAGCGTGACCTGGGCGCGCAAGATCGGCCGTTCGAAGCCGGTCGCCGCGCTGCTGGAGGCGGCGTGGCCGGTCGCGCGGCCGGAGGAGGTCGTGGCCACGCTGCTGAGCGATCCGGCGGTGATGGAGGCTGCGGCGGACGGGGTGTTCGACGCCGCCGAGCAGCGGGCCCTGCTGTGGGCGAAGCCTCCGCGGTCGGAGAAGAGCGCCACCTGGTCGGTCGAGGACATGCTGCTGCTCGACGAGGTCGCGGGGCTCATCGAACGCCCCGAGGGCTACGGCCATGTGGTCGTGGACGAGGCCCAGGACCTGTCGCCGATGCAGTGCCGGGCGATCGCCCGGCGCAGCGCGTTCGGCTCCATCACGGTGCTGGGCGACCTGGCCCAGGCGACGGCGCCGTGGTCGGCGCGGACCTGGCAGGAGCAGCTGACGCACCTGGGCAAGGCGCAGGCCACGGTCGTCCCGCTGACCACCGGCTTCCGTGTGCCCGCCGCGGTGATGGAGCTGGCCAACCGGCTGGTGGGCGCCCTGGGCGTGGACGTGCCGCCGGCCCGCTCCCTGCGCCACGACGGCGAGTTGACGGTCAGCGCCGTCGACGACCTGGCGTCCGCCACCGTGTCCGCCGTCCGCGCGGCCCTCGACCGCGAGGGGTCGGTCGCCGTCATCGCCGCCGACGACGCGGTCGCCGCCACCTCGGCGGCGCTGCGCCGGGCGGGCATCGAGACGGCGACGGCCGAGGAGGTCGGCACGGCCGCCCGGGTGACCGTGCTGCCCGCGACGGTCGTCAAGGGCCTGGAGTACGACCATGTCGTCGTGGTGGAGCCGGCCGCGATCGTCGAGTCCGAGCCGCGCGGACTGCACCGGCTGTACGTCGTGGTGACGCGTGCGGTGTCCCGTCTCGACGTCCTGCACGCCCGGCCGCTGCCGGAGCCGCTCGCCGCCTGAGGCGCGCACCGTCCGAGAACGGTCGAGACCTGTCCGAGAGGTGCGGCCCGGGGACTCCCCCGGGCCGCATTTTCTTTACGCCTCTTTGAAGAACCCGAAGGCGGAAAATTGCCCTGCCTTTCGAAGTTGGCCGAATTGCCGTTGCCGACGGTCGCACTTGCGCCAAATCCCTGTGGCGATGATCACTGAAGGCCCCGCAGACTGTCTGAAGTTGCAGGATGGCTGAAGACATACCGAAGCCTCGGCACCATAGGAGCACCTGCGGATGTCCATCGTCGGACGGGACATACAACTCACCCAATTGCATGACCTGCTGACCGCACGCGACCGCGGAGCGGGTCCGATCGCCCTGGTCAGTGGCCCTGTGGGGATCGGTAAGACCGCCCTCCTCCACGAATTCACCCAGAGCGCGGCGAAATCCGGTTCCCTCGTCCTGAGAGCGGCCTGTTCCCCGCGAGAGCGCGCCAACTCCTGGGGCGTGGTCCATCAACTCCTGTGGCGTACAGGGCGATTCAAAGGAGCTTCACAGCGTACGAGTGACACGCTCGCAGCCGTCAGCCGCAGCCTTGCGGCGGTCACCCGGGCGCCGGAAGGTGAACGCGACAAGGCCATGGACGAATTCTGCGCGGCCGTCATGGAATTGGCCGACGACCATCCCCTCGTCCTCGCCGTCGACGACATCCACGAGGCCGACCCCGAGTCGCTGGGCTGCCTCGGGCACCTCGCCCGCCGTATGGTCGCCTCCCGGGTCCTGGCGGTGTTCACCGACCGGCCGCAGGCCCTGCCCCCGTACGCCGCCGCCCGGGCCGAGTTCGCCCGGCAGCCCGGGTTCCATCAGCTGCGGGTCGGCCCGCTGACCGTCGGCGACATCCGGCTGCTGCTCACCGAGCGGCTGGGCGTGCCCGTCGACGAGGCTGGCGCCGCGGAGTTCCACGCGGCGAGCGGGGGCAGCCCGCTGCTGACGCGGGCGCTGGTCGAGGACACCTGCAACGCCCTGCAGGGCACGTACACGAGCGCGGCCGCGTTACGGCCGGTCGCCGGGGAGATGTTCGACTCCGCGGTGGTCGACTGCGTCCACCGGGTCAGCGCGCCCGCGGCCGATCTCGCCCGGCACCTGGCGGTGCTGGGGCCGGACGCGCTGTCGGTGCTGCTCGACCGCGACAGCACGAACCCGCCCACCCGGCACCTTCAGGAGCTGACCCAGGCCGGCCTGCTGGCGGGACCGGACTTCCGTCACCCGAGGATGCACACCGTGCTGGGAGGTGAGGTCTCCGCCGAGGAGCGGGCGCGGCTTCACGGGCGGGTCGCCGTACTGCTGCACGACAACGGCGCCCATCCGGCCACGGTGGCCGAACACATCGTGGCGGCGGGAGGTATCGCGGAATCCTGGGCTCCCCCACTGCTCCGGGAAGCCGCGATCGAGGCGCTCGCGCAGGACGAGTTCCCCAAGGCGATGCGGCTGTTCGATCTGGCCCACGCCATCTGCCCGGACGGGCCTCTGCGGGCGTCCATCCTGTTCCAGCACACCCTGTCCGCCTGGCAGGTCGACCCGGCCAAGGCCATGCGCCGGCTCCCGGAGCTGAAGGAGGCCCTCCAAGCCGGGCACCTCACGGCCCTGTCCGGCGCGATGTCCCTGATCAAGAATCTGGTCTGGCACGGCTACGTCGACGAGGCGGCGGAGATGCTGCAGCTGGTCGACCGGCAACTGGCCGACGAGCCGGACGAGCAGGGCCTTGCCGAGGCCCGCGCGCTGCAGCAGTGGCTGTCCGTGCTGTGCCCGCCGTTCCACCGGCGCATGTTCGGTGAGGTGACCCCCGACATCACCGAGGAGCTCACTCCTGCGGCCATCGCAGCGCAGCCGCGCCTTCAAGCAGCCGCCGCTCTGTCCGTCGTACTACGGGGCGGTGAGGCGGAGGAGGCAGTGGTCGGCGCCGCCCACGTATTGGAGATGTCCAGTCTGACGCCGACCCTGGAAACCATCCCGCTGGCGCTGATGACCCTGTTCTATGCCGACCGCACGGAACAGGTCGACGCGTGGTGCACCACGCTGCTGGACGCGGCCCGCGAGCGGAACATCGCACTGCTGTCCTCCCTACGGGCTGCGAACCTCATCCGGCAGGGCCGGCTGCTGGAGGCGGAGACCCACAGCGACCTGGCCCTGTCGCGGATGTCGTCGCAGGGCTGGGGGCTGAGCATCGCCCTACCGCTGGCGAGTTCGGTGTACGCGCTGACCGCCATGGGCCGGTATGACGAGGCGCGGGCCCGGCTCTGCCGCCCGGTGCCCAAGGCGGTCTTCCAGACCGTTTTCGGCCAGCACTACCTGTACTCCCGAGGCCAGTTCCATCTGGCTACCGGGCGTCTTCAGGCCGCCCTCGGAGATCTCCTGGCATGCGGCAAGGCCCTGGAGAGCTGGGGAGTGGGCGACACCACGCTTATCCCGTGGCGCACCGGGGTGGCTGAAGCCCGGCTGCGCCTGGGCGAGCCGGACCAGGCCGTCACTTACCTGCAGGAGGAACTGGCCCGGCACAAGAGCAGTCCCCGGGTGCACGGCAACGCCCTGCGCCTGCTGGCCTCGACGATGAAGCCCCGGCAGCGGCTGCAGGCGCTGCAGGAGGCCGTGGACGAACTCCAGGCCTCCGGCAGCGACTGGCTGCTGGCGCACGCCCTGGGTGATCTGGGCCGTGTCTACCATCTGCTCGGGCAGTCCAACCGGGCCCGGGTGATCGTCCGGCGTGCCTACCGGATGGCGAAGAAGTGCCATGCCGAGCCGCTCAGCCAGAACCTGCTGCCGGACGCGGAGCGGGCGGCCGAGGGACGGCGCTGCGCTGCCGGGCATGAGGTCTCGGAGCAGGTGCATGACGTGTTGTCCGAGGCCGAGCTGCGGGTGGCCGCCCTCGCGGCGGAGGGCCACACCAACCGGGAGATCGCCCGCCGGCTGTTCATCACGGTCAGCACGGTCGAGCAGCACATGACACGTGTCCTGCGCAAGCTCAACCTGTCCCGCCGTGACGAACTGCCGCAGGGCCTGGACACTATGGGCGGTTCAGCCGCACCGGCAGTGAGTGCAGCCCGCGGATGAGGGTGCTGGTGCGCCACCGCATGTCCTCGGGATCGACCGCGAGCCGCATGGCGGGGAAGGTGTCGAGCAGCACGCCGAACGCCACCTGCGCCTCCATCCTGGCCAGCGGCGCCCCGAGGCAGTAGTGGATGCCGTGCCCGAAGGCGACATGGCCGCCGGTGGGCCTGCGGACGTCCAGTGTGTGCGGATCCCCGAAGCGCTCGGGGTCCCGGTTGGCGGAGGCCAGTGCCAGCAGTACGAAGTCGCCAGCCGGGATCGCGGTGTCACCGATACGCAGGTCCTCGGTGGCGCAGCGGAAGGTGGCGTGTTTCAGCGGGCTCTCCAACCGCAGGAACTCCTCGACCGCGCCGGGCAGGAGGGAGCGGTCCTGGCGCAGCGCCTCCCACTGGTCCAGGTTCCGCATCAGGTGCAGCGTGCCGTTGCCGAGGGTGTTGACGGTGGTCTCGTGGCCCCCGATGAACAGCAGGAAGGCCATCGAAACCAGTTCGGTCTCGGTGAGCCGGTCGTCGACGTCACGGGCCGAGACCAGCGCGGCGAGCACATCGTCGGTGGGCGTACGGCGCTTGCGCTCGATGAGGTCGCCGAGGTACTCGATCATCGCGGTCGACGCGGCGGCGGTCGCCGCAGGCGAGTCGCCGGAGACGAGCGCCTTGGACCAGGACTTGAAGTTCTCCTGCTCCTCCAGCGGCACGCCCAGCAGCAGGCAGATCACCCGGATCGGCAGCGGGAACGCGAACGCGTCCAGCAGGTCCACCGGGTCCTCGTCCGGCAGGGCGGCGAGCAGTTCGCCGGTGATCTGCTCGATCTCCGGCCGGAGCTTTTCGATGGCGCGGCTGGTGAACGCCTTGTTCACCAGCTTGCGCAGCCGGGTGTGGTCCGGCGGGTCGGAGTGCAGCATGTGGGTGGCGAGGGCGGAGGAGAAGGCGCCACGCTTGTTGCGGTCCGGCTCGTTCTGCGCGAACAGCCGATCCGTCCGGTTGAGGTCGGTGCTCAGCCGGGGGTCCGCCAGCGCCGACCGCACCTCCTCGTAGCCGGTGATCAGCCAGACCGGTAGTCCGCCGCACACGGGGACCCCGGGAGGCATCATCACCCGGTGCGCCGAGCCTTCGGCGTTGAGCCGTGCGTACACGGAGTGCGGGTCCTGCATGAACGCGTCGTCGAGTTCCAGAGGGACTGAATCCTGAAGCATGGGCACATCCTCGAAAGTGAGGGCTCCGGGCCGTTCGCGGGTGGCGCTGAGCCTATGTACGCCTCTGGTGGCCGGGCCTGATCTGCGGCGAGATGAGGGGGTGTAGGGGCCTGATAGGGGCCGCCCGCCGGGTCCGTTCAGTGGGTTCCGGCGGGCGGCCGGAGCAGCCTCCGGGCCGGGGGAGGTCACCCGGCGACTGCTGGTCGGGCGCAGCCACCAGGCCGGGGGAGGTCGCCCGGCGGCTGCTGGTCCGGTGGGGGCGCGGTCAGTTGCTGGGCGCCAGGTCGCCTTCCGTGGCCCGCGCCTGCTCCGGGGGAGCCTGGGCGGGCTTGCGCAGGTCGATGGTGATCAGCAGGCCGGCGAGTACGGCGGCGAGGGCGGTGATGCCCGCGGCCCACAGGCTCGCGACGGCGTAGCCGTGGACGGTCGCCTCGATCACGGCCCGTTCAGCGCGGCCGCCGCCCGCGATCCGGTCGGCGGTCACGCTGGTGGCGATGGCGTTGAGCAGGGCCGTGCCGATGGAGCCGCCCAGCTGCTGAGAGGTGGAGACGAAGGCCGACACCACGCCCACCTCCTGCGGCGGCACGCGGTAGGTGGCGGCGCTGATGCACGGCGAGATCACCAGTCCGACACCGATGCCGAGCAGGATCTGGGTGGGCATCAGCGTCGAGGCGTAGGAGCTGTCGGGGGTGAGCCGGCCGAGGTTGAGCAGGCCCAGCATGGCGATGAGCAGGCCCGGCACGACCAGCAGGCGCAGCGGGACGCGGGGCACCAGCCGGGCGGCGATCTGGGTGGAGGTGAGCACCGTCGCCACGGTCGCCGGCAGGATCGCCAGGCCCGTGCGCAGCGGCGAGAAGTCCATCACCACCTGCAACTGGTAGGTGAGGATCAGGAACAGGCCGAACAGGCTGACCATGGCCAGGGCGATGGTCAGGCTCGCTCCCGCCCGGTTGCGGTCGGCGACCAGCCGCAGCGGGAGCAGCGGAGCCGGCCCCCTGGCCTGGGTGAGGCCGAACGCGGCGAGCAGGACCACGGCGGCCGCGAGGCAGCCGAGGACGCGGGGCGAGGTCCAGCTGTGGGTCGCCGCCTGGTCGAAGGCGTAGACGAGGGCGAGCATGCCGCACGCGGAGAGCACCGCGCCGGGGACGTCCACGCGCTGGCGGTTGGCGGGCATCGCCGGCAGCAGCAAGGCCCCGGCCACCACGGCCGCGCCGATCGGCACGTTGACGTAGAAGCACCAGCGCCAGTCGAGGTACTCGGTGATCACGCCGCCGCCCAGCAGGCCGATGGCGCCGCCGGCGCTGGCGACCGAGCTGAAGACACCGAACGCCTTGGCGCGTTCGCGCGGTTCGGTGAACGTGGTGGCGAGCATGGCCAGGGTCGAGGGCACGAGCAGCGCGGCGAACACGCCCTGCGCCGCGCGGGCGCCGACGAGCACCTCGGCGTTCGGCGCGGCGCCGCCGGCCACCGAGGCGACGGCGAAGCCGACGGCGCCGGCCACGAAGGCGCGCCTGCGGCCCACGAGATCGCCGACCCGTCCGCCGAGCAGCAGCAGGGCACCGAAGGCGAGGGTGTAGGCGGTGACCACCCACTGCCGGCTCGCGTCCGACATCCCGGTGTCCTGCTGGGCCCACGGGAGGGCGATGTTCACGATGGTCATGTCCAGCATGACCATCAGCTGAGCCAGGGCGATCACCCCCAGCCCCCACCACCGGTAGCGCACCGACCTCTCGGTGGAGGCCGCTGTTGCCTGTGCCATGTCCTGATGTCCTTCCCTCACCGCGGGCGGCGCTCAGTCCGGCCCGTCCGTCTTCCGCTGGCGGACACTAGAGCAGATTTCTTAACCAAGTCAATTCACAGACTAGGTCACCTGATTGCCCGGGTAAGGGGATGTGCTAGGATGGCCTGGTGAATGCGCCGATGGGCTTGCGGGAGCGCAAGAAACAGCGAACGCGAGAGACGATCTCCGACACGGCGATCACGCTCTTCCTTGAGCACGGGTTCGACCAGGTCTCGGTCGTCGACATCGCGGCCGTCGCCGAGGTCTCCAAACCCACGCTGTTCAAGTACTTCCCCACCAAGGAAGACCTGGTCGTCCACCGCTTCGCCGACCACCAGACGGTGAGCAGCACCGTCGTCGCGGAGCGGCCGCCCGGGGTGTCCGCGATCGACGCCCTGCACCAGCACTTCCTGAACGGGCTGGCGGCCCGGGACCCCATCACGGGGCTCAACGACGACGAGGACGTCCTCGCCTTCCACCACCTCGTGTACTCCACGCCGAGCCTGGTGGCACGCGTCAGCCAGTACCTGGCCCAGGCCGAGGAGGCGCTCGCCCAGGCCCTGGTCGACGCGCTGGACTCCGACCGCGAGATCACGGCCGCCCTGCTGGCCGGCCAGGTCATCGCCACCGAGCGCATCCTGGCGTCGGTGAACTGGCAGCGCATCGTCGCCGGCCGGTCCGCTGACGAGGTCTACCCCGAGGCGGTGGCCGACGCCGACCACGCCTACGCCCTGCTGCGCCAGGGCCTGGCGGGGGCAGCCGCCCAGAAGTGAAACCGCCGATGACGACGTACGCCGGATCAGCCGGCCGCGTCCGCCGGGTGATCCGGGCCATGGCCGGGCTCCTGCCTGGGCAGGTTGTTGTGCCGCTCGATGTAGTCGGCCAGCCGGTTCATGCTGTCCGTGCCGCGCTCCCGGAAGGCCCGTGCCTGGGAGGCCATGTCGGCCGGGGACTTGTTCTGGCCAAGCTTGTACACGCCGTCGATGTGCCCGATCGGGATCTCGAACCCTGGATGAGCCGCAGGTACTCGTCGAACAGCGCGCTCGCCCGGCGCGGCAGCGACCAGGGCTGCTTCGGTGCGAGCCGGCTCTCCTGGTCCTCGATCAGGTCGTCCAGCTGGCGCATGGTGCGCACCTCGTCCAGCAGCCGCGGCCGACCCGTGACGTGCACGGCCGCGTACGCCCAGGTCGGGAAGTGCGGCTGGGAGGCGTAGTGGTCGGGCGAGATGTAGGCGCTGGGGCCCAGGAACGCCACCACCACCTCGACGTGCAGGCCAGCGCCTCACAGATCGGGTTGCCCCGCGAGAGATGCCCGCGCAGCTTGCCGTAGGGCTAGCGCGCGTCTCTTTGATGGGTTGGTCAGTTGATCGGATGTGTCTGTCCGATTAGTGATCAGTGATGCGATGTGGGACCGGATCGAGCCGCTGATGCCGGCCGATCCGGTCCGCGGACGGCGGTGGGACGACCACCGCCGCACACTCGAGGCCATCGCGTGGAAGTACCGCACCAACTCGCCCTGGCGGGACCTGCCCGACGAGCTCGGCTCATTTCAGACCGCTCACAAGCGGCTGATCAGATGGGCCGTCGACGGCACCTGGGAGATGATCCTCGCCGCCGTCCTGGCGGCGGCGGACGCCGACGACGACATCGACTGGACGGTGTCGGTGGACTCCACGGTCGTCCGGGCCCACCAGCACGCCGCCGGAGCACTCAAAAGGGGGCGGCTCACTGCGGCGAGCCCGCCGATCACGCGCTCGGACGCTCCCGCAGCGGGCTGAGCACCAAGGTCCACCTGGCCGCGGACGGCCGCGGACGGCCCCTCGCCTTCACCGTCACCGCAGGCCAGGCAGGTGACGCGCCCGCCTTCGAGACGGTGATGTCCCGCATCCGCGTGCCCCGCACCGGCCCGGGCAGGCCCCGGACCCGGCCCCTGGCCGTTCTCGCCGACCGCGCGTATTCTTCCCGTGCCATCCGCGCCCACCTGCGGCGCCGGGGCATCCGTGCGGTCATCCCGCAACCGTCCGACCAAGTCGGCCACCGCCTGCGGCGAGGCCGACTCGGTGGCCGTCCGCCCGGCTTCGGCAACGAGGCATACAAGCAGCGGAACAGCGTCGAGCGGTGCATCAACCGTCTCAAGCAGTGGCGCGGCCTGGCCACACGAACCGACAAGCTCGCGATCGCCTACCAGGCCGCACTCCACCTCGCGGGCATCCTCATCTGGACCCGACGCTGACCAAAGAGACAGAACCTAGTCGATCCGGCCATTCCCGCTCCTGCGCTCACACGATCCGGTCGCGCTGGAAGGGGCGCGCTCCCCTCGTACGGACGGATGAGCGGATGTGTTCGCAAATCAGGCACACGAAAGAGCCACAGTCACACGGACCGCACGAGTCACCGACCGCGTCGTGCGCGCCAGCGCGTTCGATCACACGGCGAAGCCGCACCGGAGTGCTCCGGTGCGGCTTCGCCGTCTCACTGATCCGCGCAGAGATCCCGCCAGGACGGACCTCGAGGGGAGCCTCTCCGTATCACCCGCGTATCACACAGCCATCACCAACTGGGCAGACGTTCCCGGACCAAGTGGCTCTGCCCTGCAATTCCATGCCCGCGTTGGACCGGCATAGACGCCCCTGAAGGGTCTCTACAACCTGTGCCATGTGGTGCCGCTGCAGCCCAAACCGGAGGGCAGCCCCGACAGGCTTTGCTGCGGCCTCAGGCCGCGTCCCACAGGCCGGCGTCCAGGATGCGGGCGGCCTTGGTGATGCTCCCCGGCATCAGATGCCGGTAGGTGCGGTACGTCTCCTCGATCGACTTGTGGCCCATCCATTCCGCCACGTCGGTGATCGGTATCCCGTTCCCGAGCGCGTTCGAGGCGAAGTAGTGCCGGAAGCCGTACATGCCGACACCGTCCTTTGCAGGCAGATCCTTGAAGAGCTTCTGCACGCGGCGGCGTTCCATCGGCTCGGTGTAGTAGCCGCTCGGACCGCGCAGCAGATAGCCCTCCTTCGTGGTGCCACGCTTCTCCTCGTACCGCTCCATCGCCTCCCGCACCGAGCGCGGCAGAGGAACCTCCCGGAACTCCCCCGCCCTGCGATGCTTCAGCTTCGCCAGCCTGTGCGTGTTGGAATGGATCTGCTCATGCACCCGGTAGACGTCATCCGCCACAACGTTGTTGACGTTCACTGCCCGGGCTTCCCCGTTCCGCAAGCCGCAGCCCACCATCATGACGATCTCAAGCGCGAGATGTTCGTCAGCTGCTGCCAGTGCCTTCTTCACGTAGGCGAGGGATGGGATGACCACCTTTTCGCGGCCGTATTCCGGTTCCTGGACGCCCCTCACAGGGTCGTCCGCCATGGCACCCTTGCCATACGCGTCCCGGAGGATCGCCTTGAGGACGCGGAAGATGTTCATCTGGTTTCCGCGCCCCACCCCGTCCGTCTCCAACTCGTCCAGGAAGCGCTCGACCACAATGGGCGTAACCGAGTTCAGTTTCCGCGACCCGAGACGCGGAATGATGTGCACGTTGATGGAGCTGTCCACGTGACATCCCGTCGAGTACTCCGTCATCTTGCGCTGACGAGGACGCCATTGCTTCGCGTATTCCACGATCGTCTGCTGACCGAGTTCGCGGCGAACCTCGGCGACGGATGGTGCCGTTGTCTTCTTCTCCGCGTAAATCTGCGTGAGACGCTCGATCGCATCGTCCTGCGTGTCGTAGCCGGCTTCTTCACGTTGCTTGCCGAGAGCGTCCCGGAACCGAATCGTGTACGGGTGCGGGCAGCGGGTCGGCCTGGAACAACCGCACTCCTTGAAGAACGACCCCATCCCATGAGCGAGCTGTCGAGCCACGCATCAAGCCTTCCGAGCAGGGCTCCGGGCGGCACAGCAGGCCCCCGCCACAGGAGCAGGTCAGTAAGCCGGACACCGACCGACCCGATGCTGACCGTTTGCTGACCTGGAGGCCACGATCAGGGACCTGACCTGCGAAAATACCCAAACGCTAGATTTTGGACTTGAACAGAGTACGCAGCACTTTGGACTCCTGGAAGACGGCTCCCTGCCAGCTTTCTGCAGGTCAAGGGCGGTCTTCACTCTACACGGGCACGCCGGGGTCGATGATTGTGAGGAACATCGCTTCTCAGCGGGGATAGCGCTCCCTGCCTGGGCTTCCGCGCCGACCAGGCTGTTGTGACGCCATCGACCATGCGCCTGCCGGACAGCCGTATCAGGCTGTTCGGGAACTGATGCTGACGAGATGCTGACTTACCTGACGCCACATCAGGTGCATGCGGGTCACAGGACGACTCGCTGACCGGGAGCACGCACTGCAGCCCGAGAGCTCCGCGAGGAGCTCACACAGCCAGCGTCAGGCGCACGGCCTTCGTGTCGTACCAGTAGATTTCCGCAATCTTCACTTCGACAACCGAGAAGCCCCCGACGCTCTCTCGACCAGTGAGCCGTGTCGTTCCGTTACCCCGACGGGGCCGACCGAATGCTTAACCCTCTCCCCGGTCATCGCTATCAGCGCCAAGGGTCTCCCATGGCAAAGCAAGCTCGGCAGCGAGTTGGAAAAGGGGCAACAGCAGATCGCCCCGTCGGCACTCCCATTGTGGCCGCCGACAGGACGCGGGTGTGCTTGTCGAGTCTCGGTGGGGCCAGGCGCAACCCCGGCCCCACCCGGTTGGTCAAACCTTGGCCTCAAGTACGCCCAGCGCCGTATGGAGAACCGGCTCCACGCGCAGGCGCGTCCCGTCCCGGTCGACCACCTGGAGGGCTTCCAGGCAGACAACGGCCCGGCATGCCTCCCCGGACGAGAGACCTGCCATCTCGGCCGCGGTGACGAGGTAGGCGTCGTCATGCCAATCGGTACCGAGCTGCTCGACGACCCCGTCATAGGCGGCCTTGAGGGTGTCGTTCTCCAGCAGCCCCACGGCATCGACGAACTGTTCGGCGCCGCTGCTCTGCCCAAGCCACGACGTCAGGTCCGCCAGCACCCGGTCCTGGTCCGGTCGGCGATCACGCAGGTGCAGCGCCTTGTCCAGCAGGTACGGCCAGCCACCGGTCGCCTTCGCCAGACGCATCAGCCGTTCCTCCGTCTCGCACAGGCTGTGGCGCTGCGTCCAGTCCTTCAGGCTGCGCAGGTCATGCCGGCGCAGCACCATGATGGTGTCGTGGTCGGCGTCGGGACCGGTGAGGAGGCCGGACCAGAAGCCGAGCTGTTCCACACCCGACACGAGGACCACCGAGCGGGTCGCCTCGGCGGCGTCGGGCAGCACTGCCCTGGCCAGGTCGAAGGACTCCCGGCAGGACTTCTCGCTGCCCAGAGAGAGATCGCTGATGAGCAGTCGCCGCTCGCCAGCGCGGCCGGCGGCGAGCTCCTTGCGGAACGTCTTGGCACTTCCGATGGCGGGCACGGACCAGCCCGCCACCCTGCCCGTCACCTCACGCAGGGTCCGTTCCACATCGGCGACGCCCGTCGCCTGTGTACCGAGAACAACGCGGACTTGGTTCACGTATTCGCCCAGCAGGTAGTCGATCTGGTTGACGGTGAGCGGGGCGGACCTGCCGTCGTAGAGGTCCGGACGGCTCTCCAGGACAACGGTCTCCTCCAGCCGGGACTCCGTCTCCGCCCGCAGCAACCGCGCCTCGATCTCCTGGGCGGTACCGATCATGCGCAGCGCGTTGGGCCCTCGCAGATGCCAGCCCTGACCGTCGTTGTTCGGCGCCAGGACACCGAGGCCGACCATCTCCTGCAGATAGGCGCGAAACCCCTCGCTGTCCAGGTACTCGAAGCCGCGGGGCCACCAGCCAGCACATTCCTCCCGCAACTCCCTGTCACTGAGGCGGGTTTCCAGACCGTTGTCCCGAGCATGCTGGGCAAGCACATTGGCGATGACGTGGTAGCGGTCGTCCAGGGCAAGGGTGTCCTTGAAGGCCGCGGTGATGTCCGAACGCAGCGAGGTGTCCTGTTCTACCGCGTCGACATCGGAATCCTCGATCGTGTATGGAGGCGGCGCGAGTGGTGCTCGCGCCCGCTTGTCCTGCATGACCTGCACCATCCTGCTGCCGAAGATCTGCAGCAGGAAGGGCTGGTACGAGCAGAAGCCGAGCACGCGGTTGACGAGGTCGACGTCAGCGAACTCGAAGCCGAGCGCACGCATCGGGTGCACGATCAGGTCGGCGGCGAACTGGGGGGCGAGCGGTCCCACGACCGTCGGGGTCTGCGCCAGGTGGCTGAATGGGCCGTTCCTGGCGAGCCGGGTGAAGCGCTGCACCGAGTGCAGACCGGCGAACACGACCTTGGCCCGGCCGCGCGAGTCCTCACCCAGACCACGCAGCCGACGGGTCTCCGTGCACTCGGGAACGTCTGCCTCGAAGAAGCGGTCGCACTCGTCGAGGAGGATGAGCAGCCGCCGGTCGGGATCCTGAGCGAGCCACCGGGCGATCCCGTCGGTGACCCGCTGCCATGATTCCTGTTGTGGGCCCCGGCGTCGGGGCTCCTCCAGAACGCCCTGCCTGATCAGCTCCTGGTCGAGCGTGGGCCAGATGGCCTCGGCACCGAGTGCGGTGCCCCGGCCGATGCCGATCTTGTCCAGGTTGAGGTAGAGCTTGCGGTAGGCCCCCGGCCGCTGTTCCTCGAAGCGGTCCCCCGCGTCGGCGAGTAGGGCCGACTTGCCGAGACCCCGGCCGCCGTAGAGGATCTGAGTCCCCGCCGGGTCGTGGATGCTCTTGCGCTCGCGGTCCCGTCCGTAGAACATCTCCCGGCCGATTTGGCCCCGCTTCTCCTTGATGTATGGGTTCACCGCGGAGAACGGAAGCAGCGTCTCGGTCGTGGCGTCCACCCGCCGGTTGCCGTGCGCGATGAGGTAGGCCAGCGCGGCGTCGTCCACCACCATGATCGGCTTGGTGTCCTGGGAGGCGGCGGCCAGCTCATTGCGGGTTCTGCTGTCCAGCGTCCCGAAGTGGACGACGAGCAGACTGCTCTCGTCGGGGTCCTGCAGAGCGCGGGTGATGAGCAGTTTGGCCGCGGGCCGGCCCCAGATCAACAGGGCGCGGAGCTTGCCGCCACGGTCCTTGACCTGCGATCCGAACGCGGGCGCCCAGGCACGGCCGGTGACGTGCACGGGCGCGAGTTCGAAGAACCGGTAGTCCTTGCCACGCGGCAGATCGTCCAGAGGCCGTGCGCGCCGGGCCTCGTATCCGAGGAGAGCCAGAGCCGGATTGAGGCTCTCGCGCGGATTGATGTTGATACGGTCCTTCGTCGCGGCGAGCGTGCTCCACAACTTCAGGGCCGCGGCGGCCCGTTCGGCCTCCTCCTCCGAGAGTCCTGCATAGTCCAGAACGGCGCGGTCGCCGTATCGGCCACGGGCGCGGACGGCCGCGATCAGGTCAGCGTCGATGCCGCCCGGCAACGAGTCCGGCACGGCGGGGAAGAACGCCTCCAGGTGCGAGTCCTCGGACCTGATCTCGGGTACCGGTTCGCCGAGTTCGAGGAAGTAGACGAGTTCGGCCGCGGTAGCCAGGCTGTCGGTGTCCAGGTTGCGCAGGACTCGTTCGCGGTCCTCCGCGCTCACGTCCGTCAGCGCCGCCAGCCGGGCGCGCAGCCGGTCGGCGGCTTCCTCACGGTAACGGGGCAGCAGTTCTTCGACTCGGTCGAGGTTGCGCCGGACTGCGGCCAGCTCGCCCGGCCGGTCGTGCTCCAGGTGTGCTCGGGCGTCGGCGAGCAACTCCTGGAGGCTGACGTCCTGTTCGACGGTGAGTGCCTCGTCGGCCTGGGACCGGCGGAGCCAGGCGGCCAGTTGCCGATGTTTCTCGGCGAGCGCGGCGCGGCGCTCCTTCTGGATCGCGCTGAGGCGTGCGCGACGCTCCTCCGAGAGCGACAAGGTGTGGGCTGCAGGAAGGACGTCGAAGTCCGCGAGGTCCGTGATGGTGCGAATCACGCCGAATTCGTCACGGGCGAGCAGCCGTTCGATCGCGTCGTCCCAGGTACGGTCCACTGCCTTCAGCAAGCCGTCCAAGGTCGGCTTCTCTCCCGGCACGGCCGACTCGGCCTTGTGGAGCTCGGCGTCCAGAACCGTCTGAACGTCCGGCTCGGATCCCGTCTCGACCGGTCGACTATTCGCATCCAGCCCGTCGAAGATCTCGGCGAACAGGTCCCGCGCCACGTAGGCGGTGGCTTTCGCCAGGACGGCGGAGCTGCGTTCGGCCGCGGTGAGGTCGTCGGCGACCCGCTCGCGCAGGCCGAGGAGGGAGAGGCGCAGGGATGCAATGGACTGGAACGCCCACACATTCTCCTCGGAGCGTCCTGCTTCCAGGTCGCGCTTGACCGTACGCCACTGCCGAACGGCGTCCCGGACGCGGTCGAGGCAGTGGCGGACGTTGTTGCGGCCCGACCCCTGGATGCCACGACCGCCCGGCCCACGCAGTGCAGCGTCCATCTCGTCGATCGCCGCCTCGACCTGAGCTCGGCGGGCGAGGTTTTCCAGCAGCTCGTCGGCCAGGTGCTCGGCGTCCGGGGCCCCGGCCACGATTGCGGTCAGCACGCTGCCGAGCAGACCGGTCGGCGCCAGCCAGCGCTGCACCATGGCGCTGGCCCGTTGGAAGCGCATTCGAGGGACGGTGAGCATAGCCTGGCAGGCGTCCACGGCCGCGCGCAGCTCCCCCTCGGTGTGGGAGACATCGGCGACAACGGCATGGGGCGGCGCGATGAGCAGTGCGCCCTGCAGTGCACGTTCTGCCACCATGGTGGCCACCTCGTGCAGGGCATCGGGCAGTTGCGGGGTGAGCGCCCTCAGCTGTGCACCGACCACGGGTGCACCCGTCACTAGGGCTCCCCGGACCAGCGTGGGCAGCAGTAGCAGGGACAGCGCGTCACTGTCGCTCTCCTTACGGGCCTCCCACTCGTGCAGCGCCTCTTCGATGATCTGAGCCGCTCGGCCGGTCCTGGAGTGCAGCAGTGTCGCCGCGGCGGCCAGGCGCAGGACCGCGGCCTCGGTGTCCGGGCGGTCGGCGGCCTGCGACAGGTGAGCGGCAAGTCCGAAGCGCTTCTCGGCAATGAGACGGGCGAGGACGGGTTCGATGCTCTTCGTTTCCGTGCCGTCGGCTGTTTCCGTGGTGGTGTCGACGGCCGCGGTCGCTGCGGGGGCGGCGAAGACCCGCCGTTCCGGCGCGGGCTGCTGCTCGGCGGTGTCGGCGGACCGGGGAGGTCGCTCGGCCGGGACGCAATCGGCGGTGCTGAGGTCCTGCGTTTCGGGCACGCCGGTGTCAGCCTGCGCGGCGGTGGCCGTCTCCGGGGATATGGCCCGTTCCGGCGCCTCGGGAACCTCGGCGGATTCCTCGCCCTGCGGGGCGGCGGCCGTGTCGGGGTGAGGGGTCCTGTGCTCGCTCAGCGTGATCTGCTGGTACAGGACGGCGGCCACAGCGTACGGCGGATGTGCGACCGACAACTGCTGTTGGAGCTCGATGATCTCCTGCTGTGCGTCGGACCGGTCCTTCATGTCGGCGAGGCGCACCAGCAGCGTGAGAATGTGTGCGCACGCGTCGTCCTGTTCGTCCCACTCTTGCTTCGCGAGCAGTGCCTCCGCGCTGTGCCTGGCGTCCGCGATCACCGCGGCCACCGCACTGTCCGGAGCGCAGCCCAGGGCCGTCACCGTCTCCACCACTTGACGGGCCTCGGCGTTCCTCTCCTTCCGTTCGACGCGCGCACGAACCTCGTCGATCGACCTCAGGACATCGGTGAGGCGATCGGTGACGCCGGTGACGCCGAGTTCTGAGAGCACACCCCGCACGTGGGAGAACGCCGGGGCGACCGCGGCGAGCGGCACCAAATCGGTGTGGGTGGGCGGGCACCCGTCCAGCAGGGCGGCGCGCACGCGGTCGACGGCGCCTCGTGCCTCCTCGACGACGTGCTTGAGCTCCTCCTCGGCCGAGGCCAGATCGTCTAGGGAGCGCCCCTCACCAGGGGGCTGCTCTCCCTGCTGCGCTGAGGACTCGGCCAGTTCTGGAGCCGAGATGTGATCGGGCAGCCGGGGAGCCGATACCGCAGCGGTCGGCTGTGGTTCCTCAGCCGCCGCGTCCTCGCCAAGCGCAGTGAGGTGGTCAAACCCGGGAGTCGCGTCGATTACCTGCTGAGCAGCCTTAAGTACCGCGGCCAGTGCCGCCTCGTCCGCCTCCATACCGAACCAGTCGTGTTCCGCGGCCCATACGAGCAGTCGGGCGTCGTGCGCCGAAGCCTGGAGGTGGGAGAAGAGCGCCAGGCGGAGCAGGCATGCGCCCCAGCGGCCCACGAGACCGGGGCTCGTACCCGCGGCCCCGTGCTCAGCGACCTCGTGATCGATGTCGTTCATGATCCGGGCGGTGAGGTGGGACAGCGCATGCCTGTGGTGGGTCGGCTCCACCCGTTGCAATCGCTTGAGCACTTGCTCGCTGAGCACGCGCCCGAATCGCCGCGGTTCGACCTTGCGGAAGCCGAGACCCCTCATGATGGCCTGACGATCCTTGGGCCCGAGGGAGTTCAGCGCGAGTTCCGTCTCGCCGACTGTGAGGGCGTCGAGGGCGGCGTCCAGGATCTGGCCGAGTCCGTCGAGCGTTACGGCGAGTTCCTTGAGCAGTCCAACCGGTGTGCCGTGCGGGGAGGATGGTGGTTTGGCGACCACGGCGTAGCTGGCGGTCATTCAGTCCCGATCTCTTGTTTCCTGTGATGTGGATGCGGGGGGGGTGTGGCGTGCGGCCCGCCCATGTCGGGCCGGTCCGGCCGGGGCGGGTCAGCGCCGGCGAGAGTGTTCCGTGACGAAGGTGTAGCCGGGTGGCAGTTCCCAGCCGTCCGCCTTTCCGACGTGGCGGCAGTGCTCGCGGTAGGCAGCGCGCTGTGCATCGGTCGGATTCGAGCCCGCGGGCAGCCTCCGCAGAAAGCCGTGGACGAAGTGCTCCACGCCGTGGACCTGCGGCGGCGCGCCGGCACGCGAGCCCGGTCGTGGCACCACCACGGGGTTCGGCGCGTAACCGATCAGGGCGATGGGCGGCTCACCGTCGCGGGCAGGGTGGTGGGGCTCGCCGTCCACACCGCGGCTGCCGATGGCCGGGTACAGGTGGTGTTCGGCGAGGAGCTCGTCAACGGCCTGCTCCAGTGCGGTGACTTGCTGGGGGGCGGGAGTCGTGTCGTAGACGCCTCGAGGGAGGGCGGCCCGGTCAAGGAGAGCATGTCCGTCGGGCGTGAGGCGGCCGAAGCGTCGTACGGTACGCAGGACGAGACGCCGGGTGTCGAGGCCGGCGGACGAGTCGCCGTCCCGCTCACTACCCGGCGCTCCTTCCCGGGTGAGCACTCCCGAGTCGTAGCGATGCGCGACGAGCTGCCCGTCGATGTCGACGGCGTGTTCCAGTTCGACGGTGTGGACCCGGAAGACGGTACCGCCGCGCGGCCACTGGATGTACAGGCACAGCCCGGGGAAGAAATCGATGGGCCACTGGACGTTCCGAAGCATGCCGGTCTCATCGGTGAGATCCAGAAGCACCTCCTGGACCTCCTCGGACGCGTCGAGCTCGCCGCCGGGATGGCTGAGTTCCAGGCGTACGCGCACGGAGCCGGTATCCGTGCCGAGATATGCAAACCCGTCCCGGGCCCTGGGGCTCAACGGCAGTCGGTCCTCCATGAGGTGGGCGAGCCGCAGCGGGGTCTGCCAGCAGACCTCGCTGTCGTTGATCCTCAGGTAGTTCGGCGGACCGATCCGGTCACCGTCCGCGAGCGGGGTGTCCGCGGGTTCGGCATCGACGTATCCTTCGTCCTCCGGCTGTTCCTCTCGGGGGACGCTCTGTGCGTGCGGCACCGCGACAGGCCGAGGCGGCGCGGGTGGATGCACCGTGTCATGCCAGCCGCGTCCCGCTGGGCGTAGCGGATCACTGTCGTCCGCCTCCTCCGAGCCCGGGTGGTGGGACCGCCAGATGCCACCGTTCTGGAAGTCGTCGTCGAGGGTGATCCGTACGTCGCTCCCGGCGCGTATGCCGTTGTCCGTGTCTCCCCGGACGAAGTCCGCGACCGCCAGGTTGGCGCGGCACACCGAGACCGCGTATTCCACTCCGCTCAGCAGTGGTTCGGCACCGTCGACGCCGCGCAGCCACGCCCCGATCGCCGTGTACACGGTGCGGGAACCGTTCACGCCGTGCCGTCGGTGGGTGGCAGGGGCCGCACTGCGTTCCAGGGAGCCGGCGAGGGCTCTCAGGTCGTCGCCGCCCAGTGGCCCGTCGTGGCCCAGGGCGGCCCCGATGCGGGTACGGGTCAGTGCGTAGTGGCCCCAGCTGCGTAGACTGTCGCTGGTGCGCAAGGCGTGATCGACGGTGTCCAGCAGCCCGCTGAGGGCGCTCTTCAGCCGCTCCTCCGTGCCACCCCCGACCAGGTGGGCGACGGACGCGGGAACGAGAGGGCTCAGCAGTGCTTCGCGCTGGTGGGTCAGCAGATGCTGCACGAAGGCGGTGCAGTCGTCAAGCCCGGCGTGCGGCGCCGAGCCGTAGCGGGCGTCGACGACGACGTGGCCGTCCTTGTTGAGCCACTTCTGGCGGGACCGGAACCGCTGCAACTTCGCCTCGCTGAGCTGCAGCGCGGGGCCGAACGCCGTGAGATCAGGGACCAGCAGCTCCCGGCGCACTGGGTGCGGGGCCTCCGACAGCTCGCTCGGTCCTCGGACACCGGCCGGTACCCCGGACACCCACGCGGGTACGTCGGCACCCTCTTCGACGCCGGGGTGGCGGCCCTCCTTGTAGACGATCTCCGCGTACAGCGGGTCGGATCCTGTTTCGATGCGAACGAGTGCCCCGACGGGCAAGGCCGGTACTTCGTCGCCCAGCCTCAGGGAGGGGAACGCGTCCAGGTCGAAGGGGCCGTTGCCGTGACCTTCGCCAGTGAGCTCGTAGCCGAAATAGGCCGCATTGAAGGCGACCGCGGTGTGCACCGGACACACGCGGTCGGACACGACCGCCTCCAGGTAGCGACGCAACCGTTCCAGTTCCTCGGCGGGTGTGCTGCGATGTCCGCCGGTCATGGCGGGAGTAAGCACAGGCTCGCCGTCGAACGGCCGCCAGATGTCCGGTCCAGTGCTGATCATCGTGGTCACGCCCAGCTGTCCTTTCGTTCGGGTCCGCTTCCCGCCCGGCGGGATCTCATGTGTCGGGCTGGGCGGACAGCTCGCCAGAGGCTGTCCGGGCCCTCGACTGCGGCTCCGGCTGCGGCCAGCCGTGTGAGGCTCGCGCCCACCGCCGTATAGGACAGATCCGCACGACCGCCGAAGTGGCGGCTTTCCCGGATCGCCTTCGGCAGGGGGATCATCTTTCGATTCCTCGGGTTGTAGGAGGATTCGTCGCCGCGCAGTGCGTGCCAGAGCCGGCGCGGGTGTGCGCCCTGCGGCTGGAGCTGCAGCAGCCGGTGGACCTGGAGGTCGACGCGCTGGTCGCGCAGTGAGGTGTCGGCACCGCCTCCCTCGCGGGGGCGCGGGCTGTCGAATGCCTGGGCGACGGCAGGGCGCCGCTCCTCCACGGGCCAGCGGCCGGTGTCCCAGCAGGCCGAGCAGCGGCAGCGGGCCGTGGTGCAGCACCCCTCGGGCAGGTTGCTGACGCCGAAGTAATCGGCGAAGACCCGTTGGGCGCATACCGTGCTCGCGTCGAAGAAGTTCCGGAGCCTGGCCAGTTCCTCGGCGGCCCGGCGCCCGCGTCGGCCGAGCAGCGGGAGGAACCCGTCGGGCAGGGTGCCGGTGCGGGTGGTCAGACCGGTGACCAGGCGGCGGCTGGGTGCCGCTGAGACGTCCAGGAGCCCACGGTCGTGGAGGTCGGCGAGCAGTTCCCAGGTCGCCGACGGTCCATCGGCGACCGAGCGGTAGTCGGGGCACCGGTCGGCGAGTTCCCCGTCGAGAGCTCGGACGTCGACCTGTCGTGGGGTGTCCCAGGACAGGGCGGTGTCGATGACGGTCTGCTCCAGCCGCACGGACCCGGCCGCTTCCTCGTCGCGCTCCGCTGCAGTGGTAGGCGTCTGTCCTGCGCCGTGACCGGCCGGTCGGAGGTCGCCGGGTGTGACCGCGCAGAACGGTGGGTGGTCGCCGAGGTCCTCGACGGCGTCGAGGTCGGCGAGCGCGCTGAATGCCCGCATGATGCCGCCCTGGTAGCGCTCCTGGGTGTGCCGGTCGTCCAGCTCAGCCTCGCTCAGCGCACCGCTCGCGGCGTCCTCGGCCATAAGCAGGTCGGCCAGCCGTACCGGATCGAGCGTGCCGTCCCGCTGGGCGAGGACAAGGTTGCCCATGCGCCGGAGCAGCGACGCGGGCAGTTCCTGGCCCGTCATGAAACGGACCATGCGCAGGCCCCGGCTCGTCGCGAGGGCGAGACCGCTGTTGACGGGGCCGTCGCCGGCCGTCCCCCGGCCCGCGCCGTCCCGTCCCGCCCGACCCAACTGCTGGTAGAGCGCGGCCAGGTCGGTAGGCGGCGACACGCACATCACGGTGCGTACGTCGGGCCGGTTGACACCGAGCCCGAACGCGGAGGTGGCCACCACCACGACCGGGACGAAGCCGTCGTCGCCTCCCCGGGGCGCCTCCCGGAACTCGGTCATGACGGCCGCCTTCTCCGCCTCCGTCAGACGGCCGTGGAACCGCAGCACGCGGACGCCAGCGTCACCCACGTACTCGCGCAGGTGGGTGTAGAGGGTGTTGACCTCCTTGACGGTGAGGCAGTAGAAGATGGCGTGACCGTCGAGCGCGTCGACGACGCGCTCGACCAGCCCCGCCACACCTCCCTGTCCGAGTCGGTCGAGGGAGCGGCGGAAGACGGCGAGTTCGGGCCTGATCGGGTTCTCGCGCACCGTCAAAAGCCCACCGACGACTCCGGGATGCTCTGCTTCGGCGGTCGCCTCGGCCGAGGCGGGCTCAGGGACCTCGGCGGGCAGACCGAACAGTCCTTCGCGCAGCGCCTCGTGGACGGCCCTGTTAGCGGTGGCGGTCACCGCGGTGACCGCCACCCCGTGGTCCCGGCGCAGCTCGTCCAGGAACCTGCTGACCCGGCGCATGCTGGGCCGAAAGTCCTCCCATTGCGGGAGGGTATGTGCCTCGTCCACGGCGATCCGGGTCACCCGGCCCGCCGCCGCGGCCGCGCGGACGGTCTCCCGGAAGCGCCGCTGGCACAGGCGTTCCGGGCTGACGTAGACCAGGCGGATACCGTGGTCGGCCCGACCGAGGAGCTGGTCCGTCACTTCTGTCTTGCCAGCCCTGCTGCTGGACTCGCGCAGCGGGGAGATGAGTGCGCGGACCGCGCCACCGATGGACCGGTTCAGTTCGAGTGCCTGGTCGTGCATGAGAGCGACGAGCGGGCTGACGACCACGGTGACGCCGGGCAGGACCAGCGCAGGCAGTTGGAAGGTGAAGCTCTTGCCGAAGCCTGTGGGAAGCAGTCCGAGTACGTTGCGCCCCTCGGTCACGGCGGCGATGACGGCCTGCTGGGCCGGCTTGAGGGCCACGGGTTCGTCGACGAGCCGCAGCAATCCTCCGATGCGGGCGCAGCGGTCCTTGATCTCCTCCACGAGCAGGCCCTGTTCCCGCAGCTTTTGAGTCTCCTCGGTGGTCAGGGCCAGTTCACGGATGCGCCTGGTGTGTGGTAGGAGGGTCTGTCGTTCGAGGGCTTCGTCGGTACACAGCTCCGCAGCCCGGGTGGGGTCCAGGAGGTTGTGGGCCGCCATGAACTCCCAGATGCGACGCCATCCTTCGGCCATGGTGGCGACGTTGCCACCGCCGATGTCGCCGGTTTCCGGGTCGGGGCGCTGAAGTCCGTCATCGAGGCTGCCGAGGAAGGCACGCCGGTAGGAGCGACGCAGGCTGCTTGCTCCCGCAAGCTTGCGGTCGCTGATGACGACGACGCCACGGTGGCGGTCGGAGCGGATGAGCCGGCCCACCGCCTGACGCAGCTGAAGCGCGGCGAGCGGCAGGTAGTAGTGCTCGGTGGCGGCACCTTCCGGATCGGGGTGGCCAGCCTGCTCGGCGCGTTCGGCAACCGCCGCGCGCCGGGCCTCCACGATCGGAGCGGGGAACGGTGCGAAGGGCAGTTTGTTGATCCACACCAGACGCAGCCGCTCGGCGTCGGAGACGTCGACCCCCTGCCAGAGTCCCTTGGTGCCGACGAGAAACCCTCCGCCATCCCGTCGATCGGTGAAGGCCTGATAGGCCCGGCCGTTGCCGAGAGTGAGCGCCTCGACGACCGGGGTGTCGAGGGCGCGGGAGCGCAGCTCCTGCACGAGGTGGAAGCCGATGCCCGCGGCGGTCGAGCGAGCGGTCGTGAGGATCACGCCGCCGCCATCAAAGCCGTTGCCGTCGGCGCGTCCACGTGTCATTTCGGTGGCGAATCCGGCGACGTGGTGGGCGACGGTCCGCAGGGCGCCCTCCTCCTGCTCCGCCCAGGAGGGGAAGTCGGAGAAGCACACGACCTCGGCCTGGCTGCGCAGGGCGAACGGGGAAGGCAGGGACAGAGTCGGCAGATCGTCGGGCAACCCGAGTCGGGTCCGCATGAAATCCCATTCCCCGGCGACACGCAGGGTCGCGGAGACGTAGTAGACACGGTCGAAGGACTCCAGGTAGCGCCGCCACTCCGGGTCTGCGGGCAGATCGACGGGACTGGTGGCGACACGGAAGCGGTAGGACCGCAGTTCCGCCTTGGGTTCGTCCACTTCCTCCAGATGTATGACGCGCGAAGGCGGAGCCTCGTCCAGAGTGAGGGCGGGGTCGAGAAAGGCGCGGATGTCGGCCGTGATCCGGTCGAGGGCCGTAGTGAGTGATTCGGTGTGCTCCGCGAGCGCGGTCAGGCGCTCGCGTACCAGGGGATCGATTCCGGCAGCGTGCTGGACCACGTACCGCTCCAGCGTGATGCGACAAAACACGAGCGCCTTGGCGATGCTCTCCAGCACCACCGACAGCCGCCGGGTGTGCCGGGTGCCGGAGGTGCCGACGTAGGGGCTGGCGAGCGTGGTCGCCCGGCTGCCGATGCGTACGCCCACGCCCTTGGCCTGGGCGTCGAGGGCATGCGCCGCCAGCCGAGGAAGGCGTTCATCATCGAGCAGTCGTTCGAGGTCTGCAATCGCTGCGGCGGCCTGCTCCTTGGCGGTGCCCGGGTGCGCGTCCGCGATCCATGCCTGGTACTCCGGCAGCAAAGCTTCCAGGTCCTGGTAGTTGACGGTCACGGTCAGCGCGGACGTGGCGGCGCTCTCCAGCTCATGCGCCTCGTCGATCACGAGGAGCACCTCAGGTCCGACGGCACGCAGGTCGTCCAAGTGGGAGAGAACGAGTGCATGGTTGGCGAGGATGAGGCGGTGGCTGTCGATCGACTCCCGGACGGTGTCGGTGTGCACAGTGAGCGGATTGCCTGCGGCGGGTCCATAGTCACCGTCGCGCTGGGACAGCGACTCCAGCCAGAGCGGCAGGCCGCGCCCGATGTAGTCGATGAAGAAGGCGGGCAGGTCCACCGGGTCGACCGACCTGGCCGTCCAGGACTGGGGGGGCTCCTTCGCCGCGAGCAGGCGCAGCGCGAGGAAGACGGCGAGTTCGCGGAACCGGATCCGCTGGGAGAAGCGGGCGCGGGCGGTGCCCGCGGAGCGGCGCCGACGCGTGGCCTCGGCGAGGGTCTTCGTCAGGGCTGCGAGAGAGAGCCGGTTGGACTTGCCCTTGACCAGGTCGGCGACCCCGAGGATGCCTGGCAGGGCCCGCTCCAGGTCCTGGACGTCCTTCGCCATCTGGCTCTGCAACTGTTTGGTGTACGTGGCAATGACAGCGGTACGGCTGTCGCCACCGGCGAGCCAGTCCAGCGCGGCGGCAAGTACGGCATAGCTCTTTCCGGTGCCGGTGGGCGCTTCCAGCAGGCCGCCGACGCCGCGGTCGGTCCAGTCGTGCAGCGTCGCCGTCATCTCCTGCTGGGCGGGCCGGGGTTCAACGCGGGCGCCGTGCACGACCCGGGCGAGAGCGGTCGGCTCGACCCGTCCGTCGGCGCCCCGCAAGACGTCCGGCACGTCCACGGCGCCCTTGCCCGGTGCTCTTCCGCCAGGGGTTCGACGCGGCGTGTGCTGCCCGAACTCGGCACCCAACAGGCGGGTCACGTGTGCGTGCTCCCACACTTGCGGCTCTCGATCATTGGCATCCTCGCCCTCGGCCAGTTCCCGCAGCAGTCGCCACGCGTCGGAGTCGGGGCAGACGTCGGTGATGAGACCGCGTAATTCGGCCGTCCTGCAGGCGAACTCGGCGGCGGCCCGCTCGAGGAGGCGCACCAGCAAGAGCGCGTCACTGTCCGCAGTATGGGCACGCAGGCCCGAACGGGACACGTCGAGCTGGATCGCCAGGTCCTGAAGTCGGTGGGACGGGGCTGTCGGCCACATGGCGTGCGCGAGGTACAGGGCATCGACGGGGCGCACGGCGGAGAGCGGATCGCTGGTACCGGCCTCCTTCGCCGCTTCACAGACGACGGGAAAGTGCAGTTTAGTACCGTTATAGGCGACCACGACATCGGCGTCCGACAGGAAGTCACGCAGCTCCGTCCACGCCTGTTGCTGGGATACCCCCTGGCCAAGCACAGCGTCCCGCACGCTGCCGTCACGCAACTCCTCAGTGTCACCAGGGAACCTGAGGTACCGCCGCCAGCGGGGCGCCGCAGCGACCCATTCACGATCGGCGCCGAACCTGACCGCTGCCGCCTCGTAAACGTGCCGCTCCAAGTAGGGAGCGGTCGCCGTCGTCCGCACGACGCTTTCGACGTCGAGCGCGACGGTCCGCAGCACGGACGTCTCGTCCAACCGTGCAGCAACAGCGGACTCAGCGCCTGGCTGGCGCCGTTCGGACGCCACCTGTGCCGGGCGCACCAGTTCCTGCGGAGCAACAGGCAGGAGAAGGCCCCCCGAAGCGATCAGCAGACCTCCGCGGACCGCCTCGGCGACCAGCCTGACTAACCGCTGCTCCGGCAGTGTGCCGAACTGCCTCTTGGCCTCGACGACCAGTTCCCGCTCAGAAATTCCGGACGAGAAGGCACGGACCAGCTCTGCAACCTTCCGCGACGCCGCAGACACCGTCTGCCCTTCGGGCATGTATACCCCCTTGCACACGGCCCCGGCCAACGCTCGACCGCGCCGCTCCCTCGGCTCTCCCTCTCCTGGAGACCGGGACGTGGCCTACATCATAGTTTCATTCAGAAGGTTACGGACCTCTAGTAGAGATCTCGTGGGCGTCAGACGGACACGGACAGGCGTGACGGCGTTCTGCTTCCACGAGCCGAACTGGCACATAGGGGGCACGTGGTGAAAGATCGGCGTGCTCGCCCGTCCAGTACGCGGCCTCTTCCGCTGCCGCGGCCATCACCCCTTCGCGCATTCCCCGCCATATCACAGCCGGTTCGATCATGCGTCTGAGCAGTCGCTCGAGTTCGCGGTCGAGCCCTTGGGCGATGGGAGTGCCGTCAGGACCGAAGCAGTCCAGTTCCTCGTCGAGAATCACGGCACCGGTGTGCCGTGCCTTGGCGTGCACCTTGAGGATGCCGCTGCGGTCGTAGTGATAGTCGACGTCGAACACGTTGCTCGAAGGGTCAGCGCCCGGTTGCAGCACCGGAAGTTCGAGTCGCGCGAGGGGGAAGGTTCGTTCGTCGTCCGCCTTACGCTTCCCGTCACCCTCGACGATCTCCAGGACGACCTTGGTGCGCCGCGGACCGCGGGCATGGCACTGCGCGTACCACGTGCCGGGAGGATCGAACAGCGCGGGATCAGTGTGGCGAAGCCGCGTCGTCCCCCCGCTTCGAAGGACAGTCCGAGGTCGTGACTCGTGGCCACCGAGATGGTCGTCTCGGGGACGAGACCGTCGATCTCCGCCGCCGTGATGGCGGCTCCTCTCGCGACCGCCGTCATCGGCTTGCACAGTCGGGCGTCGACGACCGCTTTGCCGAGGACTCGCTCGACTTCCCGTCGTACCAGCGGGATCTGCGCAGTACCGCCGATCATCAGTACGGCGTCCAGGTCATCGGCGGACAGACCCACATCCTGAAGACATTCGTCCAGCGGTGCGAGCGCCCGGCGCACCAGCGGTTCGACCGCCTCCTCGAACTCCTCCCGGTGGATGACTACGGGAGTCGTGCCGCCGAGTGGCTCGAAGAGCACCTGATCCGTGCCGGGCTGTGACAGCACGATCTTCGTCAGCTCGACGTGGCGTCTCCAGCGTCGTGCCTCCAGTCGGGTCAGTCTGTCCGGGGGGCTGCCGAGCTTGGCGAGGACCTGCTTCACGAGTGCCTCGTCGAACTCAAGGCCGCCGAGCGCGGTGATGCCGCGCGACGCCATCTCGTCGAAGACGCCGTCGTAGTGCTCGAGGATGGTGACGTCGATCGTCCCACCGCCCCAGTCGAAGACGAAGGCTTCGACGGCGGCGTCATCGAGTTCGCCTTGTAGCAGTCGGGCCGTCACGTACCTCACGCGGTCGCTCTGTTCCGGCCAGGTGTGCGGTGTCACCTTCCGCCGGAGAGCACCTCGGTCGATCAGGTCGTCCACAACGGAGAGCGGCAGGCGCTCCACGAGCCGTTGCCAGGCGTCGGTCGACAGTACGGCGCGTCCCTGCGCTTCGGCAGCCTCCACATGCAGCTGCCATGCGTCGACGACATCCGGTTCCGTATCGGGCGCGGGCAGGCGGCCGGAGCGCAGTGCCTCGGCACGCAGACGCTCCTCCTCCGTGAGGACGGGTAGACCACCGGCGGCCAGTTCGACGAGGTGCCCGACAGCAGGCAGCGGCGGTGTCCTGCCCAGCAATTCGACGGCGTCGGCAGCCACCGACTTCAGCGGGTCGTCGGCACCAGATGCTCGGACCAGCATCCGGTCGAGAAGTGCCGGGTGCTCTCCCGCCTCGTCAACCACCCGTTGCAGAGCCTGCGTTATTCGGGGCGGCAGTTGAACCGGACGCCGAGCGGGTTCGTCAGCTTCGGGTACAGCGTTGAACCCGGTCTGGTCCTCGCTCTCGGCGATGCGGCGCCGAGCGCGCAGTGGGGCGAGGGCGCCGTCCTCGCGGGCCTGGCGCCGCTGCTCCCGCCTCTCCAGTTCGGCACGCCTCAGCTCCTCCAGATCTGCCGAGACAGTCGGTTCCGTCGTCATCGACGCAGTCCTCCCCCTTCCCGTGCTCGTCCGGTTCCCTCCCCGAAAACGGTCCCGTCACGGTGATCGCCCCGATCGTAAAGCAGGCAATCGCCGAGTTCGTAGCGAAACGGCAACCGTCACCGGCGGAAACAACGCTCGAGAGCATCCGGCTCCCGTCTGTGCGGAATCCCAGCGCGAAAGCTGCTCAGCCCATCTGCTTCCACTCCTGGCACCCGTTGGTCTTGAAGTACTCACCCCTGTTGAGCGTCACACGACCCGGCCCGGCCAGGTTGTTGTTGGCGATGATGGAGCCGAACTCGCCGCTGGCGTCCTTGGCTCGCTCCCAGTAGCAGCCGAACTCACTGTCCGGCCCGGCTGTCTTGTAGGTGCCGGCCTTGATGTCCTCGCCGACCAGGTACTCGCCCTCGCCGGAGAAGCTGGTTGCGGGTCCGGGTGCCTTCGTCTTCTTCGGCTTGGCGGTCACCGTCTCCGTGACGGTGGGAGCGGGCTCGGGGTCGGCCGCCTTGGCCGTCTCGGTCACGGTGACAGTCGGCCGGGGTCCGGCCTCGTCGCCTGCGGCTTCCTTGCCCGTCTCCGCCGAGCCGCTGCTGTTGCCGATGCCGGCTCCGATGAACAGGGAAACCAGGGCGACCGCTCCGTACTTCAGCCAGCGTCTGCGGCCAGGTGCGGGCTGTCCGGGAACGGTGGGTACGCCGAGGCCGAAGGGGCCGGGCGTGCCGTGGTCGGGCGGAGGAGAAGGCTGCTGGAAGGTCATGGATGTGCTCCGAATCCGGTACGCGATGCGGGTTGAGTGAAAGAGCCGACCGCCGCATGGTGGGCGGCCTTCGAGGGTGTGCGATGCCGTGGGCGTGCGCCGCCCCTCAGCGGCCGCGAATCTTCCGGCCCGCCTCGGTCGCCGGGTAGAGGATCGCCTCGGCGACCCGGCTGCCGGAGTCCTTGACGCCGCCACTGAAGTTGAGGCGTCCGGAGGTGCCGGTCTTGGCGGCGACTCCGTCCCAGTACTTCGCCTCCCGCTCCCAGCGGATGTCGTCGAGAAGACGGACCAGGTCGTCGGTGCGGAAGGCGGAGGCCGGGTCCGCCCACGGCATGGTGTGGTGGACGGCGATGCCGATACCGGCGAGGACGGCGGGCGCGGTGATGGCGCCGCGGTCCGTGAAGTCGCGGGCGTGACGGGCGATCAGCTGTCCGAGGATCGGCACGAGGGCCTCCTCCACCTGCTCGGCCCGGTATCCCGCGGGCAGTTCGTCCTCGTGCACCGACTCGGCGGACCGCTGGAGGCCGCCCCTCCCATAGAGCGTGGTGACGACGAGGGCCCGCAGCGCGGAGAGGGTGACGACCTCGCGGTCGCTCGCGGACACCTGCCGCTTGCTGACGTTCACGAGCCGCGCGAAGGGCACGTGCTGCCCGTCCGCGTCGACCCGCACCGAGTCGGCCACCAGGTGCGCGAGTCGGGTGCCGAAGTCGCGCTGGTCCATGGACATGGCGAGGTTCTTGGCCACGGCCACGCCCTGCACGTTGCGGTCGTAGAAGATCTGCCGCGCGTCGGCGGGGGCGAGGTCGATGTACAGCTCGAACGGCAGGCGCACCTGAGCGAGTTCGGGGTACGTCAGACCGTACGCCTCGGGGTCGTCGTAGAGGTCGTGCCAGGCGGTGGTCTGGGTCTCGCCGTCGATGGCGATGACCATCGTGCCCGGCGCGATGGTGAGGGTGCGCAGGCCGCTGCCGGGGACGAGTTCGTCGCTGAGCGCGGCCAGCGGTCCGGCGTGCCACAGGGTGACCGGCGGCGTGGACCAGGCGGCGCCGAGCTCGCCCTTGAGACCGGCGGCGATGTACTCGGCGTACGGGCCGACGTTCTTGCCCTTCTGTGAGGACTTCAGCGTGCGCTGCACGGTCGCCCGCAGCTCGGCGTGCCGGCGCACCAGACCGGAGGCGGCTTTCAGCTTGCGCGGGTCCTCCTCGGCGCGGGGCGAGGGCACGAGCTGGACGAGCGTCGGCACGGACATCGTGCCCACGACGGCGTCGGCGCGGAACGGCGCCACGGTGAGCTGGGTTCCTTCGACGACGGCGGTCGGCATGGTCAGGCGCATGGGAATCCCCTGAGTTCTCTGACGGGCGGCACAAGCACTTACGGAAGCGAGCGGCCTCCATCCGCAAGCATCACAAGAGAAGCATGCCCATGAAAGCATCGTCAAACACATTGACGGATTTGACGAGTGCTGTAGGTTGTTGACTGTTCACTCCAGAGAGGCTCAGGACCCCCGCCATGCCCCAGCCATTCGCGCAGGTGACCGCCGCCGAGATCTCCCGCATCGCGGGGGTCACGCGCGCCACGGTCAGCAACTGGCGTCGTCGGCACGAGGACTTCCCCGCGCCGTCCGGCGGCACGGAGAGCAGTCCGCTGTACGACCTGGAGGCCGTGCGCGCCTGGCTCGCCTCACGCGGTCACGCCTCGGCCGCGACCCCGGCGGAGGAACTCCGCACGACGCTCCGCCTGCACGCGCAGAGCGGCGGCGGTACGCCTGCGGACCTGCTGCTCCTCGTCCTCGCGACGGCGGCGCGCTCGCCGGCGGAGCTGACGGCCGCCACGCGGTTGCCGGACGCGGATCTCGCCGCCCACGCGGAGCGCGACGCGGCGTCGGCGGCCGACGCCGTACCGGCCGCGGATCCCGTCCGCTTCCAGGCGGGCGACGCGGCCGTGCTGCGCGCGCTGTACGCGTGTGTACGCGACGAGGGCGGGCAGGCCGCGCTGGCCGTGCTCGCGGAACGGGAGCTGGAGGACAGCGCCGCGTCCGGCGCGTACCAGACCCCCGCTCCGCTCGCGGACCTGCTCGCCCGCCTGATCCCCGGCGCACCGGCCCGCGTCCTCGACCCGGCCTGCGGCAGCGGCAGCCTGCTGGCGGCGGTTGCCCGCCGGGGCGCGCGCGAGCTGTACGGCCAGGACAACCTGCCCGTGCAGGCCCGGCGCAGCGCCGTGAGCCTGATGCTGACGGCCCCGGAGGCCTCGGTCACCGTGCGCGCCGCCGACAGCCTCCGCGCGGACGCCTTCCCCGACCTCGTCGTGGACGCGGTGCTGTGCAATCCGCCGTACGCCATCCGCGACTGGGGCCACGACGAGTTGGCGTACGACCCCCGCTGGGCGTACGGCGTACCGGCGCGCGCCGAGTCCGAACTGGCATGGGTGCAACACGCGCTGGCCCATCTGACACCCGGCGGCTACGCGGCCCTGCTGCTGCCGCCGGCCACGGCCGGGCGGGCGTCGGGGCGTCGCGTACGGGCGGAGCTGGTGCGCAGTGGGGCACTGCGGGCGGTGATCGCGCTGCCGGTCGGCGCGTCGGTGCCGTTGCACGTCGGTCTGCAGGTGTGGGTGCTGCAGCGGCCCGAGCCGGGGGGGCCGGAGCGCAAGTCGGTGCTGTTCGTGGACGCGGCGGCGGAGACGTCGTCGGCTACGGCGGCGGCATCGGTGGTCGGGCGTGGGGGTACGGCGGTGCCCGCCGCCCGTACGCGGGGTGCGGGCCGGTCCGCGTCCGTGGACTGGCCGGGCATGACGGCGCGAGTCCTCGGAGTGTGGCGGGCGTTCACGGAGAGCCCGGACGCGTTCGAGGGCGAACCCGGTGTCGCGCACGCGGCGGACGTGGTGGACCTGCTGGACGACGTGGTGGACCTGACCCCGGCACGACTCGTACGGGCGTCACGGGCCGAGGTCGATCCGGCGCAACTGTCGGCGGAGGTCGACGCCACTCGCCGGAGCCTGGTCGGGGCCGCGAAGTCCCTCGCCCGGACGGCCGGTCACGAGGGCTGGAGTGCGGCGGGCGCCGGCTCGGCGCGGGAGTGGCGGACGGCGACGGCTTCCGACCTCGCGCGGGGCGGGGCGCTGACGCTGCTGCGGACGGTGCCGGAGGGGGCGCGGGGGCGCGCGGAAGGCGGGACCGGAAGCGGGAGTGGGAGCGGGAGCGGTGAGCAGCCGGGGGCTGGTGCGGTGCTCACCGGCTCGGACATCGCGCGCGGATCGGCTCCCACGGGCGACCCGGCGGAGCTGCGCGGTGACACGGCACCCGTGATCGCCGCCGGGGACGTCCTCGTACGGGCGGTCGCGAGCGGGGACGGTCCTATGACGCGGGTCGCGGGCGAGGAGGACGCCGGCGCCCTGCTTGGCACCCACGTCCACCTGTTCCGGCCGGACCCGGCACGCCTGGACGCCTGGTTCCTCGCCGGGTTCCTGGGCGCGGAGAAGAACATCGCGGGCGCGTCGACGGGCAGTACGGTCCTGACGGTCAGCCCTGGCCGGCTGCGCGTGCCGCTGCTGCCGCTGGAGGAGCAGCGGCGGTACGGGGAGGCGTTCCGACATGTGCATGAGCTCCGGGCGGAGGCGCGGCGGGCGACGGGGCTGGCGGAGGAGACGGCACGGCTGCTGGCGGGCGGACTCACGGGGGGCCAGTTGCTGCCGTCCAAGGAAGTCGCGGAGGTACGCGGCGCGGGTGACGATTCGCCCCATTAGGCACGCAGGGCTTCACGCATAGACCACACTTGTCGGACCGTCCTTGTCAGCCGATGGACTCGGCTCGGCTCGGTCGGTGGGGTTGGGACATTTCGGAAGGAATCCGGGGATCCAGTTGAACAGCAGCAAGCACACGGAGTTGGCGAACCACGCGTGGTCCGTCGCCGACCTCCTGCGGGGGGACTACAAGCAGTCCGACTACGGCAAGGTCATCCTGCCGTTCACCGTGCTGCGGCGCCTGGAGTGCGTGCTGGAGCCGACGCGCGAGAAGGCCGCGGAGATCGCGGAGCAGCACAAGGACAGCGACATCGACCCGGACCGCTTCCTGCGGCGGGCGTCAGGCCACTCCTTCTACAACCGGTCGCGCCTGACCCTGAAGAAGATCGCCGCGGACCCGCAGAACGCCGCGAAGAACCTTCATGTGTACGTGGGGGCGTTCTCGGACAACGCGCGGGGCGTGCTGGAACGCTTCGAGTTCGCTCAGCAGATCAAGCGACTGGACGACGCCGACCTGCTCTACAAGGTCATCGGCAAGTTCACGGACCTGGACCTGCGTCCCGAGGTCGTGCCCAACCACAACATGGGCTACATCTTCGAGGAACTCATCCGCCGCTTCGCGGAGCAGTCGAACGAGACGGCCGGTGAGCACTTCACGCCCCGCGAGGTCATCCAGCTGATGGTGCGGCTGCTGGTCGCCCCGGACGGCGACGCGCTCCAGCTCCCCGGTACGGTGCGCACGGTCCTCGACCCGGCCTGCGGCACGGGCGGCATGCTCTCCGCGATGGACGACCTCATCACCGAGTTCAACGAGGACGCCACGGTGGAGGTGTACGGGCAGGAGCTCAACCCCGAGTCGTGGGCGATCTGCCGGTCCGACCTCATGATCAAGGGCCAGGACCCGGAGAACATCGCCTTCGGCAACTCCTTCTCCGACGACGGGCACGCCCGCAAGACCTTCGACTACATGCTGGCCAACCCGCCGTTCGGCGTGGAGTGGAAGAAGGTCAAGGAGGAGGTCGAGCACGAGCACAAGTCGCTGGGCGAGGCCGGCCGCTTCGGGGCGGGGCTGCCGCGCATCAACGACGGCTCTCTGCTGTTCCTCCAGCACATGATCGACAAGATGAAGCCGGTCGACGTGAACGGCGGAGGCGGCTCGCGCATCGCGATCGTCTTCAACGGATCGCCGCTGTTCACCGGCGCGGCCGGGTCGGGCGAGTCGGAGATCCGCCGCTGGATCCTGGAGAACGACTGGCTGGAGGGCATCGTCGCCCTGCCGGACCAGCTCTTCTACAACACCGGCATCTCGACGTACTTCTGGATCCTGACCAACCGGAAGAGCCCCGACCACAAGGGCAAGGTCGTGCTGCTGGACGCGCGGGACCAGTGGCAGAAGATGCGCAAGTCGCTCGGCGACAAGCGCAAGGAGCTGGGCAAGGACCACATCGCGACGGTGGTCAAGCTGTACGGGGAGGCGCTGGCCGCGGCGGGGGATGCGGAGCATCCGCTGCACGGCAAGGTGAAGGTCTTCTGGAACGAGGACTTCGGGTACCAGCGGATCACGGTGGAGCGTCCGCTGAAGCTGCGGTTCGAGGTGACGGAGGAGACGCTGGCGGCGCTGGAGGCGTCCAAGGTCATCCAGAAGCTTCCGCAGGCTTCGGTCATGTTCGACGCCTTCGAGTCGATGGAGGTCAGGAGCTGGGCTACGAAGCAGGAGGCCTGGCTCGCCCTCAAGGACGCGGTGGTCGCGGCCGGGTCGACGTGGCCCACGGGGGCGCCCTTCAACAAGGCGCTGCGTGACGCGATCGGCCTGCGGGACCCGGAGGGCGAGGTGCAGCTCGTCAAGGGGCAGCCGGAGCCGGACTCCGAGCTTCGGGACTACGAGAACGTGCCGTTGGGTGAGGACGTGGAGGAGTACCTGAAGCGGGAGGTTCACCCGCATGTGCCGGATGCGTGGATCGACCACAGCAAGACAAAGATCGGGTACGAGATTCCGTTTACGCGGCACTTCTATGTGTACGAGCCGCCGCGGCCGTTGGCGGAGATCGACGCGGAGTTGAAGGCGCTGGAGGCGGAGATTCAGGCGCTGTTGGGGGAGGTTACGGAATGACGGACGCCATTCGCGCCCTTCCTGAGGGATGGTCAGAGACTCGCCTCGACCGCATCGCGACTGTCAATGCCAGGATCGGCTGGAAGGCTCTGACGGCTTCGGAGTATCAACCGGATGGCTACGCCTTCTTGGCCACACCGAACATCAAGAACGCCGAGATCGACTTTGTGAGAGTAAATTACATCTCGGAGTTCCGATACAACGAGTCCCCCGAGCTGAAACTTCAGGTCGGTGACGTTCTACTAGCCAAAGACGGCAACACCCTGGGCATCGTGAATATCGTTCGCCAGCTACCGCGTGCCGCCACAGTGAACGGGTCAATCGCCGTGCTCCGAAGCTTTGACATGGAGCCGCGCTTTCTTCGCTACGTGATCCAGAGCAGCTTCATCCAGGGCCACATCAATTCCGTTAAGGACGGCATGGGCGTGCCCCATCTCTTCCAACGGGACATCAAGCGCTTCCCACTCCCTGCACCCCCACTGGAGGAGCAGTGCCGCATCGCCGACTACCTCGACACCGAGACTGCCCGCATCGACCGACTGGTCAGATCTCAACTGCATTTGATCGATCTCCTCAAGGAACGTGAGGAAGCCGCGATTGAGGAGGTTCTCTCCCATGTGGCAGAAAAATCAATCCGCCTCAAGTATCTGTTGCTCTCCCCTCCGTCCTACGGGGCGAACGAACCGGCGCAGCACGACCGCCGGGACTGGCCCCGGTACATCCGCACGACCGACATCGCGGAGGACGGCACTCTCCGCGATGAGACCTTCGCGTCGCTTCCTCCCGAGGTGGCGCAGCAGTACCTCTTGGACGACGGCGACCTCCTCCTAGTGCGCAGTGGGGCCACCGCGGGCAAAGCGTTCCTGTACGACCTCCGATTCGGGCCAGCTGCCCATGCCGGTTACCTGATTCGCGCACGCTTGAACAGCCAGCTGATACTGCCCCGTCTCATCTGGCACTTCTGCCAAACCACCGCCTACTGGCAGCAGATCAACGAAGGGGCAATCCAGGCCACTATCCAGAACGTCAACGCGGAGAAATACGGGAACCTGCTAGTCCCCCACATGGCACACGACCGTCAGCTCGACGCTCTCCGGCACATCGATGCACTCACAGAGAAATCAGGAGAGCTGAGAAGGCATGCACATCAGATGCTCGCTCTGCTGGCTGAGCGCCGCCAAGCCCTCATCACCGCCGCCGTGACAGGCCAGTTCGACGTATCCACCGCCAGCGGCCGCAACGTAACCGAAGGAGTCACGGTATGAGCCCCGTGCACGACGAGTCCTCCTTCGGGTCGGCTGTAGTCGCCGCCCTCTGCGAGCGCGGTTGGCGCGAGGCCAACCCCGAGGACTACCGACCCGACCTCGGCCTCGACACCAACGAGCTCTACACCTTCATCGGCGCGACCCAACCCGACGAGTGGAACGAACTGCTCACCGTCTACGGCGGCAACCCCAACGAGGCCCAGCGCGGTTTCGCCCAGCGTCTCGACCGGGCCATAGCCGATGACGGCCTCCTCCACGTCCTCCGCAACGGCGTCAAGGACCGAGGCGTCCGTCTCCGCGTCGCCTACTTCAAGCCCAACCTCATCTCCGCCGACTCCGTCCTCGACGGCTACCGCGCCAACCGCCTCACCGTCGTCCGCGAACTCCCCTACGCCACCAAGCAGGCCGACTGGGGCCACCGCCTCGACCTCACCCTGTTCCTCAACGGAATCCCCATCGCCGCGGCCGAGCTGAAGAACCCGCTGACCGGGCAGGGCGTCGAGCAGGCCAAGGAGCAGTACCGGACGGACCGGGACCCGACCGAGCTGATCTTCGCACGGCGCGTGATCGCGAACTTCGCCGTCGACCCGGACCTGGTCTTCGTCACCACGCAACTGCGCGGCAAGAGCACCCGGTTCCTGCCGTTCAACACGGGCTCGAACGGCCCTGGCCAGCCCGGCGGGGCTGGGAACCCAGCGCCCACGGCCCACGGCACGTACGCGACCAGCTACCTCTGGGAACAGGTCTGGCAGCGCGACAACTGGCTGGACCTCCTCCAGCGTTTCGTGCACCAGCAGAAGCACAAGACGCCCGGCGGCGGCACCACCAAGTCGACGATCTTCCCCCGCTTCCACCAGTGGGACGTGGTCCGCAAGCTCACCGCCCACGCGGCCACCCACGGTGCCGGCCAGAACTACCTGGTCATGGCCTCCGCCGGCTCGGGCAAGTCGAACACCATCGGCTGGCTGGCCCATCGCCTCAGCGACCTGCACGCCGGCACCGACCCGCGCGTCCTCGACCCCGAGGCCATCGCCCACGATCGCATCAAGCCCGGCGAACCCGTCTTCGACAAGGTCATCGTCATCACGGACCGCCGCAACCTGGACTCCCAACTCCGGGAAACGGTCGGCAGCTTCTCGCAAACGGACGGCCTGGTCGTGAAGGTCGACGAGAAGCACGGCGCGAAGAGCGAGCAGCTCGCCCGCGCCCTCTCCCGGGACACCGGGAAGATCGTCACGGTCACCCTGCACTCGTTCCCGGCCCTGCTCGACTACATCAAGCGCAACCCCACGGAGATCAAGGGCACCCGCTTCGCGATCATCGTCGACGAGGCACACTCCTCCCAGTCCGGCGACGCCGCCACCGCCGTGAAGTCCGCCCTGCGCGACCTCGGCCTGGACGCCGACTCGGACGACGAGGGCGCGACCACGGTCACCGTGGACGACAAGCTGAAGGCGAAGGCCATCGAGCGCTCCCGCGCCGCGAATCTCTCCTATTTCGCCTTCACCGCCACCCCCAAGTCCAAGACGCTCGAACTCTTCGGCACGGAAGGCGTGGAGAACGGCAAGACGGTCTACCGCCCCTTCCACACGTACTCCATGCGCCAGGCCATCGAGGAAGGCTTCATCCTCGACCCGCTGCGCAACTACGTCACGTACAACACCTACTGGAAGCTCGCGAACCTCAACAGTGACGAGAAGGAGGTCGACCCCTCCAAGGCGAACAGTCTGCTCGCCCGGTTCGCGCTCATGCACGAGCACACGGTGTCCCAGCACGCCCAGGTGATCGTCGAGCACTTCGTCCGCCACACCCGCGGCCGGCTCGGCGGACGCGCCAAGGCGATGGTGGTCACGGCCTCCCGCCACTCCGCCGTGCAGATGGCCCGTGCCATCCGGAGCTACATCGCCGACGTCGAGTACGACACCAAGTACCCGGATCTCGGCGTCCTGGTCGCGATCTCCGGCTCCCTCACCATCGACGGCGAGGAGACCACCGAGGTCAAGGAGAACGGCGGCCTCTCCGAGGGCGCGCTGCCGAAGGCGTTCGGCTACACCCGCGCCGACGACAAGGCCGCGAAGGCCGGCGGCAAGGGGCAGCAGGAGTACCGGATCCTGGTCGTCGCCGAGAAGTACCAGACCGGCTTCGACCAGCCGCTCCTCACGACGATGTACGTCAACAAGACCCTGACCGGCATCGCCGCCGTGCAGACCCTCTCCCGCCTCAACCGCACCGCCGAACGCAAGTCCCAGGCCGACCTCGCCGTCCTGGACTTCGTCAACGAGGCCGAGGACATCCAGGACGCCTTCCGCCCGTACTTCGAGGAGGCGCACACCCTGCCCTCCGACCCGAACCTCCTCTACACGGCCCAGAGTCGCGTCATGGCCGTGCCGGTCATCTCAGAGCCGGACATGGACGAGTTCGTGTCCGCGTACTTCGAGGCACAGGCGAAGGCGGGCGGCTCCCAGTCCAAGTGGGAGAAGCTGCACGCCGAGCTGTACCGGCTCCTGTCCCCCGCCGTCACCCGCTTCTCCGCCCTCTTGGAGAGCGAGGAGGAGGACGACGTCGAGACGGCCGAGGAGTTCCGGGCCAACCTCAACGACTACGTCCGCAAGTACGGCTTCCTCGCGCAGATCGTGCCGTACCAGGACGCCGAGTTGGAGCGCCTGTACCTCTACGGCCGCTACCTGCTCAACCGCCTCCCTCGCCTCGCCGACGGCGGAGTCGACATTGGCGAGGTGGATCTGAGCCACCTGCGCGTCGAGAAGACCGGCGAGCACGACGTATCCCTCAACGCCGAGGGTCCGGCCGAGCTCAAGGGCTTCGGCGACGGAGTCGGCGGCGCCAAGGACGCCGAGAGGTCACTGCTGTCCGAGCTGATCGAGAAGTTCAACGCCAAGTTCGGCACGGAGTTCACGGAGGAGGACGTCCTCCCGGCCTTCAACGCCACCAAGAAGGACCCGAAGGTCCGGGCCGCCGCCCTCGTCAACGACGAGGCGAACTTCGGCATCGTCTGGGACAAGAAGTTCGAGGAGAACATGATGGATCACGTCTCCACCATCGACACCCTCGGCAAGCGGTACTTCGGCACCGACCGGGACTTCAAGTCCAACCTCGACCGCAGCGCGCGCAGGGCCGCCTGGCGGATGATCCGCCGGGAGGAGGGGCTGGACGAGATCTGACGCACTCGGGGCCCGGTGCGCCGCGCGCGCCGGGCCCCGACAGTCTTCAGTCAGTTCAGCGCCCTGCGGCCATCCGTACGAAACCGGCCCAGGCTTCCGTCCCGAAGGACACCTTGGCTTCCGTGGGTCGCTTGGAGTCACGCACCCATACGGCCTCACTGGTCTCCGCGATCTCGATGCACTCGCCGCCCTCCGCACCGCTGTAGCTGCTCTTGCGCCACGACTCGCCCGTGTTCATAGCTCCCAGCACCTTCTCTACGAATCCCAGAGACTCTCGCGGAGTGAGAGCCTGACTTCGGATGATCCCATAACGCGCTGAGATGGACCGCACCTCGTCCCGGTCAGTGACGAGGATGCTGCGTCCCTGCACTTCTAAGTAGGCGATTTGGTCACTCTTCTTCGGCGTGATCAACGTGAAGGGTCCGTCTACACCAGCGTTGTCCTCACGGTCGTTCGGCATGACCTGGATCTCGACGTTGCGCTTGTGTCCGATGAGCAGGATGTTTTCAAGGACCCCGCGTAGCACTGGCTTACCGCCGAACGGTTTGCGGAGCACGGCCTCTTCGATGACGAAACTCACGAGCGGTGCAGGCCACCGCGTGAAGACCTCCTGGCGCAACAGCCGAGCTGCAACGCGCTGTTCAATCGTGTCCTCGTCCAGCAGCGGACGTCGCATGGCGAGCAGAGCACGTGTGTACTCCTCGGTCTGGAGGAGCCCTGGCACCGCTTGCATCGCGTAGAGGAAGAGCTCATGGGCGTCAGCTTCCAACCGCGCCGCATCCCTGAAGAACGCCGGATACTGCGCCCGCCCCACCTCCTCCTTCAGCGCCGTCAGCAACCCCCCAGCCCCCAGCACCTCATCCGCCTTGTCAATGAACCGAGGCTGCGGAATCCGCCTCCCCTGCTCAATAGACGCCACCGTGTCCGCCGAGTACCCCACCCGCTTCCCGAACTCGGCCCGTTCCAGTCCCACCCGCGTCCGCAACAGCTTCAACTGCCGTCCGAACGCGGCCACCACACCCGTCCCCGGCTCGTCCTCCGGCCGCCGCTGCTCCTGCTCCCGCGCCGACTCCTCGTCCCTCACCTCAGTCATCGCCCTACCGCCTCTCCCCCGAGTACCGACCCGTACAGCACCCGCGCCCGCCCCGTACGAAAGATCGGCGTCAGCGCGTCACCACTGGTCACGCTAGGCCACAGAACGCCACCGTGAGTGCATGACCGCAACACAATCCCCCCTCACGGTGTACCAGTTCACGATGCGCTTCAGCTCGACCCCACGCGGCGCCCGTCTGGCCCGGCGACTGTGCGGGCACCGCCTCGACACCTGGGGCATCCCCTACGGCAGCGACGTACACGACGACCTCACCCTCATCGCATCGGAGCTGTGCGCCAACGCCGTGCGTCACGGCCACGTCCCCGGCCGCGACCTCCACGTCCTCCTCACCGCCGCCCCGGCCACCGGCACCGTACGGATCGAGGTCAGCGACACCCGCGGCGAACGCCTCGCCCACCTCATCACCACCACGCCCGAGGCCCCTCAGGACGGTGACGGCGGACGCGGGCTGCTCCTCGTCGAGGCGCTGGCGGACCGCTGGGGCTGTTCACCCCGGGCCGAGGGCGGGCCCGGCAAGACCGTCTGGGCGGAGTGCACCGCCCCTTGCCTGGCCTGATCGCCTGTCTTGATCACGTAGCACACGCCCGCCCTGACTGGACTCACGAAACCCCACCCACGAGACTGATCCCCAACCACATCGAAGGCCTTTCGGACACACGACTGGGACGACGACGGGGACGGGACGGGGCCAGGTGCCGGAACAACGGCGGATCGCGGGACGCTACGAGCTGCTGGAACAGTTCAGCCACGGCGGCATGGGGGACGTGTGGCGCGGCTACGACGCCGTACTGGACCGGCCGGTCGCCGTGAAGCTCATCCGCCCCCAGGCCGTCACGTCGCCGCACCTGGCGCAGGAGCTGGAGAAGCGGTTCAAGCGCGAGGCCCGCATCACCGCGCGGATCCAGCACCCGGGCGTGCCGCAGGTGTACGACGCCGATCTAGACGAGTCGTACGAGCAGTTGTTCCTGGTGATGGAGCTGGTCGACGGCGTGCCGCTAACCGGGTACGTGCGCCCGGACGGGCCGCCCCTCCCCGTCAGCTGGGCGGCTGCCGTCGCGGCGCAGGTCGCGACCGTGCTGTCGTACGCGCACGACGTGCCCGTCGTCCACCGTGACCTGAAGCCGAGCAACATCCTCGTGGCCCGTGACGGCACGGTGAAGGTGCTGGACTTCGGCATCGCGGCGATCCTCCGGACGGATGTCACCAAGCTGACGGCGACGGGCAGTCCGATCGGGACGCACCAGTACATGGCGCCGGAACAGGTGCGCGGCGGGCGGGTCACGCCGCGCACCGACCTGTACGCGCTGGGGTGCGTGCTGCACGAACTGCTCTGCGGGCGGCCGCTGTTCGGCGGTGACAGCGAGTGGCAGTTGATGACGCAGCACGTCAACGCGGCACCGACGCCGCTGCGCCGGCTGCGCGCCGACGTACCGGCGGCGTTGGAGGAACTCGTTCTGCACCTGCTCCGCAAGGCGCCCGAGGCGCGTCCGGCGGACGTGCAGGAGGTGTACGAGCGGCTGCGGCCGTTCCTGCCCGTGCCCGGTGAGGACGCCGCGCCCGGGCAGACGGGGCCCGCGGGGGCGCCGGACCCGACCGGGATCTTTCGCCGCCCCTACGCGCCCCGCTCACGTGCCGCAGCCGCGGGCGCGGGCCGTACCGCCTCCCCCGGCGGTCCGGACGTGCCGCCCGCCGTCCCCGCGGCCGAGCGGGAGGCGCTGCGGGAGCAGATCCTCGACGTGCACGCGCACTACCGCGCCCTGATGGAGGAGGAGCGGTACGCGCAGGCCGCAGAGGTGGTGGGCGAGATGATCGAGCCGGCCGCCCGGGCCCTCGGCTCGGAGAACAAGGCGGTCCTCGGACTGCGCAGGCGCCGGGCGTTCAGCCGGCAACTGGCGGGGGACCACCGGGCCGCGCTGCCGGAGTTCGAGGCGCTCGCCGGCGCCTACGGGCGCGTGAGTGGCCCGAGCAGCGAGGACGCGTTGGACAGCCGGGCGCAGGCGGCCCGTTGCCGAGGAGAGCTCGGCCAGGTGACCGAGGCGCTCGCCGGTCTGCACGGCGTCCTCGACGTCGTCCGCTCCGTCGACGGCGACGTGAGCGAGAACGCGGTGGAGCTGCGCCGCGACATCGGCATGCTGCTGCTCGCCCAGGGGCGGGCGGCGGACGCCTTCGACGTCCTGGACCCGCTGCACGCGGACCTGTGCCTGGTGTTCGGTCCCGACGACGAGTTCACCGCCGAGGTGGCCGAGACCCTCGCCGTGATCCGTCTGGATCTTGACGGCGACGTCCCCGATCGGCCTGATCCCTCCCCCTGACCTGCTGTTCGTCCGCACCGACGCCCGACCGGACACGAGGATCCACGCATGCCGCAGCTCGCCTTCGACATCGGCTTCTTCGCCGAACTCCCCAAGCTCCAGCCGCCCGTCAGGAAGGGCGTGCTCGACGCCTGGGAGAAGTTCAACCGGCTCACTCTCGATCAGCTCTTCAAGGACCAGGGGCTGAAGCTGGAGAGTCTGACGAACGCGAAGGACAAGCAGATCCGGACCATCCGCATCGACCAGTTCTGGCGCGGTGTGGTGCTCGCACCGCCCTCCGGTGACACCTTCGTCCTGCTGCGGGTCATGCAGCACGACAAGGCCATCGAGTGGGCGAAGAAGCAGAAGTCCAGCGTCAACGCGGTGACGCGGGCCGTCGAGATCCGGGACGCGGCGACCCTGGACGAGATCACGCCCGCGTACGAGCGGGTGGCGCGGACCTCGCCGAAGCAGCGGCTGTTCGCGAAGTTCTCCGACGGGGACCTGAAGGCGCTCGGCATCGACGACGAGACGCTGCGGCAGGCCCGGTCGCTGGTCGACCAGGAGCAGCTGGACGTCTTCGCGCCGCTGCTGCCGCAGGACCAGCGCGAGGTGCTGCAGTACCTCGCCGCGGGCTGCACGGTGGAGGAGGTCTGGCAGGACATCGTGGCGCCCGCCCTCCAGGCGTCCACACAGCCGGTGGACACACAGGACTACGAGACGGCCATCCACCACAGCCGGGCGCGTATCGCACTGGTCACGGCCTCCGAGGAGCTGCGGGACATCCTGGAGAAGCCCTTCGCGGCCTGGCGTGTCTTCCTGCACCCGTCTCAGCGCAAGGTGGCCTACCGGGCGTCGTACTCGGGACCCGCGCAGGTCACGGGCGGGCCGGGCACCGGCAAGACCGTCGTCGCGCTGCACCGGGTCAAGCACCTGCTCGGCCACCTGCGCGACGGCGACCGCATCCTCCTCACCACCTACACCAACGCCCTCGTCAACGCGCTCCGTTCGGGCCTGGAGTCCCTGGTGGACGACCCGGCGCTGCGCGAACGCGTGGACATCTCGACGGTGGACGGCCTCGCCAGCCGTATCGTTGCCGAGAAGCCGGACGCGGTGGCGCTGCGGCCACTGATGTACAACCAGGAGGAGAGCCGCTGGGGCAAGGCCGCCAAGGCGACGGGCTTCACCGGCAGCGCGCAGTTCCTCGCCCAAGAGTACCGGCACGTCATTCTTGCCCAGGACATCCGGACCCTGGCCGACTATGAGGCGGCGGACCGGCGGGGCCGCGGAAGCCGGCTGACGGTGGCCGAACGGCCCCTGGTGTGGGAGACGGTCGAGCGGTTCACTGCCGACCTTGCGGCGGACGGGGCCCGCACCTGGCTGCAGACGTGCGCGGAGGCGGCGCGGCTGCTGGCCGAGAAGGGGCCGCAGTACCGGCATGTGGTGGTGGACGAGGCGCAGGACCTGCACCCGGCACAGTGGCGGCTGCTGCGGGCGGCCGTCCCCGCCCGTCCGGACGACCTGTTCATCGCGGGCGACCCGCACCAGCGCATCTACGACTCGAAGGTGTCGTTGAAGTCCCTCGGCATCAAGGTGACGGGGCGGTCGGTGAAGTTGCGCAAGAACTACCGCAGCACGCAGGAGATCCTGCGCTGGTCCACGACCCTCCTCATAGGCCGCCCGATCGCCGAGCTGGAGGACGAGAACCGCAACGACACCCTGCTCGGATACCGCTCCGCCCTGCACGGCGACGGTCCGGTGGTACGGGGTGCGGCGAGCGAGGAAGCCGAGTTGGACGCGCTCGTCGACCAGGTGCGGTCATGGCTGGGCGCGGGTGTCGACGGCGGGGAGATCGGGGTGAGCGCCCGGTTCAACAAGACGTGCGCGAAGGCGGTGGCACGCCTGAAGGACGCGGGGATTCCCGCCGTGACCCTGCGCAACGCCTCCGGCGCCTCCGCGGCGGCGGGCGGGGAGACGGCCGTAAGGGTCGGGACCATGCACTCCTTCAAGGGGCTGGAGTTTCGCTGCGTCGCGGTCGTCGGTGTCAACGACGAGGCGCTGCCGTTCGCGAAGGCGCTCACGCCGACTGACGTGGACCCCAGGCAGCACGAGACGGACCTGATGTCCGAGCGCTGCCTGCTGTTCGTGGCCTGTACGCGCGCCCGGGACAGTCTCGCCGTGTCCTGGTCGGGCGAACCGAGCAGCTTCCTGACCGAGGCGGGCGTCACCACGGTCTGATATCCCCTCAGCGCCGTACCACTACGCAACGCGCGGCAGCTCGCGAGCGCTCTCTCCGCCGCGGCAGTTCCGCGTGCTCACTCACGACAGCTCTGGAATCTCCACACACTCGCGAAGATTCGATTGACAGCGCTTTCACTCTCATGGTTGAGTTCCCATGCTTCCGGCGATGTCTGGGGGACATCACCGGAAGCACCCGTCCCGCATGCCCGGCTGGATCCGAAGTGCTATGGCGTCACCGTCCGTTCGACGACGCCTCGCCGTCCCGGGCGGTCCGCACCGTCCCACCTCAGGAAGACCATGAAGATCAAGCGCGTCCGCATCGAGAACTTCTGCTGCATCCGCAGTCTCGACGTCTCCTTCGACTCCATCACCTCACTCATCGGCCCGACGGGCGTCGGCAAGTCCACCGTGCTGCGCGCACTGGACTGGTTCTTCAACGGTGAGAAGGGCGGCATCCTCAGCGAGGAGGACGTGCACTCGGCGGCCGAGACGAAGCGCATTCGCGTGGAGGTCGAGTTCGACGGCCTCACCCCTTCCGACCGGTCCGCGCTCGGCCACTACGCACCCGACGGAAGGGAAACCCTGAGCATCTGGCGTACCTGGGAGAACGGAGAGGACCGGATCACGGGCAAGGCCCTGGCCTATCCGCCCTTCGAGCGGATCCGGGAAGGCGTCGGCAGTCGGGAGAAGACGGCCGCGTACAAAACCTTACGTGACCAGGACCCGGCGCTCGGCCTGCCCGCCGTCCGCGGCTGGGATGCCGCCGAGGCGGAGATGCGGTCCTGGGAGGCGAGGAACCGGGACCGGCTCACCGAGGCCGAGGTAGAGGGCGCGCACTTCTTCGGCTTCGCCGGCCAAGGGCTGCTCGGCAAGCTGATCGACTTCGTTTTCATCTCGGCTGATCTGCGGGCCTACGAGGAGACCGACGACAACAAGGCCTCCGTGGTGGGGCGGATCCTCGAGCACGCGGTCGACCGCTCGGAGGCGGAAGCCCAGTTCACGGCCATCGACGAGGACGCCCAAGCGGCCCGCGAGAAGGTGCACAAAGAGATCTACGAGCCGGTACTTGCGAGACTGTCCGGCGCCCTGTCCGCAGAGGTCCGCCGCTTCACCACCGGACGGGACGTCGTCGTCACCCCGACAGCCCAGGTACCCAAACGGGCCAAGACCGCGTTCGCGGTCACCATCCGTGACGGGGCGGCGCTGACGCCGGTCCGCCGTCAGGGGCATGGATTCCAGCGCGCCCTGATCATCGCGGCCCTCAGGTACCTCTCGGAGTGCCGCCGCGCTGAAGGGGGCACGCGCTCCCTGTGCCTGGCGATCGAGGAACCTGAACTGTTCCAGCACCCGGCGCAGACCAGGGTTTTCGCGCACGTGCTGCGCAGCCTGGTCTCGTCGGCCGAGGACCAGACCCAGGTGATGTACGCGACGCACAGCCCGGTGTTCATCGATCCGAGCGACTATCAGCAGGTGCGCAGGCTGTACCGGGTCAGCGGTGGCGAGCATCCGGAGGTGCGCCTGCGCGCCCTGACCGAAACGGAGCTGCGGCAGTCCCTCGACGGCCATGTACCGGAGATGTCCATCGCACGACGAGGGGCCACTCGGTACATCAAGGAGCTCGCCGAGGCGCTGTTCGCCGACGTCGCCGTCCTGGTCGAAGGCGCCACGGACGAGAGCATCCTCCTGGCTTTCGCCGAGCGTCAGGGCATCAGCCTCGGCGCCGAGGGCATCTGCGTGGTCAACGCCGAGGGCAAGGGCAACATGATCCTCTGCCATGCCATCCTCACCGGGTTCGGCGTGCGCTGCCACCTCGTCTTCGACGCAGACACCGGGCCGCGGAGGGTAGCCGACGCGGACACCGAGAAGAAGGTCGACAGCATTCGGGCATCTGTCACAAGGAACACGAGGATCTTCGGCTATCTGGGCATCACCGCCGAAGCCACCCCCGCGAGCGTGAGCGAGTCGACCCACACCGTGTTCGAGGATGACCTCGACACCTACCTCAAGGTCGACTGGCCCGCTTGGGACGCCCGCCGCCAGGAACTGATCACGGCCGACGGTTACGTGGACGGCAAGCACGGGCCGACGTACGCCGAGGCCGCACGCACCGCCGGCGGTGAACCGAAGCTGCTGCACGCGCTGCTGGAAAACGTGAGGGCCCTGGCAGGGCAGCAGACGCCCCGTTCCTAGCACATGTACACGACGATTCATGCCGTTCCCGTCGGACGCCGACCGTAGGCTGTGCGGGACAAAAGGGGGAGACGATGACTCACGACCGCAAGGAAACCGTTCCGGTGTGGACGCTGGCGACCGGGGATGTCCGGGTGCCGGCACTGACCGGAGACGGGCCGATGACGGCGGAGCGCCTGGCTGAACTGCGCAGTGTGCTGGCCGGCCTGGCCGAGGAGCCGATCGCCACACTCGAGGTTCATCCGCTGCCGGGCCGACTCGACCGCGGCCGGGGCATCCCACTCGATGCCGCGAGTCCCTTGGCGCAGCACCTGTCGCAGCTCATCACGCAATCAGCGCGTAAGTCGGCCACCTCGGCGACAGTTGCCGGCGAAGGCCTGTATCGCATGGTGATTCCGGCAAAGGTCGCCGCCCAGTTCGGTCAGGGCGTCATTCGCCCGATGGCGGCGAAGGGGGCTGCCGGTTGCTTCCGCGGCGCGCTTGTCGACTCGACGGGGAAGATCGCCGGCGCGGCGAAGTTCATGCCGGTCGGTCAAGCGGCAACGGCGGGCGCGGTCGGTGGAGCCGGTGCGACCGCCGGCGTGGCGGTCGGCGGCACTGCGATGCTCACGGTCGCCGCGCCGCTCGTCCTCATGGCCGTGGCGGTGGGGGTGAGCGCACATGCCGACGGCAAGCGTCAGCAGGCGATCGAACACATCACAGAACTGCTGGAGCAACTGCAGGAGCAGGAGCTCGAGAAGGAGCAGAGCGCACTCGACGGCTGCCGCGACGCCATCGACAAGGCCACCGCCGTTCTGCTCGACCAGGGCAAGCCCGGTGCCTCGCTGGGCCTGGACTCGGCAGTGCATGCCATCAACTCGGCACTGGGAACTGCCGATCGCCGCCTCGCCAAGTGGCAGAGCGCACTCGACAAGCTGCCGGAGGGTCAGGCCGTCGATCTCGGCACGCTGACCAAGTCGTTCCCCGGCATCGACAACCCTGGCGGCACCTTCCAAGCCCACCTCGAACTCGCCACCCTGGCCATCGCGTTGAAGCGGCGGGTCGTGATCCTGCAGGCCGTCGAACACGCCCAGACCGACCCCGGGAACCTCTTCGCGAACTTCACCCGCGCACTCAAGCGCGACCAGCAGCGACTCGAAGACCTGGAGTCGAGCATCATCGGTGTTCTGGTCCGCCTGTCGAATCTGGAACTGGCCCGGCCGCAGGGACTGCGGCCGCCCGTCTTCACCAGCGCGGAAGTCGATCGCCTGATGCGCGCGGCTCACCGGATCCACCAGCTGGGCGACGGCCTCGTGGTCGACAACCGCCCCACGGACGTGGCGATCGAGATCGCCCGTGACGAGGACGGTTCGGTGGTCGTGTTCCCCGCCCTGCCTGCATCCGCGTAGGCACGCCATACCATCGTTTCCGGCCGAGTCGGCACGGGCCGCCGAACCTCCTCCCGGGTCGTCGGCGGCCGAGGGATTCGAGATCGGCGGTGGAGCGGTGGCGGGAGGCGGCCTGGACGTCGATGAGGTCGCGGACGGTGCCGCGGTCGGCGAGGGCACGGACCTTGGTGCCGATCACGTCGTCGAGGGACAGAACGGGACCGTAGGGGGTCTGGGCAGGCTGAGCCCAGAACGCCTCCTTGAGGACATCGACCTCACACTCCTCGCCGGTGCCCGGATCGGTGACGAGAAGCCGGGCCGCTGAGCGGATCGGTCTGGACGTGCATGGTCCGCCATCCGCGCGCGCTGAGGCCGGCTGTCAGTGAGGCGACGATCTCCTGCATCGGAGCCTGGTTCTCGGTGGCGACGTCGAGGTCACGACTGAAGCGTTCGACCAGGCCGTGGGCCTGCATCGCCGGTGAGGACCAGAGGGTAGGGGGAGGCGAGGTCGAGGGTTTCGGCGAGGAGACGCTCGTGGAGCGGAGTGAGCTTCACGCGGCAGTCGTGTCGGCCGGAGCGGGGCGCAGCAGCTCCGGGAAGACGTCCTCCCAGACATCGCGGACGTAGGGACTGATCAAGCGCAGCAGCTGCTGGGACGCGGCGGCATGGCGGATACGGGGGTCCCCCGTCATACGTACGTCGGGCGGAAGACCTGCCACAGCGTCGTGCGCCATGGCGAGCAGGCTGCTCACCTGCGCGGTCTGCGCGAATCAAGCCGCCGCGGAGCCGTCGGCCGGGAGGAGGTACGGAAGGGTGTCACGGTCCCATGTCGTTGGGACGCCGAGGAGGCCCCATGGGGCACGCGAAGGTCAACCGCGCAGCCCAGGGGAGACATTGCTCATCGACGAGTTCATCCCCGCCCCTTCGAGGGGAGCGACATCACGGCAGCGGTCATCACCGAGACGCGGACCACCGACCCCGACAACAAGCAGCGACTCGACGCCGAGTGGGAACGTGAGGCCCTGGGGAACGAACGGGCCTGGATCGAGGATCCCGAGCTGCTCGCCGCCACCGAGAAGCGCTGGGCCGAGGAGGGAACCACCAGTCGCGCGGCGGCCGAAACAGACGGAGCCGCCGCTGCACCTACCGCCCGCACCCGAGCGGAAGCCCCACCATTTCGGAGCGACCACAGCAAGACTCCGTAATGACATCCATTTTCATGTATCGTCTGTGTTCACCGCCCACCACTCACCCCCGGAGGCCCTCATGGCCGTACCCAAACGCAAGATGTCGCGCAGCAACACCCGCCACCGTCGCGCGCAGTGGAAGGCCGTGACGCCGCAACTGGTGACCGTCACGGTGGACGGCGTGCCGTACCGGGTTCCCCAGCGGCTGGCCAAGGCGTACGAGCGCGGTCTGCTGCGCCCCGAAGGCTGACGCCGCATGACCCACGCCCTCCCGCCGCGCCTTCCCGTCACCGTGCTGTCCGGGTTCCTCGGTGCCGGCAAGACCACCCTGCTCAACCATGTCCTCACCAACCGCGAGGGCCTGCGCGTCGCCGTCATCGTCAACGACATGAGCGAAGTCAACATCGACGCCGCCCTCGTCCGCGGCGGTGAGGCGGCGCTGTCGCGGACCGAGGAACGCCTGGTCGAGATGACCAACGGGTGCATCTGCTGCACCCTGCGCGACGACCTGCTGGAGGAGGTGGACCGGCTGGCGCGCGAGGGGCGTTTCGACTACCTCCTCATCGAGTCCTCCGGTATCTCCGAGCCCATGCCGGTGGCCGCCACGTTCGCCTTCGCCCGCGACGACGGAGCCACCCTCGGCGACCTGGCCAGGCTGGACACGATGGTCACGGTCGTGGACGCCGTCAACTTCCTGCCCGAGCTGGACGGTGGCGACGAGCTGGCCGCACGGGGCCTGGACCAGTACGAGGACGACGAACGCACGGTCAGCGACCTGCTCATGGACCAGATCGAGTTCGCCGACGTGATCGTCCTCAACAAGCTCGACCTCGTCGACGACGCGTCCGCCGACCGGCTCCGGGCCACCCTGGCCCGCCTCAACCCGGCCGCCCGCATCGTGCCGGCCGTGCGGGGCCGCGTCCCGGTCGGCGAGGTCCTGGGCACCGGCCGCTTCGACCTGGAACGGGCCCAGCAGGCCCCGGGCTGGGTGCGGGAACTCAACGGCGACCACGTCCCCGAGACGGAGGAGTACGGCGTCTCCTCCACCGTCTTCCGCTCCGCGTCACCGTTCCATCCGGGGCGGCTGTGGACGTTCGTGACGGAGACTCTGGACAGTGGCGCCCACGGGCAGGTCCTCCGCTCCAAGGGCTTCTTCACGCTGGCCGGCCGGCCCCATGTGACGGGACTGTGGTCCCAGGCCGGATCCGTGGCACGCTTCGAGCCCTCCTCCGCGCGTGACACCGACAGCCCCCACGCCCAGGAACTCGTCTTCATCGGCGCCCGCTTGGACGCGGAGCGGCTGCGGGCGGCCCTGTCCGAGTGCCTCATGCGGGCGGGCGAAGCTCCGCCCGCGGCCGACCCCTTCCCCGCCTGGGACACCTACGGCTTCGACGAGAGTTGCGCACACGAGCACGAGCCTCTCACCACCGTGACGGGCCACTGAGACTCCGGGCCGGACGGTGGTCGCAGCCACGGCAACGTCCGGCCCGGTACACCCTTTGCGTCAGGGAGCTTGCTCGCGGAGAGGGAAGCGCCGCGCCTCGGGGCGGCGCGGGAGACACCTCTCATCCCGCCGTACGCCTGCGCGGTCGAGAACCGCAGGGAACACGCCCTGCTGCGGACGCGCGGGCCGAAGAGTTTTCCGCCTCGATCGACGAGGACTTCGCCCGCTTCGACGAGCTGCCCGGTCTCCGGGGCGCGCCGTTGCGCACCCTCCTGTTCGACGGCCGGGTGACGGACTTCCCATCCATGCACCCCGACGCAATGGTGGCCGCGACCGCCGCCCGGCGGCTCCCCCCGGCCGAGGGCTATCGGCTCGACCTCCTGCGCTTGCCCTGACGTCAGCCGTGGTTCCCCGAGGGCGGAGTCGTCGTCCGTGACTCCGCCGGGTCACGGACGACGACTACCCTCAGGCGAGCGGCACGGCTACCAGGACGACTTGGTGACTCCGGGAAGGAATCCGGCGTGCGCCTGCTCCCTCACCCGCACCCTGGACAGGCCGAACTTGCGCAGGTGGCCGCGAGGCCGCCCGTCCACGCTGTCCCGGTTGCGCACCCGGGTCGCACTCGCGTTGCGGGGCTGGCGCCGGAGTTCTTCCACGGCGGCCTGGCGTTCGGCCTCGGTGGAGGACGGGCGGCGGATGATCTCCTTCAGCTCCGTACGGCGGGCCGCGTACCGCTCGACGGTCGCCTTGCGCTTCTCGTTCTGCGCGATCTTGCTCTTCTTGGCCATCAGACCTTCACTCCCCGGGCGCGGATACGGGCCACGGCGGCCTCGATGCCGATGCTGTCGATGGTCTTGATCGCCTTCGCGCTGAGCGTCAGCCGGACGTACCGGCCCTCACTCGGCAGCCAGTAGCGCTTGCGCTGGATGTTGGGGTCGAACCGGCGTGAAGTGCGCCGGTGCGAGTGGGAGATGGTGTTGCCGAAGCCCGGCTTCGCGCCGATCAGCTGGCAGTGAGCGGACAAGGTTCTACTTCCTCTCGCCGGACGGGCACTCTTTGGTAATGGAAACCATTCCCATATAGTACCCGTCATGGCCCCCAACGAGGTGCGCCCGCTCATCAAGCTCCACTCCACCGCGGGGACCGGCTGCACCTACCGCGTCGGCGACGTCAAGATCTCGAACGTGAGCCACCCCTCCACAGGTACCGGCCGCGCCCGGGACACCGCCGGGCGAGTCGAGCGGTTCGAGCGCCGCCACGGCCGACGCGGAGCCCTCTGTGCGGCACGAAGGCGCACCGCCCGAGCGTGCAGCCCCGTCACTGGTGCACGTGCGCGCGCTGCCCTTCGCGATCGAAGACCATGATCAACTCGGCGGGGCCGTCCAGGGCCGTGATCGCGTGCGGGACCATCGTCGCGAACTCCGCCGCCTCACCCGCGTCGACGTCGATCTGCCGCTCGCCCAGCCACAGCCGCACCCGACCCTCGAGCACGAGGAACCAGTCGTGGCCCGGGTGCACTCGCTGGCCGGGAAGGGTGTCGGACGGCTCGAGGCGCATCTTCACCGCGACCGTGCGCCCGTCCGGACGGCTCAGCGGCCACGTCGTCCGCGTGCCGCTGCTGTGCGCGACCGGACGGATGACCACGTCGTCGTCGGTGGGCACCTCGAAGAGCACGTCGAGACTCATCTGGAGGGCGTTGGCCAGCGGCACGAGCACATCGAGGCTCAGCGTGCGCTTGCCCGTCTCGACACGGCTGATGGTCGACGGGCTGAGGTGGGTGCGCTCGGCCAGCTCGTCGAGGGAGTACCCCAGGGTGGTGCGCATGCTGCGCAGGCGGGCCCGCGCCAGGGCCTCGATGTCGGCGACTCCGTTCACGCCCCCATCCTGGCACACCTTGCACATTCCGCAAGCCGCTTTGCCGAGAACGCCGGGCGCCGTACCGTCGGGCCCATGAGCGACGATCCCGTACAGAGCAGGCACTCAGCCCACGCAGCCGACCCATCCCCTTCCGAGGACGGCGAGCACGTCAGCCACACCCCGCACGCCACCCTGGAGCGTCACTGCGACGTCGCCGTGATCGGCGGCTCGGCCGCAGGGCTCGCCGCCGCCCTGCAGATCTCCCGCCAACGGCGCAGCGTCGTCGTGGTCGACGACGGCACCCCGCGCAACGCCCCGGCCACGCACATGCAGGGCTACCTGGGGCACGAGGGCGCCGCGCCCGGCGAGCTGACGGAGATCGGGCGCGCCGAAGTACGCGCCTACGGCGGGGAGGTGCTCTCCGGCCGGGTCGTGGGGGTGCACCGTCGCGACGACGGCCGGTTCCGGCTCGACCTCACCGGCGGGCACACGCTGGTGGCCCGCCGCGTTCTCGCCGCGACCGGCGTGTCCGACGAGCTCCCCGCGATCGACGGAGTCGCCGAGGGGTGGGGGCGCGGCGTGGTCCACTGCCCGTTCTGCCACGGCTTCGAGGTGCGCGACCGGCGCCTGGTGCAGATCGTCACGCACCCCCTGGGTCTCCACCCGACTCCGCTGTTCCGGCACCTGACCGACCGGCTGACCGTCGTGCTGCACGATGCGACCGGACTCGACCAGGAAGCCGTCGAAGCCCTTGCCGCCTCGGGCGTCGTCGTCGAGCGCGGCAAGGTCACAAGGGTCCTCACCGGGCCGGACGGCGAGGTCTCCGGGGTCGAGCTCGGCGACGGCCGCGTGCTCGAGGCCGATGCCGTCGTGGTCGGCTCGCGGTTCCGGGCACGCGCCGACGTGCTGGCCGGGGCCGGGCTCGGCACCACCCCGCACCCGACCGGCGCCGGCGAGGTCCTGGCGGTCGACGCGCGTGGCGAGACCGCCGTACCGGGGATCTACGCGGCCGGCAACGTCACCGACCCGAGCCTGCAGGTGCTGCCGTCGGCCGCCCAGGGCAGCCAGGTCGGCGCCATGATCGCCTTCAGCCTCGCCGAGGAGGATCTGCGCGCCGCCGTCCGGCACTCGGGCGAGCAGACCGACTGGGACCACCGCTACGGGGGTCCCGACCGGGCGTGGAGCGGCAACCCCAACGGCACGCTCATCCACGAGGTCGCCGCCCTGGCCCCGGGCCGGGCACTCGACGTCGGAACCGGCGAGGGCGCCGACGCCCTCTGGCTGGCCGAGCACGGCTGGAAGGTGACCGCCACCGACATCTCGGGCAACGCGCTCGCCCGGGTGCGCGCCGAGGCCGAACGCCGCGGGTTCACCGTCGACCTCGTCCGCGGCGACGCGGGCGATCCCGCACCCTTCGGCGGCAAGACCTTCGACCTGGTGTCGCTGCAGTACGGCTCGTTCAAGCGCACGCCCGACCAGCGCGGTCTGCGCAGTCTGCTCGCCGCCGTCGCCCCGGGCGGCACGCTGCTGGCCGTGCACCACGACCTGGCCCCCCTGCGCGACCCGGTGGACGTGGCGAACCAGACCCGGATGTACGACCCGGAGGCGTTCGTCGGGGTCGACGAGATCGCCGCCGCGCTCGGCGCCGACCCCGGCACCTGGCAGGTCGAGGTCCACGAAACCCGGCCACGGCCCCCCGGCGCGGCCAGCACCCACCACGTCGACGACGTCGTTCTGCGGGCGACTCGACGAGCGGCCTGATCGCACGGCCGGATCCGCCCGGACCGCGAGGTGCGCCGAGGAGGCCGCCCGACCGATCGCCGGACTTCCGGAGCGTGGGGCCCGGGACCGCGCCGTCACCGGCACAGGACCCGGCGCTCGCCCGCTTCGCCTTCACCGGTGCGCTGGGATCCCTTTGGGCTGCGTGCCGCCGGGCTGGTCCTCGGCACCGGCGCACCTACTTCGCGGCGTCCGTCCACCCCGGGTGGACGGACGCCGCGGAGATCCGGCGATACGGGACCGGTCAGTGGCCGACGACGACGCCGGACAGTTCGTTGGTGCTCTTCGGCAGGGTCACGGAGTTGAGCTTCTTGCCCGAGTCCAGCGCGAAGGAGTGCAGTTGGCGCTTGCCGGGCTCGGTGACGTAGGCCGTGTGGTCGCGTACGAAGAGGGTGGGCCTCGGCTGCTGCCAGTCCAGTGGCTCCGTCCAGTCGCCCACTGCGTTGATCCTCTTCGTCACCTTGCCGGTCTCCGGGTCGATGACGTGGAGGACGCCGTTGGTGCCGAGGACGAGTGCTTCGCCGTGGGGGCCGCGGGCGAGCGAGCGAAAGGAGTAGCTGGTGCCGAGATCGACCAGGCGCAGCTTCGCCGTCCGGGTGTCGATCAGCGAGATGCGGGTGGGCCGCTCCAGCTCCGCCTCCGGGTCGGTCTTGTAGTCGCCCAGGAGGATCGGGGAGAGGTCGCTGCCGCGCTGGTTGCCGATGCGGCCGTAGTCGTCGGGGGCGTCGACCTTGGTGAACTTGCCGTCCTTGTAGACCAGGACGCCGTCCTCACACCCGACGGCGATCGCCTCGTCCTTCGCGGCGGCCTCTCCGTGCACGCCGGGGCAGTTCTCGGCGCGCTTGATCTCCTTGTTGTCCCGGTCCAGGACGAGGGCGCCGGTGCGCTTCTCCTCGGTGCCCAGGGTGCTGAGGAGTTCGCCGCCGGTCAGCTCGATGGCGACGCCGTGGTGGGGCTCGGCCGAGGTGTAGCCGCGGGTCCGCGGCTTCTTGCCGTCGGCGAGGTCGGCGGGGTCGAAGACGTTCACCTCTCCCGTGCCGTCGGTGAACAGCACCGTCTTGCCGCCGTGCAGCACGACGTGTCCGGGCTTGGCGCCCTTGAACTCGGCGTCCGTGAAGGTCTGCCGGGCGGCGTTGAAGACGCGGAAGCCGCTGTCGGTGGAGACGACGACATGTTCCTCGTCACCCGCGGGGTTGACGCGGTTGAAGCCGGGCAGTTCGACCGTCCTGGCCAGCTTCAGGGTTTCGCCGTCGAGGACGTACAGTCCCCCGTCGAAGGTGGCGACCAGCGGATCCTTGACCGCGACGGCCTCGCTGCCCTTCGCCTGCTTCGGCTTGGCCTCGGACGAGGCGTGGTCGGTCCCGCCGCAGGCGGTCAGCGCCAGGGACGCCGCCAGGGCGAGGGCCGTGCCCGTGAGCGTCTTGGCGCGTATCGGCTTGTTCATGGTGTGCTTCCTCTCGGGCCCTGACGGGCGCCGGGTTCGGTGGTGGGCGGGGTTGTGTGGTGGAGCGGGTTCCGTGGTGGAGCGGTCGGTCCGCCGGTCGCGGGGAGTCCCGATCAGGGGAGTCCCGATCAGTCGCGGGTGAGGCTCGCGACCATGGCGGTGGTGTTGGCGCGCATCAACTCCAGGTAGGTGCCGGCGCCTTTCCCCCTCTCGGTCAGCGACTCGGAGTACAGGGCGACGACGTCCACGTCGCCGCCCGTCTCCTGGCTGAGGACTTCGGCCAGCCGGGTGGGCTGGGAGGAGTCGGCGAAGACGGTGCGCACCCCCGCCTTCTCCATGGCCTGCGTGAGGGAGCGCAGATCGGAGGAGCTGGGCGAGGCGAGGGTCGTGCCGCTGGGGATGACCGCGCCGATGACGCGGAAGCCGAAGCGTTCGGCGAGGTATCCGAAGACGTGGTGGTTGGTCACCAGGGACCGCCTGTTGCCGGGTACGGCCGCGAAGGACTTCTCCATCCAGGCGGTGAGGTCGGCGAGTCGGCCGTCGTAGCGTTCGGCGTTGTCCCGGACGGTCTTCTCGCTCACGCCGTCGACGTGCTCGACGACGTGGTCGGCGATCAGTCCGGCGGCCTTGCGTACCCGGTCGGGGTCGGTCCAGAAGTGCGGATCCGGCTCCCCGGCCTCTTCGGACGGACCGCCTTCGTCCCCGGTGCGGAAGGTGAGCGGGTCCACCGCCTCGCCGGCCGCGAAGGTGGCCACACCGGACTCGCGGGCGGCCTCCACATGCCGCAGTACGTTCTCCTCGAGACCGAGCCCGTTGTGGACGACCAGGTCGGCGTTCTCCAACTCGGCTGCCTGCACGGCCGACAGGCCGAAGGAGTGCGGATCGGCATTGGGCTTCATCAGGACGCTGACGTCCGCCTCGCCGCCGACGATCTCGCGGGTGATGTCGCCGAGGATGTTGGTGGTCACCACGACCCGGGGCCGGCCGCCGTCGCCCGTGCAGCCGGTCGCCGTGCCGGCCACGGCGAAGAAGCTGATCAGGGACAGGAGCAGAGCACGGAGCCGTGCTGTCCGCACGCGTACGTTCATCGGCCCGTCTCCGCCATCAGGGACGGCCGGATGTCCAGTTCGAGGGTGCGGGCGACACGGAGGCCGTCGTTGTAGTCGATCTCGTACACACGCTTGCCTTGGGGGTCGTTGAGGTAGGCCCGGCTCCGGTCGACCTCGATCACGGGTGCCGTGTTCCTTCCCGCGGGGGCCTGGGGAAGCCTGTTCAGCAGGGGGGCGGTGACCGCGGTCTCCTTGCCGGTGGCGACGTCGTAGCCGTGCAGGGCTCCGTCGGCCTGCAGGACGAGCAGCGGGGCGCCTTCGCCCGCGGTGTTGGCGGCGACGACGGGGCCGGTGCCCACCCGGGTCCAGGCACGCCCGGTCACGTCCAGGACCCAGACGGCGTTCTTGCCGGCGGGTGCGGTCAGCACGGTGCCGCCCGGACGGTGCCGGAAGGCGGTGGCCCGCTCGTCCTCCGGCACGTCGTCGCCGTACGGGATCCTCACGGCGGTGTACCCGCCGTCGGTGTCGGTCACGAGCAAGGCCCCGTCGGCGCACCCGAAGACGACCCCCCGCCGGGTGACCGCATCACCCCGCGGGTCCTCGCACGTGCCGTGCGTCACGGCGACCCGCTTGCCGTCACGGTCGAGCACCACGGCCCTCGCGGGGCCGCGTCCGTCCCGCGTCAGAGCGATCAGGCGTTCGCCGTCCGGCACCACGGGCCCCGCGTAGATGCCCGGGAGGCCGACGGAGCGGCCGATCGTGCCCTGCTCCAGGTCGGCGCGGCGGTAGACGCTCGCCTGTCCGCCGGGTCCCGTCACCACGGTCGTCCCGGAGTCGCCGCGGATGTGAGTGCCGGGGCCGCCCGGCAGTTCGCCGACGTCCCGGATCGTCGCCCGGTAGTAGTGCACATGGTCTCCGTGGTCGACCGTCCACGTGCCGCCGTCGAGGACGTGGGTGCCCTGCGGGCCGTGGAAGTAGCCGAAGCGGCCGTCCGTGGTGAGGCCGGTGACGCCCGTTCTCCGTGCGGTGCCGTGCGTCTTGCCGGTGGTCAGGTCCAGGACCCGGGTCTCACCGGTGCGGGGATCGCCGAGCAGCAGCCGCGACTGCTGCTCGGCGGCCTCGGTGGCGCCTTCGACGTAGCCGTGGGGCGCGGCGGAGGCGGCGGGGCCGGGCGTGGGCCGGGTGGGGTCGCCGCTCGCGCAGCCCGCGGCCAGCAGGGCCACGGCCAGGAGCACCGACGGCGGGGACGTCGTACGTATGCGGACGCGCAAGGGAGATCTCCTCAGGCTTCGTCGGGTCGGGTGGCGGGGGTGGCGGCGGTGAGTACGGGAGCGGCGGCGGGGAGTCCCGTGCGAGGGGCGCGGCGCCGGTGGCGGGCTCCGGACGCCAGGTGGGACAGGAAGAACAGGCTGACCGCGAGGGCCGAGACGGACGCTCCGGCGGCGGTGCGCAGATGCCAGGAGAGGAGCAGGCCGCCGAAGGTGGCGACCGTGCCGAGGGCCGCGGCCAGGAGCATGACGCCGCGCACACTGCGCGCCCAGGGCAGGGCCGCCGCGGGCGGGGCGATGAGCAGGCCGAGGACCAGCAGCGTTCCCACGATGTGGAAGGAGGCGACGATGGCCAGGGCCAGCAGTCCGAGCAGCACCGCGTGCGCGAGGCGGGGGCGCAGGCCGAGTGTTTGGGCCTTGCGGGCGTCGAACGCCAGGGCCAGGAAGGCCCGGTGACCGAGCACCGCGACGGCCAGCGCGAGCAGCAGCGCCGCCCCCAGGAGGACCAGGTCGCTCTCGCGCACCGCGAGGACGTCGCCGAAGAGGAACCCGGTGAGGTCGACCGCGAACGACTGCGACCGCGACACGATGATGACGCCCAGGGACAGCATGCCGACGAAGAGCAGGCCGATGCCGGTGTCCTGGGACAGCCTCGGAGTGCGGCCCAGCGCGGTGACGCCGGCCGTCATGAGGGCCGCGCTCACCAGCGCTCCGGCCATCAGGTCGCCCCCGAGCAGCGCGGCGACCGCGACTCCCGGCAGCAGTCCGTGGGACATGGCGTCACCGAGGAAGGCCATTCCCCGGAGCACCACCCATGTGCCCGCCAGGGCGCAGATCGCCGACACGAGAATCCCGGCCCACAGGGCCCGCTGCACGAAGGTGACCTCGAAAGGCGCCGTCAACCACTCCATGCGATGACACTACAATGAAAATCATGTTCAATAACAACCCCCGCGAAACCCGGGGCACCGAGGAACGGAATCAGCGCGTCCGCTTCACCGGCCTGGACGCCGGCTACCCGGGCAGACCCGTACTGCGTCAACTCAGCGGGGACATAGCCGCCTTGGCCATGACGGCGCTCGTCGGCCCGAACGGGAGCGGGAAGTCGACCCTGCTCGGCGTCCTCGCCGGAGTGATCCAAGCGACGGCCGGCGAGCTGCGGTACTCCGAGGGCCGCCCGCCCGCGTTCGTGCCGCAGCGCGGCGCCGCCGGCGACGCCCTGCCGCTCACGGTGCGGCAGACCGTGGAGATGGGACGCTGGGGCGCGCGCGGGCTGTGGCGAAGGCCGACGCGGCAGGACCGGGCGGTGGTCGACTCCGCCATGGAGCGGCTGGCCGTCGCCGACCTCGCCGCCCGCCAGCTCGGGGAGTTGTCGGGCGGCCAGCGCCAGCGCGTCCTGATCGCCCAGGGCCTCGCCCAGCAGTCGGACCTCCTCCTGCTGGACGAACCGGCCACCGGGCTCGACCCCGAGGCCCGCGGGCGGATCGCGACCCTGCTGACGGAGCTGGTCGCCGACGGCACCACCGTCGTCCAGGCCACGCACGACCTGGAGGCCGCCCGCGCCGCGGACGCCTGCCTGCTCCTCGACGAAGGGCGGCTGGTCGGGCAGGGCACGCCCGAGCAGGTCCTCACCGCCACGGCTCTCGCCCGGGCCTGGTAGCCCTTCCGAGGGGGACCGTCCGGTCACCGAGGCGGCGGAGACACCGCGAGGGTGCGCACCCGCGTCGCCGAACCGGCGTGACGGTGCTGGGCGGTGACGATCCGCTCGTCGTGCTGCGGCACCGGGCGCCCGGTGAGACCGGCGTCGGCGCCGTCGGTCATCTCCTCGTACACACTTCTCGTGTCGGCGACGCCGGTATCCAGCGTCCGGCACGCCGGGGGGAGCCACTGAGCCACTCTCCCTGGCGATGTCGAGCAGGTCCGGTACCGCCCGGCCAGAAAGTGCGCGTCTCCAGCCGAGATTGCAGATGTCCCGGCCACCTGTGCCGGCGCCGTGGGCTTCGGGAACGGGGGCCGTGCGCGGTGCTCCTGGCGAGGGAACCCCGTCCTCCCCGGCCAGTCAGCCCAAGCGGCAAGTCGCACGGGCGGGTCCCTGGAGTGTGAGGACGGGGCGGAACGAGTTGCGACGTTCCACGGCGGGTCACCTCGGTCACATGTCACGATGTGGGGAGATTCCGACCAGGAGTGAGCGGGGGCCGCTGAGACAGACTGTTGTGTGAGGACCGCCGAACGTGCGTACCCGTCAACACCTTCGCCCCATCAGGCCGTAAGTCTGTCCAACCCCGTCACGCCGTGCCGCCACGGCAGTTCCACGACCAATCCCCGCCGCACCACCACCCTGTGCCGTGTGCCGTGTGCCGTGTGCCGTGTGCCACGGCGAGCCTGGTCCCCAGTCCGTTCACACACCGACGTCGGGTCCGCGCGGCCGTGCCGACTCGACGACCGAGGAGCCGGTTGATGCAGCAACAGTCCCGCGAGAAGGTCTACCGCGACGCGACGTACATATCGACGACGACAGTGCGACACGGCGGTACCACCGTGGCGTTCGCCATGGACTCCGAGCGCAGGATCCACTACAGCGTGCTGGACCTGGAGCAGGCGCAGGACTTACGCGGTGCGCTCGATGTGAACTACTGGAACGCCGATTCCGCGCTGCTGTCCTTCCCCCGGGAGATCGTGGACATCGGCGTGGCCGTTCCCGTGGCCCGGACGATGCCCACGGTCAAGGCGGGCGGCCGAGTCGAGTCCCGGCCCGGGGAACTGCTCCCCGGCGAAAGCGACACCTTCCTGTCGACCACCGCGCGCCTGACGGCGGCCTCGCCGATCCAGGCCGTCTCCGACGGACGTCACATCTTCGTCTTCCGCCGCTCCGTCACCGCCCTCGACCACGACGCGGTGTTCCAGGGGGTCGGGACGTCCCTGTCCGCCGATCCGGTGCTCACCGCGGGCGACCGGGTTCCGGCCGTGGACGCGTCCTTGCTGTGCGATCGCTACGTCCTCGTCGGATCCGTCCTCAAACCGGTCGTCGAAGTGCGCTACCGGCGCTCGCGCAGCAAGTTCGTGCCGGCGTCGGAGGGGACCGACACCCTGGGCACCCGGGACATGGACGGAGTTCCGTTCTACGAGCCCACCTCCAAACTCTCCTTCGTTCCCCGGATCGACCACGGCGGCTTCGCCGTCCTGCTGCTCCCTACCGAGGTCGACGGCCGGTCGCGCTGGCAGCTGTTCGTGAACGACGCGGCCGAGCGACGCATCGAGTCCGTCAACTGCGCACAGGGCGACGACGGGCTGTTCGACATCGCCGGCACCCAGCTCTACACCAGCCCGGACCCGCGGTTCTCCGCGTCGGTGCTGGAGCGCGAGCCGGGCATCGACCCGCACACCGGGCTGCCCCTCGTACCGGTCCCCGCGAGCACCGACCGGGCGGCGACCGCCCTGCGCTTCGACCCCGCGCTGCCGGGAGCCGTGACACTGCGGACCGAGGGCTTGCCGCCCGCATCCGGTGGATTCACCTTCGAGGCGTGGATCAGGCCGGTGGCACCGGGCGGGACGATCGTGGCCACGCGGGACGAGTCGCGCCCGGACGGTTTCCGCCTCGGTGTCGACGCATCGGGGAGCCTGATCCTCGGTCAGGGCGCGCAGGACCGGCACCTGACCGGGTCGGTGCCCGTCCCCTTCGGGGTCTACTCCCATGTGGCCGCCGTCTTCGACGGGCTCACGGTGACCCTGTTCGTCGACGGGGTGCCGTCCGGCACCGGGACCATCCCCGTCGCCCCGGCCCCCGGCAGCGCGGACCTCCTCGGTATGCGCGGCAGCACCGGCGACCCCGTCGCTCCGTTCACCGGAGACATCGACGAGGTGCGCGTCTGGAACCGGGTCCGCACCGAGACGGAGCTCGCCGACCGCGGGCGGCGCCTGGCCGGTATCGAAGCGGGACTCATCAGCTATCTGCGCTTCGACGAGGGAACCGGCGACCGCGTCGCCGACCTGTGCCGTGGACGTTCGGCGGCCTCGGTATCGGGTGCGGTGTGGGTTCCGTCGGACGCACCCGTCGGGGACGGCCCCGGGCTCTCCCGCGACGTGTTCGCGCTGAAGGACCGCAACGTCGTGGGCGGCCTGGCCGCCACCCTGTACTTCCAGCAGGAGCCCCGTCCCACCGGCTACAGCGACTCGGCGCTGGAGAAGCGGCAGGCACGGGTGCTGCTGGCCGGCGCGACCTCCGGGCCCGCGCCCGAGGGAGGGTCGGACGCGCGCGCCTACGTGTGCACGGTCGACTTCGCGCTCTCGCGCGGCGGCCGGCTGGCGGCGGTCCCCCGGGAGATCGCCCTCGAGGCGATCGGGCTGCCCGACCCCGCCAGGGACCTGGACGCGCTCACCGCCGCCCAGGCCCGGGTCGCCGCCGCCCAGGCGGCGCTCGGCGCGGACCAGGCGCTGGCGGACATGCTGTGGCCCACCCTGGAGTACATCGCGGACATCCGCCGGTTCTCCTTCCGCGACCAGCAGCGTGCCCAACTGGAGCGCACCGTACCGGCCATGGTGATGGCCCAGCAGCGGCTGGGCTCGGGCCGGGCCCAGGTGGACGCCGCCAAGGCGGCGCTGGCGACGCTGACCGGCGGGCTGCTCGGCGGCCCGGAGACGGTACTGGAGATGCCCCGGATCGCCGTCGACCGGTCGGGGCTGAGCGCGTACGGGGCACTGCTGACCTTCGCCTGGACCACCGACGCCCCCTCCCTGCTGGAGAGCGCCACCGGCGACGTGGTGATGTACTTCCGCGGCGGCGACGGGCAGTTCTTCGCGGCCTACTACCCCACCACGGTCTCCCGCGCGGCCAGAAGGCTCCCCGCGGGGACGGGTGAGGTGACGCTGACCGCACGGGACACCGCCACCCGCCTCGCCGACCTCCGGATCACCGTCGGCGACGGGTCCTCCGCCGGCCTGTGCCGGGTCGCTCTCACCCAGGGGCCGGTGACCGAGACCTTCGAGGAAGTGCCACGCGAAGCGGTCTCCTTCGCCCGCGTCCTCAACGGCACCCGCGCCCCGGGCACACTGCTGGGGCGGGCCGTGTCCGTCTCCGGCACCACCCTGACGCTGGACACCCCCCTGGCCAGGGCGCTGGAAGCGGGAGGCACGGTCTGGGTCGGCGGCACCGAACGCACCCTCGCCGGCCCGGTGGCGACCGGGGCGACCCAGGTCAGGCTGACCGCCCACGCATCGATCGTCAGCGTGGGACAGGAGCTGCGGACGACGCTGTACGACTACGCCCACGCCCGTTCCAGCACGCCCGGGGCCGTCCTCTGGCACGGCTCCCAGCTCGTCAGCGCCACGGCCCTCGGCGCCGGTCCACAGGTGGCCAACGGCACCGCCCTCGACCTCGCCGAGCCGCTGCTGCCGCGATGGCGCGGCAACACGCCGGGGCGTGCGCTGTCCTTCGACGGCCACAGCCGGCACCTGACCCTGCCCTCGTCCGCCTGGCCCGACATCACCCCGTCGGGCGACCTGACCGTGGAAGCCTGGGTCAACCCGGCCACGCTCACCGGCAACGGGGCCCGCATCTGGCACGCCTCGATCCCGGGCTTCCGCTACGCGCTCGCTCTGGAGGGGAGGGCCGCGATCAGCGCGTTGCTCCTGGACGGCGCCTCGTGGGTGGACTGCGGAACCGAACTGACGCTCGCCGACCGGGACTTCACCATCGAGGTCTGGGCCAACGCCGCCGGAAACAGCCGCCTCAGCCCGCTGTTCAGCAGCGGCTCGACCGTGGACGCCGACCCGGTCTTCCTGGCGTTCACGCCGGACAACAGACTGGCCTTCTCGACGGCGGGCAGACAGCTGACGACCGACCCCTTCCCCGAGGGCGGCTGGCACTGCTGGTCGGCGGTGTTCGAGGCCGCCACCGGGCGGCGCACCCTCTACCGCGACGGAATACAGATCGCCCAGGACATCGCCCCCGGCCGGCCGGGGGGCGGCGGCCGCACGACCCTCGGCTGCTTCGGCTTCGCCGGTGCCGGGCAGGAGCGCCCGGCGACCGCCATGGTGGACGAGTACCGGGTCTGGGGCAGGGCACGCACCCAGGCGGAGGTCGCCGGATCCGCCCACCGCCGCCTCACCGGCCACGAGCCGGGCCTGCTGGGCTACTGGACCTTCGGCGACGCCTCCACCGCGGACCGCTCGGGCAACGGCCACCACGGCACCGTCCGCGGAAGGCTCATCCCCTGCCCCTCGGCTCCACGCGGCTACAGCCTGGCCGCCGTCGTCGGATCCCAGGCCTTCCGCAGCGAGGGAGTCTTTCCCGCCGCCGACTGGGGGCACGTCGCCATGACGTTCCGCCAGGACTGGGCCCTGGCCATGGACGGCACCGGTCATCTGGACGCGGCCGGGCCCGAGGGGCTGGACCTCGTGGACGACCTGACCATCGAGGCGTACGTGAAGCTCGACGCCCTGGGCTCCATGCAGGGCCTCGTCGGCAAGGGGCCGGTCCTGGGCGGGGGCTCCGGGGCCGTGCCCTACGCCCTGTACGTCGACCCCGACGGACAGCTCGTGTTCACCTTCGAGGCGGGCGGCGGGGGCACCGGCTCGCAGCAGATCTGGCGTTCGGGAGAGGCGAACAAGCTCGTCCCCGGGGTGTTCACCAAGGTGGCGGTCACCCGGCGCGGCGGAGAGGACAAGGACGGCGCGGTCGGCATCCGCCTCTACATCGACGGCAGGCTGGTCAGGACCGACCGCTACACCGGCGCCCGGCCCGTGGGCAACGACGCGAACTGCGAGATCGGCCGCTACCGTGTGGGCTCCTCCTCGTACGGGCTGCGCGGGACGGTGTCCGAGGCGAGGATCTGGAAGGTGGCGCGCAAGCCCGAGGAGATCGGCGTCCCCGTCACCACCAAGGCCGAGGGCCTGGTGGCGTGGTGGAACGTCCCCGAGAGCCACGGGGCGATCACGGCCGACGCGTGCGACGCCTTCCCGGCCCGGATCCACGGCGCGGTCCGGGTGCGGACCCCCGACCCCCACGGCAACCGTTTCACCTTCTACCACAACGGTGTGCCCACCGCCGCCGACCGGGTCTCCATGGACAACGTGCTCGGGGACATGGGCCCCGAGCAGGTGACCGTGGCGGCCCGCAGGACCGGCTCGGGGGCGCTGTCGGAGGTTCTCACCGGCACCCTCGACGAGATACGGGTCTGGCGCACCTGCCGTACACAGGAGCAGATCCTGGACAACCTGTTCACCAGGGTCCGCGGCGAGCGCCAGGATCTGATGGCCTACTACCCCTTCGACCCCGAGTCCACGGTGGCCGGCGCGAAGGTCGCCGATGCCGGGCTGCGCGGCTGCGACCTGGAGCCGTCCGTCCCGGCCCCGGAGGTCGTCGTGTCCACCGCGCCGCTCTCGGACGACACGGCCGAGGTGCGCTCGGCACTGGCCGGGGCGAGCACGGCCTTCCACCGCCGGGTGAGCGCGACGCCTTCCGCCTCGGAGTACGCGGACCTGCAGACCGACGCCCACGGAAAGGCGATCGGCGTCATGAAGCGCGCCTACAGCTCCGTACGCGCGGGCGCGTGGGTGCTCGGCACCGGGTTCAAGGTGGGCGACCTGACCACCTCCTGGGTGGGCCAGGCGCAGTTCAACCCCCAGCTCGTCGGCTATCTGGAAGGGGCCCCGCCGGTTCCTTCCGAGAACATGATCGAGGGCACGGCCGAGGACTACAGCGGCACGTCGTCGGTGAGTTTCGTGCAGGCCGACACCGTCACCAACACCATGTCCTCCGACCACAAGACGAGTGTGGACAGCTCGGCGAAGATCACCTTCGATGTGTCGCAGAACGATGACACCTTCATCGTCGCCGCCCCCCTGGGTGCGGGGACCGCCAAGCCGCTCAGCTCTCTGAAGATCCACGCGGGCGGAAGCGCGGAGATGAAGTTCTCCAACAGCTGGAGCAACGACACCACGGTCAGCCAGGGTGCCACCACCACGCGGACCAGCAGCGTCAAGCTGGCCGGACGCTGGGAGAGCCCGGAAGCGAAGGAGCAGGCCAATCCCACGGCCGGCCGGCGCTGGCTGCCGGCCAACACCGGGTTCGCGATCGTCCAGTCCGACACCGCGGACCAGTTCGCCCTGAGGCTGGCCCACAACGGCGCCCTGGTCGCCTACCGCATGATCCCCAACCCGGACATTCCGCGCGACTGGAACATCATCGCCTTCCCGATCAACCCGCTGTACACCAAGCAGGGAACGCTCGACGGAGTGATCGGATTCCGCACCCGGGGCGCGGCGGGCGGCCTGGAACCCTGCCCCGACCCTTCCTTCCCCCACGCCGGGGACGGCGGGCAGTACAGCTACTACCGCCCGCGCGAGGCCTACGCCCTCAAGCGCCGTATCCAGCGCGAGGAACAGCAGCTCCAGGCGTTCTACGAGTCCGCGTCGACCGACACCCACGCCCCGGACCCGGTGGCCGCGGCCGCCGACCGGGTGCTCAAGGGGATGATCGGGGGCACCGGTACGAGCACGGGGCTCACGTCGGGCGGCGGCGATCCGGTGGCGGGCCGGGCCGCCCACCGCTCAGCGGCCCGCCGCAACATCGTCAACACCTATGTGTGGACCGCCGCCGGGGGCCTGTTCTCCGAGACCACGTCCACCACCGACCAGGTCACCAGCACGACGGCCGGGGAGTACACCGTCAGCGGGAGCGCGACCTATCAGAGCGGCTTCGAGGCCGAGATCGGGCCCGTCGGCGGGAAGTTCGCCTTCGAGGCCACCATGGGCGGTGGGTACACCGTCACCCGGCGCAAGACCAGGGACGCCTCACGGTCCTTCAGTCTGGAGGTGGCCACCGAACCGGGAAGCGTCCTGCACCGAAGCGACGGCTCGGGTCCCGTACTCGTACCGGGCCGTGTCGACGCCTACCGCTTCATGTCCTTCTACCTGGACACCTCCACCGACAACTTCGAGGACTTCTACGGAAAGGTCGTCGACCCGGAATGGCTCGAGCGCGGGACCGATGCCGGCGCCCGGGAACTTGCCCGGGCCCGGCAGAGCGACCGCAAGCCTCCGTGCTGGCGGGTGCTGCACCGGGTGACCTTCGTCAGCCGGGTCCAGGACACGGGGGCGCGGACCCCCTCCCTCGCTCAGGCCATGGGATCGCTGGGCCTCTCCAGCGACTACGCGCTGATGCGGCAGCTGTCGCCGTACCTCGTCGGCGCCACCGCCGACGCCGCCGAACTGGCCGCGGCGACCACCAAGGTCCTCACCGCCCACTTCACGGCGCTCGTCCCGTACACGGACGTGATCGCCGCCAAGGTGGCGGCGTTCCACGGTCTCGCCGCGGACCACCTCGACCGCCTGCCCCTCGCCGGGGACTCGCTGCCCACGCCGGCCAGTTCACTGACCGTCGACCGGCCGTCGGCGGAACACGGTGCGCATGCCGTCCTCGGTTTCGGCACGCCTCCGGGCACCGCGAGCCCGACCAACTGGATCGGCCTCTACCCGGTCGGCGTCGCACCCTCCCAACAGGAGTCCCTGCTGTGGGAGTACGCCCCCGGAGCGGGCGGCAGCGTGACCTTCGCCACCGGGAAACTCCCGGGGCCGGGAGAGTACGCGGCCTGGTACCTGCACAACGACGGGTACGCACTGCTGGCCGGTCCGGTCGCCCTGACCGTCCGCTGAACCGGTAGCGGTTCTCCGGGGGCACCCGGCCGGGCGGACCTCGCTCCGCCCGGCCGGGGCCCTCGGGCGCTCGGCATGGCTGCGACGGCGGAACGAGGAAGCCGGTGAGATTCCGGCAAGGGATTCCGGCACTCCGGCTGACACTCGTCCACGGGCCCGGCCCCCGGCGGGACCCGGGCGAGGACCGCGGAATGCGCGATCGCGGGCGCGGGCCGGGGTGCGGGCGTGGGACGGGCGGCCGGCGGACCGGGACCCGGGCCGGGCCGGGCCGGGCCGGGAGGGTGCCCCTCCCCCGGGCGGCACCGTCCGTGCTCTCCTCGTCATTCCCATCGTCGTCCCCCTCGTCGTTCCCCTCGTCGACCCCCGGAACGACGAGATGGACGTCACCCCCGGGCGCTGTACGTCGGCGAGCGCCGAACCGTCCGGCCTCGAACACGCAGCGGCGGGGCAGGCAATGGGATCGGTGCAGACCGGCCTCGCCCCGCGGTCACGGCTCTCGTGTGCCGGGGACGCCGGGGGGTGCCGGCGTCCCCGGGTCGCCGATGTCGTCCGCGCGGCGTGCACGCCGCCCGGTCCGGCCGGCCCGCCCGGCGGTCCGCGTCGTGCCGGCGCCGCGCCCGGCCCGCCCGGCGCGGTCGCCCCGCGAGGCGCCCCAGACCAGCGTGCCGGTCAGCAGCAGCAGGGCGAGCGGGTAGAGCAGCGGGCGCGCGGGGAGGACGGCGGGCAGCAGGGCGGCGGCGGTGCCCGTCCCGAGGACGAGGAGAAAGGCGGGTGCGCAGCAGGCGAAGCCGAGCAGGAACGCCGGAAGCACCCCCACCAGCCGGGCGTAGCGGGTACGTCGGCACGCCGCGGACCGGCGGGCGGTGTGCGCGGCGACGGCGATGTTGCATCCGACCAGCGCTGCCACGGTCGCGCCGAGCAGCAGGTTGACCGGGCTGACGAAGACCGCGAGATGGCTGGAGGGGTGCCAGGCGAGGACCGGCTCGAACAGGTACGGCGCCCGCACCCGCAACAGCTGCTCCGGGGCGGCCCGCAGGACCGGGGCGCCGGTGAACCGGCCCGAGCCGGACACCGCGAGGTCCCCGGTGGAGAGGAGGTAGACCAGCAGGGTGAGGGCGGCGCCGATCAGCGCGGCTCTGCGGTGGCGGCGGACGGCGAGGGCGGCGCGCACTCGCCGGGGCGTGGCGGCCATCGCGCCGGCGGCGCCGTCCCACGCGTCGCCCGCCGTGGCGAGGACCGCGGCGAGCAGGGCGGGCACCCTGCTCATGTCCGCACCTGGGTGCCGGGGTGGAAGGCGTACCAGGCGAACCACATGGCGTCGAGGTGGTCGGCCGGCACCCACCGGCCGTCGCCCGCCCGCTGCAGGACCCTGGCGGTGCCGAGGCGGTCGTCCCAGCGTGCCTCCACCTGTGTGCCGCCGAGGTCCGTGCGCACGACGCGGTTCTCCCGGACGAGGTCCTTGTCGATGGCCAGGTGCCGGCCGGCGACCCGTACGCCGACGACCACGTGCTTGTCGCCGAAGCGGTCGCTGCTGTGCGCGACGGGGAAGAGCGGGCCGCCCTCGGCGTAGTAGCCGCTGCGGTCCGGGTAGGAGCCGTACGGGTCGCTGCCGTAGCCGCGCAGCGCACCGGTGTCGGTGGACAGCACCCGGGTGTCGGGGTGCGCGGTGCGCCACTGCTTCCACGTGGTCCATACCAGGGGGACGGTGGCCAGTTCCGTGCCCTCCAGCGGTCCGCTGACCGCGGTGCCGATCAGTTGGGGCCACTGCGAGCCGGTCTGCCGGTCGTACATCAGCAGGTTGGAGTTGACGAGCTTGCCCGTGGTGCCGAACGTCAGGTCCTGGACGCCGGGCGGGGCCCGGAAGCCGACGGCCGTGCCCGTCAGCGGGCAGTAGGTGACGGCGAGGGGCTCGCCCGCCACCGTGTCGTTGACGATCTCGTGCCATACCAGGACCAGCTGGGGGTACGCCCGTACCTCGCCGCGGTGTTCCAGCCCGAAGACCACGTCGTCGTCGTCGAGGAAGCGGGCCTCGCCCGCCGTGACGAAACGGGGCTCGTCCACGGCGGGGATGCCGTCCTTGCCCGGCCCGCCGGACACCGCGGCCTCGGCGAGCGCCCGCAGGGACGGGTCCTTGGCCGGCTGCACCGCGGTCACCGGCTCGGGCCGGTCGGCCAGGGTCTGCCAGCCGATCACGCCGCCGCCGACGAGCAGCACCGTGGCCGCGCCGATCGCTCCGGCGCCCTTGAGCACCTGCCGGCGAGGCGGGCGGGGGGACTGCCGAACGTTCACCGGGCACCTCCCGATCCCCCGGGACGCGGGCCCGCCGGACGGCGAGGTCCGCTTCGTCCTTCGATCATGCCGGGAGCCGGGGTGCCGGTTCGGTGAGCCCGCTTACAGTTCTCGCCGCTCCGGGAGCCCACGGGTCGGACCGTGGTGCCCGGGATCATGCCTGGGACCGTGCCCGGGTCGCGCTCGGATCGCGCTCGGGGCCGGGTACGCGGACCGGGGTCACGGCCGGCGACGAGCCGATCGCGCCGTCGGTGGCGATCACCACCTCGGCGCCGGACGGCACTCGGTGCCGTCCGGCGGAACGGCGGCACCTGACCACACCCGGTCACGCGACCGCGGCACGTCATGTGACCGCAGCACGTCATGTGACCGCACGACTTCACGCGACCGGACGGGGCCCGCGGCCGGACGCCTCCACCTCGCCAGGTGCAGCCGCGTACCGCACGGCCCGGCGCGGGTTCCCCGTCCGGAGTCCGTCCGCGCCGCCCGTACACGAGGGCGGGACGGCGGTCGAGATCCACTCGAGAAGCGGTCGAGGGCGCCCGGCCGCTGTCCGGAACTCGTTGCCGTGGGGCACGGCGGACGAGCATGCTCGAAAGCGCGTCCGCCAGGGCAGCCGGAAGCCGTCGCTCCTCTCAACTTCCCCTGAAAACACGTGATTCGGGTGAGGCGGAGGGCGATACTAAAATTTATGTATCCGGTGGTACGGTGTGGCTTCCGACGGACGGAGTGTGTGCTGCATGGACGAACAGGACGAGGTGCTCGACAGCCCGACCGGATGGGTCGCCACGCATGTGCGCCGCTACGTGGCCAGCGAGGGCGCGAGGGGGCACATCTGGTACGGGAAGCCGACGCTGCTGCTGACCACCCGGGGACGCAGCTCCGGGGCGCTGCGGCGTACCGGGCTGATCTACGGGGAGGACGAGGGGAACTACGTCGTCGTCGGATCCAACGGCGGGTCCGACCGGCATCCCCACTGGTACCTCAACCTGCTGGCGGAGCCGCGGGTGCGGGTGCAGGTGGCCGCGGAGACGTTCGACGCGGTCGCCAGGGAGGCGGAAGAGGGGGAACGGGCGCGCCTCTGGGAGGCGATGACCGCGATCTTCCCGCAGTACAAGAGCTACCAGAAGAAGACCGACCGGAAGATCCCCGTCGTCGTGCTGGAGCCACAGGGGCCCGCACGGGGATGACGGGTGTCCGGCGCCTCCGGTGAGGAGGCGGCGACGGCGATGCCCGGGGGGTGCGCGTCGGTCGGGGGCCCGGTCCGCCCGGGTCCCGCTGCGCGGACGGCAGGGGGCCGTGCCGTGAGGGGGGACGCGTCATCGTGCCGTTCCACCCGCTCGTTGCTCATCGAAGGGTTGGGGTGTGTGTCATGGGCCGAATCAGTCGTCGCGGATTCCTGAGAACAACGGGGGCCGGTGCCGCCGCGGTCGCCACCACGGGAGCCGTCGCGGTACCGGCCGAGGCCGCGCGGGCCGGGGGCCGCGTGTGCGTACCGGAGTCGCCGGTGACCACGGTCGGCGCCGCCGACCCCCGGTACGACGAACTGGTCAGCAGGGGGTTCAACGCCCGCTTCGTCGGATCGCCGGACGTCGTGCACGTGGTCCACACGCCCCGGCAGATCGAGGAGGCCGTGACGGACGCCGTCGCGGCCGGGAAGCGGATCGCGGTCCGCAGCGGCGGGCACTGCTTCGAGAACTTCGCCGACCACCGGGACGTCCGGGTGCTCCTGGACACCTCGCCCATGCGCTCGGTCTACTTCGACAAGAAGCACCGGGCCTTCGCCGTCGAGCCCGCCGCCACGCTGGGCGAGGTCTACCGCACGCTCTTCTACGACCACGGCGTGACGCTGCCCGCGGGGGTCTGCCCCCAGGTCGGCGCCGGCGGGCATGTCGCGGGCGGCGGATACGGGCCGCTGACCCGTCGTGACGGCACGGTCGTCGACCATCTCCACGGTGTCGAGGTCGTGGTGGTGGACGCCTCCGGCAGGGCCCGCACGGTCACCGCCACGCGCGAGCGGGACGATCCCCACCGCGAGCTCTGGTGGGCCCACACCGGGGGCGGGGGCGGCAACTTCGGCGTCGTCACCCGCTATCTGTTCCGTACGCCCGGGGCCACGGGCAAGGACCCCTCGGCGCTGCTGCCCAAGCCCCCCACCCGGCTCCGTTCCACCTTCGTGACCTGGCCGTGGGCCGACCTCGACCTGGCGCGGTTCACCCGGCTCGTCACCAACTACAGCCGGTGGTACGAGGAGAACCACGCCGACCCCCGGTACGGCAGCCTCTACAGCACCCTGCACCTCAACACCCACGCGGTGGGCTCCATTTCGCTGGAGGCCCGCTTCGACGGCGGCCGCGCCGACGCCGCCGGGCTGATCGAGCGCTACGTCAGCGCCGTCAACGCGGGGACCGGCCTCGAACCGGCCGTCGAGCACCAGGAGGACCTCTGGCTGCAGGCCACCCTGGGCGCACGCTTCGACACCGGCGGGTACGACCGGCACAAGTCCAAGAGCGCCTACCTCAGGCGGAGCTGGACACCCGAGCGCATCGCGACCGTCCACCGGCACCTGACGGACCCGTCGTTCGAGGGCTGGGGCGCCGTGGACCTCTACTCGTACGGCGGGACGGTCAACACCGTGGCGCCCGGCGCCACCGCCTCGCCCCAGCGTGACTCGATCCTCAAGGCGTGGTTCTCCGCCACCTGGATGGATCCGCAGCTCGACGAGGTGCACCTGCGCTGGATCCGCGAGCTGTACCGGGACGTCTTCCGGGACACCGGAGGCGTTCCCGTGCCGAACGACGAGCACGACGGTTGCTACATCAACTACCCCGACACCGACCTGGCCGACCCGCGCTGGAACACCTCCGGGGTGCCCTGGCACACCCTCTACTACAAGGACGCATACCGCCGCCTCCAGCGGGTCAAGGCGACGTGGGACCCACGCGACGTCTTCCGCCACCCGCTCTCCGTGCGGCTCCCCTGAACCCCGGCTGAAAGGACACCGTCACCGTGCGACCCGGCCGTGCCGTCGGTACACACATCACCCTGGGAGGCGACCTCACCGTCGGCCGGCTCGGCTTCGGGGCGCTCCGCCTCACCGGGCCGCACCACTGGGGTCCACCCGCCCGGCCGGACAAGGCCGCAGAGGTGGCACGGTGCGCGGTGGAGCTCGGCGTCTCGTTCATCGACACCGCCGACGTCTACGGGCTCGGCGCCAACGAGGAGCTGCTCGCCACGGCGCTGCACCCCTACCCGCCGGGCCTGGTCGTCTCCACCAAGGCGGGTGAGGTCCGGCCGAGCCCGCAGCAGTGGCGTGTGCTCGGCCGGCCCGACTATCTGCGGCAGCAGGCCGAACTCAGCCTGCGCCGGCTGCGCCTGGAGCGCATCGAGCTGTTCCAGCTGCACCGGGTCGATCCCCAGGTCCCGCTGGAGGAGCAGGTCGGAGCGCTGAAACAGCTCCAGGACGAGGGCAAGATCCGGCACATCGGGCTCTCCGAGGTCACGGTGGAGCAGATCGAGCAGGCCCGGTCGGTCGCCCGGATCGTGAGCGTACAGAACAAGTACAGCCTCTACGACCGGCGTTACGAGAAGGAGCTGGTCCACTGCGAGCAGGAGGGCATCGCCTTCATCGCCTGGAAACCGCTCGCCGGTGCGGCCCGGCCGGCCCGGGACGGTGCCCTCGCCCGGGTGGCCTCGCAGACGGGGGCGACGACGACCCAGGTGGCGCTCGCCTGGCTGCTGCACCGCTCGCCGGTCGTGCTGCCGATCCCGGGCACGGCCTCCCTGGCCCATCTGCGGGCGAACATGGCGGCGGCGGACCTCGTGCTCGACGCCGGGCAGCTGACCCTGCTCGGGGAGGGGTGACCGCCCGGGAGCGTCCGGGCCGGGGGCGGCCGCCCCCGGCCGGGCCGCGCACGACTGCGGTCAGGGGCTCATCTCGCTCGCCACGGCCATGACGTACTCGCCGTACCCGGAGCGCGACAGCTTCGCCCCCAGCCGGTGGCAGGCGTCCGCGTCGATGAAGCCCATGCGCAGGGCGACCTCCTCCAGGCAGGCGATCCGCACGCCCTGCCGGTCCTCCAGGGTCTGCACGTACTGGCCGGCCTGGAGCAGCGACTGCGGGGTTCCGGCGTCGAGCCAGGCGAAGCCGCGGCCGAACGTGACGAGTTTGGCCCGGTCCTGCTCCAGGTAGACCCGGTTGACATCGGTGATTTCCAGTTCACCGCGGGCTGACGGGCGTATTCCGCGAGCGATCTCCACGACGTCGTTGTCGTAGAGATAGAGACCGGTGATGGCGAGATTGGAGCGCGGCTTCTCGGGCTTCTCCGCCAGGGAGAGGAGCCGTCCGGTTTCGTCGACCTCGCCCACGCCGTAACGCTCGGGATCGGTGACCGGATATCCGAAGAGGACGCATCCTTCGATGTCCCGGGAGTGTGCGTCCAGCAGGTCGTAGAAGCCGTTTCCATGGAAGATGTTGTCACCGAGGACGAGGGCGACCGAGTCGTCGCCGATGTGCTCGGCTCCCGTGAGGAAGGCCTGTGCCAGTCCGTTGGGCACGGGCTGTTCGGCGTACGTCAGGGAGATCCCCAGGTGGCTCCCGTCGCCCAGCAGCCTGCGCAGCTGGGGGATGTCGTCGGGCAGGGCGATGATGAGGATGTCCCGAACGTCGGCCAGCATCAGCGCCGAGAGAGGGTAGTAGATCAGCGGCTTGTCGTTGACGGGAAGCAACTGCTTCGAAACAGCCAGGGTGATCGGGTGTAAACGACTTCCATAGCCGCCCGCCAGGACAATTCCTTTCACTGGCTCCTCCTTTGTGTGGGCATTCGTTGCGACGGTAGGCCGCAGGCCCCCCGGCGGACAACAATCACCGTGCCGATATCGACCGTGCTGCGAGGTGAGAGGCCCATGACCACGTTCTGAGCGAGTCCGCTCGATCGGTTCTCGAGTCTGATACTTCCGAATCTGCATAGGGTGCACTTCGTGGCCGCCGCCGACCGCGGTGATGCAGCATCAGCCAACTGGCCGCCGCAGCCGGCCGCCACCGAGGGAGCGAGAGGTACCGGTCGCAACGGGAGGAAGAACTGCCATGGTGGCGCTGACAAGTGAAAGGCTCTTCGACATCCTGCGGGAGTGCGCGGGGGAAGAGGAGGCCGTAACCAACAAGGAAAACGCGGTTGACATGAAATTCACGGACCTCGGGTACGATTCGCTGGCCCTGCTGGAGACAGCGGCCCGGGTCTCGCGCGAGTACGACGTGGATATTCCCGAGGAGGACCTCTCCGAGGTCACGACCCCGGCCGGCTTCCTGACGGTTGTCAATACACTGCTGAAAGTGGCTTGAAACGTTCGGTGATGCTCGCCCGTCGGGCTCGGATTTTCGACGCGCAAGTGGTTCAGTGGTTCCCACCACAACATACCCGGCACCGACACTGGTTTCCGTTCCGGCGAACCGCCGGTTTCTCCGTGGGGAACCCGTGAACCGCCAGAGGCGTTGATGCCCGGTAGTCCAGTAGCCTTCTGCGATCTATGGGGGAACATCGTGAAGCTGGGTGTCTTAGGCCCGCTTTCCGTGCAGGTCGAGAGTGCCTTGTACACTCCGAGCGCACCGAAGATGAGAAGCGTTCTGGCCACACTGCTGGTGCACGCCGACCAGGTGGTACCCGTGTCGTCACTGATACGCGAGCTGTGGGACGAGGAGCCTCCCGTCAGCTGCCTGACCACGCTGCAGACATACATCCTCAACCTCCGCAAGCTCCTGGCGTCCGCGACGGGCATGTCCGGCCGTCAGGTCGCCTCCGAGCTCCTGGTGACCCGGTCCGGGGGCTACCTGTTCCGGACCGCCCACGGGGACCTGGACGTCCACCGCTTCCACGAGCTCGTCGCGGACGGGCGCCGCGCCCTGTCGTCGGGGGACGACCAGGCCGCGCTGTGCACCCTCTCCAGCGCGCTGCAGCTGTGGCGCGGACCCGCGCTGGTGGACGTCGTCGCCGGCCGGATCCTCGAGGGCAGGCGCCAGCAGTTCGAGGAGTCCCGGCTGGTCGTACTGGAGTACCTCGTCGACACCCAGCTCCGGCTGGGCATGTACCGCGAGGTCCTCACCGAGCTCGCGGCCCTGACCGCCGACAACCCGTACCACGAGGGGCTGCACGCCCAGTACATGCGGGCGCTGTACCTCAACGGCCGCCGGGCGCAGGCCCTGGAGCTCTTCCAGCGCCTGCGGGTCAACCTGGTGAACCATCTCGGCCTCGAACCCGGCCCGATGGCCCAGGAACTGCACCGCTCCATCCTCAACGCGGAGTCCATCGACGCACAGGGCAACCTCCGCAGGCCGACCGGTGACATCGTTCGCATGTCGTCCTCGGGCGCCGTGCGCGTCTACTGACACCACAGGGAGCCTTGTCCCGTCGGCGGGACAAGGCTCCGGGTGTTCCGCACCGGCCGCCCCCGGCCGCCACCGGCCGCCCCCGGCCGCCCCCGGCGGCCCCCGGCGGCCCCCGGCAGCTCAGTCCGCGACGGACGCCCTGACGAAGCGGACCGGGGTGGGCAGACGGAGCGGGCCGTCACCGCGCAGCCGGTCCAGCTCGGTGACCAGGCGGTGGCGCAGCTGCCGGCTCTCGTACTCCGGCAGGTGCTGCCACAGCAGCCGCATGCCCTGGGTGTGGGACCAGTCGACCCAGGTGACGCCGTCCGGTGCGCGCAGGTCGATGTGCTCGTCGGCGACCTCCACGTCGTCGAAGCCGGCGCGGAGCATGGTGCGGGTCAGGTCGTCGGGGTCCTGCAGCCAGCTGTTGAACCGCCGCTTCAGCGCGTCGGGGCGCCAGTCGGCCGGCAGGTTGCGCAGCAGCCGTTCCGGGATCAGTTCCGTGAACACCGGCGGCAGGAAGGGGAACGTGTCCTCCGTGAACACCGGGCTGGTGAAGGCGATCCTGCCGCCCCGCCGCAGCAGCGCCGCGTACCTCGGCAGAGCGGCCGGCGCGTCCGGCAGGAAGATCAGGCTGTAGCCGCCGGTCACCACGTCGAACGAGGCGGGCGGAAGGTCGGGGTGCTCCCCGTCCATCACCCGTACCTCGACGTGCCGGGTGCCGAGCGCGGCGGCCTGCCGGCGGGCCTCCTCCACCATGGCCGGCGCGATGTCGATGCCGAGCGCATGGCCGGACGGCCCCACCCGTTCCGCCGCCGCGAACAGGGAGGCGCCCCGGCCGCACCCCACGTCGAGAACGCGCTGCCCGGGCTGCGGATCGGCGCGTTCCACCAGCCGCCGCCCCATCGGTGTGAAGAACTCGACGCCCAACTGGTCGTACTTCGCCGCGGCGTTGTTGAACGCCTCGGTGACCGTCGATTTGTACTTCGTCGTGTCCATGGGTCCTCCGGGTCAGGAAAGCCGACCCGACCACCCTGGCCGGTCACTCTGAAATGTGGGTCGGAATGCGCTCGGTGAACGCTCGAAACCGGCTTGTCGACCGGTCGAACCGGTGCGGGAAAGGATTGTTGCGAAGGGCCGCGGAAGTCAGGATGAACCCGTTGACGGACGACAAGGAGAGTATGCCGTGAGCGATCACATCGATGTTGTTCGCCGTATGGTGAACAGCTACAACACCGGGAAAACGGACGACGTGGCCGAGTTCATTCACGAGGAGTACCTCAATCCCGGCGCACTGGAGCACATGCCGGAACTGCGCGGCCCGGAGGCCTTCGCACTCGCAGTGAAGTGGCTGAAGCTCACCTTCTCCGAGGAGGCGTGCCTGGAGGAGATCTCCTACGAGGAGAACGGCAGCTGGGTGCGGGCGAAACTCGCCCTGTACGGACGTCAGGTGGGCGAGCTCGTGGGAATGCCCGCCACCGGGCGCCGCTTCTCCGGCGAGCAGATCCACCTCATCCGGATCGTCGACGGGAAGATCCGCGACCACCGCGATTGGCCCGACTACCTCGGCACCTACCGCCAGCTCGGCGAGCCCTGGCCCAAGGAGGAGGGCTGGCGGCCCTGAGCCGGCGGCCGGCACACCCACGCCCAAGGGAAGGAACACGGTGAGCCCTTCGCCACCCGCGGAACCCCTGGAACCCACGGACCAGGACCTCGACGTACTCCTGAAGAACCTCGGCAATCTGGTCACGCCGATGGCCCTCCGGGTCGCCGCGACGCTGCGCCTGGTCGACCACCTCCTGGCCGGCACCGGCACCGTCACCGGCCTCGCCGCCCGCACGGGCACCCATCCCCAGGCGCTCGCCCGCCTGGTGCGCCATCTGACCGCCGTCGGCGTCCTGGAGGGCGGGGAGCGGGACCGGCCGCTGCGCCCCACCCGGCTCGGCCTGCTCCTCGCCGACGGCCACCCGGCGCAGCAGCGGGCCTGGCTGGACCTGAACGGGGCCGTCTCCCGCGCCGACCTGGCCTTCACCGGCCTGCTCGACGTGGTCCGCACCGGCCGTCCCGCGTACTCCGGGAGGTACGGGCGGCTCTTCTGGGAGGACCTGTCGGCGGACCGGGACCTGGCGGACTCCTTCGACGCGCTCATGTCCTGCGACGAGGATCTCGCCTACAAGGCCCCCGCCGACGCGTACGACTGGTCGGCGGTACGGCACGTCCTGGACGTGGGCGGCGGCAGCGGCGGCCTGCTCGAGGCGATCGCCCTGCGGGCACCGCACGTCCGGGGCACCCTGGTCGAGCTGGCCGGCCCCGCCGGGCAGGCCCGGGCCAGGTTCGCCGACGCCGGTCTCGCCGACCGGCTCACGGTGTCGGAGGGCGACTTCCGCGACCCGCTGCCGGTCACCGCCGACCTCGTGCTGCTCTCCTTCGTCCTGCTGAACTGGTCCGACGAGGACGCGCCGGTGATCCTGCGCCGGTGCGTCCAGGCACTGGAGCCGGGGGGCAGGGTCCTCGTCCTCGACCGTGCCGACGTCGAGGGGGACGGTGCCGACCGCTTCTTCAGCACCCTGCTCGACCTGCGGATGCTGACGTTCATGGGCGGGCGGGTGCGCACCCGGGACGAGGTCGTCGCCCTGGCGGCGTCGGCCGGGCTGGTCCTGGACTCGGAACGCACCAGCGGCTCCGCCACCCTGCCGTTCGACTTCTCGATCCTGGAGTTCACCGCCGCCCCCGAGGGGGACGCCCACGCCCTCCCAGCACAGGAGTAGACACATGTCCGAACGCATCGTGCCCAGTGGGGACGTCGAGTTGTGGAGCGACGACTTCGGCGACCCGGCGCACCCGGCGCTGCTGCTCGTCATGGGCGGCAACCTGTCCGCCCTGGGCTGGCCCGACGAGTTCGCCCGGCGGCTCGCCGACGGCGGTCTGCACGTCATCCGCTACGACCACCGCGACACCGGCCGCTCCACCACCCGCGACTTCGCCGAGCACCCCTACGGCTTCGGCGAACTGGCCGCCGACGCGGTCGCCGTCCTCGACGGCTGGGGCGTGGACCGGGCCCATGTCGTCGGCCTGTCGATGGGGGCCACCATCGTCCAGGTCATCGCACTCGACCACCACGAGCGGCTGAGCAGCCTGACCATGATGCTGGGCGGCGGGCTCGACATCGACTTCGACGGCAACATCGAGCGCGCGATGCGCGGCGAACCCACGCCGGACGGCCTGCCGGGGCCGCAGCAGCCGTTCCTGGACGCGCTCGCGCTGATGAACCGGCCCGCCGAGGGGCGCGCCGCCGAGGTGGCCAAGCGGGTCGGCAAGTGGCGCATCCTGTCCGGCACCGGTGTGCCGTTCGACGAGTCGGAGTACGCGCGGTGGGAGGAGCGCGCCATCGACCACGCGGGAGGGGTGCTCACCGAGCCGTACGCGCACTACTCGCTGACCCTGCCGCCACCCGCCCGGGCCGCCGAACTGCGCGGCGTCACCGTGCCGACCCTGGTCATCCAGGCCGAGCACGACCCGGTGGCGCCCGCGCCGCACGGGAAGCACCTCGCCGGGCTCTTCCCCGCCGCGCGCCTGGTGGAGATCGAGGGCATGGGGCACGCCCTGCCCTCCTCGGTCCACGGCCCGCTGGCCGAGGCCGTCCTCGCCCACACCCGGCCGGCGTCATGACCGTGGCGGACGGGCAGCGGGCGGGCGAGACGATGTACGGGACCGACCTCGCTCGCGTGTACGACCTCGTGCACCGGGGGCGCGGCAAGGACTACCGCGCCGAGACCGAGGCGGTCGCCGCCGCCGCCCGGCGGCACAGGCCCGGTGCCGCCCGGCTGCTCGACATCGCCTGCGGCACCGGAGGGCATCTGCGGCACTTCGCCGACCTCTTCGGGCATGTCGAGGGACTGGAGCTGTCCGCGCCGATGGCCGAGGCGGCGCGCCGCGCGCTGCCCGGGGTGAGCGTGCACCCGGGCGACATGCGCGACTTCCGCCTCGGCACCACCTTCGACGTGGTCACCTGCATGTTCGGATCCATCGGCTACACGGCGTCGGTCGCCGAACTCCGGCGGGCGCTGGCCGTGTTCGCGCGGCACCTGGAACCCGGGGGCGTGGCGGTCGTCGACCCGTGGTGGTTCCCCGAGACGTTCGCCGACGGCCATGTCTCGGCCGACGTGGTGACCGTCGAGGGCGTCACCGTGTCCCGCCTCTCGCACTCGGCCCGCCGCGGCCGTGCCTCGCACATGGACGTGCACTTCGTGGTCGCCGAACCCGGCGCGGGGGCACGGCACTTCGTCGACACCCACATCATCTCCCTGTTCAGCCGGTCCGAGTACGAGGAGGCGTTCCGGGAGGCCGGATTCACGGTCGAGTACCTTCCCGAGGCGCCGTCGGGCCGCGGCCTGTTCGTCGGCGTCCGGGCGGGGGACGGCCACGGGAAACCCGCAAGCGACGACGAGAGGGGGACGGCATGAACGACCACGAGGTCGACGTCCTGGTGGTGGGTGCGGGCCTCGGCGGCCTGTCGACGGCGATGTTCCTCGCCCGGCAGGGGGTACGTGTGCTCGTGGTGGAGCGCAGGCCGGGTCTCTCGCCCTATCCGCGGGCTGCCGGGCAGAACCCCCGGACCATGGAACTGCTGCGCATCGGCGGCGTCGCCGACGAGGTGAACAGGGCCAACGACATCCGGGGCGCCCAGGGCGACTTCGTCATCCGGCTCGCCCAGAGCGTACGGGGCGAGGTCCTGCGGACCGTGTCGGAGAGCTTCGACGACATGGTGGCCGCGACCGGGCCGTGCACTCCGGCGGGCTGGGCGATGCTGTCCCAGGACAAGCTGGAGCCGATCCTGCTCGCGCAGGCGCAGCGGCACGGCGGCGCCATCCGCTTCGGCACCCGGCTGGTGTCGTTCCGGCAGGACGAGCACGGCGTCACCGCCCGGCTGCACGGACCCGACGGCGAGTACGACCTGCGGGCCGGGTATCTCGTCGGCGCCGACGGCAACCGCAGCCTGGTGCGGGAGTCGCTGGGGATCGGGCGGTACGGGCACGGCACGCTGACCCACATGGTCGGGGTGATCTTCGACGCGGACCTCTCCGGCGTCATGGAGCCGGGCACCACGGGCTGGTACTACCTGCACCACCCGAGGTTCACGGGGACGTTCGGCCCGACGGACCGCCCCGACCGGCACACCCTGTTCGTCGAGTACGACCCCGACGAGGGCGAGCGCCCCGAGGACTTCACGCCCGAACGCTGTGTCGAGCTCATCGGACTCGCCCTGGACGCTCCCGAGGTGCGGCCCCGGCTCGTCGACATCCAGGGCTGGGAGATGGCGGCCCGGATCGCCGAACGCTGGCGCGAGGGACGGGTGTTCCTCGCCGGTGACGCCGCGAAGGTCACCCCGCCGACCGGCGGCATGAGCGGCAACGCGGCCGTCGCCGACGGGTTCGACCTGGCCTGGAAGCTCGCGGCGGTGCTGCACGGACAGGCCGGCCCGGGGCTCCTCGGCACATACGAGGAGGAGCGCAGGATCGCGGCGGAGCTGGTCGTCGCCGAGGCGCTGGCGATCTACGCGCAGCGGATGGCGCCGCACATGGCGGACGTGTGGGACAAGTCGGTGGGGTATCCGGAGACGCTGCTCGGCTTCCGCTACCGCTCCTCGGCGGTCCTGGCCACGGACGACGACCCGGCCCGGGTGGAGAACCCGCTGACCCCCAGCGGCCGCCCCGGCTTCCGCGGGCCGCACGTCCCGGTGGTCCGGCACGGCGAGCGGATGTCCACGGTCGACCTGTTCGGCGACGGCTGGACCCTGCTGGCGGGCGAGCTGGGCGCGGACTGGATCGCGGCCGCGGAGACGGTCTCCGCGGAACTGGGCGTCCCCGTCAGGGCGTACCGGATCGGTGCGGGCCTGACGGATCCGGAGGCGGCGGTCGCGGACCGGTACGGCATCGGCAAGGCGGGCGCGAGCCTGGTCCGGCCGGACGGGATCGTCGCCTGGCGCACGGACGAGGCGGCGGCGGAGCCCGCGGGGACGCTCGGCCGGGTGCTGCGCCGGGTGCTCTCCCGCTGAGGCCCGCGCGCGCACGCCGCAAACCTGCCCCCGCCCCGCCGGACGCTCCGGCGGGGCGGGGGCGTGCGTCGGCCCGGGGCCTGGGAGGCGTCAGCTCAGGCCGGTGTCCGCCGCAAGAGCCTCGTGCGGACGGCACTTCGGATCGCCGACGAGCCGCGCCGCGCGGCGGACCCGGTCGACCAGGAAGGCCTGGCGGCTGATCGCGGACATGCCCGCGAGGGGCCCGCCGCGGGTGAGGGCCGCACGGACGAAGGCGTCCATGGCGTTGAAGACCTGGTTGTGCGCGGGGAGCGAGCGTTCCGTGACCACGTCCTGCTGCTCGATCCTGACCACCGGCTTCAGCTCCTCCGGCGGGGTGAAGGCACGCCGGACACTCACCCGGCCCCGGTTGCCCCAGAGCGCGTAGGTCGACCGGTAGGAGTGCTCGAAGCCGAAGTCCAGCTGCGCCGTCACCCCCCGGTCGTCGCTCAGCAGCACACTGCCCGCCACGTCGACGCCGGTCGCCTCGTCCACGCGCAGACACGCCCCGAGCACATCGAGTTCCCCGGTGAGGTACAGCTGGGCCGCACGCAGCGGATACACCCCGACATCGAGCAACGCTCCCCCGCCCAGGGCCGGCTGGTACCGGAACGAGTCGGGCGCCAGCGGCGGGACGGCGAACGACCCGGAGAAGGAACGCAGTTCTCCCACGGCCTCGTCGAGCATCGCACGTACCGCGGCGTGCTGGGGATGATGAAGGAACATGAAGTTCTCGGCGAGCACGAGCCCGAGTTCCGACGCGGTCGACATCAACTCGAGCGTCTTCTCGTACACGTCGGACATCGGCTTCTCGACCAGTACGTGCTTTCCCGACCGCAAAGCCCGTAGCGCCCATTCGTGATGCATACCGGGCGGCAGTGGAATATAGACGGCGTCGATGTCGTCACGCTCGACGAGTTCCGCGTAATCACCCACACCACGGCAGCCGAAGACGGCTCCCACGCGCTCGGCCCTCGCCTTGTCCCGGCTGGCCACTGCGACGAGGTCGACGCGGTCATGCGCGGCGAGAACGGGCATGATCCGGCGTACCGCGATGTTCGCCGTGCCGATCACGCCCATTCGGAGCGCCCGTTGCTGACGGTGCTCTGGCATAGGGGTCCTCATCACCTTGCGGGAGTCCAGTGGGTTTCCCACGGTACCGCCGGGGGATCAAGCGCGGCTTGAGGAACGGTGGATGCGGACAACGGCAGTTCGAGTGTTCTTCTAATACGGCCCCGTACCTTGCTGAGGGAATCGGATGACGGAGGTGGCGGGGTGACGGCGGCGACGAATGCCCTCTGGCGCGAACTGCAACTCGTCCATGCGGCACAGTGGCTCTACGCGGTCAACGGTGAGCCGTTCGTGCCGGGCGCAGGAGACCCGTACGCGCGGCTGGTACGGGGATTCGAGGTCGGCGAAGGCGGCGCGGGCACGGCCCTCGCGTCCGTCGGGGAACGAGGACCGGTGTGGCGCAGCCGGCTCGGCCCCTGGGTCGTCACCGGCCCCACGGCCCTGCGGGAGCTGTCCGTCAGCCCGGACCTGGCGGTGTCCGCCGCCGTGCCGCAGCCGGAGCAGTGGCTGCCCGGCCCGGCGCGCGGGCGCGGTACGGCCCTCGCCCGGGACCTGGCGCGGCGCGCCGGGACGAGGACCGTACGGAGACGGGCCGCACTGCTGCGGGAACGGGCCGGGCAGGCAGCGGCCGGGCTCGCTCCGGGCCCGGCCGATCTGGTGGCGGACTTCGCGGAGCCGCTGACCGCGGCGGTGTACGCGACACTGCTGGACGTCCCCCGGGAGCGGCTGCCCGAGTTCACCGGCGCCGTCGCCGACGCCGCCCCGGCCGTGGACGCGCTGCTCTGCCCGCAGACGCAGATCGCGGCGGAACGCCTGGGGACCGGCGTACGAGGACTGCGGGAGCTGTTCGGGGGCCGGGACCGGGCCGAGGCGGACCTGGTGCTCGCCGTGGCGGGGGCCCGGGCGGCGGCGGACCTGCTCGGCGACGCGCTGCGGACGCTCCTCGGCCGGCCCGGGGAGTGGGCGCGGCTGCGCTCGGAGCCCGGGCACGCGGCCCGGGTGGTCGGGGAGTGTCTGCGGAGCAGGCCGCTGTGGCGCGCGCACCCCTTGGTGGCACTGGGCCCGGCCGAGGTGGCCGGGACCCGCATCGCCGCCGGGGACTCCGTCACCGCCGTGACCACCGGAACCGGCGGCGGCCCGGATCCGCTGCCCGTGACCGTGTGCGCCGCCCTGCTCCCGGCCGCGGCCGCGCAGACCGAACACGCACTGGCGGCGCTGGCCGCGCGGTTCCCGGTGCTGCGGCCGGACGGCGAGCCGGTGCGGGCGCGCCGGGCGCCCGTGACCCGGCGCCTGGTCAGGCTGCCGACCCGACTCGGCGTGGAGGAGACGCGATGAAGGTTCTGTTCACCTCACTGGCCCACCACACCCACTACTACCCGCTCGTACCGCTGGCGTGGGCGCTGCGCACCGCGGGCCACGAGGTCCGGATCGCCAGCCAGCCCGAGCTGACCGACGTGATCACGGGCACCGGGCTGACCGCCGTGCCCGTCGAGTGGTCGCTCGGCGCCCTCGAGGACCTCGGGCTGCTGGGGACGCTCCACGACGAGGCCTCGGCCCATGTGCAGGGCTTCGACTACGCGGCCCGGGGTGACCACCCCTGGACCTACGAGCAGTTGCTGGCACTGGAGAACATCATGGTGCCCACGCTCTACGGCGCGCTCAACAACGACACCATGGTCGACGCCCTCGTGGACTTCGCCCGCTCCTGGCAGCCGGACCTCGTCGTCTGGGAGACCTTCACCCTGGCCGGGGCCATCACGGCCCGGGTGACGGGCGCGGCCCACTGCCGGCTGGTCTCCGGGCCCGACGTCAGCGTGCGGGCCCGCAAGGAGTTCCTGCGGCTCGCCGCCGAGCAGGAACCCGAGCACCGCGAGGACCCCACCGCCGAGTGGCTGGAGCGCACGCTGCGGCGGCTGGGCTGCGACGCGGGGTTCGGCGAGGACCTGGTCACCGGCCAGTGGACGGTCAACACCACTCCGCCCAGCACCCGGCTCGATCTGGACCTGCCGACCGTGCAGGTGCGGCATGTGGCGTACAACGGTCCCGCGGTGGTGCCGGAGTGGCTGAGGTCGGACCCCGGGCGCAGCCGCGTCTGCGTCACGCTCGGCTCCTCGGCGTCGGACGTGGGCGTCGACATGGCCGAACTGCTGGCCCATCTCGCGGAGCTGGACGCGGAGATCGTCGCCACCGTCGACGAGGCCACCCGCGAGGCGGCCGCCGACCTGCCGGACAACGTGCGCATGGTCGACTTCGTCCCGCTCAACGACCTGCTGCCCACCTGTGACGCGGTGGTGCACCACGGGGGTGTCGGCACCAAGGCGACGGCAGAGCTGCACGCCGTACCCCAGCTGATCCTGGCGTTCGGCTGGGACACCGCGGTCATGGGCCGCGGGCTGGAGGACATCGGCGCCGGACTCTGTGTGCCGAGTGACGGCCTCCTGCCGGACGTGCTGCGCAAGCAGGTCCAGCGTCTGATCACCGAACCGTCGTTCGCCCGCGGCGCCCGGCGGCTGCAGGAGGAACTGCTCGCCGTGCCCAGCCCCAACGAGGTCGTCCCGGTGCTGGAGCGGCTCGTCGCCGAGCACCGCGGCGGCCCCGGAGCCCGCCGGGCGGCGCACGGCACCAACGGCTCAGTCCACGACCGAGGATGAGAGGTCAGAGGTGACGGACACCAAGGCGCTGGTGCTGGAGCTGGCGCGCAAGTACCACAAGGAACGGGAGACGCGCGCGTTCGAACCGGGCGTCACGCCGATCCTTTCCTCGGGCGCGGTCCTCGACGAGGAGGACCGGCACGCCCTGGTCGAGGCGGCGCTGGAGATGCGGATCGCCGCCGGCGTGCGCACCCGGAAGTTCGAGAGCGAGTTCGCCCGCTACTTCCGGCTGCGCAAGGCGCACATGGTGAACTCGGGTTCGTCCGCCAACCTGCTGGCGGTCAGCGCACTGACCTCGCCGAAGCTCAAGGACCTGCGGCTGCGCCCCGGCGACGAGGCCATCACGGTGGGCGCCGGCTTCCCGACCACGATCAACCCGCTCGTCCAGAACGGTCTGACGCCGGTCTTCGTGGACGTGGAACTGGGCACCTACAACGCCTCCCTGGCGCAGATCGAGGCGGCGATCTCCCCGCGCACCAGGCTGATCATGATCGCGCACGCCCTCGGCAACCCGTTCCCCGTCGCCGAGGTCGCCGAACTGGCCCGCCGGCACGACCTGTTCTTCGTCGAGGACAACTGCGACGCGGTCGGCTCCACCTACCGGGGCAGACTCACCGGCACCTTCGGCGACCTGTCGACGGTGAGCTTCTACCCCGCCCACCACATCACCGCGGGCGAGGGCGGCTGCGTCCTCACGGCCAGTCTGGAACTGGCCCGCATCGTCGAGTCGATGCGGGACTGGGGCCGGGACTGCTGGTGCGAACCGGGCACCGACAACACCTGTCTGAAGCGGTTCGACTACCAGCTCGGCACCCTGCCCGCCGGCTACGACCACAAGTACATCTTCTCCCACGTCGGCTACAACCTGAAGGCCACCGACCTGCAGGGCGCCCTGGCGCTCAGCCAGTTGCGCAGGGTCGACGACTTCGGCGCGGCCCGGCGGCGCAACTGGCAGCGGCTGCACGACGGCCTCGCCGGTGTGCCGGGACTGCTGCCGCCGCGGGCCACCCCGGGCAGCGACCCCAGCTGGTTCGGCTTCGCCCTGACCGTGCTGCCCGGGGCGGGCTTCACCCGCAGGGAGCTCGTCGACTTCCTGGAGGGCCGCAGGATCGGCACCCGCCGGCTCTTCGGCGGGAACATCACCCGCCACCCCGCGTACGAGGACGTGCGCTACCGGGTCGTGGACGAGCTGGCCAACTGCGACATCGTCACGGAGGACACCTTCTGGATCGGTGTCTATCCGGGACTCACCACCGAGATGCTCGACTACGTCGTCGAGTCCATCACCGAGTTCTGTACGCGAAGGGGCTGATCAGACCATGTCCGCACAACCCAGCCGGGTCGCCGTCGTCACGGGTGCCACCAGCGGGATCGGCCTCTCCGTCGCCCGGTCGCTGGCCGCCGCCGGGCACCGCGTGTTCCTCTGCGCCCGGGACGCCGACCGGGTGGCGCTCACGGCCAAGGAACTGCGCGCGGAGGGCCACGACGTGGACGGCGGCTCCTGCGACGTACGCGACGTGGCGCAGATCGAGGCGCTGGTGTCCGCCGCGGTGGAGCGCTACGGGCCCGTCGAGGTCCTCGTCAACAACGCCGGCCGCAGCGGCGGCGGCCCGACCCACACCCTCCCCGACGAGCTGTGGGACGACGTGATGGCCACCAACCTCGACGGCGTCTTCCGGGTCACCCGCGCCGCCCTCACCACCGGCCGCATGCGGGAGGGGAGCTGGGGCCGGATCGTGAACATCGCCTCCACCGGCGGCAAGCAGGGAGTGGTGCTGGGCGCCCCCTACTCGGCGTCCAAGCACGGGGTCGTCGGCTTCACCAAGGCCCTGGGCCTGGAACTGGCCAAGACCGGTATCACCGTCAACGCCGTGTGCCCCGGCTATGTGGAGACACCCATGGCGGTGCGGGTGCGGCAGGGCTACGCCGCCGCCTGGGAGACCACGGAGGAGGAGGTACTCGACCGGTTCCACGCCAAGATCCCGCTCGGCCGCTACACCACGCCCGACGAGGTGGCGGGGATGGTCGGCTATCTGCTGACCGACGCGGCCGCATCCGTCACCGCGCAGGCGATCAACATCTGCGGCGGGCTGGGAAACTACTGAGGAGAGCCATGTCGGACGAGACCGTGCACGACACCGTCCACGAGATCGAGGTGCGAGCGCCCGCCGAGGCGGTGTTCGCCCTCGTCGCCGACGCCGCCCGCTGGCCGGTGCACTTCCCGCCGAGCGTCCATGTCGAGCGCCTGGAGGGCGATGACCGGCAGGAGCGGCTGAGGATCTGGGCGACCGCCAACGGGGAGGTCAAGAGCTGGACCTCGCGGCGTGAACTGGACCGCGCCGCACTGCGGGTGACCTATCGTCAGGAGGAGTCCCGGGCGCCGGTGCGGAGCATGAGCGGCGAGTGGCTGCTGGAGCCGCTCGGCGAGGAGCGGACCCTGGTGCGGTTCACCCACTCCTTCACCGCCGTCGACGACGCCCCGGAGCACGTCGAGTGGATCCGCCGGGCGATCGACACCAACACCGGGTCCGAGCTGGAGGCGCTGCGCCGGGGCGCCGAGGAGGCGGACGCCGGCCTCACCTTCAGCTTCGACGACAGCGTGCGCGTCGACGGATCGGCCAAGGACGCCTACGAGTTCATCCGTGCGGCCGACCGGTGGACCGAGCGGCTGCCGCACGTCGCCCGGGTCGTCCTCACCGAGGACACCCCGAACGAGCAGATCCTGGAGATGGACACGCTCACCGCGGACGGCGGGACCCACACCACGCGTTCGGTGCGGGTCTGCTTCCCGGCGGAACGGATCGTCTACAAGCAGATCCGGACACCGGCGCTGATGGCCGCGCACACCGGCGAGTGGATCTTCGAGGAGGACGCCCGGGGCTGCACCGTCACCTCGCGGCACACCGTGCGCATCGAGCCGGACGCGGTGACGAGCGTCCTCGGCCCGGAGGCCGACGTGGCCGCCGCCCGCACCATGATCCGGGAGGCACTCGGCCGCAACAGCACGGCGACGCTGCGGTGCGCGGCGGAGCACGCGCGGCGGCTGAGCGGCGCCGAGCCGGTCCCCGCGGAGACGTATGTCGCCGTGCAGCAGTTCTACGCGCGGCAGATGCGGCTGCTGGACGAGCGGCGGGCCGGTCAGTGGGCGGAGACGTTCGCCGAGGACGGCGTCTTCGTGCAGAACACCGCCCCCGAGCCGCTTCGCGGCCGGGAGGCCGTCGCGGAGGCCGTGCGCCGGAACCTCGCGCGGACGGCGGACGCACCGGAGCAGCGGCGGCATGTGTTCTCCATGCTCACCGTGGTGCCCGGCCCGGACGGCTCCCTGAGCACCCGGTGCTACGCGCAGGTCCTGGTGACCCCGGCCGGGGGGCCGACCAGGCTGCATCTGAGCGCGGTGTGCGAGGACGAACTGGTGCCGCACGGCGACGGCTGGCTGGTCGGCCACCGCAGGGTCGAGCACGACGGCGTCTGACCTGCCGGGCGCCCACGGCCACGGGCCGCACCGCCGACCGGTGCGGCCCGTGGTCCGCCGCTTCCCTCCGCGGTCGCCCGCGGCCCCGCTGCCGCCCCCGTGATCCGCCGCCTCCCCCGCGGTCGCCCGCGGCCCCGCTGCCGCCCCCGCTCCGGTGGGGGTTCCACGGTCCGCTGAGGGACCGTCAGGTGAGACCGTCACCCAAGGGGATCGTCAGGTGAGCCGTCACGTAAGGGGACCGTCAGGTGAGGGAGAGCCCGCCGTCGACCGGGACGACCGCGCCCGTCAGGTAGCCGCCTCCTGGTTCGGCCAGCGCCGTGACCCACCAGGCCACGTCCTCGGGTGTGGCGACCCGCCCGAGGGGGATGCGCTCGGCGATCTGGGCGAGGAAGCCCTTGTACTCCTCGGCGGACATGCCGGCACGCTCGCCGATGCCGGTGTCGGTCACGCCCGGAGCCACCGAGACCACCCGGATACCGCGCGGCGCGAGCTCCACGGCCCAGGTGCGGGTGAAGTGGTTCAGCGCCGCCTTCGTGGCCCAGTAGACCGAGTTGTCCGGGAAACCCTGGATGCCCAGCGACCCGGCGGAGCTGACGTTGACGATGGTGCCGCCGGTCGCCTCCAGCGCGGCCAGCGCGGCCTGCGCCACGAAGGCCGGGCCGATCAGGTTGACGGCGATCTGGTGCTCGGTCACGGCCCGGTCGAGTGCGGCGAGCGGCGCGAACGTGCCGGCCCCGGCGTTGTTGACCAGCACGTCGACCCGGCCGAAGGCCTCCAGCGCGGCCTCCACGACCGCCTCGCCGGCCCCCGGCTCGGTGATGTCGGCGACCAGGGTGCGCACGCCGTCGTGGCCTTCGGCCGTCTCGTCGAGGAGGCCGGCGGTCCGGCCCACGACGAGCACACGGTCTCCCCGCGCGGCGAAGCGGCGGGCCGTCGCGCGGCCGATTCCGGAACCTCCACCGGTGATGATCACAGTCCTAGGAGTCATGCCGGGACGCTACTGACGGCCGCTCGAAGCGGGGTCGAGGTCAGCCGCCCGGCCGGTCGTCGCGGGTGATGCGGCGCTCCGCCACGAGCAGTTGACCGCCCTGCCGGACCAGCCGGTCACGCATCACACAGGACAGGTGCACCCGCGGCGCGCCGCCCCGGGGGACCGCGAGGATCTGCACGCAGGAGACGGTCTCGATCCCGTCGGCGGTGTTCAGGGCGGTCGTCATGGCGACCCAGTGGCGGTGCACCTCCCCCGCCGCCGTGCGCCCGTCGGCCGCCGCCCGCGCACCGGCGGCGATGCCGTCCCGGCCCCGGACGGGCTCCGTCATCGACGGGGCGGCGAAGGTCGCGTCGGGCGTGAACGTTCCTGCCCACGCCTCGGCCTCGCCGCCGTCGAGCAACTGCATATGGCGGGCGTAGAACTGCTGGACGTCCGTGCTGTTCATCAACGGCCTCCCGGTGACGGTCCTGCGCCCGACCCTGACGCATCCGCGTCGAATCCCGCTCGAGGCGGCCGCGCCGTCGTCGAGCGGGATTCCAACGCCTTCCGAGCGGCCGAGGCCAGGCTGGCCCTGTCGTCCAGGAGGTGGCCGTGCGCATCATTGACCTGTCCTCGCCGGTGGACTCCGGCTCGTTCGAACCGGACCCGGTGGTCCACAAGGTGATGTCCCCCCGTGAGGGCGCGCTGCACATGTGCGACGAGATGCGGCGCCACTTCGGCATCGAGTTCGACCCCGACGACCTGCCCGACGGGGAGTTCCTCTCGCTGGACCGGCTGAGTCTGACCACCCACACCGGCACGCACGTCGACGCGCCCTCGCACTACGGCTCCCGGGCGACGTACGGCACCGGCGTGCCCCGGCACATCGACGCCATGCCGCTGGAGTGGTTCCTCGCCCCCGGGGTGGTCCTGGACGTCCGGGGCCGTGAGGCGGGCACGGTCGACGCGGCCGACCTGCGCAAGGAGCTCGACCGGATCGGGTACGCGCTCGCCCCGTCCGACATCGTGATCCTGCACACCGGCGCCGCCGCGTGGTCGGGCACCAACCGGTACTTCACCGACTTCGTCGGCCTCGACGCGAGCGGCATCGCCTTCCTGCTCGACGCGGGCGTCCGCGTGGTGGGCACCGACGCGTTCAGCCTGGACGCGCCGTTCGGCACGATCATCGCCGAGTACCGGCGCACCGGGGACCCCGCCGTGCTCTGGCCGGCCCATGTCGCCGGGCGCCACACGGAGTACTGCCAGATCGAGCGGCTCTCGGGACTGGAGGACCTGCCCGCCCCGTACGGCTTCCAGGTCGCGTGCTTCCCGGTGAAGGTCGCGCGCGCCGGGGCCGGCTGGGCGCGGGCGGTCGCCCTCGTCGACGGCTGAGGGCCGCCGCTCCGCCCGCAGGCGCACAGGACAGCAGCCGACCCGAGGAGAAAGCATGTACAGCACGGACCTCGCCGAGGTGTACGAGACGGTGTACCGCAGCCGGGGCAAGGACTGGGCGGCGGAGGCCGAGGACATCGCGGCCCTGGCCCGCCGGCACGCCCCGGACGCGGACGCGCTGCTCGATGTGGCGTGCGGCACCGCCGCCCATCTCGGCCCCTTCAGCAAGCTCTTCGGCACCGCGGAGGGCCTGGAGATCGCGGCGCCGATGCGGGACCTGGCGCTCGAGCGGTGGCCCGGCCTGACCATCCACGAGGGCGACATGCGCGACTTCGACCTCGGCCGCCGGTACTCCGTCGTCACCTGCATGTTCTGCGCCATCGGCTACCTGGGCAGCGTCGAGGAGATGCGCTCGGCCGTGGCCTCGATGGCCCGCCACCTCGACCCGGGAGGCGTACTGGTCGTCGAACCCTGGTGGTTCCCCGAGCAGTTCACGGAGGGGTTCGTCGCCGGGGACCTGGCCCGGGAGGGCGACCGGACCGTCGCCCGTGTCTCCCACTCCACCCTGCAGGGCCGGGCGACGCGGATGGAGGTCCGCTTCCTCGTCGGGGAGCCGTCGGGCATCCGGACCTTCACCGAGATCGACGTCCTGACCCTGTTCACGCGTGAGGAGTACGAGCAGGCGTTCCGGGACGCCGGATGCTCCGTCAGCTACCGGCCGGGCCCACCGACGGGCCGCGGCCTCTTCGTCGGAACCAAGGAGCGGGAGGTGTCCGGGCGATGACCACATACGTCTGGGACTATCTGCGGGAGTACGCCGAGGAGCGCGAGGAGCTCCTCGACGCGGTCGACACGGTGTTCCAGTCCGGCCGGCTCGTCCTCGGCGAGAGCGTCTCCCGCTTCGAGCAGGAGTTCGCCGCCTACCACGGGCTGCCGCACTGCGTGGGCGTGGACAACGGCACCAACGCGATCGTCCTCGGCCTGCAGGCGCTCGGAGTGAAGCCGGGCGACGAGGTGATCACGGTGGCCAACACGGCGGCCCCCACCGTCCTGGCCATCGACGCCGTAGGAGCCCGTCCGGTCTTCGTGGACGTGCGCGAAGAGGACTACCTGATGCGCACCGACCTGCTCGCCGACGCGCTCACCGAGCGCACCGCGGCCATCGTGCCGGTGCACCTGTACGGGCAGTGCGTCGACATGGCCGCCGTGACCGCCTTCGCCGGGCGCCACGGGCTGAGGGTCCTGGAGGACTGCGCCCAGGCCCACGGCGCCCGGCACCACGGGCGGCTCGCCGGGACCATGGGCGACGCCGCGGCCTTCTCCTTCTACCCGACGAAGGTGCTCGGGGCGTACGGCGACGGCGGGGCCGTCGTCACCCACGACGCCGGCACGGAGACCAGACTGCGCCGGCTGCGCTACTACGGCATGGAGGACCGGTACTACGTTGTCGAAACCCCGGGACACAACAGCCGCCTCGACGAGGTCCAGGCCGAGATCCTCCGCCGCAAGCTACGGCGCCTCGACACCTACGTCGAGGGCCGGCGGCGCGTGGCGCGACGCTATGCGGAGGGGCTGGGGGACACCGGCCTCGTCCTTCCCTCGAACGCGGTGGGCAATGATCACGTCCACTACGTCCACGTGGTGCGCCACCCGGAGCGGGACCGCATCATCGAGCGGCTCAAGGCGTACGACATCGAGCTGAACGTCAGCTACCCCTGGCCGGTGCACACGATGAGCGGCTTCGCGCACCTCGGCCACCGCGAGGGGGATCTGCCGGTGACCGAGCGGCTGGCGAAGGAGATCTTCTCCCTGCCGATGTACCCCTCGCTGCCGCAGCACGTCCAGGAGAAGGTGATCGAGGCGCTCCGCGAGGTGATCGCCGGTCTTTGAATCCTCCCCTCCTTGAAGGGAGGGGATTCCTGGCTCAGGCCGCCTCTGGGAGCAGCGCTCACGGAGGTCTTACGCCCTCGGCACCAGCCGGGTTGAGACCAGCCCGGACCAGCATCACGCGCGCGGAGTTCTTGTCCCGAGGGGACACGGCTCCGCACGCGGTGCAGGTGTAGGTACGTTCCGAAAGAGGAAGTGCATGCTTGGCTCTCGTCATGCAGTGCGCGCAGTCCATGGTGGTGTGCGCGGGATGCACGAGGCGGATGTCCCGTGCGTGCTTGCGGCCCATCTCGATCAGGGCCGTCTTCGTGGCGCCGATCGCCGCGTCAGCGGCCTTGCGGGCCATGGTGGTGCGGCTGAGGAACTTCGGCCGGAAGTCCTCGACGGCGATCGAGTCGTGGTCGCGGACCACGGACTTGGCCCACTTGCGGGCGGTGTCCTGACGTTGCCGGGCGACCTTCTTGTTCAGCTTCGCGGTCTGCTTCCGGGCTTGCCGGTAGCCCTTGGAGGCGGCTTGTCCACGCGCGGGCTTACGGCGGGCCATCATCCGCTGGTAGCGGGCGAGGCGCTGCGCAGCGTTCTTTCCGTGCTCGGCGTGGGGGAGGTCATGGGCGTCGGACGTGGTGGTGGCCGTCTCCTTGACGCCCCAGTCCACACCGAGCACGGCGCCCGTTGCCGGGAGCGGCTGTGCTGTGGTGGCGACGACGAACGACGCGTACCAGTGCCCCAGGGAGTCCTGGTAGATCCGCACCGAGGTGGGTGCGGCGGGGAGTTCGCGGGACCAGAGGACCGTCAGGGCGATCCCGCCCGCGACGTGCAGGCGGCCGTCCTTCAACCGGAACCCGCGCCTCGTGTAGTTCAGGGTCGGCAGCGCGTCACGCTTCCGCTTGATGCGGGGCATCCCGGCGCGCTGCCGGAGCGGCAGCCTCGCCTTGATGTCCTTGAGTGCCTTGGCGCGGGACTTGCGAAGTCGCGGATGGTCTGCTGCTGCGGCACCGACGCGCCCTCACGCAGCCACGACATGGCGTCGCGGGCCTCGGTCAGCATCTTGTCGAGCCGGGCCGGGCCGCACGTCGTCTTCTCGGCCGCCCCCTGGTTCGCGGCGTGGACCTTGCGGGACATGGCCACGCACTCGTTCCACACCCACACCGGCAGCGCGCCCACTCGGTTTCAAGGCCGGTGCGGGCGGTCGACGACACGCGAAGCCGGTAGGTGTACCGGGCATGCCCGGCGCCCTCCGATATCTGCGGTGTCGTCATGCCACCATTCTACCACTACGATCGAGGGCATGGATCAAGAAGTGCGCATCACGCTCAGGCTGCCCGCCGACCTGCACGAGTGGCTGGTCTCTCAGGCCTAGTCCGCCCGCAGGTCCCTCAACTCCGAGATCCTGCACCGGCTTGAGGCCGGGCGCGGCAGCGACTCGACAGACGACCAATCACCCTGACGGCCATTGCTCTTCCCCCGCCCTGCTCCGCAGGTGTCCGACTCCTCCCCGGCCTGAAAGGCCGGGACATCCTCGGAGGTTCCAGGTGACGCCGGGTACGGGCAGCGCCGTGTCCCGGAGAGGTGCGAGCGCCTCTCCGGGACACGGCGTTCCGGCGCCTCCCGTCAGGCCGCGTGGAACAGGCTGTGCAGGCAGGCGATCAGGCTGCGCGCCTGGACGTTGACGTAGTGGCTGTGCCGCAGGAGCTCCGACAGCTGGTGCAGCGTCATCCAGCGGTGGTGGGGGTGGTCGCGGGGCACGTCCCGGTCGGTCTCCACGATCAGGTAGCGGTTGAGCGCGTGGTAGAAGCGGCCGCCCTCCTCGGAGAGCACCGTGTCGAACCGGACGTGTGCGGCGGGGGCCCGCAGCACCTCCTCCAGGAAGGGCGGCGGGGTGCCGCCGGGCAGCCGCGCATGGCTCTCCTCGACGCACTGCACGGTGGGGCCCAGCTCCACCACGTCCGCGAAGCCGGGCTCGACGCGGGCGTGCGCGAGGACGTGCAGCACTCCGTCGAACCGCCGGACCAGGAAGGCGATGACGCCGGTGCCCACCGGTTCGATCATCGGCTGGCTCCACCGGTGGACCTCGCGGCCGCCGGCGTCCACGCGTACCCCGATGACGTCGAAGAAGGCGCCCGTGTCGTGGCGTATGCGGTCCTCGGTGCGGCTCCAGTCCCGCAGTTCGCCGAGCCGGACCCGGCGGACCGAGATGTCGCTGCCCGTGCGCCGGTCGGTGATCCAGCCGAGGATCTCCGACGCGGTGTGCACGGCGCGCGCGCCGGGGTCGGCCGAGCGCAGCAGAGCGGACCGGAAGTCGTCGCCGTCCGGCTCGCCGACGCCCGGGCCGGTGAACGGCAGGCACGACAGCACGGTCCGGGCGTCCATGTTGACCGTGTCCTTGCGCCCCAGCAGCTCGTGGACCTGGCCCAGTGTCATCCAGCGGTACCCGTCGCGGGCCTCCACGGGCTCCGGCAGCTCGACCACCATGTTGCGGTTGCGCTTGCGGTAGAACCACGACCCCTGCTCGGACTGCCGTACGTCGGCGATCACCCCCGGCCGGCTGTGGACGTCCAGGAAGTGCTCCAGGTAGGGCACCGGGCGCCCCTGGTGCACGCGTGTGTAGTTGCTGCGGGTGGCCTGGACGGTCGGGGAGAGCTGGAGTCCCTCGGCGTTGCCCGGCTCGACCTTCGCCTGCATCAGGAAGTGCGGCACTCCGCCGATCGGGGCGGTGAGGATGCCGAGGATGCCGACCTCGGGCTGGTTGATGATCGGCTGGGTCCACCGCGGCACCGGTGCGCCGGGGTGGTCGACCTCCAGTCCGTGCACGGTGAAGAACCGGCCCGTCCGATGGCGCAGGTCGCCGGTGTCCGGGTCGGTCTCCCAGCCCTCCAGGTCGTGCAGGGGAACGCGCTCGACACGGGTGTAGGCCCGCCGGCCGAAGTCGGCGAACCAGTCCGTGAAGCCGGGCAGTCCGTCCGGCGGGCCGCCGCGCAGCCGCGCGGACGCGTCGATCCTCAACTCGAGGGGCTCGACGGGCTCGCCGGGCTCCGCGGAGCGGGCGGCCGGTGCGTGGGAGTCGATCATGAGACCTCCAGGGATGTGGTGCCGGCCGCCGTTTCCCACATCGCCCGTACGGAGGCGCTGAGCGGGACCGTGGGACGCCAGCCGAGCACCCGGGCGGCGAACCGGATGTCCGCACAGGTCCAGCCGCCGCCCTTGCTGGCGACCTCGGCGGAGTTGAGCCGGACCGACGTGCCGTCCACGCCGGCCGCGTGGAGCAGGGCTTCGACCAGGGCGCGCATGGGCACCGCCTCGCCGCGCCCGATGTTCACGACCAGGCCGGTGACGGGGGCGTGCACGGCGGCGACGGCCGCGCGGGCCAGGTCCCGTACGTCGACGAAGTCCCGCCGAGCGTCGGCGACGTCGAGGGTGAGCCCGTCGCCGGGACGGAGGGCGCGCAGCCGGGCCACCACGGCGCCGAGGAAGCTGGCCGCCGTGGTGTGCGGCCCGCAGACGTTGACCGCCCGCAGCACGACCCCGTCCACCCGGCCGGCCCGGGTCTGGGCGAGCAGGTGCTCGGAGCCGGTGCGCTTGGTCAGTCCGTACGCGGTCAGCGGGCCGGGGGCGCGGTGCTCGTCGATGAGGACGCCGTCGGGTACGGGCCCGTACTCGTGGATCGACCCCATCTGCACGATGCGCACCCGGCGGGAGGTCGCGGCGCATCCGTCGGCCAGGCGCTCCACGAGGTCGATGTGGGCGTGCCGCATCTCCTCCGCGGTGGTGCCCCAGCCTCCGCTGGCGTTGATCACCGTGCCGACGCCGTGCCGGTCGAGGAGACCGGCGAGCCGTTCCGGTGCGGTGGCGGCGACGTCCAGGGCAGCGAAGGTGTGGGTGCGGGTGTGCGGGGCCGGGTTGCGGGCCACGCCGAGTACCCGGTGCCCGGTCCGGAGCAGTTCGTCGCAGACACTGCGTCCGACGCAGCCGGTCGCCCCCAGCACGGCCACGGTGCCGGGGGCGGTTCCGTCCTGGGTGGTGGACACCGCCGGGCTCAGCTCGGGGCGCCGATGCCGGAGGGCCGCCACAGGCTCTCCTCGGCCGCGGCGGACTCGGCGTATCCGGGCAGCAGCCCCTGCGCCCGCGCCGCGGCGAAGGACGGCGCCGCCCGGTCCCGGTCCGACTGGACCAGGTCCGGCCCGGCCGGGATCCGGAGGTCCAGGTCCTCGTCGAAGACGTCGACGGCCAGTTCGTGCTCGGCCACGTACGGTCCCGTGAGCAGGTACGACATGACGGTGTCGTCCTCGAGCGCGACGAAGGCGTGGCCGACGCCGACCGGGAAGTACGAGGAGCGGAAGTGCACCTGGTCCATCTCGACGGCGTCCCACTGCCGGAAGGTCGGCGAGCCGACCCGCAGGTCGACCACGATGTCGAGGGCCCGGCCGCGCGCGCAGTACACGTACTTCGCGGTCCCGGGCGGCGTCACGGTGAAGTGGATGCCCCGGACCGTGCCGCGCCGGGAGATGCTGTGGTTGGTCTGCGCCACCGGGAAGTGCGGCCGCCCCAGCGCCTGTTGGAAGGCCTCCAGCTGGAAGGGCGAGACGAACAGGCCCCGGTGGTCGCGGAACTGACGGGGGGTGAACTCGTAGGCCCCCTCGACCTTGAGCTGACGGAACTGCATCGCTTGGTTCACCGTCCGGGAGGTAGTGGAGTACGGCGGGACTGTGGGACCGGGCGCGGGCGCGCCGGTCACCGGCGTCGGTACTCGGCGGCCAGCCGCTCCAGGGTGGGTACCACCTGCGCGGGCGCGGGAGCGGCGAGTGCCTCACGCCTGAGGACCTCGGCGTTGTGCTTGAAGACCGGTTCCTCGAGCAGGCGGACGAGCAGCTCGCGCAGTCCCTTGGCGCTGAGCTTGCCGGGCACGTAGAGCCCGGCCTGGCGCTCCTCGAGGTAGCGGGACTTGTTGATGGTGTCCCAGACGCCGTCGACGACGATGAGCTGGGGCACGCCGTGGATCATCGCCGTGCCGAAGCTGCCCGATCCGCCGTGGTGGATCACCGCGTCGCAGGTGGGCAGCAGCGCGTCGAGCGGGACGAAGTCGACGGCCCGCACGTTGTCCGGCAGGGTGTCGAAGTCCGTCAGCTGGTTCTCGTTGAGGGTGGCGACGACCTCGACGTCGTCGAGTCCCGCGACGGCCTCCAGCAGGTCGCCGATGGAGGCCCGGTCGGCGCCGAGCACCTCGCGGTGCGCCACACCGAGGGTGATGCACACCCGGCGGCCCCGCTTCGGCGGCTCCTGGAGCCACCGCGGCACCGTGGACTGGCCGTTGTACGGGACGTACCGCATCGGCACGTAGTGCAGGTCCGCGGGGAGCCGCATCGACGCGGGCAGCGGGCAGACGGTGAAGTCGCCCGTCACGGCGGTCTCGTCGAACGAGGCGCCGTGCCGCTCCAGGCTCCAGGTGAGCCACTCGCGCAGCGGGTCGTCCCGCAGCTCCGGCGGGCGCGAGGCCAGCTGCTCCAGGAAGGTCTGGCGCATCCTGCCCGCCAGGTCGAGGCCGAAGAGCAGCCGGCCGTGCGGTGTGCCCGTGGCCCTGGCGGCGATCGCGCCGGCGAAGGTCAGGGTGTCCCACAGGACCAGGTCGGGCTGCCAGGAGCGGCAGTGCTCCACCAGCTCGTCGACCATCTGGTCCGAGCAGCAGTTCTGGAAGACGACCGAGGTCATGGCCGTGAACACACCGAGTGTGTAGTCCCAGGTGAGCCGCTCGGGGCGGGTCTCGCTCATGTCGAGACCGACCTGCGCCTGGCTTTCCAGCTGGTCGACGTCCTGGCCGATGTTCTCCTGCGTCTCCTGCATCTGCTCGTCGAGGTGCAGTTCCTCCCCGACCCCGACGGCGGTCAGGCCGGTGCGGGTGATCTCGTCGGCGAGATCGGGGTGGCTGGCGATCCTGACGTCGTGGCCCGCCGCCCTGAGGGCCCAGGCGAGGTTCACCTGGGCGTGCATGTGCGACTTGGCGGCGAAGGTGGTGAAGAGTACCCGCATCCCAACCCCTGTTCCGGCGAGAACGACCCGTTTGCGATGGGCCTCCACCCTCGGGCCGCGACCTCGTACGGGAGTCGAGAGTCGTTGCAGCGGCGCTCGACGCCGGGCCACCGCACCCGGTCCGTGCCTCCCGCGCCTGCAAGGAACAGCAGGTCGTGTACTACCGTGGGATCAGCCGGCGGGTTCCGGTCGAGGCGCGGAGCAGCGGGTGCCCTTCGCGCCGTGGGGCAGGTCCGGCAGGTCCATCAGGTTTCGGCACGGTTCAGCAGTGATCAGCAGGGAGACGATGTCCGCCACGAGACTGCTCGTCCTGGGAGTCGTGCGGATGCACGGCCGGGCGCACGGCTATATGGTCCGCTCCGAGCTGCTGTCCTGGGGTGCCGACGAATGGGCGCACATCAAGTTCGGCTCGATCTACCACGCGCTGCGGCAGCTGGCCAAGGACGGGCTGCTGAAGTCGACCGACATCCCCGACTGGCCCGGCCGCGTCGACTACGAGCTGACGCCTCCGGGCGAGGAGGAGTTCTACCGGCTGCTGCGTGACGCGCTGCGCCAGGGGAACAACCGGCCGGACATGCTGGGCGCGGCGCTCGTGCTGCTGCCCGCGCTCAGCCGCGAGGAGGCGATCGCGCTGCTGCGCGAGCGCATCGCGTCGCTCTCGGCCGAGCAGGGGGAGCTGGTCGCCAGGGTGGACGAGACGGCCGGGGAGCGGCCGCAGCGGGCCCACATCCGGGAGCTCCTCGGCCTCTGGGAACACAGCGCGGCGAGCCAGGCCCACTGGACCGAGGCGCTGATCGGGCGCCTGGAGGCGGGCGCGTACGTCATGGCGGGGGACGAGAAGGACGCCTGAGGGCCGCGCGCCCGGGGCCGACCGGCGACGAAGGGCGGCCGGCGGGGTCGTCCACGGCGGAAGCCGGCCGGGTTCGGGGCGCGGCCGGCCGGGTCGTCCCCCGCGCAAGCCGGCCGGGGCCGGAGGGCGCCCGAGGGGGTCATCCGCCCGGCTGCCGCCGCGGGGCGGGGCGCGCCCGGCGGGGTGCCCTTCCGGCCGTTGACCGGAGCCGAGGTGGATACCGGCGCGCACCGCGTGATACTCAAGTTTGCATACCCATCAAGTCCGTCCCCCGAGAGGACGACCGCTGTGCCGATCATGCTGACCTCGGAAGACGTGGACGACGCCTTCGACGACGAGGCCTTCATGGAGGAGCGGTTCTCCGACGTCCAGCGGCTGCTCCTCGGTGACGGGCCGGCCCCCGGCCCCGAGACCCTGGTCCTGCTCCCCGCCACCCGCTGCCGGCTGACCGTGGGACCCCACACCTCCGGCCCCTTCGGCAGCTGCTTCGCCGTCCGCCTCGACCCCGGCAGCGACCTGCCCGCGGCGCGCGTGGAGCTGCTGCTCGCCGACGACGGAGCCCTCCTCGGCCTGGTCGACGCCGGCACCCTGGACGGCTGGCGCAGCGCCATCCCCTCCGGACTCGCCGCACGGTACCTCGCCCCGCCGGCCCCCTCCCGGCTCGGCCTCTTCGGCACCGGGGAGCCGGCCTGGTCGTGTCTGCTCGTCCTGCACCACGCGCTGCCGTCGCTCTCCGAAGTTCGTGTCGTCGGCCGGGAGCCGGACCGGGCCCGGGACTTCGCGGCGGCCGCCGCCCTGCGCACCGGTCTGCGGGTGCGCATGTCCGAGGACGCCCACGCCACCGCGGCGTGCGCCGACGTCGTCGCCGCCACCGGCGGCCACCCGCCCGTCCGGCCGGAGTGGCTCGCGGCCGGGGCGCTCCTGATCGACCAGGACGCCCCGGCTGCCGCGGTCCCCGCGGCCCGCTCCGTCGCCGGGGTGCTCCTGCTCGACCAGAGCGCCCCGGCCGCCCCCCGCGCGGCGGACCGCGCCGTCCGGCACGTCAGCCTCGCCGCTCCCGTCGGCCGCCCGGACGCCCGGCCGGAGTCCCTGCCGCTCGCCGAGATCGTGGCGGGCCGGGCCCTGCCCCGGCGCAGCGGCTCCGACATCGTCCACTACCAGGGCGGTGAGCTGGCAGGCTGGGGCGCCATCGCCGCCGCCGCCGGACTCGGGCACGCCTGGCGGCGGGACGTCGGCATCCCGGTGCGGCTGGGCCGCGACAGCCCCTGACCGGGGGCGGGATCCAGCCGTCTTCTAGGCCGTCGCGAGGCACGCGCCGGAGGGTTTCAGTCTGACCTCGGCGTACGCGTCGCCGGACGCCCGGACGATGAGGAGCACCGATCCCATGTCAGCTGCGCAGCCCGGTCCCGCCTCCGGCGGCCCGGCCACCTTCGTCAACAGCTTCACCCTCCGCACCAGCCCGGAGGAGTTCGAGGACGTCTTCGCCCGCACGGCCCGTTTCATGGAGCACCAGCCCGGCTTCCTCGGCTACACCCTCGTACGCCATCTGGAACAGCCGCACAGCTATGTCAACATCGCCCGCTGGACCGACGTCGCCGCCTTCCGGGCCGCCGTCGGGCAGGCCGCCTTCCGGCCGCACGCCGAGGCGCTGCGGGCGATCAGCACCAGCAGCTCCGAGCTCTACCTCGAGCGGCGCAGCGCCGACGGGGAGGCACGGTGACCCGGCGGGTGGCGATCACCGGTATCGGTGTGGTGGCCCCCGGCGGCATCGGCACCAAGCAGTTCTGGCAGACCATCACCGGCGGCCGCACCGCCACCCGGACCATCACCCTCTTCGACCCGGCCCCCTTCCGCTCCAGGATCGCGGCCGAGTGCGACTTCGACGCCGCGGAGCAGGGCCTGAGCGCCGAGGACGCCGAGCGGCTCGACCGGGCCGCGCAGTTCGCCCTGGTCGCGCTGCGCGAGGCCGTCACCGACAGCGGCCTGGAACCCGGCCCCGACACCGCGCACCGCACCGGCGTCAGCCTGGGCAGCGCGGTCGGCTGCACCCAGAAGCTGGAAGCGGAGTACGTGGCCCTGAGCGGCGGCGGACGGGAGTGGCTGGTCGACCACACCGCCGCCAGCGCGCATCTGTACGACCACTTCGTGCCGAGCTCCATGGCCGCCGAGCTCGCCTGGGAGGCCGGCGCCGAGGGCCCCTGCACCGTCGTGTCGGCCGGCTGCACCTCCGGCCTCGACTCGGTCGGGCACGCCGCCGCCCTCATCCGCGAGGGCAGCGCCGACGTGATGATCGCCGGGGCCACCGACGCCCCCATCTCCCCGATCACCGTGGCCTGCTTCGACGCCATCCGGGCCACCTCGCCCCGCAACGACGACCCGGCGACCGCGCTGCGCCCCTTCGACCGCACCCGCAACGGCTTCGTCCTCGGCGAGGGTGCCGCGGTCCTGGTCCTCGAGGAACTCACCGCGGCCCTGCGCCGGGGCGCCCACGTGTACGCCGAGATCGCCGGCTACGCCTCCCGCGGCAACGCGTACCACATGACCGGACTGCGCACGGACGGACGGGAGCTGGCCGCGGCCGTCGGCGCCGCCCTCGACGAGGCCCGGCTCGGGCCCGCCGACCTGGGCTACGTCAACGCCCACGGCACCGCCACCAAGCAGAACGACGTGCACGAGACCGCGGCCCTCAAGCGGAGCCTCGGAGCGCACGCCCGCGAGATCCCGGTGAGCTCCATCAAGTCGATGATCGGGCACTCGCTGGGCGCCATCGGCTCCATCGAGGTCGCCGCCACCGCGCTCGCCCTGGAGAACTGCGTCGTCCCGCCGACCGCCAACCTCACCGAGCCCGACCCGGAACTCGACCTGGACTACGTCCCGCTGCACGCCCGGGAGCGGCCCATGTCGGCCGCGCTCACCGTGGGCAGCGGCTTCGGCGGCTTCCAGAGCGCGATGGTGCTGCGCCGGCCCGAGGGGCGGGCCGCATGACCCCCGTCGTGGTCACCGGCATCGGTGTCGTCGCGCCCACCGGCATCGGACTCGACGCCTACTGGGCGGCGACGCTGCGCGGCGAGGACGCCATCCGGCGCGTCCGCGCCTTCGACCCGAGCCGCTATCCGACCCGACTCGCCGGCGAGGTGACCGGGTTCGAGGCGGCCGGCCATCTGCCCGGCCGGCTGATCCCGCAGACCGACCGCATGACCCAGTTCGCCCTGGCCGCGGCCGACTGGGCGGTCGCCGACGCCGGGATCGACCTCGACTCGGTGCCGTCGCTGCGGCGGGGCGTCGTCACGGCCGGGTCCTCCGGCGGCTTCGGCTTCGGTCAGCGCGAGCTCCAGCACCTGTGGGGCGAGTCCCCCAAGAAGGTCAGCGCCTACATGTCCTTCGCCTGGTTCTACGCCGTCAACACCGGCCAGATCTCCATTCGGCACGGCATGAACGGGCCGACCGGCGTCCTCGTCGGCGAGCAGGCCGGCGGCCTGGACGCCCTCGCCCAGGCCCGGCGCCAGATCCGCGCGGGCGCGCAGCTGATGCTCTCCGGCGGCATGGACTGCTCGCTGTGCCCGTACGGCATGGCCGCCCAGCTGGCCGGCGGCCGGCTCACCACCGGGGCGTACCGGCCCTTCGACGACCGGGCCTCCGGCCATCTGCCCGGCGAGGGCGGCGCGCTGCTGACCCTGGAGAGCGCCGAGGGGGCCCGCGCGCGGGGGCGCCGGCACTACGGCGAGATCGCGGGGTTCGGCGCCACCTTCGACCCGCGCCCCGGATCCGGGCGGCCCCCGGCCCTGCGCCGGGCCGTCGAGCAGGCGCTCGCCGACGCCGGGGCGGCCCCGGAGGAGATCGCGGTCGTGTTCGCCGACGGTGCGGGGGTGCCCGACCTCGACGCGGCCGAAGCCGACGCGCTGACCGGGGTCTTCGGCGTGCGGGGAGTCCCGGTCGCCGTGCCCAAGACGGCGACCGGCCGGCTCTACTCCGGCGCCGGCCCGCTCGACGTGGTCACGGCCCTGCTGTCGCTGCGCGAGGGTCTCGCCCCGCCTGCGGTCAACGTCTCCCGGGTGCCGGAGCGGTACGGTCTGGACCTCGTCGTCGGCCGGCCCCGGCCGCTGTCCGGCACGGCGGCACTGGTCCTGGCCCGCGGCCACCACGGCTTCAACAGCGCGATGGTGGTGCGGGCCCCCGGGCCCGCCGGCGCCGTCGGGGTCCCGGCCGGGGGGAGGGCGGCGGCGTGAACGGCGGCGAGCTGTACATCGGGGCGACCGGGACGTGGCTGCCTCCCGTCGAGCGGGTCGCGGACGCCGTCGCGGACGGCCGCTGCGACGCCGCCGTGGCCCGTGCCACCCGGATGGAGTCGGTGAGGGTCTCCGCCGGGGACCCGGCGCCGGAGATGGCGGCCCGGGCGGCCCGGACCGCGCTGGAGCGGGCCGGCGCCGGACCGGGCGACATCGACCTGGTGCTGCACGCCAGCTTCTACTACCAGGGCTTCGACCTGTGGGCCCCGGCCTCCTACGTCCAGCGGACCGCCGTCGGGAACCAGTGCCCCGCGCTGGAGGTCCGGCAGGTGTCCAACGGCGGCATGGCGGCACTCGACCTGGCCTGGGCCTACCTGGCCGCCGACCCGGCCCGGGCGGCGGCCCTGGTGACCACCGGCGACCGGTTCTGCCCGCCGGGGTTCGACCGGTGGCGCAGCGACCCGGGAACCGTCTACGGCGACGGGGGCACCGCCCTCGTGGTGTCGCGGCGCTCCGGTTTCGCCCGGGTCCGCAGCATCGCGTCCGTCTCCGCGCCCGACCTGGAGGGCATGCACCGCGGCGACGACCCGTTCGGGCCCGCCCCGTTCAGCCACCGGGACGCCGTCGATCTCGAGGCGCACAAGCGGGACTTCCTCGCCGGCCACGGCGTGGCCCCGACCGTCGCCCGGGTCGCCGCGGCCCAGGAGGCCGTCGTCAAACAGGCGCTCGCCGACGCCGGGCTCGGCCTCGCGGACATCGGCCGGTTCGTGCTGCCGCACCTCGGCCACCGCAGGCTCCATGTCGCCTACTTCGCCAGGTTCGGCATCGACCCCGCGCGCAGCACCTGGTCCTGGAGCCGGACGGTCGGGCACCTGGGCGCCGGAGACCCCTTCGCCGGACTGGACCACCTGGTGTCCGGCGGGGAGCTGGGACCCGGCGACACATGCCTGCTGTTCGGTGTCGGCGCCGGCTTCAGCTGGTCCTGCGCGGTGGTGGAGATCCTGAACACGCCTTCCTGGGGGAACCGATGAACGGGGCAGGTCCGGCGGCGGCCGGGAGGAACACCGGCGCGGCCCGCCCGGTCGCCCTGCTGCTCCCCGGCCAGGGATCGCAGCACCAGCGCATGGCCGCGGGGCTGCTGGACACCGAGCCGGTCTTCGCCGGGGCGATGGACGAGGCCCTGACCGCCCTGGGGGATCCGGGCGGCCCGGCCGGGCACGCCACCGGCCTGCGCGAGGACTGGCTCGGGACGCCCGGCACCGCGGTGATCGACCACGTCACGCGCTCCCAGCCGCTGCTGTTCGCGGTGGACTACGCCCTCGCGCGGCTCGTGCTCAGCTGGGGAGTGCGCCCCGTCGCCCTGCTGGGGCACAGCATCGGCGAGGTGGCGGCCGCGGTCCTCTCCGGCGTGTTCACGCTGCGGGACGCCGCCGCCATGGTGCACGACCGCGTCACCCGGCTGGCTCAGGCGCCGCCCGGCGGGATGGTCGCCGTCGCCGCCTCCCGGGACGAGGTGGCGCCCTTCCTCACCGACGGCGTGGCCGTCGGCGCGGTCAACGCCCTGCGCCAGACGGTCCTCGCCGGACTCGACGCCCCGCTGCGCGCGGTCACCACGGCACTCGCGGACGCCGGGTTCGTGCTCCAGCACGTGCCGGCCTCCACGGCGTTCCACAGTCCGGCGCTGGCCGCGGCCATGGGCGGGGCGGACGAGCGGATCGCCGCCCTCCCGGTGGGCGAGCCCCGCATCCCCGTCGTGTCCGGGTACACGGCCCGGACGCTGACGCCCGCCGAGGCGAAGGACCCGGCCTTCTGGTCCCGCCAGCCGGTGGCGCCGGTCCTCTTCTGGCCCGCCCTGGAGGCGCTCCTCGCCGAGGGCGAACTCGTACTCGTCGAGGCCGGCCCGGGCCAGGGACTGTCCCAACTGGCCCGCCGGCACCCGGCCGTGCGGTCCGGCAGGTCGGCCGTCGTCCCCCTGCTGCCGGCCCGTCCGGGAACCGGGGAGCAGGACGTCACCGCCGTACGGGCAGCAGCCGAGACCCTGCGGGGGCTCGGCGCCGTGCCCGGCACGAGGGCCGTGTAGCGCGTGTCGAGTGCCCTTGTAGGCGGGCGGCCTAGCGTCGCCGGTGGGCCTCGTTCCCTCTCCGTCCGCCCCGGCCGCGGACACCCACTCCCCCATCACCTGTCAGGACTCTTCTCCCCAGGACGGTGTCATGCTGACTGAGCAGACCAACAGCGAGTTGGGTCGGCATCTGCTGACCATCCGAGGCGTCCAGTTCATCTTCGGCGCCCAGGGCGACCCCTTCGCCATGATCCTGCGCGCCGGTGACGGCGACCCGCTCGGCCACGGCGCGCGCGCCCGCGAGCAGGGCCTGCACGAGAGCAGCGCCGGGGCCTGGGTCACCGCGGACCGCGAGGTCGGCGCCCGGATACTCGGCGACGTGCGGTTCTCCCCCCGCCACGCCGGGGAGGGACCGCAGTCCCACCCGGGTGTCGACGTCTGGGACAACCCTCTGCTGTGCCATGTCGTCCCCCTCGACGACGTCCACCTCAACCGGGACCCGGCCGCGTACCGCGCGCTGGGCGAGGCCGCGGCGCCCCTGCTCTCGGCCGGGGCTCTCGACGCGCGGCTGCCGGAGATCGAGGCGGCCTACCGGGAGGCGGCGGCCCCGGCCGGCGAACGGTTCGACCTGTACCGGGACTTCGCCGTCCCCGCCGCCCTGCGCGTGGTGGCCGACCTGCTCGGGCTGCCGGACGGGACCAGGGAACGCCTGCCCGGACTGCACGCGGGCCTGGCCGCCGCCCTGGACGCCGGGCACTGCCCGCAGCAACTGGGCACCGTGCGGGCGCTGTTCACGGCCGTGGCGGAGCTGTCCGCCGAACTGGACGCACTGGTCGGCGAAGGCCGCGCCACCGGCCTCGCCGCGCTCACCGGTGTCCCGCCCGGGGACGCGGCCGCGATCGGGGCCCTCGCCGTCGTGGTGGGCGTAGAGGTCACCGCGACCGCGGTGTGCAACGCGGTGCAGGTGCTGCTGGGGCAGCCCGGAGTGTGGGAGCGGATCGGGCAGGAGCCCGCCCGGGCCGGGGCCGCGGTCCGCGAGGCCCTGCGGCTGGCTCCGCCGCTGCGGTTCGAGAGCCGTATCGCGCGCGAGCAGGTCGAGCTCGACGGCACGACGATCGAGGAGGGCCGGCGTGTGGTGGTGCTGGTCGACGCGGCCAACCGCGACCCGGGGGCCTTCGCCGGCCCGGACGTCTTCGACGCCGGCCGCGCCGACGCCGACCGGTCGCTCACCCTCCTGGGCGGTCCCGCGGCCCCGGTCACCGAGGCGCTGGTGCGCGTCCAGGCGGAAGCGGCGGTCCGCGTGCTGGCCTCGCTCCGCCCAGGTCTGCGCACCGAGGCCGATGTGCTGCGCCGCATGCGCTCGGCGGTGCTGGGCGGCATCCTCCGCTTCCCGGTCGCATGACCGGGCCGGCCACCATCGGGAAGGGAGCACCGCGGTGCGTGTACTGCTGACGGCCTTCGCACAGGACGCCCATCTCAACGGCCTCGTGCCGCTCGCCTGGGCGCTGCGGACCGCCGGGCACGAGGTCCGGGTGGCCAGCCAGCCGGACGCGGTGACGAGCATCACCCGGGCCGGTCTGACGGCGGTGCCGGTGGGCGGGAACCACCGGATGGACGCCGTCATCCCCACCGTCGGTCCCGGGATGCTGATGCACCACATGGACCGCGACTACCTGGAGAACCGTCCGGAGCGGCTGAGCCTGGACTACCTGCGGGCGTCGAACGCGATCCTCACCGCGACCTTCTACGGGCAGATCAACAACGACTCGATGATCGACGCGCTCGTCGACTACGCCCGCTTCTGGCAGCCGGATCTGGTGCTCTGGGAGCCCTTCACCTTCGCCGGCGCCGTCGCCGCCAAGGCGACCGGGGCCGCCCACGCCCGGCTCCTGGCGTTCCCCGACCTGTTCGCGCACACCCATCTGACGTTGCGCCGGCGGCAGGCGGAACTGCCCGGGGAACTGCGCGACGACCCGCTGGAGGAGTGGCTGGCGTACACGCTCGACCGGCACGGGGCCGCCTTCGACCCGGACGTGGTCACCGGGCAGTGGTCGGTCGACCAGATGCCGCCCGGGGTGCGGATGGAGCTGGGTCTGCCGAGGGTGCCCACGCGCTATGTGCCGTACAACGGGCCAGGCCCGGCCGTCGTGCCCGACTGGCTGCGCCGGCCGCCGGAGCGGCGCCGGGTCTGCCTCACCCTCGGACTCACCATCCGCGACACGGAGTTCCCCAACGCCGTGGACGTGAACGACGTCTTCGCCTCGCTGGCGGACCTGGACGTCGAGGTGGTGGCGACGCTGAGCGAGAAGGAACTGGCCCAGGTGTCGCGGGTGCCGGACAACGCGCGGGTCGTCGACCACGTGGCGCTGCTGGCCCTGCTGCCCACCTGCTCGGCGATCGTGCACCACGGCGGCGCGGGCACCTGGGCGACCGCCGCCGCCTACGGCGTGCCGCAGGTGGCGCTGGGCTGGATGTGGGACGCGATCTACCGGGCCCGACGGCTGGAGGAGCTGGGTGCGGGCCTGCACCTGCATTCCGAGGGACTGACCGTCGGCGTCCTGCGCGACAAGCTGGTGCGGATCCTCGACGACCCCTCGTTCGCGGAGGGGGCGCGGCGGCTGCGCCTGGCCATGCTGTCGTCGCCGAGCCCCAACGAGGTCGTGCCCACCCTGGAGAAGCTGACGGCACGTCACCGCTCGGTGGCGGCGGCCCGCTGACGCGACGAGGACGGGAGAAGCGTGAACATCCTGGTGACCGGTGCGGCCGGCTTCATCGGCTCGCACTTCGTCAGAACGCTGCTGAGCGGCGGGTACCCCGGGCACGAGGACGACCGGGTGACCGTCGTGGACAAGCTCACCTACGCCGGGACGCGGAACAACCTGCCCCGGCACCACCCCCGGCTGACGTTCGTGCACGGCGACATCTGCGACACCACGCTGCTGGAGAAGGTGTTCCCGGGCCAAGAGGCGGTGGTGCACTTCGCGGCGGAGTCGCACGTGGACCGGTCGGTGGCGGGTGCCGAGGCCTTCGTCCGCACGAACGTGCTGGGCACGCAGGCCCTGCTCGAGGCGGCGCTGCGGCACGGGACCGGCGTCTTCGTCCAGGTCTCCACCGACGAGACGTACGGCTCGATCGCCGAGGGGCGCTGGACGGAGGACGAGCCGCTGCTGCCCAACTCGCCGTACGCGGCGTCGAAGGCGGCGGCCGACCTCATCGCCCGGTCGTACTGGCGCACCCACGGCCTGGACGTCCGCGTCACCCGGTGCGCCAACAACTACGGGCCCGGCCAGCATCCCGAGAAGCTGGTCCCGCTGTTCGTCACCCGGCTCCTGGACGGGCGGCCGGTCCCGCTGTACGGGGACGGCTCGAACCTGCGGGAGTGGCTGCACGTGGACGACCACTGCCGGGCGGTGCGGCTGGTGCTGGACGGGGGCCGGCCGGGAGAGGTCTACAACGTCGGCGGCGGCACCCATATGACCAACAGGGAGATGACCGGCCGCCTCCTCGACCTGTGCGGAGCCGGCTGGGACCTCGTGCGGCGGGTGGAGGACCGCAAGGGGCACGACTTCCGGTACGCCGTGGACGACTCGAAGATCCGCCGCGAGCTGGGGTACGCGCCACGCCGTTCACTGGAGGACGGGCTGCGCGAGACGGTCGAGTGGTACGCCGCGCACCGCGGTCACTGGGACGCCCGGGAGGAGGACTCCGAAGCGGGTTACTAAAACTTGAATATCGAGGCCGCCCTCCTCTATGCTCGCCGGGTACCCAAATTTGAGCACCCGAAAGAAGGGGCGGGCATGGGCGGCGCCGACCTGGCGATCCAGACCGAAGCTCTGAAGAAGAAGTACGGCGACAAGGAGGCCCTCGCGGGACTCGACCTGGAGGTACCCCGAGGCGTCGTCTACGGGCTCCTCGGCCCGAACGGCGCCGGGAAGACCACCGCGGTCCGCATCCTCTCCACCCTGCTGAAGTACGACGAGGGATCCGCGCGGGTCGCCGGCCACGACGTCGCCACCCAGTCGGCCCGGGTCCGCTACAGCATCGGGCTCCTCGGCCAGCACGCCGCGGTGGACGAGGACCTGAGTGGCCGCCAGAACCTGGTGATGTTCGGGCGGTTGTACCACATCGGCAAACACAACGCCCGGAGCCGGGCGGACGAGCTGCTGGAGCGCTTCGGCCTCACCGAGGCCGCCGGAAAGCCGGCCAAGCAGTACTCCGGCGGTATGCGGCGGCGGCTCGACCTGGCCGCCAGCCTCATCCTGGCGCCCTCCGTGCTGTTCCTCGACGAGCCCACCACCGGACTCGACCCGCGGGGCCGCAACGACGTCTGGGAGTCCGTCCGCGGCCTGGTCTCCGAAGGACGAACCGTCCTGCTGACGACCCAGTACCTGGAGGAGGCCGACCAGCTGGCCGACCGGATCGCCCTGATCGACAACGGCAGGGTCGTCGAGTCCGGTACCCCGGACCAGCTCAAGAACAAGATCGGCGGCGACCGGATCGACGTCGTGCTCCGCCGTTCCCACGACCTCGAGCGCGGCTCCCGCCTGGTCGGCGCGCTCCTGCGCTCCGAGCCCGAGACGGACACCGACAACCGGCGCATCAGCATCGTCGTCGACAACCGGGTCGCCGCCCTCACCGCCGTCGCCCGCGAACTCGACGACGCCGGGATCGAGGCGGAGGACATCGCCCTGCGCAGGCCCACGCTGGACGAGGTCTTCCTCAACCTGACCGGCAACGGATCGGCCACGTCCGCCGAGCGGACCGTCAAGGAGGTCGCCCGGTAATGACCGCGATCATCGTTCCCGAACTGCCGAAGAACCCGGTGGCCAAACTGGGCTGGATCCTCGCGGACTCCTGGACGCTCACCCTCCGGGGACTGTCCCACTGGGCCCGCAACCCCACCCAGATCCTGGCCGGCCTCGCCTTCCCGATCCTCATGGTCCTGCTGTTCGGCGGGATCTTCGGCAGCGGCATGCAGGTCGAGGGCGGCGGGGACTACATGGAGTTCCTGATGCCCGGCATGTTCGTCATGTCGATGGCCTTCGGCATCGGCGAGACCATGGCCGGCGTCACCGCCGACGCCTCGAAGGGCGTCACCGACCGGTTCCGCTCCATGCCCATGTCCGCGGCCTCCGTGGTCATCGGGCAGAGCATCGTCAACATGCTCTACAGCACGGTCGTCCTGATGATCCTGATGGGCTGCGGGGTCATCGCCGGATGGAGCTGGCACGACGGGTTCGGGCAGGCGCTGGGCGCCTTCGCGCTCCTGCTGCTGCTCCGCTTCGCACTGCTGTGGGTCGGCATCTACCTCGGCCTGATCATCAGCACCCCCGAGGCCGCCTCCGCCGTCTACACCCTGCTCTTCCCGCTCGGCATCGTCGCCAACACCTTCGCCTCCCCGGAGATGATGCCGGGCTGGCTGGCGGCCATCGCCGAGTGGAACCCGCTGTCGTCGACCGCCCACGCGACCCGTGAGCTGTTCGGCAACCCCGGCGTAGGCGGCACCTCCTGGATCGCCGAACACGCGATGCTCATGTCCTTCGTGTGGCCGATCGCGATCTTCGCGGTGTTCTTCCCGCTGGCCGTCCGCAAGTACCGGGCCCTGAGCCGGTAGGGACGCCCCGTACCGGGGTGTGAGCCGGCCCATCCCCCGCGCCGGCTCACACCCCCTCGGTCCGTCCGGCTCCGGTCGGGCGGGATCCCGCTCCGTCCGGCTCCCGTCCGGCGGATCCCGGTCCGTCCGCCCCCGCCGGGCGGTCCCCTGCCCGTCCGTCTCCCGGCGGGCGGCCCGTCGAGCGAAGCACGAGGACCCCGCGATGCGATGCCGACCGCGCCCGGAGCGGACGAACCTACCGTGCACGCCATGACCGTCTTCGACATCGCCATCGCGGAACTGAACGGCACGCCCGATCTGCTGTCCCGGCACCGCGGCCGGACCCTGCTCGTCGTCAACGTCGCCTCCCGGTGCGCCCTGGCGGACCAGTACGAGGGACTGGAGACGCTCGCCCGCCGCCACCGGGAGGACGGGCTCAGCGTCGTCGGCGTGCCCTGCAACCAGTTCGGCGAGCAGGAGCCGGGCACCCCCGGGGAGATCGCCGGATTCTGCGCCGCACGGCGGATCTCGTTCCCGCTCACCGAGAAGACCGACGTCAACGGAGCGGGCCGCCACCCCCTCTACACCGCCCTGACACCCTTCGCCGACGCGGAGGGCCACTCCGGGGACGTGCGCTGGAACTTCGAGAAGTTCCTCGTCTCGTCCACCGGCGCATGCGTGGGGCGCTTCGGCCCCACGGTCGACCCGCAGGACCCCGAACTGCTGCGCGCCGTCCGCGCGCGGCTGCCGTGAGCTCGACGCGTCACACCGCCTCGACGACTCACCGAACGCAGAGAGGACGCTTTGTGAACCAGACGCCGGTCACCGCAACCGACGAGGGCATTCAGGTCGTCGGTGCCCGCGAGAACAACCTCAGGAACGTCTCCCTCGTCATCCCCAAGAACCGGATCTCGGTCTTCGTCGGCGTCTCCGGATCCGGAAAGTCCTCACTGGTCTTCGACACCGTCGCCGTGGAGGCCCAACGGCAGCTGAACGCCACCTTCCCCTGGAACATCCGGCACGACCTGCCCAAGTTCGAACGGCCGCACGTGGACGCGGTCACCCGGCTGACCACCCCGGTCGTGGTCGACCAGCGGCCGCTCGGCGGCAACGCCCGCTCCACCGTCGGCACGGTCACCGACGTCTACACCGTGATGCGCGTGCTCTTCGCCAACCACGGCAACGACGGCCTCGGCCAGACCTGGCTCTACTCCTTCAACGACCCCAAGGGCATGTGCCCCGAGTGCGAGGGCCTCGGCCGGGCCCGCCGCCCCAGCCCCGAGCTGATGACCGACCACGGGAAGTCGATCGCCGAGGGCGCCATCCTCCTCCCCGGATACACCGTCGGCAGCGCGAACTGGCAGTTCTACGCCAACTACGAGGGCCTGGACGCCGGCAAGAAGCTCGCCGACTACACCGACGAGGAGATGCGCACCCTGCTGCACGGCAGCGGCGGCACGGTCGAGGTGACCTACCCCAACGGCAACGTGCTGTCGCTGCGCTACGAGGGCCTGGTCGACAGCTTCGTACGCCGCCACCTCAAGAAGGACACCGGTGGCATGAGCAAGGCCGCCCGGGACAAGGCGGCCGAGTTCTTCACCGAGGGCGTCTGCCCCACCTGCGAGGGGGCGAGGCTCAACCAGAAGGCACTCGCCACCCGCATCGACGGCCACAACATCTCCGACTGGAGCCGGATGCAGGTCAGCGACCTGATCGAGGTCGTCGCCGCGCTCCGGGAACGGCTCGACACACCGCTCGTCCACACCATCGTCGAGACGCTGGAGCAGATCCAGGCCATCGGCCTCGGCTACCTCACCCTGGACCGGTCCACGTCCTCGCTCTCCGGTGGCGAGGGCCAGCGGCTCAAGCTCGTCAACCACCTCGGCAGCGAACTGACCGGGCTGACCTACATCTTCGACGAGCCCAGCGTCGGCCTGCACCCCCGCGACGTCAGCCGGCTCAACGACCTGCTGCGCGCGCTGCGCGACAAGGGCAACACCGTCCTCGTCGTGGAGCACGACCCGGACGTCATGGCGGTCGCCGACCATGTCGTCGAGATCGGACCGCGGGCCGGCGTCCACGGCGGCACCATCGTCTTCGAAGGCACCTGTGCGGAGCTGCGCGCCGCCGACACCCTGACCGGGCAGGGGCTGCGGCGCACCGGAGGGATCAAGCAGAACCCCCGCCCCTGGGGCCGGACCCTGCCGATCGTGAACGCGACGGCGAACAACCTCAGGAACGTGTCCACCGAGATCCCGTCCGGAGTCCTCACCGCCGTCACCGGCGTGGCGGGTGCGGGCAAGAGCTCCCTCATCGCCCACGCCTTCCGGGCGCAGTACCCGGGGGCCGTGTTCGTCGACCAGTCGCCCATCCCCCGGTCCTCGCGGTCCACCCCGGCGAGCTACCTCAAGCTGATGGACCCGATCCGCAAACTCTTCGCCAAGGCCAGCGGCGAGGACGCGGGTCTCTTCAGCTTCAACTCCAAGGGAGCCTGCGAGGAGTGCGAGGGCCGCGGCCTGCTCATCACCGAGGTCGCCTACATGGACCCGGTGACCACGCACTGCGAGCTCTGCGAGGGGCGCCGCTTCAAGGAGTCGGTGCTCCGGCACCGGGTGCGCGGCAGGAACATCGCCGACGTCCTGGAGATGTCCGCCGAGGACGCGGCGGAGTTCTTCCCGTCGGGCCCGCTGCGCGCCAAGGCCCGCGCGCTGATGGAGACCGGCATCGGCTACCTCGGGCTCGGCCAGTCGCTGGCCACCCTGTCCGGCGGCGAGCGGCAGCGGCTCAAGCTCGCCGACCGGCTCTCCGGCTCGGGCACCGTCTACATCCTCGACGAACCGACCACCGGCCTGCACCTGTCCGACATCGACAACCTCGTCGGACTGCTGAACGGGATCGTCGACCGGGGCAACACCGTCATCGTCATCGAGCACGACCTGGCGGTGATCTCCCAGGCCGACTGGGTCGTGGACCTCGGGCCCGAGGGCGGCAACAACGGCGGTGAGATCGTCTTCACGGGCACCCCGGCGGAACTGGCGAAGGCCGCCCACTCCCACACCGGACGGCACCTCAGCCTCTACCTGCAGCAGTAGGCGGCCCGAGCATCCGCGAGCGGCAGCAGGCAGCCCGGGCCCCGCTCCGCGGCAGTCGGCAGGCGCGGACCCTTGCGGACGGAACCTGACCGCAAGGGTCCGTAGCGTGGCCGTCGTCAGGCAGCAGGAGCCCCGATGCGGGCCCACCCGGTGAAAGGCGGCGGTCATGGTCACTCACGTTCCCGCGGAGGAGCCCGGCGACGAGCGCGGAGCGCTGCTCTCCTTCCTCGCCGAGCAGCGCGGCGGCATCCGCCGGGCGGTGCTCGGGCTGTCCGAGGAACAGGCGGGCTCCCGCCCCAGCGCCAGCGAGCTGTCCCTCGCCGGGCTGGTGAAGCACGTCGCCGAGGTCGAGCAGATGTGGGTCTCCCTGGCCAAGGGCGAGCCGCCGGCCGTCGTACGGGACGAGAGCGACTGGCACGAGTGCTTCCGCCTGGTCCAGGGCGAGACCCTCGCGTCGCAGCTGGCGTACTGGGACGGGGTCGCCGCCCGGACGGAGGAGTTCGTCCGCTCGGTGCCCAGCCTCGACGACACCTTCGCCCTGCCGGACCAGCCCTGGTTCCCGCCGGACGGCCGGGTCTCCGTGCGCTGGCTGTGCCTCCACCTGATCCGCGAGACGGCCCGGCACGCCGGCCACGCCGACATCGTCCGCGAGTCACTGGACGGCGCGACGGCCTTCGAACTGGTCGCGAAGGAGCAGGGCAGCTCCTGGGGCTGACCGGGCCGGCTCTACGCTGGCCCCATGTCAGCGATCCGTCTTCTGGTGCTCGGCGCGGTCCGCCGGCACGGGCGGGCCCACGGCTACCAGGTGCGCAACGACCTGGAGTACTGGGGCGCGCACGAGTGGTCCAACGCCAAGCCCGGCTCGATCTACCACGCCCTGAAGCAGATGGCGAAGCAGGGACTGCTGCGCGCGCACGAGATCGCCCCCTCCACGGCGGGCGGGCCGCCGCGTACCGAGTACGAGGTCACCGAGCGGGGCACCGAGGAGTACTTCTCCCTGCTCCGGCAGTCCCTCACCGCCTACGACCAGAGGCCCGACGTGCTCACCACCGGGCTCGGCTTCATGGTGGACCTCGACCGCGAGGAGGCCCTGGGCCTCCTCGCGGAGCGGGTGCGTGCCATCGAGGCGTGGCGCGCGACCGTGGTGAAGGACTACGTCCCCGCGGAGGGCCCGGAGCAGCTCGGCCACATCGGCGAGATCATGAGATTCTGGCTGCACTCCGCCGACTCCGGCGCCCAGTGGACCCGCGACCTCATCGAACGCATCCGCAACGGCGCCTACACCTTCACCGGCGAGGGCGACCCGTTCGTCGGCGTGCTGCCGGAGGAGACGCGTCACTGACCCGGCCGGTCGCGGTGGAGCGCGGTCCGCCGCGAGGGCGGCCACGCCGGCCGGCGGGGGATGCGGTGACCGGCGGGGGTGCCGTGACCGGCGGGGAGTGCGCCCGGTGTGTTCGGTCCCCCGCCCGGCGGGTACGGGGGAAGCAGGAGAACGAATCGGGTCCGCCGCCACGAGGGCCGCCCGGCGTCGCCGCGACGCCCGGCCCGGCACGATCCGGCCCGGCACCGGGCCCGGCACGACCGCTGGAGGCCTCATGCCGCACCGGACCGGAACGGAGCCCGTCACCGCACGGAGCGCGCTGACCCTGCGCCTGGTGCTCTCACTCGTCGCCCTGCCCGTCTTCGCCGCGGGCACCGGGCTCTTCGCGGCCTGGGCCGATGCGTCGGGCCCCCTGGACTCCCCGAGTCCGTCGGTGCTCGTCGCGCTGGCCGTGGTGTGCGGCGTCCTGGCAGTGGTCGCCGCGGCCGACCTGCTGGTGATCGGACGGCGGTTCTCGCACGAGAGGCACGGCGGGCCGCACGCCCGGTGATCCTCCCGGCACCGCCGCCGTTTGCGCTCCCGAATGACGGCTACGGGCTGGATATGACACCCATGTCAGACACATCAGGCACGTCAGCCACGTCAGCCACGTCAGCCACCTCAAGCGCTTCGGGCACGTCGGGGCCGGACCCGGCCCGGGGCCCGGGGCGCGGGGCCGGACCCGGTGCGGACCGGCACCACGAGGGGCCGGAGGAGGCCGTGCGGTACCGGGCGCCGGACGAGCCCACCGAGCTGCCGCGGACGTCCTGGGCGGCCGTACTGCGGGGAACGGTCAGGGAGTTCCGCGAGGACCAACTGGGCGACCGGGCCGCGGCACTGACCTACTACGGGATCCTCTCGCTGTTCCCGGCGCTGCTCCTGCTGGTGGCGCTGCTCGGCGCCGCGGGCGAGCGGCTGACCACCGGGGTCCTGGGTATGGTCAGACGGCTTGCCCCGGGCCCGGCGCGGGAGATCCTCACCGGCGCGGTGGAGCAGTTGCAGGGGCACACGGGGCTCGGATCGGCGCTGGCCGTGATCGGTCTGGCCCTCGCGCTGTGGGCGGCCTCCGGCTACGTCGCCGCGTTCATCCGCGCGTCCAACACGGTGTACGACATGCCGGAAGGCCGGCCGCTGTGGAAGATCGCCCCGCTGCGGCTCGCCCTCACCGTCGTCCTGCTGGTGCTCGCCGTGCTCTCCGCCGCGATCGTCGTGCTCACCGGCGGTCTCGCCCGCAGGACGGGCGAGGCTCTCGGCATCGAGCAGACCATCGTCACGGTGTGGTCGATCGCCAAGTGGCCCGTGCTCGTCTTCCTGGTCACGCTGATGATCGCGCTGCTCTACTGGGCGGCACCCAACGCCCGCGGCCGCGGCTTCAGCTGGGTCACCCCGGGCAGCGCCCTCGCCGTTCTCATCTGGGTTGCGGCGTCGGGCGGGTTCGCCCTCTACGCCTCCCGTTTCGGCTCCTACCAGAGGATCTACGGAGCCCTCGCCGGAGTCATCATCTTCCTGGTGTGGCTGTGGATCACCAACCTCGCCGTCCTGCTGGGGCTGGAGTTCGACGCCGAACTCGCACGCCAGCGGGCGATCGCCGGCGGTCACCCGAAGGACGCGGAACCGTACGTCGAGCCGCGGGACACCTCGGCGTGGAGCGAGGAGGACCATTGCCGGACGGAGGCCGAGGGCCCGTGCGCGGAGGCCGGGCGGCCCGGCGAAGCGGCCGGAGGCGGCCCGCCGGATGGCGTCGCGGCCGGAGGCGGCTCCCGTGTGGGCCCGTCGGGTGTGGGTAACCGCCCCGGAGCACCCAGGACCCGGACGAAGGCAGGTGGCACCGTGGCGGTACCGACGGCGGGGACGGACGCCAAGTCCCGGATCGGCGCGACGGCCTCGGCGGTCGCCGCGCAGGCCAGGGAGAAGGCACTGCGGGCGACCGGACGGGCGCGAGCGAGGTCGGCCGCCGCGCGGACCGCGCCGCGAAACGGGGCACGGGAGGCGGCCCGGGAGGTGGCACGGAAGCCGGATGCGGGGCCGGCAGGCAGGGCCCGCAGCGTCGCGTCCGGCGTACTGCGGCGGCCCGGCGCGGCGGTGGCAGCGGGCGCCGCCGGGCTGGTGGTGCTCGTCGGGGCACGGCGGCGGATGAACCGCCGGTGACCGCGGTACGCCGCCAGCGCACGTCCTGCCCGTACCTCCCGCCCTCGTCTTCCCTCCCTCCCCTTCCTCCCCTCCCTCGTCTCCCTCGTCTCCCCGGCCGCGCCCAGCCGGGCCGACCGCGCCGTGCCGGGCCGGGAGTTCGCTTCGCGTACGGGCGCCGAACCCGTCGGCACCCGCTCCCGCAACGCGCCCAGAGGCCCACCGCCGGACGCCTCGCCGGACGCGCGCGAGCGGGCGGGCGAGCAGTCGAGCGAGCGAGCGGGGAGAGCAGTCGAGGGGCCGGGGCATCCGCGTGACGGGGTGTCCGGTGAGGCCGGCGTCCGCTGCGCGTGCGATACATTTTGCCGCGCCTCGACCACGATCATCCCTGACGACGGAGACCTCTTCCCCATGACGGACATAGTCAACGGACTCGGCCGGACCACTGCTTACGGCGCCCTCGGCATCGTGCTGCTGATCCTCGGAATCGTCCTGGTGGACGTGCTGACGCCGGGCAGGCTCGGCCGCCTGATCTGGGAGCAGCGCAACCGCAACGCGGCGGTGCTGCTGAGTTCGGCACTGCTGGGGATCGGCGGAATCGTCTTCACCTCGATCTGGACGACGTATGACGACTTCGTCAAGGGACTGGCGTCCACGGCCGCGTTCGGGATGCTGGGGCTGGTGCTGATGGCCGTGGCGTTCCTGGTGGTGGACCTGGTGACGCCCGGCAGGCTGGGCGCGACGCTGGTCGAGCCGGAGCCGCATCCGGCTGTCTGGGTCACGGCGTCCTGCAATCTCGCGGTCGCCGCGATCGTCTCGGCGTCGATCGCCTGATGGGACTTGCCGGGTACGGCGAGCCGCCGCGGGCCCCTCGCCGGGCCCGCGGGCGTCCACATCGCCGTCGCGGTCCACGACCTCGCGGGGCGTAGCCGTCCGCTCACAACGGGCCGCGTTCGCGCCCGCCTTCGCCCGCCGGGCTGCATCGCACGGGATACCGCGTGATGCTGGTAGTCAGTCCCCCAGCTACGGGATGAGCCCGGAGGCAGATCATGAAGCAGGACAACACCGGAGAGCAGCAGCCCGAGAGCAGGCAGCGGCCGGCTCAGTTCTTCACCGGTTCGGAACGGCCTTTCGACCCCGAGGACCTGGTGATGGCGTCCGGCCGCGAGTGCACGCCCGAGAACGTGGCCCGCGCCCGCAAGGAGATCGCGGAGAAGGGCGCCGCCGCGCTGGAGCGTTACCTGCCCTGACGGCGGGTCGCGTTCCCCCGCCGTTCGCCACCGCGGGCGCGACCGCGCCCGCAAGCACGACCGCCGCCGCCGCGGCCACCCACGGTCGGCGAACACTCACCGCGCGTAGGCGGATCCCGGTCCCCCAGACGCCGACGGCACCGGGTTACCTGCGGTGCGCCGAACATCAGACGCGTCAAAAAGGTACATTTGGGTACCAGGCCGGCGGAGCCCGACCGGCGGTCCCGTCACCGCCGGTGGCGTCGGCCCCCTCCCGTCGGAGGACGCCCATGTCCAGCTTCCCCACCCGCGGATCCGGCGTCGGTGCCACACGGCCGAACCGCCCGGCGACGCTCGACGATCTGCCGGAGATCCCGGATTTCCGGACCGTCAGCGCGCTCGACGCGCGCGCCCTCTCGCTCGCCCTGTTCCGGCGGCTCCGTACGTTGGAGGAGGGTTCGGCGGAGTACTCGTACGTCCGCAACACGCTGGTGGAACTCAACCTCAGCCTGGTGAAGTACGCCGCCGCCCGGTTCCGGGGCCGCAGCGAGCCCATGGAGGACATCGTCCAGGTCGGCACGGTCGGCCTGATCAAGGCGATCAACCGCTTCGACGTCGAGCGCGAGGTCGAGTTCACCTCCTTCGCCCTGCCCACGGTGGTCGGCGAGATCAAGCGGTTCTTCCGCGACACCAGCTGGGCGGTGCGCGTACCGCGGCGGCTCCAGGAGCTCCGGCTGGACCTCGCCAAGGCGTACGACGTCCTGGAGCAGGACCTGGGCCGCGCGCCCACTCCGGCGGAACTGGCGGCCCACCTCCAACTCACCGAGGAGGAGGTCCTGGAGGGCCAGCAGGCCGCCAACGGCTACGTCGCCCGCTCGATCGAGCCGCTCGAGGACGACGAGAGCAAGAGCCCCCTCGCCCGCCGTCTGGGCGACGAGGATCCGGCCCTGGACGTCGTCGAGTGCCTGGAGTGCCTCAAACCGCTGATCGCCCGGCTGCCGGAACGCGAACGCACCATCCTGTCGCTGCGGTTCGGCGACGACCTGACCCAGTCCGAGATCGGCGAGAGGCTCGGCATCTCGCAGATGCACGTCTCCCGGCTGCTGGCCCACGTCCTCGCCGATCTGCGCGCGGCGCTGCTCGCGGACGACGGCCGGCCGGAGCCCTGAGCCGGCGCCCGCCCGGGCCGAGGAGAATGCCACCGGCCGCGCCGCCCCTGCCGGATGCACGCGCGGCCCCGGAGGAAAGGACGGCGCCGTGGGCGCAGGCATCTGGAGTTTCCCGGAGGGTTCGGGACACGCACCCGGCGCGCGGCTCGCCGGGTACCGCGTCGAGGCAACCGACGGATCCATCGGCAAGATCGACGAGCACTCCGGGGACGTGGGCCGCGCGTACCTCGTCGTGGACACCGGGCCGTGGGTCTTCGGCCACCGACGGCTGGTCCCGGCGGGGCTGGTCTCCCGCATCGACCACGAGCGCAGGGCGGTTCACCTGGACTGCGCCAAGGAGCGGATCAGGCAGGCACCGGACTTCGAGCAGGGGCGGTACGACGACGACGCGGCCACCGTCCGGCTCATCGAGCAGCACTACGCGAACCGGCACCTGTGACGCCCCGGCTCAGGCCCCGTTGTTCGGTGGGGCCGCGCTGATGCCGGCGAGGACGGATCCCGGCTCCCGCGCCCTCGCGAGGTCTCCCAGACTGACGACCCCGACCGGACGGCCGTCCTCCACCACCGCGAGCCTGCGCACCCCGTGGTCCCTCATGGCCCTCATCGCCTGTGCGGCGTCCACTTCCGGGCCGACCGTGAGGACGTCGGGCGTGCACACGGAGCGGACCGGCATGTAGTGCGGGTTGTGCCCCATGGCCACCGACCGCACCGTGATGTCCCGGTCCGTCAGCACACCCAGCAGCCGGTCGCTGTCCGCGACGAGGACGTCCCCCACATCCATGTCACGCATCAGCCGGGCTGCCTCGACGAGCGACGCCTCGGGCGGGAGTGTCAGCACTCCGGTCGTCATCACGTCCTTCACCAGCTGTGTCATGACTCGGCTCCCTTCCCTCACACACCGCACCTGCCCGGGTTCCTCCCGGTTATCCCGGAACGGGCCCCGCGGCCGGTCCCGGAACGGGCCCCGCGGCCGGTCCCGGAACGGGCCCCGCGGCCGCGGGGGCGACCGCCCCGCGGCGGACGCCCCCGCGTACGGGCGCAGGCCCTCCTAGAGCGCTCCGGGCGCGGGCCGGGCACGGGCCGGGTGCGCTCCTGACACAGGCGGGATGCAAGCCGGGTGCAGACCGGGTGCAGGCCGGACGGGGCTCCGGGCACGGGCCGGGCGCGGTGGGACGCACCTTCGTCACACCGGGTGACGGAAGAGGATGCGGGTGCGGCTCTGCCGTGTTTGCCTGGCAGATGGCCCCTGGCCCGGCCCCGTCAGGCGTCCGGGCCCGGAAGGAGGAGCCATGGCTACAGCACGCGAACCGGTCAGAACGTCCGAGGAGCTCCGGTTCATGGCCGACGAGCTCACCCGCGGCGCCGAGCGCTGCAGGGATCCCGAACACCGCGCCCGGCTGCACCGCAGGGCGGAAGAACTGCGCCGCCAGAGCGACGCCGAGGGCGCCGGGGCGCCCGCGCGTCCGCGGCAGGAGACGCACCGCCCCCGGGGCCCGCAGGACCGGCGGGCGGACCGGCCTCGTGGTACCTGACCGCCGGGGCGACGGCCGCCGGGCCCGTCTCCGGGCCCGGCGGCCGTCCGGTGCCGGGCCGCCGGGTGCCCGGCGGCCCGGCGCCCGGGTCGCCGCGCACGGGTAGAACCCGGTTCGCCACGCTGGAGACGCCATGACCAAGCCCGAGCAGGGGCCGGTCGAGCCGGAGCCGGACCGGCTGGCCGACGCGGTCACACAGCTGACCGCCGAACTCGCCGCGCTGCGCCGCGACGCCGCCCGCCGCCATCTGCTCGACCTGGCCGGTGGCGTACTCGTCGCACAGCACTCCCTCACCCCGGGTGAGGCCGCGGACCACCTGGCCCGGCTGGCCGAGACGACGGGCGTCAGCACGGAGGACCTCGCCGCCGACATCGTCAACGGCGCCACCGGCACGCCGGGTACCGCCGCAGGCCCGGCGCCCGGGACAGACACCGGCCCGCGGACCGTCGACGGCGTTGCGCGGCCCGAGTACGACGAGGCCGGGACCGCCGACCGCAGAGCGCGGCTGGTCGAGGCCGGCGCCGAGGCCGCGGCGCAGACGGGCGGCACGGTCGACGAGATCGCCGCGACCCTCCTGAAGGGCGGGATGCGGCCGCTGGGAGCCAGGGCGCTGTGGCTGTTCCGCCGTACCGAGACGGACTGCCTGCAGCTGGCCGGCCAGGCCGGGGCGAACCCGCTGGAGGCGTCCCACTGGCGCTGGGTGCCGCCGACCGGGGGCAGCACTCTGCACCGGGTGCTCGGCGAGGGAACGCCCCTGTGGCTGCCCGACGGCACGGTCTCGGCCGAGGCACTGCCGGGCCCGGCACCCGACTCCGCGCGGGCCGTCCTGCCGCTGCGCCAGCGCGGTGTGGTGACGGGGCTCGCCCTCGTCGACTGGCCGGGCCCCGCCGCCCTGGACGAGCCCGTCCGGCGGGCGCTGACCGGTCTGGCCGCACCGGCGGCGAGAATCCTGGACGCGGGCCCTCCGGGCACCGCCGAGCCCGGGGCGCTCACCCCGCTGCTCGATCTGCTGACGCATCCGGCCATGGCCCTGCGCGCCGATCCGGAGAGCGGGACGCTGCACGTCGAGCACCTCAACCGGCCCGCGCTGGACTCGGTCCGCCATGTGCACGGTCCCGCCGGCCGGCAGCTCGCCCAGGTGTTCCCCGCCATGCACGCCGACCTCGCGCGGCTCGCGGCGGCCGCGCGGGAGTCGGCGGCGCCGCAGCGGGCGGCCCGGGTGCCCGTGCGGCACCGGGCCGGCGACCCCGACCCGCTGCACGACGTGCGGGTGCTCCCGGTCGGCCCCGATCGCACGCTGGTGCTCTGGCACGGCGCCACCGATCCCGGGCTGTCCCTCAGCCGGGTGCTCGGCCGGCTGGAGAACCTGGCCGCCTTCGAGGACGACCTGATCACCGGGGAGTCCCGGTGGAGCGAGCAGGCCTACCGCGTCTTCGGGCTGGAGCCGGGCACCTCCCCGGTGCCGCTGCGGCGGCTGGCCCCGCAGCTGCACCGGGAGGACACCGGCAAGCTCGACGAGCTGCTGACGGAGCTGACACAGCGCCGGGAGGGCGGCCACATCGTGGTGCGGGCGGTCCGGGAGGACGGCGGGCTGCGACATCTGCGGATCGCCGCGGAGCCGCTGCTGACCGGCGGTGTGCTCACCGGCATCACCGGGGTGTACCAGGACGTCTCGGCGCAGCACCACACGGAGATCGCGCTGAGCGCCACCTTCGACCGGCTGACCGCCGCGCAGACCCAGGCCGCGCTGCGGCAGCAGCTCGTCCTCCAGCTCCAGCAGGCGATCGTCCCGGAGGTGCCGGAACTGCAGCGGCTGCCCGGTCTGCAGGTCGCGGCCCGCTACCGGCCGGCCGCCGAGGAGTACCGGGTGGGCGGCGACTGGTACGACGTCCTCCCGCTGCCCGACGGCCGGGTGCTCGTGGTGACCGGGGACATCGCGGGGCACGGCATCGACTCGGTCACGGGCATGGTGGCGCTGCGCAACGCCCTGCGCGGACTGGCGTTCACCGGCCACACCCCGGGCCGTCTGATGGCCTGGCTCAACGAGGTCACCCTGCACACGCACGGGCGTCCGACCGCCACCGCGGTCTGCGGCCTGTACGACCCGTCGGACCACACGCTGCGCTGGGCCAGCGCCGGCCACCTGCCGCCCGTGCTGCTGCGTGAGGGTGCCGCCGAACTGCTCGAGCCGCCGCGGAGCATCCTGCTGGGCGCGGTCCCGGACGTCGCGTACGAGGAGACGGTGACGCGGCTGGAGCCCGGGGACACGCTGATGCTCTACACGGACGGGCTGGTGGAGAGCCGGCGCACCGGTATCGACCAGGGACTGGACAGGCTGCGGCGGGCGGTGGAGCGGCTCGAACCCGCCGACCTGGACGAGCAGGCGGACGCGCTGCTGGCCGCGGTGACCGGTGACACCGACGACGACACGAGCCTGGTGGTCGTCCGGGTGTCCTGACGGCGACCGGCCGTCAGTCGCGGTCCCCCTCCCCGGCCCCTTCAGTCGCGGTCGAGCCAGTGGTGTACGCGCTCGACCAGGTCGTGGGCGTCGACGGGTTTGGTGAGGTAGTCGTTCGCCCCGGACTCCAGGCTGCGGGCCCGGTCCCCCGGCATCGCCTTGGCGGTGACGGTGATGATCGGCACGTCGGAGAAGCCGGGCGTCCCGCGGATCGCGGCGGTGGCGGTGTGGCCGTCCATGCCGGACATCATCACGTCCATCACGATGAGGTCCACCTCCCGGTGCGCGGTGAGCAGTTCGATCCCGGAACGCCCGTCGGCCGCCGTGAGCACATGCGCCCCCTCCGCCTCCAGGATCTCGGTGATCGCGTACACATTGCGCACGTCGTCGTCGACGATCAGGACCACGCGCCCCGCGAGCGACCCACCGCCGGCGGCCGGGGCCTCTCCGCCCCGCTCGAGCGGCCCCTCGCGGGCTCCGGAGGCCGGGCCGCGCGGCAGGGTGCCGCCGACGGGCACGTAGAAGGTGAACTCGCTGCCCTCACCGAGCCGGCTCTCGGCGACGATCACCCCGCCGAGGAGCTGGGCGACCTCCCGGCTGATGGAGAGTCCCAGCCCGGTGCCGCCGTAGCGGCGGCCGGTCGCCAGGGCGCCCTGCTGGAACGCTCCGAAGATGGTGTCCAGGTGTTCCGGTGCGATTCCGACGCCGGTGTCCCGCACCCGGAAGGCGACCACCGGCACACCTCGCAGCCGGTCGGGAAGTTCGTCGTCGGCCGCCGTCTGGACCCGGAGTTCGACTCCGCCGCGCTCGGTGAACTTCAGCGCGTTGGACAGCAGGTTGCGCAGCACCTGCCGCAGCCGCGGCTCGTCCGTGGTGATCTCCGCGGGCACCCCGGGCGCGGTGACGACCCGGAACCCGAGTTCACGCTCGGTCGCCAGGGGCCGGAAGGTCATCTCGACGTACTCCAGCAGCCGCCCCAGCGCGAACGGCTCCCGGTGGATGTCCATCTTCCCCGCCTCGACCTTCGACAGGTCGAGGATGTCGTTGATCAGCTGCAGCAGGTCCGAGCCCGCGGAGTGGATGACCTCCGCGTAGTCGACCTGCTTCTCCGTCAGGTTCCCCTCGGGGTTCTGCGCGAGCAACTGGGCAAGGATCAGCAGGCTGTTGAGCGGGGTGCGCAGCTCGTGGCTCATGTTGGCGAGGAACTCGGACTTGTACATCGACGTACGGGAGAGCTGCTTGGCCCGCTCCTCGAGCTCCTGCCGGGCCTGCTCGATCTCCAGGTTCTTGCGCTCGATGTCGCGGTTGCGGTCGGCCAGCAGGGCGGCCTTCTCGGCGAGTTCCGCGTTGGAGCTCTGCAGCTCCTCCTGACGGACCTGCAGTTCCTGCGAACGGGCGCGCAGTTCGGCGGTCAGCAACTGGGACTGCTCCAGCAGCTCGTCGGTGCGGGCATGGGCGATCAGGGAGCTCACGACGACGCCGACCGACTCGACGAACTGGTCGAGGAAGTCGCGGTGGAGACCGGAGAAGGGCCGCACAGAGGCGAGTTCCACGGCACCGAGCACCTGGTCCTCGACGAGGATCGGCAGCACGATCAGCGCCGCCGGCGGTGCTGCGCCGAGTCCGGAGGAGATCGTGACATAGCCGGGCGGCAGGTCGTCCACGGCCACCGTGCGGCGGCTGAGAGCGGCCTGCCCGACCAGGGACTCCCCGAGCCGGAAGCGTACCGGCGGCTCGGACGCCGCCGCGGTCGGTGCGCCGTAGGAGGCGATCCTCACGAGCTCCGTTCCGGCCTCCCCCACCACCTCGCCCACCCCCTCACCCCGGCCGTCGCCGTCACCGTCGCCCGGCCCCTCACCCGCGGGTGCCGCCAGGAAGAACGCCCCGTACTGTGCCGAGACCAGCGGTGGCAGCTCCTCCATGATCACGTGGGCGACCTGGACGGGGTCGCGGCTGCCCTGCGTCAGTCCGGCGAGCCGGGCCAGATTGGTCTTGAGCCAGTCCTGCTCCTCGTTGGCGCGGGTGGTGGCGCGCAGCGACTCCACCATCGCGTTGATGTTGTCCTTGAGGTCTCCGACCTCGCCCGGCGCCTCCACCGTGATCGAGCGGGTCAGATCCCCCTCGGCGACGGCGCTGGTGACACCCGCGATGGCGCGGACCTGGCGGGTGAGGTTCCCGGCCAGTTCGTTGACGTTCTCGGTGAGCCGCTTCCAGGTGCCGGAGACGCCCTCGACCTCGGCCTGGCCGCCCAGCCGTCCCTCGCTGCCGACCTCCCGGGCGACCCGGGTGACCTCGGCGGCGAACGACGACAGCTGGTCGACCATGGTGTTGATGGTCGTCTTCAGCTCCAGGATCTCCCCCCGCGCGTCCACGTCGATCCGGCGGGTGAGGTCGCCCCGGGCGACCGCGGTGGTGACCTGCGCGATGTTCCGTACCTGGTTGGTCAGGTTGGTAGCCATGGAGTTGACGTTGTCGGTGAGGTCCTTCCAGGTGCCGGACACCCCGCGGACGGTGGCCTGACCGCCCAGATCGCCCTCGGTGCCCACTTCGCGGGCCACCCGGGTGACCTCCTCGGCGAACGACGACAGCCGCTCGACCATCGTGTTGATGGTCTCCTTCAGCTCCAGGATCTCCCCCCGCGCGTCGACCCGGATCTTCTGCGTCAGGTCGCCCCGGGCGACCGCGGAGGCGACCTGGGCGATCGACCGCACCTGCGAGGTGAGGTTGTCGGCCATGGTGTTCACACCCGTGGTCAGCTCCTGCCAGACCCCTCCCACGCCCTCCACCCGGGCGTGCCCGCCGAGCCGCCCCTCGCCGCCCACCTCACTGGCGACCCGGGTGACCTCGGAGGCGACCAGCGCCAGCTGGTCGGCCATGCCGTTGTAGACGGCGGCGATCTCCCCCATGATCCCGCCGGCCTCCTCGGGGAGCCGGGAGGAGAAGTCGCCGTCGCGCACCGCGGCGAGCCCGGCCAGGATCGTCCTGAGCCCTTCCTCGCTCAGCTCCGCCGGTGGCCGGGCCCCCTCCGGGTGCTCGCGCCCCGTATGGGTCCGAGTGCGTCCGGGTTCATCCATGGCCGACCTCGTGTGCCGAATCGTCCTGCGTCCCGTGGCAGGGGCCCGGCCCGGCGGCAGCCCGCCGGTCCCGGCTCGTCCTGCGTCCCGCTGCCGGGGCCCGGCCCCGCGGCAGCCCGCCGGTCCCGGCCCCACTAACGACTCTCGCACGGGGAGACCGGCTCGGCGCCCCGTGCCCGTTCACGGCGGACGGGGTGCCGCGACCTCCGCCCACACCGTCTTCCCCGAGGCGCTTCGCACCGAGCCCCACGCACGGGCGAGCCGGCCCAGCACCACCAGACCGTGCCCGCCGGGCACCGCGGGGTCGGGGTGCGGGCGCGGCCGGGGTGCTACCGGGCTGGCGTCGCTGACCTCGATGCGGAGGCGCTCGGGCGTGCAGTCGAGAACCAGCTCCAGCGGCCCTCCGGCGTGCAGACAGGCGTTGGTGACCAGTTCGGAGACCACCATCAGGACGTCCTCGGCGACCGCCCGCCGTTCCTCGTCCCAGTCCGGTTCGGTGTCGGTGCTCGTGTCCCAGGCGTACGGGTCGTCCGACGGAGGACGGGCGAGACCTCCCGGGGGCAGCCACTGCCAGTCGGTGAGGGCCGTCGCGCTGAAGTCCCGGCAGCGGCCGACCACACCCCTCGTCCCCGAGATGCCGAGGCGACGGGTCCGGTCCTGCCGGGGAAGTGCCGCGCTCACGGTCACTCCCGCCGTGGGCCGGCGAACGCCTCGCCGAGGCTGGCGTACCGGGGGAAGACCGCCCCCGCACCCGTGATGGCGAGCATCCGGGCCACCTGCGGCCGCAGCGCGGCGAGCTCCACCCGGGCCTCGCCGCCCTGGGCGGCGAGCCGTGCCCGCAGCAGCACGTTCAGCCCCGTGGAGTCGCAGAACCGCAGCTCGGCGCAGTCGACCACGATCCGCCGCGCCCCGCCGCCGATCGCGTCCTCCAGGGCCGAGCGCAGCGGTTCCGCCGTGTCGTGGTCGAGCTCACCGACGAGTTCGACGACCACGGTGCCCGGTTCGGGACCCGGCCGTACCGTTACCGTGAACCGGCCGTCGCCGCCACCGGGCCGACCGTCCTGTCCTGCCACCATGCGACGCTCTCCGTCCCTGCCGGTTCTCCGTTCCTGGCGGTTCTCCGTCACTGCCGGCGCTCCGGGTCCGTCCCCGCCGGCGACAACCCCGACTATCGCACCGCCTCCTCGGCCTCGCTCCCGCCCGGCGGGCTCGCGTCCGGCGGCTCGCGACGGCTCGGCCGCCCGGGCCCTCCTCGGCGCGCCCCGGTACGCCGGGCCTCATGCGGCGCCTACCCGGCGAATGGATGGCTAGGCTGAAATACCGGTCGATTCTTCTTACAAGCGGCGAAAGCTGGCGCATGCGATGAACGTGACCTCGGACTTCGAGCTGCTGGGCGTGACGATCCAGGTGGAGGGACGCCCCGACATGCCCGTACGTCTCGCGCCCGCACAGGACGGGGGCGCCGGGCCGCCGCCCGCACCGCTGGTGCTGCGGGAGGGCTCGGAGTTCCGGGTACGGCTGGAGTTCGCCGTGGGCACCGGCCGGGACCTGGAAGGGCTGCGGTTCATCGACGAGCGGACGCGTCAGGGCGTGACGGTCGGCCATCAGGAGATCCTGCTCGGCGACTACCGGCGCGGGGGCCCCTACGAGATCGTGCTGCCACCGGAGCGGCTGCCCATCGGCCACATGGCCCGGGACGTCTACCAGGTCACCGGCACCTTCGCGGACAAGGACGGCCGGATCCTCGGCTGCGAGTCCCACAGCTTCGAGATCACCAAGGACTGGCCCCGGTGAGCCGCGTGGCCAGGCGGCCCGGCCCCGCACGCCGCTCCCGTTCCCGGGCCGCGGTACGACCGTCCCTGTGTGCCGTCCCTGTGTGCCGTCCCGGTGCGCGGGGGCGGCTCGGGCCATGGCACGGCCGCCCCTCCCCCCCATGACGAACCCTCCGGCACGGCGGACGTCCCGTACCACGGACCCTCCGGCCCGGCGGACGTCCCGTACCACGGACCCTCCGGCTCGGGGACGCCTCGACTCGCCGGACCGGGCGGCGGTCACGCCATGCCGCCGCAGGCCGTGCGTTCGGCGCCCGGACGGCTCACGATGGCCTTGAGGCGAACGGAGGCTTAGCGATGAGCAGCTCTTCGATACGGATCACGGCCGCCCTCTCCACCGAGCACCGCGGCCGGCTGATGGAGATGGCCAGGGACGTCAAGTTCCCCGAAGGAGCCCGCGTCTTCGAGGAGGGCCGCCTCGCCGACCGGTTCTGGATCATCCGGTCCGGCACCGTCACGCTGGACATCCGGGTTCCCGGCCGCCGTCCCGCCGTGATCGAGAACCTCGGCTTCGGCGAGCTCGTGGGCTGGTCCTGGCTCTTCCCGCCGTACGTCTGGCAGTTGGGCGCCGAGGCCATGACCCCGGTGCGCGCCCAGGAGTTCGACGCGGTGCCCGTCCGCAGTCTGATGGAGGCCGACCCCGCGTTCGGCTCGGCGATAGGCCAGTGGGTCGGGCGGGTTCTGGCCCATCGGCTGCACTCGGCCCGGGTGCGGCTGCTCGACCTGTACGCCCCGTACGGCAGTGGTCTCTCGGAGTGAACTGATCTGCGTATCCTGGCTCCGGGCACGGGTCCGCCGGTCGCCCGCGGGCGGGCCGCCCGGCCCCCGGTGTACGCCGTCCTGCCGGGAACCGGCCCGGCACCCGCCGTCGTTGCACCGTCGTACCGCCGTCGTACCGCCGTCGTACCGCCGTCGTACCGAGGAGCTGGGAAGTGCACCGTGAGCTATGAGGTCCGTGGTGGTCCGCAGGCACCGGCGGAGGTCCCCGCCGGGAGCGGCGCCCGGGGCGGCCCCCGGCTCGTGGCCGTCAGCGACCTGCATGTCCGCTACGCCGAGAACCGCGAGATCGTCGAAGCGCTGCACCCGGAGTCGGACGGGGACTGGCTGCTGGTCGCCGGGGACGTCGGCGAGTACGTCGCCGATGTGCGCTGGGCGCTGGAGCTGCTGGCCGGACGGTTCGCCAAGGTGATCTGGGCGCCGGGCAACCACGAACTGTGGACGCCCCCCGACGATCCGGTGCGGTTGCGCGGCGAGCGGCGCTACGAGCATCTGGTGCAGCTCTGCCGGGAGCTGGGCGTCGTCACTCCCGAGGACCCGTTCCCGGTCTGGGACGGCCCCGGCGGGCCGGTGGCGATCGCCCCGCTCTTCGTGCTGTACGACTACTCCTTCCGGCCCGACGGAGCGCGCTCCAAGGAGGAGGCCCTGACGATCGCGGAGCAGGCCGGTGTGGTGTGCACGGACGAGTTCATGCTGCACCCCGATCCCCATGCGTCACGGGACGCCTGGTGCCGTGCCCGGCTGGAGATCACGGAGGCCAGGCTGGCCGAGCTTCCGCCGGAGCTGCCGACCGTGCTGGTCAACCACTTTCCGCTGGTCCGCGAGCCCACCAGGGTCCTGTGGCACCCGGAGTTCGCCCTGTGGTGCGGGACGGAGGCGACGGCCGACTGGCCGCGCCGGTTCCGCGCGTCCGCCGTCGTCTACGGCCATCTGCACATCCCCCGGCTGATCTGGTGGGAGGGCGTGCCGCACCAGGAGGTGTCCCTCGGCTATCCGCGGGAGTGGCGCGGGCGCCAGGGCACGCCCGGCCGTCCCGTGGAGGTCTTCCCGCTGGTACCGGACGGAGCGCGCTCGTGATCGGCAAGCTGCTTCCCCCGCCGATCGCGGTCCGTGAGGCGTTCGGGGACCCGAAGGTGCCGGAGATGTATCCCGAGGAGCGGGCAGCCGTGGCGAACGCCGTGCCCGAAAGGCAGCGGGAGTTCGGCACGGTACGGGCGTGCGCCCGCGAGGCGCTCGGCGAACTCGGCTTCGCGCCCGGACCGATCCTGCCCGGGGCCGCGAGGGCCCCGCAGTGGCCGGACGGCGCGGTCGGCGCGATGACGCACTGCCGGGGCTACCGGGCGGCCGCGGTGGCACGCGCCGCCGACGTGCTGACCATCGGCCTGGACGCCGAGCCCCATCTGCCCCTGCCCGACCGGGGAGTCCGCGACCTGGTGACCCTGCCCGAGGAGCGCGTGGAGCTGGACCGGCTCGCCTCGGTGCGCCCGGACGTCTGCTGGGACCGGCTGCTGTTCAGCGCCAAGGAGAGTGTCTACAAGGCCTGGTACCCGCTGGCCCGGCGATGGCTGGACTTCGAGGAGGCGGTCCTCACGATCGACCCCGACGACGCCACGTTCCACGCCCGGCTGCTCGTGGACGGACCGGTCGTCGACGGGCAGCCGCTGAAGGGGTTCGACGGGCGCTGGCTGGTCGAATCCGGGCTGGTGGTCACGGCGATCGCGATGGTGCGCTGATACGGGGCGGGGCCCGGCCGTACCCGGGGCGGCCTGCGGACCGGCCGCCGTTGCGTGGACCGGCCGGTGATCGACGGGCCCGGGGCAGCGGCACGCGGGGAGGCGGTCGTCGGCCCCCGGAGACGATCGAGGGCCCTGCCTCACCGCGGTGAGGCAGGGCCCGGATCCGGGCTCGAAGGCCCGCAAAACCGTCGGGACGACAGGATTTGAACCTGCGACCCCTTGACCCCCAGTCAAGTGCGCTACCAAGCTGCGCCACGTCCCGGTGCGCGATCCCTCCGGGGCCTGCCCCGGCCGAGCGCGCAAGAGAACATTACCTCAATCCGCGCCCTGCTCGGAGACACGGCCCTCACCGTGTGCCGTGGGTCCGCGGTCGGGCCCGATCGTGCGTGAGGAGTGACAATCGGGGCGTGAGCAGGACGTCGAGGGATCGCGATGACGAGGGGCGGGCGCGCAGCGCGCGTCCGCGGGACGGGCTGGGCCGGCCGCTGCCGTACGGCGCGGAAGGCGTGGAGCGGCAGCCGGAAGGGGTGGTCCGCTCCCCGGAGGAGACGCTGGCCGAGGCGCAGCGGCTGCTGGACGCGGGGATGCCGTTCCACGCCCATGAGGTGCTGGAGGACGCCTGGAAGTCCGGGCCCGGCGAGGAGCGCGGGCTGTGGCGGGGGCTGGCGCAGCTGGCGGTGGGGTTGACGCATGCCGCACGCGGCAATCCCACGGGGGGCGCCGCGCTGCTGGCCCGCGGCGCCGAGTCCCTCGCGCCGTACGGGGCCGGTGGGCCGCACGGGGCCGGTGGGCCGTACGGGATCGACGTCGCCGGGCTGACCCGCTGGGCGGAGGCGCTGCGGGACGGCCTGCGGAGGGACGGGAGGCCGGTCTCCGCGGCCGCGCGGGCGCCCCGGCTGCGGGCGCGCTGAGCCCGTCGCTCCGCGCACCGGGCCGCCGCCGTTGCGGGGGACCGGCCGCCGGACGGCGTGGTGCGGCGCAGCCGGCCGTCCCCCGGCCGGGTGTGAGGACGATCCGTGGCACCCGGGCCGGGTGCCACGGATCCCGCCCCGCCGGGGTCCGGTTCCGCCGTACGCTCAGCGGCCCCCCGGCGCGAGGAGACGCCGCCACGACGAGGGCGCCCGGCTCATCCCATGGAGAGCAGGGGCCCGGTGAGGGTCAGTCCGAGGTCGTGCCCCGCGTGGGCGAAGAAGGCCGTCATCACCAGCGCGGCGCCGCCGAGGGCGGTGTCCTTCAGGAACGAGATCTGTTCCGTCTGGCGCGTCTGGGGGTCGGTCTCCTTCCAGAAGGCGTGCATGATCAGCGCCGTGGGGAAGAGGAAGGCCGCGATCAGCAGGGCGCCGAGGTCCGCCCAGACGCCGAGCAGGACGCTCAGGCCGCCGAGGAGCATGAGCAGCCCGCTCAGCAGGGTCGCGGCCTCCGCGGCGGGCACGCCCTTGGACGCGGCGTAGGCGCCCAACTGCTTGTGCTGGGTGAGGTGTCCCACCGCGGAGTACAGGAACAAGAGCGCGAACAGGATGCGCCCGATCAGTACGAGGACATCCACGCCGACCTCCCTGAGTTGTGGGCGAGGGTTCCCGCCTCCATTGTCCTCCGCGCTGCCCTCCGGGCCCGGTGAACGCTCGAGTTGCAGCGTCGTCGCAGGTCAGCGGGTGAGGGGAGCGGCCCGGTCCGGCTCACGGGGGGTCGTGCAGGGGGCGACAAGGGTTTTCCCCGTATCGGGTTCACCTCGGCGTTCCCTACTGTCTGCCGCACCGGCGGATCCCGGCCACCTACCTGAATGTCAGGTGCATGTTAACTCTGGGTGACGTCCGGTGGCGGCTCTCGACCAGGGGCCGTCATGCAGGAGGCGGCGCACGGGCGAACCCGGCCCGGGGCTCCACGGATCGCACCCCCACAGCGGACCGCGGACGCCATGCGCCGCCCCTCTGCTTCCGCACCGTCAGTTGAAAGGGATCATCTTGAACGGTTCCGGACGGAGACTCATATCCGTCGTGGCCGCGAGCGCCGCGATACTGGGTGCCGCCGCCACTTCCTCCGTGGCGTTCGCCGCCGCCCCGGGGGAGCCCTCGCCGAAGCCCGCCCCGGCTTCGCAGTCGATGACCGGGCTGCCCGCCTCCCCCGTGGAGAAGGTCATCGTCACCTACAAGTCCCAGGCCCCGGAGGCGGGTTCGAACACCGCCGCGGCCGGGGACGCCAAGACCAAGGCCGCCCAGACCGGGGAGAACCTGCGCTTCGAGCGCCGCCTCGCCGGCGGTGCCGCGCTGGTCGACCTGGGCGGGGAGGCCTCGAAGAAGGACCTCGCCGAGGTCATGGACGCCTTCCGCGCCGACCCCTCGGTCGCCTCGGTGGAACCGGACATCCGCGCGTACGCGATGGCGGTCACCCCGAACGACACCGACTACACCAAGCAGTGGGACCTGTTCGAGGCCACCGGCGGCATGAACGTGCCCGGCGCCTGGGACAAGACCACGGGCAGCGGTGTCACCGTCGCCGTCATCGACACCGGCCACGCCGCCCACTCGGACCTGGACGCCAACGTCGTCTCCGGCTACGACTTCATCTCCAGCTCCGCGGACGCCCGGGACGGCAACGGCCGCGACTCCAACGCCAGGGACGAGGGCGACTGGAACGCCACCGACAACGAGTGCGGTCTCGGCTCCAAGGCGAGCAACTCCTCGTGGCACGGCACGCACGTCGCGGGCACCATCGCCGCCACCACGCACAACGGCAAGGGCGTCGCGGGCATCGCGTACAGCGCGAAGATCCAGCCCGTGCGGGTGCTCGGCAAGTGCGGCGGCTCGTCCTCGGACATCGCCGACGCCATCACCTGGGCCTCCGGCGGCAGCGTGCCGGGCGTCCCGGCCAACCCGACCCCGGCGAAGGTGCTCAACCTCAGCCTCGGCGGCGCCAGCTCCACCTGCCCCAGCGTCTACCAGAACGCCATCAACGGCGCCGTTTCCCGCGGCTCCACGGTGGTCGTGGCGGCCGGCAACAGCAACGCCAACGCGTCCGGGTTCACCCCGGCCAACTGCGCCAACATCATCAACGTCGCCTCCACGAGCCGTGAGGGCAACCGCTCCTTCTACTCCAACTTCGGCTCGATCGTCGACGTCGCCGCGCCCGGCGGCGAGACCCGCCGCGCCACCGACACCCCCGGCACGGTGACCACCCCCGAGAACGGCATCCTCTCCACGCTGAACTCGGGCACCACCACCCAGTCGGCCGAGAACTACAAGCCCTACCAGGGCACTTCGATGGCCGCACCGCACATCGCCGGTCTCGCCGCCCTGCTGGAGTCGGTCAAGCCGTCGCTGACCCCGGCCGACATCGAGTCGGCGATCAAGGCGAACGCCCGTCCGCTCCCCGGCACCTGCACCGGCGGCTGCGGCGCCGGCATCGCCGACGCGACGAAGACGGTCGACGCGGTCACCGCGCCGGCGGGCACCACGTTCACCAACGGAACGAACGTCACGATCTCGGACAACTCCACGGTGTCGTCCTCGATCACGGTCACCGGCCGCACCGGCAACGCCCCCGCCGCCCTCAAGGTGGACGTGGACATCAAGCACACCTGGCGCGGGGACCTGGTCATCGACCTGGTCGCCCCGGACGGGACCGTGCGCAACCTGAAGACCTCGTCCGGCTCGGACAGCGCCGACGACGTCCTCGCGACGTACATCGTCGACGCCTCCAGCGAGGTCGCCAACGGGACCTGGAGGCTTCAGGTCCGCGACGTGGCAGCGGGTGACACCGGCTACATCGACAGCTGGAGTCTCACCTTCTGAGACAGCGGTACGACCGGTATCCATGCAGGTCAGGGGCGCGTTCGTGGGCACATTCCACGGGCGCGCCCCGCCGTCGGCCCGGGAGGGGCCTGTCCGCATCCCGGACACCAGGCCTGGACGGGGGCGAGGGGATTCGTATTCTCTGCTCGAACGGGCAGGGGGCCCGCGCGCCGGAGGGTGGTGGGGGTACGTGAGCATCGGTGCGTACCCGCCCCTGCGCGCCGGCGTGGGGGGACCCCGCGTACCGGTCGGCCGGGCCGAGCTCCTCGACCGCCTCGACCGGGTCCTGCACACCGGCGGGCGCGCCCTCCTCACCGGCCCCGCGGGGGTCGGCAAGTCCGAGGTGGCGCTCGCCATCGCGGCGCGCGCCGAGGCACGCGGCGAACACGTGCTGTGGCTCGCCACGCTCCCCACCGACCGCGGGACCCCGGGTGCGGCCGCCGCCACGCTGGTGGCCTCCGTCGCCACGTCGGTGACCGGCGACGGACCGCGCACCGGCCCCGGCGGCGCGGCGGCCACGGGACAGGACGTCCTGCGGGGGCTGCCCGGCCCGCAGCGCGCCGCCGTGGCGATGCTGTGCCGGGAGGCGCCCGTGCCCGAGGGGGGCTGGGACCGCATCGCCCTGCGACTGGCCCTCGCCGGCATCCTCCGTACGCTCGCCGCCCGCTGCCCGGTCCTGCTCGTCGTCGACGGAGTGCAGCGGATGGATCCGGAGAGCGCGGACCTGCTGCGCTTCGCCCTCCATCTGACCCCGTCCGCGCTGCGGGTGGTCGCCGTGGAGACCCCCGCCGCGGAGGCGTACGGCCCCGGTTCCCCGGGCGAAGGCCCCGAACCGCTGTGGGTCCCCTCCGAGGCGGATGTGCTGAACGTGCCGCCGCTGCACGCCGACGAGATCGCCGAACTCCTCATCCACCACCGCCTCCCGTCCCGGATGGCCGGCCGCATCCACCGGGCCAGCGGCGGCAACCCGCGACTCGCGCTCGCCATCGGCCGCTCCCTCGCCGACGCGCGGACTCCGGTGCACCACGCCGAAGCGCTGTCGCTGTCGGGCCGGGCCCGCGACCTCGCGCGGCAGCTCCTCGGCGTGGCCTCCCCCGCGGTGCGCGGCACGCTGCTGCTCGCCGCGCTCGCGCTGCGGCCGTCGGCGTCGCTGATCCGCCGGGCGGGCCGCCCCACCGCGGAGACCGACCTGGCCACGGCCGAGCGGGCCGGGCTGGTCACCCTCACCGAGGACGGGTCCGTGGCCTTCACGGCCGGCGTGCTGCCCTCGACGCTCGTCCACGACGCCTGCTGGACCGAGCGCAGCCAGGGGCACGCCGCCCTCGCCCGGGTCGTGGACGACCCGGTGGAGGAGGTCCGGCACCGGGCTCTCGCCACGGACGTGCCCGACGAGCTGCTGGCGGCCGAGGTGGCCGCGGCGGCCGAATCCGCGCGGCGCCGGGGCAACAGCGCCCTGGCGGCCGAACTCGCCCTCCTCGCCGCGGAGTCCACGCCCGGCCGGGAGGGACGGCAGCGGATCGCCCGGCTCGTGGACGCGGCGGAGGAGGCCGCCCGCGCCGCACGGGCCGACCTGGCGGTGCGGGCCGCCACCGATCTCCTCTCCCGGGACGCCGCCCCCGCCGACCGGGTCCGCGCCCGGCTCGCGGTGCTGGACACCGCGGGGCAGGGGCTCACCAACCTCGACGAGATCTATGTGCACGCGATGGAGGACTCCGAGGGCGACACCGCGCTGCGCGCCGCCGTGCAGCTCCGGCTGGCGGTGAAGTACGTGCTCGCCGACGGCGATCCGGTGCGCTCGCGGGCGGCCGCCGTCGACTCGGCCGAACTGGCCTGCTCCGTGGGCGACGCGAAGACGGCGGCCAGGGCGCTCACCGTCCGGGCGCGCATGGAGCGCTTCCTGGGCTCGCCGGACGCCGAGCGGGTGCTCGCCGAGGCACACGCCCTGGAGATGGTCGAGCGGCCGCTGGGGGTCCGCAACGCCGCCCGGATACTGACGATCCGCCACGCCCTGTTCGACGACCGGCTCGGCGACGCCCGGGACCAGCTGAACGCGCTGCTGCCGCTGGTCGAGCGTCGCGGCACGGTCGAGGACGCCATCGAGCTGTTCAACACGTCGGCCGAGGTCGAGGCGCGCCGGGGACAGTGCGCGGTGGCACTGTCCCACGCCGGACGGTCGCTGGCCCTGACCCTGGAGGCGGGCCTCTCCCCGGGGCCCGCGTGGTACTCGCTGGCCCTCGCCGAGACGGCGGGCGGCAGCTTCGCCCGCGCCGCCGGCTACGCCCGCCGCAGCGCCCAGGCGTCCGAGGAGGAGGGCGACCACGTCTTCCTGTCCCGCAGCCTCTACGCGCTCGGCCGCGTCCAGCTCGTCACCGGCGACGTGGCCAACGCCCTGGAGACCCTGCGCCGGGTCCAGGCCGGGGAGCGGGCCCAGTCCGCCGTGGACCCGTCCATGCTGCGCTGGCACGAGGAGCTGGCCGAGGCGCTGATCGCCAACGACGCCCCCGAGGAGGCCGCCGATGTGCTCGCCGGCGTCCGCCCGGTCGCGGAACGTCTGGGCCGTACGACGGTGCTGCTCGGCTGCGACCGGGTGTACGCGCTCTACCTGGCGGCGGGCGGGAAGTCCGACGAGGCGGCCGTACTGCTGGCGGACACCGCCGACCGGTTCGGCGGCGCGGGGCTGCCGCTGGAGCGCGGGCGGGCGCTGATCGCACTCGCCCGGGTGGAGCGCCGCCGTCGCAGGCGTTCGGCCGCCCAGCAGGCGCTGCAGGCCGCGGCGACGGTCTTCGAGCGGTCGGGCGCGGCGCCCTGGCTGGCGCTGGCGTCGGAGACCCCGTCGGGGACGGCCGAGCCCGCGCCCTCCCGCGACGGCGCGCTGTCGTCGCTGACGGAGGCGGAGCTGCATCTGGCGCTGCTGGTGGGGCAGGGAGCCAGCAACCAGGAGGCGGCGGCCCGGCTCTATCTCAGTGTGAAGACGGTCGAGGCCCGGCTGACCCGCATCTACCAGAAGCTGGACGTGCGTTCGCGGGCGCAGCTGGCCGGTGCGCTGAGCGCCTGGCCGGGGCTGAGGCCGCCGCCGGTCCTCGCGGACGGCCCGCCCGTCGGCTGAGCACGGGGCGCCGGGAGCCGTCCCCGGCGGGCGGCTTCTGCCGGCCCGCACGGCCGGGCCCGTCGCCCTCTCGGCGGGGTCGCCCCGGCCCGCGCGGTGGGACCCGCCCGTCCCGGCCCGCGCGGTGGGACCCGGCCGGCCCGGCGAACCCGAACCGCCGACGCCGTCGGGCGTGGCGGCCGCGCCGGGGACCCGAGACCCCGGACGGGCGGGGCGGCGGTTTGGTGCCGGGCCTTCACCGTGCCGCGCGGGACTCCGTACCGCCGCCCGCGACGGTCCAGAGCAGCACCATGGTCACCGCGCAGAGGGCCGCGGCGACACCGACGCTGATCTGGCAGCCCTGGATGAAGTCCCGCGTCGCGGCCTTTACGATGGCGTGCTGCTGCTCGGGCGAGGCCCCGGGCAGCGGTCTCCCGGGGCCGATCTCGGCCGCGTAGGCGTAGGGGTTGGCCTCCTGGACGATCCGGTCGGCGATCGCCCGGCGGGCCGTCGCGTCCGGGACCGCCTGGCGCAGGTCGGCGCCGAGCGTCCTGCCCAGCCAGACGGCGAGGATGCTGCCGAGGACGGCGAAGCCGAAGGTGGAGCCGATGGCCCGCTGGGCGCTCATGATGCCGGAGGCCATCCCGGCCCGGTCCACCGGCACCGCGTTCATGGCCAGGGCGGTGACCGGGGTGACGAGGAGTGCCACTCCGGCGCCGCAGAGGAAGAGTCCCGCCGCGACCACGGCCACGGAGACCGGCATCCCCAGGGCGATCACGGTCAGCCCGGCGACCAGCAGCGGCTGGCCGCTCCTGGCGACGGGCAGTGGCCCGAACCGCGCGGCCAGCCGGCCGGCGATCGGGGAGAGCAGCATGATGTTGAAGGCGAACGGGAGGATCAGCAGCCCGGCCGACGCCGGCGAGTACGCCTCGACGTTCTGGAAGTACTGCGTGACCACCAGCAGCATTCCGTACGCGCTGAAGAACGCCGAGAAGATCGTGGCGATGCCCACGGCGTACGCGCGGTTGCGGAAGAGACGGACGTCCATCATCGGGTGCGGGTTCCGGTACTCGTAGCGGGCGAAGACGACGAGGCCCACCCCGCCGACGGCCAGCAGGGTCAGGATCCCGGACGACGTCCAGCCGGCCTTCTGCCCCTGGATCAGCCCGTAGGCCAGGGATCCGACGGCGACGACGAACAACGCCTGGCCTGGCCAGTCGAAGCCCCGAGCGGTCTCCTGCCGCGACTCGGCGACATGACGGAGGGTCAGCACCAGGACCAGCGCACCGACGGGCACATTGACCATGAACACGGCCCGCCAGCTGATGCTCTCGGTCAGCACACCCCCGACCGTGGGACCCAGGGCGGTCGCCACACTCGCCACACCGGTCCACAGTCCGATGGCCTTCGCCCGCTCGTCGTCGTCGGGGAACGCGGCGCTCACCAGCGCCAGCGACGTCACGGTCACCGTCGCCGCCCCGATGCCCTGCACGGCGCGGGCGACCGCCATGGGGAGGAGCCCGGGCGCCAGGCCCGCGGCGGCGGAGGCGAGGGTGAACACCGACACGCCCGCGACGTACAGGCGCCTGCGCCCGAACCGGTCGGCCGCGGTCGCCCCGGCCATGATGAACACCGCCATGCCGATGGAGTACGCGGCGACCACCCACTGCAGCCCCGACTCGCCGACGCCGAAGTCCCGCTGGATGTCCGGCAGGGCCACGTTGGCGATCAGGGCGTCGAGGAAGACCATGAAGAGACCGAGCCCGGTCGCCACGATGGTCAGCACCTGCGTTCTCGTCCAGGCGGTTCCGGTTCGCTGCTTCGTGTGACGCATCGTCACACGCTAAGGGGTGGCGGGTAGTCCCCGGTGGATCCGCGCCATCGGTGCGACATACAGCGCAACATCCGATAGGGCCGACAGATCGGGTACATCCGATACATCTGATATATCCAGTACCTCCGGGATCGTCATGGTTCATTGACTATGCTCGCTACGCACCTGCGGCCCACACCGCCGCAACGCCATGCGGTGGCGCATCGCGGACATGCTCAAACCGCCCGCCGGTAACCGGCGGGCGGACGGACACCGGGAGGGCGTCCGCCGGGCGGCCGGCGGACGCAGGACATCAGGAGCACGCCTTGCACCTCGGCCGACCTCACCGGAGACCTGACGGGGACAGCCCCGGGCCCCGCTCCGGCGCCCACGGTGCCGCGCAGCCGCGTCTCGGCCTGACGCTCGTCGCCGCCTCGCTGTGCATCTTCGTCGTGCAGCTCGACTTCCTGGCACTCAACCTGGCCCTGCCCCGCATGGCCTCGGAGCTCGGCACGACGACCACCGACCTCCAGTGGGTGATCAGCGGCTACATGCTGGCGCTGGCCGCCACCCTGATCCCGGGCGGACGGCTCGGGGACATCCTCGGCCGCAAGCGGATGCTGGTCGGCGGCCTGGTCGTGTTCGGCGTCTGCTCGCTCGCCGCCGGGCTCTCCTCCGAGGCGGGCGTGGTCATCGTCATGCGGATCGCCCAGGGGGTCGGCGCGGGCGTGCTGTTCCCGCTCGCCATCGCGGTGATCACGGATGCCTATCCCCCGGACCGCACGATGCGGGCCATCGGGAACGCCTACGGCATGGGCGCCCTGGCGCTGGCCCTCGGGCCCGTGTTCGGCGGCGGTGTCACCGAGTTGCTGAGCTGGCGCGTGGTGCTGCTGGTCAACGTCCCGACGTGCGCGGCGGCCATCGTGATGGTGGTGGCGGGCGTACGCGAGTCGCACGACACCACCGTGCCCCGCTCGATCGACCTCCCGGGCGTACTCTCGGTGGCGCTCGGCATCGCCCTGGTCACATACGCGGTCGACCGCTCGACCGACTGGCCCCCCGCGTGGACCGCCGGTCTCGCGGCGGCAGGGGCGCTGCTGCTGGTCGCGTTCGTGCTGCGCGAGCGGGTGGCACGCTGGCCGCTGGTCGCCCTCGACCTGTTCCGCAACAAGCCCTACGTACTGATCACCCTGATGGCCACGGTCGCGAACATCGCCTTCGTCGTCGCCATGTACGGCATCACGATCTACCTCCAGCAGGTCGAGGGGTACTCCCCGCTCGGGGCCGGACTGGTCTTCCTCGCCGCGTCCGTCTCCGCGGGGGTCGCCGCGCCGCTCTCGGGGCGGCTCGGCGAGCGCTTCGACGTTCCCCGCACGATGGCCGCGGCGACCGTGGTCGGAGGCGCCGGTCTGTTCGTCGCGTCCTACGGCGGCGGGCTGTGGACCTATGTACCCGGCCTGGCGCTGACCGGGTTCGGGTACGGCCTGGGATGGGCGATGGGCAGCGCAGGCACCCAGGTCGTGGTACCGGCCGAGCGGGCCGGTCAGGCCTCGGGGGTCACGCTGGCCATCGTGATCGGGGTCGCGGGCGTCTGCGTGGCCGCGGGTGCGACCCTGATCGAGGTACGGGCGGCAGGCGAGGGACTGGGCGCGTCCATCGAGGGGGTGCTGCGCTGGATCGCGGTGGGCAGCGCCGTCGCCGCCGCGGTACTCGGTGTGATCGCCTGGCGGCTGATGCCCCGCACCACCGCACGCTCCGGCTGACCGGCCGGCGCGGACGCGGCGGGTACCGGCGCCCCCACCTTCCGGGCGCGGTCCGCCGTTTCAGCAGCGGCTGTCCCAGTGCTGCAGGGCCTTCAGGGCGGCGGTCCGGGTGGCGGGCGCGGCGCGGGTGCCGGGGGTGCCGAGGGTGCCGGGGGTGCCGAGGGTGGGGACGAGCAGGTAGTCGGCGACGGGTGTGAGAAGCAGGGTGCCCGGAGTGAGGGTGAGGAGGCGGGCCTCGTCCCAGGAGTGGCGGATGGCGGTGCGGCGCAGGAGGACGCCGCGGCGGGTGGGGAGGTGCGGGGCGGCGGCTTGTGTGCGGCGGCGGCGTTCGGGGGCGAGTTCGGGCGCGAGGGCCGTACGGACGGCGGCGAGGGGGCCGAGCGGCAGGTGGTCGGCGGCGGCGTCGAGGAGGGTGGCGGCCTCGGGGGCCAGGCGGTAGGCGGCGAGGACGGCGGCGGTCTCGGTGGGCTCGAAGGGCCGGCGGGTGAGGCCCGCGATGTCGAGGAGAGTGACCGGCCCGGGAGGCAGGGCGGGCCGGTGGAGGCGGGACTCGGCGAGGGCGATGAGGCACTCGACGTGCTCGTCGGCCACCAGGTACGGCCTGACGGGCACGGCCGACCCGTCGCCGGGCAGGGCGGCGGTGGTGAGGTGGACGCGGTACCAGGGGTCGACCAGCGGATCCTCGGCCGGCCAGTGGACCGTGACGGTGGTGTGGCGGGGGCGGTCCCCGAGCAGCGCCACGTCGATCTGCTCCACCGGGTGGTCGGTGACCAGGCGGATGACGGCCTGCCAGAGGGCGGCCTCGTCGGGGGCGACGAGATCGAGGGTGCCCAGCGGCCGGAGGAGACCGTCGGGATAGTAGCCGGCGAGCGGGAGCCCGCGGATGGCGCGGACGCCGGTGGCACGGGCGAGTCCCGCGGCCAGCCGGGCGTAGTGGGCGGCGCGGTCGCGGGCACGGCGGAGTTCGGCACGGGCGGGCTCGCCCATCCGGACGCCGTCGCGGACCAGGGCGGAGAGCACCAGATGGGGCAGGTGGTGGCAGGCCCGGGCGCGGCGGAGCAGTTCGGCCGGCCCGTCGGCCGGGTCGGCGTCCAGCAACCGGTACAGCAGCGAGGTATTCACGGACGTCCGCCTCCGAAGGTATGGTCAGGGCCCGGCGCCACCGGCGGCCGAGGGGGCGGGCGGGCGTTGCCGGACCGTCTCCGGCAGTCCCGCGGCTCGGCGATTCTGTCCGGCGGGGTTCAACACCTGGTCACCACAGGTTCAACAGGCTCTCGACACCTGATGTGGCGCTGTGCTTAATAGGTGACACGAAATCCGACATGTGCGCCGAGCGGGGCGGGCACTGTTTTCTGGGGCGGCTGGGGGGCAGCTTTGGGCGATCTCCGTTTCTCGTTACTCGGTCTGATGCGGGCTCATCGGGGCGCGACCGCGCTCAAGGTGGGGAGCCCGCAGCAACAGGCGATGCTGGCCGTCCTCCTGCTTCGGCCGGGGTACTCGGCGAGCGCCGGCGATCTGATCGCGGCACTGTGGGGCGAGGAGCCGCCGAACGCGGCGATGACCACGGTGCGCACCTACGCGTGGCGATGGCGCAAGATGCTGGACGCGGGGGGACAGGAGGATGAGGGGGCCCGAGCGGGGGCAGCGCGGCCCGGGCCGAACGTGCTGGTGTCGATGGGCGACGGCTACCGGCTGGCGCTGCCGAAGCTCGCCGTGGACGCGGCCGAGGCGGAGGCGCTGGCCGCCGAGGCGGAGCGCACCGCCCGCAACGACCCGCTGCGCGCCCGCGACCTGCTCAACCAGGCGCTGGAGCTGTGGCAGGGCGAGCCGCTGACCGGCATCCCCGGACCGTTCGCCGAGCGGCACCGGCAGCGGCTGGAGGAACTGCGGCTGACCCTGCTGGAGGAACGCATCGGGCTGGACCTGACGCTCGGCCGCCACTCGCGCTGCATCCCCGAGCTGACCGCGCTCACCACCGAGCACCCGCTGCACGAACGGGCGTACGGGCTGCTGATGCGGGCGCTGTACCAGGCCGGGCGGCAGGCGGACGCGCTGGCGGTGTTCCGCGGGGTCCGGAAGTTGTTCCTCGCGGAGCTGGGCGTCGCGCCGGGAGCGGAACTGGAGCAGCTGCACACCAGGATCCTGGAGGGAGATCCGGCGCTGGCCGCCCCGGCACCGGGCCCGGCGGCGGTGACACGGGCCGGACCGGAACCGGGAGCCCCCGAAGTGCCGGAGGGCGAGACGGAGGCGGCCCGGGGCCGCGGCGCCGTCGACGGCTCCGGCAACGCGGCCGGTCCACGGGCGGCCGAGCCGGGCCGGCGCGGGGAGGGCGACGGGCGCGGGTCCGCCGCCGGACCGTCGGCCGCGCCGCCGCGGCCGGCTCAGCTGCCGCCGGACGCCACCGACTTCACCGGGCGCAGGGCACCGGTCAGAGTGCTGGACGAGGCGCTCGGCGCGCCCCCGGCGCAAGGCCTGGTGATCGCCACCGTGACCGGTATGGGCGGGGTCGGCAAGACGGCGCTCGCGCTGCACGTGGCGCACCGCGTCCGGGAGACCTATCCGGACGGCCAGCTGTATGTGGACCTGCGCGGCTCCGACCCCGTACCGGCCGATCCGGAGGCGGTGCTCAGCGGGTTCCTGGTGGCGCTCGGGGTGCCCGGCGACGGGGTGCCGGACGGGCTGGACGCGCGGTCTGCGCTGTTCCGGTCCGTGGTGGACGGGCGGCGGCTGCTGATGGTGCTCGACAACGCCAGGGACGCGGCGCAGATCCGGCCGCTGCTTCCGGGGTCCGCCGGCTGCGCGGTCCTCACCACCGGGCGCACGCGGCCGGCCGGGCTGCCGGCCGGCGTCCAGGTCGACCTGGACGTGTTCGAGCCCGCGGAGGCACTGGACCTGCTCGGCCGCACCATCGGTGCGGAGCGGCTGGCCGCGGAGCGGAAGGCGGCACGGGAACTGGTGGTGGCCTGCGGGTTCCTGCCGCTGGCGGTCCGGATCGTGGCCGCCCGGCTCGCGGCCCGGCCGGGCTGGACGGTGCTGACGCTCAGCCGCAGGCTCCAGGTGGAGCGCCGGCGGATCGACGAGCTGCGGATCGGCGACCTCGCGGTGGCCGCCGCCTTCGAACTGAGCTACCGCCAGCTGACCGCCGACCAGGCCCGGGCGTTCCGGCTGGTCGCCTCGGTGGACGGGCCCGACATCGGGCTGCCCGCCGCCGCGGCACTGCTCGACCTCGACGAGTACGACGCGGAGGACCTGCTGGAGGCCCTGGTGGACGTGGCGATGGTGGAGTCGCCGTTCCCGGGGCGGTACCGGTACCACGACCTGCTGCGGGCGTTCGCCCGGCGGCGTCCGGTGGAAGGGGGACGCTCCGCTCCGCCGGGCCGGGTGTCGGCGGAGGGCGGGGAGGCGGTGGCGGCCCGGGACCGGTTACTGGACCATCTGCTGGCCACGGCCTGCTCCGCCTTCCAGCACGCGGTGCCGGGCGATCCGGCGGCGGGCGCCCTGGGGCCGGCCCGTGCCCCCGGCGCGGCCCTGGCCGGGTGGGACGCCGCCCGGGAGTGGACGGACTCGGAGTGCGCGGGTGCGGTGGCACTGGCGGCCCAGGTCGCCGCGGAGGCGGGAGCGGGCACGGCGGGAGGCGCGGTACCTCCGGACGGCACGCAGGGGCCGGCGCTGCGCGCCGCGATCGATCTGCTGATCGCGCTCACCCCGTTCGCGCTCTCCCCGCCGAGCCGACAACTCGCCACCACCGCCGACGCGCTGGCGGAGGCGGCGACGCGTCACGGCGACGTCCGGGCCGCCGGACGGGCGCACTTCCTGCGCGGGAACGTCGCGCTGGCCGCTACCCGGCTGGACGCGGCCGAGGCGGCGGCCCGCCGGGCCGTGGACGCGGCGCGCACCGCCGGCGACACGGTGATCCTCCGCCAGGCGCTCAACGACCTCGGGTTGATCTGCCAGTTCCTCAGCCGGTTCGACGAGGCGGTGGACCACTACGACGAGGCGCTGCTGCTCGCCCATGAACTGGGGCACCGCTCCGGCGCCCTGGTGACGACCGTGAACGCCGCGCTGGCGCGCGTGCGCAGCGGACGGGCGGAGGAGGCGGCGGAGATCTGCCACAAGGTCCTCGCCGAACTGCGGACCCGGCAGGACGACCCCGGGCGGGCGTACGCCCTGTACGTACTGGGCCTGGCGCTGCACGGGCTGGGGCGGCACGAGGAGGCGGTGACCTGGTTCGGGGAGTGCCTGGCGGTGGCGGCGGGGGCCGGGCTGCGCACCCGGGCCGCGCACGCGCGCTACCGGCTGGCGGACAGTCTGCGCTCGCTCGGCCGTGCCGACGAGGCGCTCGGCCACGCCGGGCAGGCGCTGGTGCTCTGCGAGGAGCTGGGGGCGGAGCGGGACCAGGCCCAGGCGCTGGTGGTGCTGGGCCGCTCGCTGGCGGACCTCGGGCGGTGGGCCGAGGCGGGGGCGCGGCTGCGGCAGGCATACGAGATCTTCCGCCGCCTGGGGCTTCCGGAGGCCGTCGAGGTGGCCGGGCTGCTGGAGGAGCCGACCTTCGCGCTGGTCGACCCCTGAAGGATCGAGCGCGGGGCGGCGGCAGCGGAGAAACGGTTCTCCTCGGGTGCCGCCCGCGGGCGCGGCTCAGGAGCCGGTGCTGTTCCAGTCCGTGTGGGCGGCGCCGTCGGTCGGGGTGGTGCTGACGACCCCGCCCTGGCCGGCGTCCGTGGTGCCGTCGGCCACCGCCGTGCCCGCCGCTCCGAGGACGAACAGCGCGCCCAGGCCGAGGCCCGCGGCGGCCAGGCGGATCCGAGTGGCACCAAGGGTGTTCGAACGCTTCGCCATGACTGCTCCCTAGGACGTCTTCCCTGGTGGGAAGGAGGTTCTGCGGAACTTCCCGGAGGTCTCCGGGCTGATGGGACCAGCATGGCAAGGCACGTTCAACGGCCGATCGACGTACGAGCACCGTACGTCGATCGCCGTCGTCGACGGGACGTCGATCGCCGTCGTCGACGGGACGTCGATCGCCCTCCCCGACGGGGTGGCGCGGTGGAGGGGAGGCCCGGGAACGGTGTGCACCGGGCCGCGGGCGCGGGCCGGCCCAGCGGCCCGGGACGGGTCAGGACGGCGCGGGGCGGGTCAGGACGGCGCGGGGCGCTCGGGGAAGCTGCGCAACCCCCGTAGCGGGCCGGCCAGCAGGATCGCACCCGCCGAGAGCAGCACGCTCGCCATGATCCAGATGGTGGTGCGGGCGCCGAGCACCTCGCCCAGCCAGCCGCCGAGCAGGGCACCCACCGGGATGGCGCTGAAGTTGACGGTCGAGGCGCTGGCCCGGATCCGGCCGATCATCGCAGGCGGGCAGTAGGCCTGGTAGAAGCTGCCGGCGATGACGTTCCCGGCGATCACCCCGCAGACGGCGACCGACCAGGCCACCGCGCTCACCGCCAGCGGCAGCCGCTCCCCCGCCAGCGGCAGCAGGAGGATGAACGGCGCCCCCACCAGCTCGCAGAGCAGCAGCCCGCGCGCCGTCCCGAAGCGGCGGGCGATCCGTCCCGCCAGCGCCGCCCCGGCGAGGCCGCCGACGGAGACCAGCGCGAACACCGCCCCGACGCCACCGGGCGTCACCCCCACGTTGCGGATCAGGAAGATGGTCTGCACCGCCTGGATGCCGTTGAGGCCGAGGTTGCCGACGGCCGCGAAGCTCGCCAGTGTGCGCAGGTACGGGTCGCGCACCAGGAACCGGACCCCCTCGCCGATCTCCCGCAGGATGCCGCGCCGTTCGGAGACCGGCGGCGGCTTCTCCTCGGCCCGGATGGTGCCCACGCAGACCGCCGAGACCAGATAGGTGACGGCGTCGGCGAGCAGGCCGCTGACCGCGCCGAACGCCTGCGCGAGCAGTCCGGCCAGCCCGGGGCCGGCGATCTCCGCCGCCGAGTCCCCGGCGCGCAGCTTGACGTTGGCCTCCAGCAGGTCCGGCTTCGCGACGAGCGAGGGCAGCACGGCGCCGTACGCGGTGGACAGGAACACCTTGACCGCACCGGCCAGCAGGGCCACCACCACCAGTTGGGCCATGGTCAGCAGGCCGAGCCAGCCGGCCACCGGCACACTGCCGAACAGCAGCAGCAGGAGGATGTCGCAGACCAGCATCACCTTCAGCCGGGGCCAGCGGTCCACCCAGGCGCCCGCCAGCAGGCCGAGGAACAACCACGGCACCCAGGCGGAGGCGGCCAGCAGGCCGACCATGAACGGCGAGGCCTCCAGGGTGACGACCGCCACCAGGGCGAGCGCGACGTTGCCGACGGCGGTGCCCAGGCCGCTGGTGGTCTCACCGATCCAGAGCTTGCGGAAGTCGCCCTGTGCCCAGAGGCCCCAGCGGCTCCTCCGCGGCGCGTCCCCCGCCGGGGGCGGCGAGGGCGCCGGGGACGGAGGCGGCGGCGGCCCGACGGGGGCTGTGGTCATGGCGGTTCACTCTCCAAGCTTTTCGGACAGTACGGCGGCGATCCGTGCGATGGGCTCCGGCTGCGTCATCGCGCCGTGCGTGCAGGCGATGCGGTGCTCCTCGACGCGGCCGTCGACGTACGGGCTCCAGGCCGCCCCGTAGGGCCAGTCGGCGGGCTTGTCGAGGGTGGCGCCGAAGAAGACGGCGTCGCCCCGGTAGCGGTCCGGTAGGTGTTCGGCCATCAGCTTGCGGTGCAGTTCGAAGACGTCGGGCAGGACGGCTGCGGCCTCCCCGAGAAGTGCGGTGAGGTCGGCCTGGCCGATTCCCGCGGCCGGATCGTGGCCGAGTGACGCGAGCAGTTCGGCCAGGGTGTCCACCGGGTCGTCGACGGACCGGGTGCCGCCGGCGGCGTACCGGGCGGGGTCGGCGGGGAGGCCGTCGAGGAGGGCGAGCAGCGCGACCTCCTGGCCGGCCGCCTGGAGGGCGACGGCCATCGCCTGGGCGACCACTCCGCCGAAGGACCAGCCCAGCAGGTGGTACGGCCCCTCCGGCTGGACGGCGCGGATCTGCCGCACGTAGTCCTCGGCGATCCCGGTGACCGAGGACGGGGCGCCCCCGCGCAGGCCACGCGCCTGGAGCCCGTGGACCGGGCGGTCCGGGTCGAGATGGCGCAGCAGCCCGGAGTACACCCAGCTGACGCCCGCGGCGGGGTGGACGCAGAACAGCGGGGCCTTGGTGCCGCGGGCGCGCAGTGGCAGAAGGACCTCGAGGGAGCCGCGGGCGCCGGGATCGTCCGCTCCGTCCCGATCGAGGTGCCGGGTGAGACGGCCGCCCAGGGCTGCCACGGTGGGGGCCTCGAAGAGCGCCCGTATGCCGAGGTCGGCGCCGAAGACGGCGCGGATCCGGGCGAGCAGCCGCATCGCGAGGAGGGAGTGGCCGCCGAGCTCGAAGAAGCCGTCGTCGATGGAGACCGGGTCCGGGCGGCCGAGGACCTCGGCGAAGAGCCCGCAGAGCAGTTCCTCGTGCGGCGTGCGCGGTCCGCGGCCGGTGGGCCGGGTGAGGAGGTCGGGGGCGGGCAGGGCCCGCCGGTCGACCTTGCCGCCCGCGGTCAGCGGCAGCGCGTCGAGGGTGACGACGGCGGCCGGGAGCATATGGCCGGGCAGCGACTCGGCGGCGAAGGCGTGCAGTTCGGCCAGGTCGAGCGGGCCGGCCGGGACGATGTGGGCGACCAGCCGGGGACCTGCGGGGCCGTCCTCGTAGGCCGTCACGGTGGCGGCGAGGACCCGGGGATGGCGTGTCAGTACGTGCTCGATCTCGCCGGGTTCGATGCGGAAGCCGCGGATCTTGACCTGGTCGTCGGTGCGGCCCAGGTACTCGATCAGGCCGTCTCGGGTGCGCCGGACCAGGTCGCCGGTGCGGTACATCCGGGCGCCCGGCTCGGGCGCGAAGGGGTCCGCGACGAAACGCTCGGCGGTCAGCGCCGAGCGCCCCAGATAGCCGCGGGCCAGGCTGTCCCCCGCCAGGTAGAGCTCGCCGGGGACGCCGGCCGGCACGGGGTTCAGATGCTCGTCCAGCGCATAGGCGCGGGTGCCGGGGACGGCGCGGCCGAGGGCCGGGCGCTCCGAGCCGGAGTAGGGCTGGAGCAGGGTGTCGACGGTGCACTCGGTGGGCCCGTAGAGGTTGTGGCCGGTGGTGGCCGGGGCCTCGCGCAGACGGGTCCACAAGGACTGGCCGACCGCCTCACCGCCGAGCAGCACCACGCCGGGGGTACCCGACGACCCGAGGGCGTCCAGCAGGCCCTCGGCGATGAGCTGTTCGGCGTAGGACGGGGTGACCTCCACGACGTCGATGGACTCGGTACGGATGTGCCGCACCAGCGCGGCGGCGTCACGGCGGACCTCGTCGCCGATCAGGTGCAGCTCATGGCCCGCGATCAGCCAGAGCAGGCCGTCCCAGGAGGCGTCGAAGCAGAGCGAGGCGGTGAGCGCGACCCGGCGGCGGCCGTACCGGCGCTCGGTCGCGCCGATCGGGCCGGTGGCGGAGCGGTGCGAGGCGAGCAGCCCGGCGATCGAACCGTGGCTCACCACTACGCCCTTGGGGCGGCCGGTGGAGCCGGAGGTGTAGATCACATAGGCGGCGTGGGAGGCGGCCGCGCGGGCCGGCGGGTTGCCGCCGCCGAGGTCGCTAGCGGGCGGGTGGGGCCGGTGTGCCTCGCCGGACCGGGCCGGCTCCTCCCGAAGGGCGATCGGGTCCATCCCGACGGGCCGACTCGTCCCGTCCGCCGGGGTCACGGTCAGGACGGGCAGGCCGGTGAGCAGGTCGGGCAGTGGCCAGTGCTCGCCGGTCACCACGAGCGCGGGCGCGGCGTCGTCCAGCATGGCGGCGGTCCGGGCGGCCGGGTACCCGGCGTCCAGCGGAAGCGAGGTGGCGCCGGCCTTCAGTACGGCGAGCAGGGCGATCACGGTCTCCGCGGAGCGCGGCAGCGCCAGGGCGACCACGGTCTCCGGGCCGGCTCCCGCGGCGGCCAGGCGGTGGGCGAGCCGGTTCGCGCGGGCGTTCAGCTCGGCCCAGCTGAGCCGGGTGTCCCCGGCGACCAGGGCGGTCGCGTCCGGGGTGCGGGCCACCTGGGCCTCGAAGGCGGCGGGCAGCAGCGGAACGTCCTCCGGCAACTCGACTCCGCCGGACTGGAGTTCGGCGCGCTCGGCGGAGGAGAGCAGGTCCACCCGGCCGATCCGCCGCTGGGGACGGGCGGCCACCGCCGTCAGCAGGCGGCCGTAGCGGACGGCGATCGACTCGACGGTCTCGCGGTCGAACAGGTCGGTGGCGAAGTCGATCGCGCACTCGAGACCGGCGGGCGCGCCGTCGGCGTCGAAGGACTCGCCCATGGCGATGGAGAGGTCGAACTTGGCGCCGTACCCGCCGACCGGTTCGACGGTGGCCGACAGTCCGGCGCGGTCGAGCGGCGTCTCCCCGGGGGTGCCGGACGTGGCGGCCCGGCCTCCGCCCTGGAGCAGCAGCATGACCTGGAAGAGCGGGTGGCGGGCCGTGGAGCGGACCGGGTTGAGCTCCTCGACCAGCCGTTCGAAGGGAAGGTCCTGGTGGGCGTGGGCGTCGAATTGGGTCTCGCGTACGCGCTCCAGGAGGTCGGCGAAGGTGGGGTGGCCCGAGGTGTCGGTGCGCAGCACCAGGGTGTTGACGAAGAAGCCGACCAGGTCGTCCAGTGCCTCGTCCGAACGGCCGGCGACCACCGAGCCGATGGGCACGTCGGTACCGGCCCCGAGCCGGGTCAGCAGCGCCGCCAACCCGGCCTGCAGCGTCATGAACATCGTCACCCGGTGCTCACGCGACAACTCGGCCAGCGCCCGGTGCAGTTCGGGCCCGAACGGGAGGACGACACGGTCGCCGTGGTGGCCGCTGTCCGCCCGCCGGGGCCGGTCGACGGGGAGCGTCAGCTCTTCGGGCAGACCCGCCAGGGCCTCCCGCCAGTAGGCGAGTTGGCGAGAGGCGAGGCTGTCGGGGTCGTTCTCGTCGCCGAGCAGTTCGCGCTGCCAGAGCGCGTAGTCCGCGTACTGCACCGGCAGCGGCCGCCAGTCGGGCAGCGAACCGTCGCGGCGGGCGGCGTAGGCGGCGGCCAGGTCGCGCAGCAGCGGGTCCATGGACCAGCCGTCGCCCGCGATGTGATGCAGGACGAGGAGGAGCAGGTGCTCGTCGGGGCCGAGTGGGAACAGGTGGGCACGGAACGGGAGGTCCCGGGCGAGGTCGAAGGGGATCGCGGCGCACTCGGTCAGGGCGTCCGCCGGTTCGGCGGGCGGCACGGTGTGCCGGTCGAAGGGGATCCGGACCTCGGCGGGCGGGAGGATCACCTGGTGGGGTTCGCCGTCGTGCTCGGTGATCAGCGTACGCAGGATCTCGTGCCGGGTGGCCAGGTCACCGAGGGCGAGTTCCAGCGCGGCCGGGTCCAGCGGGCCACTCAGCCGCAGCGCCAACGGCATGTTGTAGAGGGCACTGGGACCCTCCATCCGGTCGATCAGCCACAGCCGCCGCTGCGCGAAGGACAGCGGAAGCCGCTCCGGACGCTCCCCCGCCACCGGCGCGGGCCTCGCCCCGCCACCGTCCAGCCGCCGGACCAGCCCGGCCACCGTCGGCGCCTCGAACACATCGCGCACCCCGATCTCCGCCCCGAACACCGAACGCACCCGGCTCACCAGCTTCGTGGCCAGCAACGAATGCCCACCCAGGGCGAAGAAGTCCTCATCGACCGAGACCGGCACACCCCCCACCACCCCCAGAACCTCACCGAACACACCGCAGAGGATCTCCTCACGCGCCGAACGCGCCGCCCGCCCCCCGGCGAACACCCGGAAGTCAGGCTCGGGCAGGGCACGCCGGTCGACCTTGCCGCTGCCGGTCAGCGGCAGCGCGTCGAGGGTGACGACGGCCGACGGGACCATGTGGGAGGGCAGCACCTCCGCAGCGAACCTGCGCAGTTCGACGTCGAGTTCGTGGCCGGGCTCGGTGACCGCGCAGTGGGCGACCAGGCGGCGGTCGCCGTCCGCGCTCTCGTGCGGGGTGACCACTGCCTGGCGGACGGCCGCGTGCCGGGTCAGCACCTGCTCGATCTCGCCGGGTTCGATGCGGAAGCCGCGGATCTTGACCTGGTCGTCGGTGCGGCCCAGGTACTCGATCAGGCCGTCTCGGGTGCGCCGGACCAGGTCGCCGGTGCGGTACATCCGGGCGCCCGGCTCGGGCGCGAAGGGGTCCGCGACGAAACGCTCGGCGGTCAGCGCCGAGCGCCCCAGATAGCCGCGGGCCAGGCTGTCCCCCGCCAGGTAGAGCTCGCCGGGGACGCCGGCCGGCACGGGGTTCAGATGCTCGTCCAGCGCATAGGCGCGGGTGCCGGGGACGGCGCGGCCGAGGGCCGGGCGCTCCGAGCCGGAGTAGGGCTGGAGCAGGGTGTCGACGGTGCACTCGGTGGGCCCGTAGAGGTTGTGGCCGGTAGTGGCCGGGGCCTCGCGCAGACGGGTCCACAGGGACTGGCCGACCGCCTCACCGCCGAGCAGCACCACACGGGGGGCGGGTTCGTCCAGCAGGCCCTCGGCGATGAGCTGTTCGGCGTAGGACGGGGTGAACTGGAGGGCCTCGATCCCGGCCGTGCGGATGTGCCGGACCAGCGCGGCGGGGTCGCGGCGCAGGTCCTCGCCGATCAGGTGTAGCTCATGGCCCGCGACCATCCACAGCAGGCCGTTCCAGGAGGCGTCGAAGCACAGCGAGGCGGTCAGCGCGGCGCGCAGCCGGCCGTACGTCCGCTCGGGCTCGCCGAATGTCTCGCCCCGGTGGACGGCCAGCAGGCCGGCGATCGAACCGTGGCTCACCACGACGCCCTTGGGGCGGCCGGTGGAGCCGGAGGTGTAGATCACATAGGCGGCGCTCGACGGCTCGACCCGGACGGACGGGGCATCGGCGGGCTGCCCGGCCCAGTTGCCCTCGGCGACATCCAGGACCACGGGACCGGTCGATGCCGTGGATCCGCCGCCACCGGCGGATGCGGAGAGACCGGCGGACGCCGTCGACCCGGTGGGTCCCGTCGACGCCGCGGACTCTGATGGCCCGGTGAGGCCGGTGGAATCGGCGGGCCCGGTGGGTCCCGTGAGGTCGTCGATCACCTCCGGCAGCGGCCAGCCGGCACCCGTGAGCACCGCCGCCGGACGCGCATCGGCCAGCATCCGGGCGATCCGCTCCCGGGGATACTCGGCATCCAGCGGCAGAAACGCCGCACCCGCCTTCAGCACCGCGAGCTGACACACCACCGTCTCCACCGAACGCGGCACAGCCAGCGCCACCACATCCTCGGCACCCACACCACAACCCACCAACCCATGCGCCAGACGATTCGCCCGAACCTCCAACTCCGCATAGCTCAACCGGGTCTCCCCGAACACCAGCGCCGTCTCCTCCGGCGTCGCCGCCACCTGCGCCGCGAACGCCACCGGGACGAGCGGCGTTTCGGCGGGCAGCGGCCGGTGGCCGTCGAGGAGTTCGGCGCGCTCGCCCTCGGCCAGCAGGTCGGCGCGGCCGATCCGCTGGTCGGGGCGGGCGGTCACCGCCGTCAGCAGGCGGCCGAAGCGGGCGGCGATCGACTCGACGGTCTCGCGGTCGAACAGGTCGGTGGCGAAGTCGATCGCGCAGTCCATCCCGGCGGGCGATCCGTCCGGGCCGAAGAACTCCTCCAGCGTCACATTGAGGTCGAACTTGGCGACCCCGGTGTCCGCAGGCAGCGCCTCGGCACGCAGCCCGGCCGGCTCGAGCCCGGCCCCGGCGTTGGACTGAAGGACCATCGCCACCTGGAAGAGCGGGTGGCGGGCCGTGGAGCGGACGGGGTTGAGCTCCTCGACCAACCGCTCGAAGGGCAGGTCCTGGTGGGCGTAGGCGCCGAGGCCGGTCTCCCGGACCCGGTCCAGGAGGTCGGCGAAGGTGGGGTCGCCCGAGGTGTCGGTGCGCAGCACCAGGGTGTTGACGAAGAAGCCGACCAGATCGTCCAGTGCCTCGTCCGAACGGCCGGCGACCACCGAGCCGATGGGCACGTCGGTACCGGCCCCGAGCCGGGTCAGCAGCGCCGCCAGCCCGGCCTGCAACGTCATGAACATCGTCACCCGGTGCTCACGCGACAACTCGGCCAGCGCCCGGTGCAGTCCGGCGCCGATCGGCAGGGCGACCCGGTCGCCCCGGTGGTCGGCGCGCGCTCCGCGCGGCCGGTCGACGGGGAGCGTCAGCTCCTCCGGCATGCCGTCCAGAGTGTCGAGCCAGTAGGCGAGCTGGCGGGAGACGAGGCTGTCGGGGTCGTTCTCGTCGCCGAGCAGTTCGCGCTGCCAGAGCGCGTAGTCGGCGTACTGGAGGGGCAGCGCGTCGAAGGCGGGGGCCGAGCCGCCGCGGCGGGCGGTGTAGGCGGCGGTCAGGTCGCGCAGCAGCGGGTCCATGGACCAGCCGTCGCCGACGATGTGGTGCAGCGCGACGACCAGCACGTGCTCTTCGGGGGCGACCCGGAGCAGGGTGACCCGCACGGGCGGTTCGGCGGCCAGGTCGAAGGGGCGCCGGGCGGCCCGTTCGATCTCGGCGTCCACGGACTCCGGCGCGCATGCGAGCAGTTCGACCGGCATGGTGTCCGCGGGCGCGAGGATCACCTGGTGGGGTTCGCCGTCGTGCTCGGTGATCAGCGTACGCAGGATCTCGTGCCGGGTGGCCAGGTCACCGAGGGCGAGTTCCAGCGCGGCCGGGTCCAGCGGGCCACTCAGCCGCAGCGCCAACGGCATGTTGTAGAGGGCACTGGGACCCTCCATCCGGTCGATCAGCCACAGCCGCCGCTGCGCGAAGGACAGCGGAAGCCGCTCCGGACGCTCCCCCGCCACCGGCGCGGGCCTCGCCCCGCCACCGTCCAGCCGCCGGACCAGCCCGGCCACCGTCGGCGCCTCGAACACATCGCGCACCCCGATCTCCGCCCCGAACACCGAACGCACCCGGCTCACCAGCTTCGTGGCCAGCAACGAATGCCCACCCAGGGCGAAGAAGTCGTCATCGACCGAGACCGGCACACCCCCCACCACCCCCAGAACCTCACCGAACACACCGCAGAGGATCTCCTCACGCGCCGAACGCGCCGCCCGCCCCCCGGCGAACACCCGGAAGTCAGGCTCGGGCAGTGCGGACTTGTCGAGCTTCCCGTTGACGTTGAGCGGCAGCGCGTCGAGCGTCACCACGGCCGACGGGACCATGTGGTCCGGCAGGACGGTGGCCGCGTGGGCACGCAGCGCGGCCGGGTCGAGGGCGGTGCGCGTCACGACGTAGGCGGCCAGCCGGGTGGCGGCCGCGCCGTCGGTGCCGTGCCGGAACGGCAGCACGGCGGCCTGGAGCACCTCGGGGTGGGCGGTCAGGGCGGCCTCGATCTCGCCGGGTTCGATCCGGAAGCCGCGGATCTTGACCTGGTCGTCGGTGCGGCCCAGGTACTCGATTCTCCCGTCCGGGCGGCGCCGGACCAGGTCGCCTGTGCGGTACATCCGCCCTCCCGGCCCGCCACCGGGCAGCGGGGACCCGGCCGCCGCGAACGGGTCGGCGACGAAGCGCTCGGCGGTCAGCGCCGAGCGGCCCAGATAGCCGCGGGCCAGTCCGGCGCCGGCCAGGTAGAGCTCGCCGGGGACGCCGGGCGGGACGGGCCGGAGTCCGGCGTCCAGGACGTGCGCGCGGAGGTTGTGCAGCGGACGGCCGACGAGCGGGCGCGGATCGCCGGAGAGCGGCTGGTACAACGCGTCGACGGTGCACTCGGTGGGGCCGTAGATGTTGAACGCGGCGGTGTCGGGGGCGGCGGTGAGGGTGGCCCAGAGACTCTGGCCGACGGCCTCGCCGCCGAGCATCAGCAGGAGGGGCGGACAGCGATCGAGCAGTCCCTCCTCGACCAGCCGCTCGGTCTGGCCGGGTGTGACGTCGAAGACGTCGGTGCCGGTGCGCTCGGCGTAGCGGACGATGGCGGCGGCGTCGCGGCGCAGGTCGTCGTCGAGCAGGTGCAGTTCATGGCCGGTGACCAGCCAGAGCAGCCCCTCGAGGGCGGTGTCGAAGGAGAACGAGGCGGTCTGGGCGAAGGTGAACCTGCGCCCCGGGTGGGCCTGTTGTGTGGAGCCGATCACTTCGGCACGGTGGAAGGCGAGCAGGTTGGCGAAGCCGCCGTGGTTCACCACGACGCCCTTGGGGCGGCCGGTGGAGCCGGAGGTGTAGATCACATAGGCGGCGCTCGACGGCTCGACCCGGACGGACGGGGCATCGGCGGGCTGCCCGGCCCAGTTGCCCTCGGCGACATCCAGGACCACGGGACCGGTCGATGCCGTGGATCCGCCGCCACCGGCGGATGCGGAGAGACCGGCGGACGCCGTCGACCCGGTGGGTCCCGTCGACGCCGCGGACTCTGATGGCCCGGTGAGGCCGGTGGAATCGGCGGGCCCGGTGGGTCCCGTGAGGTCGTCGATCACCTCCGGCAGCGGCCAGCCGGCACCCGTGAGCACCGCCGCCGGACGCGCATCGGCCAGCATCCGGGCGATCCGCTCCCGGGGATACTCGGCATCCAGCGGCAGAAACGCCGCACCCGCCTTCAGCACCGCGAGCTGACACACCACCGTCTCCACCGAACGCGGCACAGCCAGCGCCACCACATCCTCGGCACCCACACCACAACCCACCAACCCATGCGCCAGACGATTCGCCCGAACCTCCAACTCCGCATAGCTCAACCGGGTCTCCCCGAACACCAGCGCCGTCTCCTCCGGCGTCGCCGCCACCTGCGCCGCGAACGCCACCGGGACGAGCGGCGTTTCGGCGCCGGGCATGGCGGTGTCGTGCCACTCGGCGAGCGCGGCCCGGCCGGCCTCGCCCAGTACGTCCAGTTCGGCGACCGGGCGGTGCGGGTCGTCGGCGGCCTGGGCGAGCAGACGGAGCAGGGCCCCGGCGAGCCGTTCGGCGGTGCTGCGCTCGAACAGGTCGGTGGCGAACTCCAGACCGCCTTCGAGTCCGGCCGGGGTGCCGTCCGGGTGGTGGCGTTCGGCGAGGTTGAGGGTGAGGTCGAACGCGGTGGCGGGCAGGCCGAGCGGCTCGTATGCGGTACGGGTGCCGGGGAACTCGGGTGCGCCGCCCGCGGTGTTGTCGAAGGCGATCATCACCTGGAAGAGCGGGTGCCTGGACAGCGAGCGGGCCGGGTTGAGCTCCTCGACCAGCCGCTCGAACGGCACGTCCTGGTGGGCGTAGGCGGCGAGGCCGGTCTCCCGGACCCGGGCCAGCAGCTCGGCGAAGGTGGGGCGGCCGCCCAGGTCGGTGCGCAGCACCAGGGTGTTGGCGAAGAAGCCGACCAGGTCGTCGAGGGCCGGGTCGAGGCGGCCGGCCAGCGGAGTGCCGATCGGCAGGTCGTCGCCTGCGCCGAAGCGGTGCAGCAGGGTGGCGTAGGCGGCCTGGAGCACCATGAAGAGGGTGGCGCCGTGCGCGGTGGCCAGTTCGGCGAGGCGTGCGTGCAGGTCCGCGTCCAGCTCCAGCGGGACGACGTCGCCCCGGTGCCCGGCGGCCGCCGGACGGGGGCGGTCCAGCGGGAGCGGCAGCTCGTCCGGCAGTCCGGCCAACGCCTCTTTCCAGTAGTCCAGTTGGTGGGACAGCTGGGACTGCGGGTCGGTGTCCGCGCCGAGCAGCCGGTGCTGCCAGACGGTGTAGTCGGCGTACTGGACCGGCAGCGGCTCCCACGCGGGCGTCTCGCCGCCGAGCCGGGCGGTGTAGGCGTCGGCGAGGTCGCGGAAGAGGGGCCGCAGGGACCAGCCGTCGCTGGCGATGTGGTGCATCACCAGCAGCAGTACGTGCTCGTGGGGCGACTCGGGGCGCAGATAGGCGTGCAGCGGGATGTCGCGGGCCAGGTCGAAGGTGTGGCCGACGAGTTCCTGTGCCGGGCGGTCGGTGACGGTGAGCAGCGCGGCGGGGGGAGCGGGGAGCACTCGCTGGTACGGGACGCCGTCCTGCTCGCCGAAGACGGTACGGAGCGTCTCGTGGCGGGCGACGACGTCGCCGAGCGCGCGTTCCAGGGCGTCCGCGTCCAGCGGGCCGGTCAGCCGAAGGGCGAGGGTGACGTTGTAGGTGGCGGTGGGTCCTTCGGCCTGGCCGAGGAACCACAGCCGGCGCTGGGCGAAGGAGAGCGGCAGGCGCTCGGGCCGGGGTCCGGGGCGGAGCACGGGGCGGTCCGGGCCGGTGGCGAGCCGGGCGGCGAGAGCGGCGACGGTCGGGGCCTGGAAGAGGTCTCCGATGGCCAGTTCGGCGCCGAGTTCGGTGCGCGCCCGGCCGACCAGGCGGGTGGCCAGCAGCGAGTGGCCGCCGAGCTCGAAGAAGTCGTCGTCGACGGTGATGTCGTCGATGCCGAGGATCTCGCCGAAGAGAGTGCACAGGGCGCGCTCCCGCTCGTCGCGCGGGGCGCGGCCGGCGGGCCCGGAACCGGTCTCGGGGGCGGGCAGCGCCTGCCGGTCGACCTTGCCGTTGGCGTTGAGGGGCAGGGCGGGCAGGACGACGACGGCCGAGGGGACCATGTAGCCGGGAAGGTTCTCCGCGGCGAACTGCTTGATGGCGGTGCCGAGTTCGTGATGCGCGTCGGGAGTGGGGCTGTCGTGCACCGCGCAGTAGCCGACCAGCCGGGTGTCGCCGGGGCGGTCCTCGCGGGGGACCACGATGACCTGGCGGACGGCGGGGTGGCGGGAGAGCACGGCCTCGATCTCGCCCGGCTCGATCCGGAAGCCGCGCAGCTTGACCTGGCCGTCGACCCGGCCGAGGAACTCGATCGCGCCGTCGGTCCGCCGGCGGACCAGGTCGCCGGTGCGGTACATCCTCTCGCCGGGAGTGAAGGGATCGGCGACGAACCGCTCGGCGGTCAGCGCGGACCGGCGCCAGTAGCCGCGGGCCAGGCCGGCCCCGGCCACGTACAGCTCGCCGGGCACGCCGGGCGGGACGGGTTGCAGGCGGGCGTCCAGGACGTGGGCGCGCATGTTGTCGAGCGGGGCGCCGATCGGGGGCCGGGGCCCGGCCAGGTCGGCGGGGGCGAGGTGGTGGTGGGTGGCGAAGGTGGTGGCCTCGGTCGGCCCGTAGACATGGGCGAGCAGCAGGTCGGGGCAGTGGTCGAGGACGCGTCGCATCAGGGTGCCGGAGGCGGCCTCGCCTCCGGTGCATACGGTCCGCAGGGCGCGGAAGGTCTCCGGGGCCTGCTCGGCGACCAGGTCGAAGAGCGCCTTGGTGAGGAACACCGCGGTGACCCGGTGCCGGGTGGCGACGGCGTGCAGGGCGGCGGCGTCCAGGCCGCCGGGCGGGGCGACGACCACCGTGCCGCCGGACAGCAGCGGTGTCCACAGCTCGTAGGTGGCGGCGTCGAAGGCGTGCGGGGAGTGCAGCAGGACCCGCCGGTGCCGGCCGTCCTGCCAGCGGCGGTCGGCGGCGAGGCCGACCACGTCGCGGTGCCGGACCGCGACGCCCTTGGGGGTCCCGGTGGATCCGGAGGTGAACATCACATAGGCGAGCCGGTCGGGATGGACGGGCAGGCCGGGGTCGTGCGCCGGGGCGGCCGTCTCGTCGCCGGGGCGGACCACGGCGGCGTCGTGCGGGAAGCCCGGGTCGGCGCGGTCGGTGATCAGGACGGGAGCGGCGGTGTCGGCGAGCAGCGCGGCCATCCGCTCCGGGGGCAGGCTCGGGTGCATCGGGACGTAGACGCCGCCGGCCTTGATCACGGCCAGGGTGGCGACGACGAGGTCGACCGAGCGTTCCATCAGCAGGGCGACCGGGGACTCCGGGCCGACACCGGAGGCGATCAGATGGTGCGCCAGCCGGTTGGCGCGGGTGTTGAGCTCGGCGTAGCCGACGGTGCCGCCGTCGTGGGCGAGTGCGACCGCGTCCGGGGTGCGGGCGGCCTGGGCCTCGAACAGCTCCGGCAGCGAGCCGGTCGGAACGGGCGCGGCGGTGGCGTTCCACGCGTCGTGCAGGCGGCCGCGCTCCTCGGGGGTGAGGATGTCGAGGGTGCCGATCGGCGCCCCGGGGTCGGCGGCCGCGGCGGCGAGCAGCCTGCCCAGGCGCTCGAACAGGGTGGTGACGGTGGCGCGGTCGTAGAGGTCGGCCGCGTACTCGACCGAGCCGCTGAGGCCGTCGGGGGCGCCGTCGGGGGTGCGCCGTTCGGTGATGCCGATGTTGAGGTCGAACTTGGCGACCCGCAGGCCGAGCGGTTCGGGGGCCGACTCCGTGCCGGGCAGCCCGAGTTCGCCCTCCTCGTGGTTCTGCAGGACGAGCAGTGTCTGGAACAGCGGGTGGCGGCCGATCGCCCGGACCGGGTTGACCTCCTCGACCAGCCGCTCGAACGGCACGTCCTGGTGGGCGAATGCGTCGAGCTGGGACTCCCTGACCCGGTCGACGAGGTCGGCGAAGGTGGGGTCGCCCGAGGTGTCGGTGCGCAGCACCAGGGTGTTGACGAAGAAGCCGACCAGGTCGTTCAGTGCCTCGTCGGAGCGGCCGGCCACGCCGGTGCCGATCGGGATGTCGGTGCCGGCGCCGAGCCGGGTGAACAGCGCGGCGAGGCCGGCCTGGAGGACGGAGAACAGGGTGGCGCGGTGGCGGCGGGCCAGCTCGGCCAGCGCGGTGTGCAGTTCGGGGCCGTAGCCGAATGCCACGGCGTCGGCGGTTCCGGTCGGGACGGGTGGCCGGGGGCGGTCCACCGGCAGCTCCAGCTCCTCGGGCAGCCCGGACAGAGCTTCCCTCCAGTAGTGGAGTTGACGGCTCATCAGGCTGTCCGGGTCGGTTTCGTCACCGAGCAGTTCGCGCTGCCACAGCGCGTAGTCGGCGTACTGGACCGGCAGGGGCTCCCAGTCGGGGGCGCGGCCGTCGAGGCGGGCGGCGTACGCGGTGGCGAGGTCGCGCAGCAGCGGGCCGAGTGACCAGCCGTCGCCCGCGATGTGGTGGAGGACGATCAGCAGCACGTGCTCGGTGGACGAGCCGTCGCGGCACTGGTCGGGGGTGAGTGAGAAGACCGTGACCCGGATGGGCGGTTCGGCACTGAGGTCGAAGGTGCGGGCGGCGGCCCGGTCCCGCAGGGCGGGGTAGTCGCCCGGTGCGCACTCCACCGTCTCGAAGGCGATCTCCACCTCCGCGACCGGCAGGATCCGCTGCACCGGGACTCCCCCGGCCACCGGGAACACCGTGCGCAGGGCCTCGTGCCGGGCGACCACGTCCGCCGTCGCGGCACGCAGTGCGCCGGTGTCGAGCGTGCCGCGCAGCCGGAGGGCGAACGGCAGGTTGTAGAGCGCGGTGGGCCCTTCGATCTGGTCGATCAGCCAGAGGCGCTGTTGTGCGTACGAAACCGGGATCACGGTGCTTCCTCTGCTCACGTCACGGCGCGGATGGGGTTCGGACTGCCTCAGGCGGGGACTGCGGCGGTGGGGTGCACCGTGGGCCGGCAGTCCAGGAGGTCCACGGGGCGGCCCATCGCGACGGCGATCCTGCGGTCGCCGCGGAACGGGTCGCGGCCGTGCGCGCACAGCAGGTTGTCGACGAGCATCACGTCGCCCGCCTGCCAGGTCTCGCGGACGGTGGCGGCGTCGTAGGCCGCGTTGAGGGCGTCCACGTCCTCCCGGGACAGCGGCTCGCCGTCGCCGAAGCCGGTGTTGAACGGCAGGCCGTCCGGGCCGAACTCGTCGACCATGGCCTCCCGGATGTCCGGGTCGAGCGACCACTCGTTCCAGAAGGCCAGGTGGTTGAACCAGACCTCCTCGCCGGTGACCGGGTGGTGCACGGTGGCCGAACGCAGCTGGCTGGTGCGCAGGTTGCCGTCCGGCTGCCACTGCCAGGCGATGCCGTTGCGACGGCAGTACCGCTCGACGTCGGCTCGTTCCTCGGTGCCGAAGGCGGTGCGCCAGCCGAGCGAGACGTAGTCCGAGTAGCTGCGTGTGAGGATCCAGCCGGAGGACCGGCCCCGCTCCACCAGGTGGCCGGGGAGCCGGGCGAGGACCTCGCGGACGTCGGCGGTCGGGGTGGCGCCGCCCTCCTCGGGGGCGGTCAGGCAGGCGAAGAGCAGCCGGCCGGGGAAGGTCAGGGTGTAGCTGTTCTCGTTGTGCATCCGGATCGACTGGGCGGGCGGCAGGTCGGTGGACGAGAAGACGCCGTTGCCGTAGTCGCTGCGGGGGGTGGCCTTCTCCCGGTACGGGGTGGGCTCGGGGATCAGTACGTCGCGGACGGCGGCGACGTCCGCGCTCCGCGCCACCGGCAACCCGCGCAGGAAGATCGTGCCGTGCTCGTGCAGGGCGGCGGTCAGCTCGGCCTCGTGCTGCCGCAGCCACTCGCAGGCCTCGGCGAGGTCGGCGGTGACCGGCACACGGGTGAGGGCCGGTCGGCCCGGGTTCAGTTCCCAGGTGGGCATGGCGGCACTCACCGCGGGTCGAGGGCGGCGAGCAGGCTCGCCGGGCGGATGTCGGTCCAGTTGGCCTCGATCCAGTCGAGGCACTCCTGGCGGGGGGCCTCGCCGTGGACGGTGGTCCAGCCGGCCGGCACGTCGATCCAGACCGGCCAGAGCGAGTGCTGGTTCTCGTCGTTGACCAGGACCAGATAGGCGGCGTTGTCGTCCTCGAACGGGTTGCTCATGGTGGTCTCCGTAGGGTGAGAGGTGCTCTGGCGAAGGTGATTGCTCTGCGAAGGTGATTCGAAGGTGGTTCGAAGGTAGGGGCGCCGGACGGGCCCGAGCGGCACAAGCCCCGGCAGCTGAGGGGCAGTTACGGGGCTGCCGCGGCCCGGGCCGCCGCGCGGCGGCTCGGCTGCTGACGGCCCCTGCCGCCGGCCGGGCGGGCGGGGCGGACCGCGAGAACGCCCTGCCGCGGGCCGGTCCGCTGCAGGCGCGCGACGGCCCGCGGCGGGAACCGCCGGGCTACCGGGGGATCAGGCGGACCGGGAAGTGGTCGAGGCCGAAGTTGATGATCGACCTGTTGTGGCGGACCGGCCCGGCCGGCTCGATCAGGGACGTCTTCTCCAGCGCGGCCGAGTACAGCGCGCTCAGCTCGGCCTTGGCCAGCGGCGCGCCGATGCAGTAGTGGGCGCCGAGTCCCAGGGCGAGATGCTTGTTGGGCGAGCGGTCGAGCCGGATCTCCTCGGGCCGGTCGAAGGCCTCCGGGTCGCGGTTGGCGGACCACACCCAGACCGCCACCCGGTCACCGCGCCGGATCCGCTGCCCGCCGAGCTCGATGTCCCTGGTCGCGGTGCGCAGCGTGTGCAGCCCCACCGACGTCCAGCGCAGCAGCTCGTCCACGGCCGAGTCCAGTGACACCTCGCCCCGCTGCAGCATGCGCCACAGGTCGGGCCGCTGGACCAGGGTGTGCAGCCCCATGGCGGCGGTGTGGCGGACGGTCTGGACCCCGCCCACCACGATGTTGTCCAGGTTGAGCACCACGTCCTCGACCGGCAGCAGCCGGCCGCCGACCCGGTAGGTGGCCATCATGGAGATCAGGTCGTCGCGCGGGTCGGTGCGGCGCAGCATCACCTGGTGCAGCAGGTAGGGGATGAGCTGCTGGTGCCCGGCGCGGCGCTCCTCCGGCGTGCGGCCGAGGAACGCGGTGTCGCAGACCCGGACCACCATGTCGCGGTCCGTCTCGGGAACGTCCAGCAGATCGCACATGACCGCGAGCGGCAGCGCGGAGACGACGTCGACGAGGTCCACCTCGCCCTGCTCGACGGCCCGGTCGAAGAGCTCGCCGGCCCGCTCGGCGATCGAGCGGGCGGCGCCGCGTACCCCGCCCTTGGAGAAGAAGGGGTTGGCGGGGGCCCGTAGCTCGCGGTGGCGGGGCGGGTCGGTGAGGGCCATCATCCGGCCCGAGCCGACCGGCACCTTGCCCTCCCCCGAGCCGAGCAGCGATCCGGACTCCGAGCTGAACGCGGCGGCGTTGCGCAGCACGTCCGCCGACTCCCGGTAGGTGAGCACCGACCAGACCGGGCCGTCGTCGACGGTGTCGGTGCGGTGTACGGGTGCCTCGCGGCGCAGTTCGGCGACCAGGGCCGGGGTGCCGGGCCGGGCCCACAGGCCCGGGTCGGTGAGATCGACGGCGGCGGCGAAGGTGGTGGAGGCGGAGGTGGTGGAGGCGGAGGTGGTGGTGGAGGCGGAGGTGGTGGAGGCGGAGGTGGTGGAGGCGGAGGTGGTGGTGGAGGCGGAGGTGGTGGAGGCGGAGGTGGTGGAGGCGGAGGTGGTGGAGGCGGAGGTGGTGGAGGTGGAGACAGGGGCGGTGGCGCCCGTCACGGCGGTCGGGGTGGCCGGGGTCGTCGGGGTCGTCGGGGCGGTGGTGGCGGCGTTCGTGGTCGTGGCGGACGTGGCGGCGCCGGCAGTCGAGGCGTTCGTGCTCGTGGCGGCGGTCGAGGCGGTGGCGTTCGTGCTCGTGGCGGCGGTCAGCATGGCTGCTCCCTGGGGGCGGTGCGGGAAGGGGCCCATGGACGGCGGCCGGTCAGAAGAGAGACCAGCAGGCCGACCGGACCGGTCCGGTCGACGGTGGCGAGCAGATGCCCGCCCGGGACGACGCCGTGGCCGAAGGCGCCGCTGGTGTGGGCGGCCCATCCGGTGAGGGCGGTGGTGGCGAGCGTGGGGTCGTCGGCCCCCGCCAGTGCGTACAGCGCGGAACCGATCGGCGCGTGCGCGCGGTGGCGGTAGGTGGCGCTGACGGCGAGATCGGTGCGGATGGCGCCCAGGGCGAGTTCGGCCAGGTCCGGATCGGCCCCGACCAGCTCGTCCAGGCCGGTGAGTCTGAGCAGCTCCGGCGCGTCCAGGTCCCTGGTCCCGCGCCCGGTCCACTCGGCGGGGCTGGGTGCGCCGGCCACGACCACCAGCTCGGGGCGGCGTTCGGCGGGCAGGGCGCGGGCGACCTCGTAGGCGAGCAGGGCGCCCAGGCTCTGCCCGTAGAAGCCGAACCGGCCGCCGTCGCCGCCGGTCAGGTGCGGGGTGATGGCCTCGGTGACGGCGGCCACCAGGGCTTCGAAGTCCGGCGGCATCGGATGGCGGCTGCGGCCGCCCCGGGCCGGCGGGCGCAGCGCCCAGACCTCGGCGACGGGTGCCAGGGCACGGGCCAGCCGTGTGTAGGCGGTGGCGTCGCCGCCGGCGTGCGGGAAGCAGAACAAGCGTAAGGGGCGGTGGGGTTGGGGCGCGGGGACGAGCAGCCAGTCGCCCTCGGCCCGGGGGCGGGCGGTCCGCGCGGCGGGTGCGCCGTGTGCGGCGGTCGCCGTGGTCGCACCAGTCGCAGTGCTCGCGGCGGTCGCAGTGCTCGCACTCGTACCAGTCACCGCGGTCGCACCGGTCACCGTGGTCGCGGCGGTCGCAGTAGTGGCGGCGGTCCCCGTGGTCGCGGCGGTCACCGGACGGCCGCCCGGCGGGCGGTGAGCGCGGGGCGGGCCTCGGCCGGACCGGCCTGGGCGGCGCGGCGGACGGCCTCGGTGAAGCCCGCCAGGTCGGCGGCGTCCAGCAGGTGGCGGAGCTGGAGTTCGACGTTGAGCCTGCGGCGCAGCAGGTGGACCACGCGCAGGGCGGCGAGCGAGTGGCCGCCGAGGGAGAGGAAGTCGTCGTCCGGTTCGACGCTGGGCACACCGAGCACGGTGCGCCAGACCTCGGCGACCTGCTCGGGCAACCCGGCGGGCGCGCCGGGCCGGCCGGCCGCGTCCGGAGCTGCGGCGTCCGCCGTCGGGGCGGGCAGGGCGCGGTGGTCGACCTTTCCGTTCGGAGTGAGCGGCAGGGCGTCCAGCACGGTCACGGTGGACGGCACCAGATGGCCCGGCAGGGTACGGCGCAGCTCGGCCAGCAGGTCCGCGGAACGGACACCCGCGCCGGTGACGTAGCCGGCCAGCCGACGGTCCCCGGGCGCGGGCTCGTGCACGGTGACCGCGGCGGCGGTGACCCCGGCCAGGGCCCCCAGCGCGTGCTCGACCTCGCCCGGTTCGATCCGGAAGCCGCGGAGCTTGATCTGACGGTCCACCCGGCCGACGTACTCCAGCAGGCCCTCGGCCGAGCGGCGGGCCTGGTCGCCGGTGCGGTACATCCGGGCGCCCGGCTCGGGTGCGAACGGGTCGGCGACGAACCGGCCCGCGGTCAGGCCCGGGTGGCCCGGGTAGCCGTGCGCCAGGCCGCCCCCGGCCAGGTACAGCTCGCCGACCGCGCCGGCGGCCGTCACGGGGGAAAGGCGGTCGTCCAGCAGATAGGCACGGACGCCGGGCAGCGCCTCGCCCAGGTGCGGGCCGGGGCCGGTGATCGGGGTGGTGATCGCGTCGACGGTGCACTCGGTGGGCCCGTACAGATTGAGCGCGTCGATGCCCGCGCCCGCCAGTTCGCGCCAGGTGCGGGCGGGCACTGGCTCGCCGCCCATGAACAGGCGCGGGACGGGGGCTTGGGCCAGCGGCTCGCGGAGCAACTGCCAGTGCGAGGGGGTCAGGTCGAGGTCGGTGACGCCGTGTCCGGCGAGCAGTTCCACGAGACGGGCCGGCTCGGCTCGCCGGGCTTCGTCGATCACCACCAGGGTGTCGCCGCGGCAGATCCGGATCCACTGCTGGACGGAGGCGTCGAAGGAGACGCTGGCGTTCCAGGCGACGACGCCCGGCTCGGGGCGGTAGGCGCCGCTGCGTTCCAGCGCGGCGGCGAGGCCGGCGAGGGCACCGTGCGGGACCTCCACGCCCTTGGGGCGCCCGGTGGAGCCGGAGGTGTGGATGACATAGGCGGAGTCGAGCGCGTGGGGGGTGAATCCGGCCGCGTCGCCGTCGGTTTCCGGGTCGGCCGGAGCGGCGGCTTCCACCGGTGCGGCGGCGTCCGGGCGGAGCACCGGGACACCGGCCGGGACGGGCGGTGCGGTGTCGGCACTGACCACGACGGCGACGCGGGCGTCGGCCGCCGTGAAGGCGATCCGCTCGGCCGGATAGGCCGGGTCGAGCGGGACGTACGCGGCGCCGGCCCGCCAGACGGCGAGCAGCGCGACCGGCAGGTCGGTGGTGCGGGCGAGGTGGACGCCGACCCGGTCGCCGCGCCGGACGCCGTGCGCCCGCAGGGCACGGGCCAGGGCGGCGGTGCGGCGGTCCAGCTCCGCGAAGTCGAGGCTGCCGTCGACGGCGTGCACGGCGGGCCGCCCGGGGTGGGCGGCGACGGCGGCGCGCAGGCGGGACAGCAGGTCGGTGGCGGGGGGCGGGGTGACGAAGGCGGCGGTGGCGGGCGGGGTGCGGACGGGTGGGGTGGCGGGGGACGCATCGGCGAAGGCGGTCATGGGAGGACGCTCCTCGGAGGTCGATGGGGTCAGTGCGGTCGATGGGGTCGGTGCGGTCGGTGAGTTCGGTGCGGTCGGTGCGGTCGGTGCGGTCGGTGAGGTCGGATGACACGGGTCACGACGGGTCACGACGGGTCGCGACGCATCACGGCGGAAGCTGCCGCCTCGGGGCGGCGGTACGGGCGTCGGCGGACGACGGCAGGCGACGGCAGGCGACGGCGGGGCGACGGCGTCACGGCCGCGCCGCCCGGGCGGACCCTTGGCGCGTGCCGGGACGGAGCCCCGGACGAGCGGCCACCCGTGGCGCGTGCCGGACGGAGCGCCGGGTGGGCGGGCGGATACCGCCGTACGCGGCCCTTGGCAGGTGTCCGGCAGCGCGCTCCGCGGCGGGTCAGATACCGGTGGCCATGCGCGCCAGCGCCGTCGCGTAGGCGTCGACGTACTCCTCCGCCGTGGCGTCGTCCACCACCGCGCGCTGGTGGTCCACGGCGAGCAGCACGCGCTGCGAGACCGGGTCCTGGATCAGCGAGGCGCCGAAGGCGAAGCTGTTGGGCTCGTGCCGCAGGGTCGGCTCGCAGCCGATCCGGCCGTCCTCGATCCGGGCCGCGCTGAGCCGGCCCAGCGCATGGAACCGCAGGTAGCCGAACTGGCTGTCGAGCGCGGTGCCGGCCATCATCCGGGCCAGCCGGGCGAACGGCACCCGGCGGTGCGGCATCATGTCCAGCTCCTCCCGGTGCACGTGCCGCACCAGGGCGGCCAGATCCCCGTCCGGCTCGGCGGCCAGCGGGACCGTGTTGAGGAACAGCCCGTACACCTCGGTGCCGCCGAGCCGTTCCAGCCTGCCGTTCATCGCCAGCCCGGTGACGACCCGGCGGCGCCCGGTGATGCGGGCGAGGGCGTGCAGGTGGGCGGCGAGCGCGACCGACTTGACCGGGACGGCGAGCGCGTCGGCGGCCGCGCGCAGCTGCCCGGGGGCGTCGTGCAGCACCCGCTCCACCGTGCGCGGCAGCTCGTGGACGTCCTCGCTGCCGGGCCAGAGCCGGCCGGTGACGCCGTCGAGCCGCCGGTGCCAGTAGGCCAGGGAGTCGGGGTCGGCGGCGGCCGCGCGTTCCACCGCGACGAAGTCCCGGAAGGCGGTGCGCGGCGGCGGGGTGGGCGCGGATTCCGGGTCGGCGGCCAGCGCGGTGTGCCGTTCGAGGATCTCGGTGAGCAGCGAGGTGAAGCTCCAGCCGTCGAGGACGGCGTGGTGCTCGGAGACGGTGAGCTGGAAGGCGCCGTCGGCCAGCCGCTGGACGGTGATCCGGAAGAGCGGTGGTGCGGCGAGGTCGAAGGGCCGGTCCCGATGGTGCTCGAAGACGCGGCGTACCTCCTGGTCCTGCTCCTCCTCCGGCGCCCCGCGCAGGTCCGCGAACTCGACCGGCACGGGCAGCGTGCCGTGTACCAGCTGGAGCGGTTCGCCGTAGCCGGAGAGGTCGAGGCCGGTGCGCAGGACGGCGTGCCGGGCCATCGCCTCGGCGACCGAGCGGCGGAAGGCGGTCTCGTCCAGGTCACCGGTGATGCGGTAGGAGTTGACGTTGTGGTAGCTGTCGGTGCCGCCGGCGACCTCCATGTGGAAGACCATGGAGAGCTGCATCGAGACCATCGGGTACGCGTCGACGATCCCGGGCGGCAGGTCGGCCCGGTCCTCGTCGGTGATCAGGGCGAACGGCCGGTCCGCGGCGGGGTCGGCGGCCACCGGGCGGGCCAGCGGCAGCAGGGCGGCGACGGTGGGGGCGTTGAAGACGTCCCGCAGGGTGACCTGCCAGCCCCGTTCGTGCAGGGCGCCCGCGAGCTGGACGGCGCGGATGGAGTCCCCGCCGAGATGGAAGAAGTCGTCGTGGACGCCGATCCCGCCGACGCCGAGCACCTCCGTCCAGACGCCGGCGAACAGCTCCTCCTCCGGCGTGCGCGGCTCGACGTGCCCCCCGTCGGGGGTGGGCGCGGCCCGGTCGGGGGCGGGCAGCGCGGCCCGGTCGACCTTGCCGTTGACGGTGAGCGGCAGCGCGTCCAGCACGGTGAAGCTCGCCGGGATCATGTACTCGGGCAGTGTGCGTGCGAGGAAGGCCCGCAGGTCCCGGGGCTCGGCGGGTGAGCGCCCGGTGAGGTACGCGGCGAGCCGGTCCTGGTGCACGGTGACCACGCAGGCGTCCACCTCGGGGTGGGCGGCGACGGCGTTCTCGATCTCGCCGAGCTCGATCCGGAATCCGCGCAGCTTCACCTGGAAGTCCGCCCGGCCGACGTACTCGAGACCGCCGTCGGGCAGCCGTGTGGCGATGTCGCCGGTCCGGTAGAGCCGGGCGCCGGGCGGTCCGTAGGGGTCGGCGACGAAGCGGCCGGCGGTGAGGCCGGGGCGGCCCCAGTAGCCGTGCGCGAGGCTGCCGCCGCCGATGTACAGCTCGCCGGGGACGCCGGGCGGGCAGGGGCGGAGCCATCCGTCCAGGACGAGCGCGGTGAGGTGCGGCATGGGTTCGCCGACCGGACTGCGCCCGATGCCCGCGCCGCCCTCGGCCATGTCGTGGACGGTGACGTCGTGGACGGTGACGTGGACGGTGGTCTCGGTGATGCCGTAGAGGTTGCAGAGCCGGGCGGGCGGCCTCGGGTCGAGGCCGTACCAGCGCTGGACGACGCCCGGGTCGAGCGCCTCGCCACCGAGCATGATCCACCGCAGTGCGGGCAGGGCCCGCGGGTGCCGGCGCAGCGCCGGTTCGAGCTGGCGCAGCGCCGAGGGCGTGAGGCAGAGATGGGTGACCCGTTCCCCGTCGATCAGGGCGGCGAACTCGTCGGGTGAGCGGCTGGTGAGGTAGGGGACGACGACCAGGCGGCCGCCGTGCAGCAGCGCGCCCCAGAGTTCCCAGACCGTCCAGTCGAAGGCGTAGCTGTGGAACAGCGTCCAGACCGTCTCCGGGCCGAAGCCGAAGTGGTCCCGGCCGGAGTCGAGGAGGCGGCTGACGTGCTCGTGGGCGACGGCGGCGCCCTTGGGGCGGCCGGTGGAGCCGGAGGTGAAGATGAGGTAGGCGAGGTCGCCGGGGCGGCCGGTGGCCGGAGGCCGGGTGGCCGGGTGAGCGGCGATCTCCTCGGCCCGGGCGGCGACGTCGAGGGTCTGCCAGGGGCCGTCCGGGGCGCGGTCGGGCCGGTCGGTGAGGAGCAGGGTGACGGCGGTGTCACCGAGGACCAGGGCGGCCCGGCCGGCCGGGGCGGCGAGGTCGACCGGCACATAGGCCGCGCCGGTCTTCAGCACGGCCAGGATCGCGACCGGCACGGCGGCGGTGCGCTCCAGCAGCAGGCCGACCCGGTCGCCCGGGCGCACCCCCCGGGCGAGCAGGGCATGGGCCAACCGGTTGGCGCGGCGGTCGAGTTCGGCGTAGCTGAGGGTGCCCTCCGGGTCGCTCACGGCGGGCCGGTCGCCGTACGCGTCGACCGCCCGCTCGAAGAGCCGGTGCAGGCAGTGGCCCGGTTCGAGCCGGGCGGGGCGGTGCGGCCGCCCGCCGGAAGTGAGCCGGAGCACGGTGGCGTCCGGGTCGGCGAGGGCTGCGTCGAGCAGCTTCGCATAGTCGGCGGCGAGCCGGCGCACGGTGCCGGCGTCGAAGAGGTCGGTGCTGTACTCGACCTCGCCGCGCAGTTCACCGCCGTCGGTGCCGCCGAAGACGGACCAGGTGAGGTCGAACTTGCTGGTGCCGTTGGAGCGGACGGTGCGCTCGGCGGTGGCGGCACCGAGCCTCAGCGGTGCGCGGTCCTCGTCGTGGGCACCGAACACCACCTGGACCAGCGGCGGGTGCTGCGGGGTACGGGGGGTGCCGAGCAGGTCGACCAGCTGGTCGAAGGGGACGTCGAGGTGGCCGAACGCGTCGAAGGCGCCGTCCTGGAGGCCGGCGAGCAGCCCGCGGAAGGTGGCGCGGGGGTCGAGCCGGACGCGCAGTGGCAGCAGGTTGACGAAGTAGCCCAGCAGATCGCCGAGTTCGGGGCGGTTGCGGGTGGTGACCGGGGTGCCGACGAGCAGGTCGTCGGCGCCGGTCCGGCGCCCCATCAGCAGGGCGAACGCGGCGAGCTGGACGGTGAACGGGGTGACGCCCTCCTGTTCGGCGAGCGCCCGGACCCGGGCCGCGGTGCCGGGGGCGAGGCCGAACGCCTCGGTCGCGCCGCGGTGGCTGCGCTCGGCGGGACGCGGCCGGTCGCCGGGCACCTCCAGCAGGGTGGGGGCGCCGTCGAGAAGCTGTTTCCAGTGGGCGAGGTGCTCCTCGTAGGAGGTGCGCCGCTCTTCCTCCGCCCAGTCCGCGTACTGGGTGGTGAGCACCGGCAGCCGGGGGGCCCGCTGTTCGCCGAGCGCGCTGCAGAACTCGGTGATCTCGCGTTCGAAGAGCTCGGCCGACCAGCCGTCCCAGACGATGTGGTGGACCACGAACAGGAGCGTGGTGCGGTCGTCGGCGAGCCGGAACGCCTCGGCGCGCAGCAGCGGGCCCGCGGTCAGGTCGAACGGCGCGGCGGCCCGTTCGGCGATCAGCCGCTCCGCGCGGTCGCCCCGTTCGGGTTCGGGCAGCGTGCGGAGGTCGGTGACGGCGAGAGGCACGGCGAGGGTGCGGTGGACCCGCTGGCGCGGTCCGTCGGGGTGCAGGGCGAAGGTGGTGCGCAACGCCTCGTGCCGGTCGACCACGCCGTCCAGCGCCCGCTGGAGCAGCGCCAGGTCGAGGGGACCGGTGACGTCGTACGTCCAGGGCGTGGTGTACGTGGCGGCCTGCGGGTTCCAGCGGTCCAGGAACCACAGGCCCCGCTGGAGGCCCGAGACGGGCGCGGTACGGGCCAGACCGGCGGGTGGTTCGACCGGCGGTACGGCCAGACCGGTGGCCGGTTCGACCGGCGATACGGCCAGATCGGGGGTCGGCGGAGCGGCACGTTCATCGGCGAACGGCGGCGCGGAAGTCGGCGGCACGGGGGTCGGCGGCGCGGCGGACGGCGGCCCGGCAGGTTCATCGGCGAACGGCGGCCCGGGGGTCGGCGGCGCGGCGGGCAGGTCGGCGGACGGGCTCACGGCCTCGTTCCCTTCGTTCGGGCGGGTGGGCTGGCGGGCCGGCTGTCCTGCCGGCGGGTCATCACGCGGCCATCCGTTCGGCGATGGCGCCGACCGTCCGGCCGCGGAAGACCGCCTGCGGCGGGACCCGGGTGCCAGTCTGCTGGGAGAGCCGCATGGCGACCCGTACGGCGGCCAGCGAGTTGCCGCCGACGCGGAAGAAGTCGGCGTCCGGGCCGAGGTCCTCGGCCAGGCCCAGTACGGCGCGGACGGCGTCGGCGACGAGCCGCTGCTCCGGGGTCAACGGGTCGGCCGGGGCCGCCGCGGAGCGCTCGGCCGGGGCGGGCAGGGCCCGCCGGTCGACCTTGCCGTTGGGGTTGAGCGGCAGCGCGTCCAGCACGTCGAGCGTGGCGGGCACCATGTGCTCGGGCAGCAGAGCGGACAGATGGTCGAGCAGCGTTTCCGGGTCGGCGACCGGAGTTCCGGCCGCGGTGGTGACGTACGCGGCGAGCCGGCGGTCGCCCGGGGCCGGCTCGTGGACGGTGACGGCGGCCTCCCGCACCGACGGGTGGCGGGTGAGCGCGTCCTCGATCTCCCCGGGCTCGACCCGGAAACCGCGGATCTTCACCTGGTCGTCGGTCCGGCCGGTGATCTCCAGCAGTCCCTCCGCGGTCCGGTGGCCGAGGTCGCCGGTGCGGTAGAGCCGCTCGCCGGGCGCTCCGAACGGGGAGGCGACGAACCGCTCGGCGGTCAGGCCGGGCCTCCCGACGTAACCGAGGGCGAGGCCGCCGCCGGACGCGTACAGCTCGCCGGTGGCGCCGTCCGGGACGGGACGCAGAGCCTCGTCGAGGACGTGGATCGCCTTGCCGTGCAGCGGGTGGCCGATCGGGATGGAGGCTCCGGCGGCGTCCTGACGGGTGACACGGTGGCAGGTGGTGAGGCCGAGGCTCTCGACCGGGCCGTAGCCGTTGGCCACGACCAGGTCCGGGTGCTGCTCCAGGGCCTTGCCGACATGGGTGACGGAGGCCCGCTCGCCGGCGGTGAAGGCCACCCGGAGGTCGTCGTAGGTCTCCGGGAGCTCCTCCAGCAGGAAGTTGAACAGACTGGCGGAGAGCTGGAGTTGGGTGACGCCGTGGCGGCGGGTGAGTTCGGCGACGGTCTGCGGGTCGGGCCGCTGGCCGGGCTGGAGCACGCACACCCCGCCGAAGGCCAGGGCGCCGTACAGCTCCAGGGCGAAGGCGTCCCAGGACACCGGGGAGCACTGGAGCCAGACCTCGTCGGGTCCGAAGCGGGCGTAGTCCTGGCCGAGGTAGGTGGTGGTGAGGGCGCGGTGCGGGACGGCGACGCCCTTGGGCCGGCCGGTGGAGCCGGAGGTGAACATCACGCAGGCGAGGTCGGCGCCGGTGACCGGCAGGCCCGGGTCGTGGGCGGGGCGGGCCGCGACGGCTGCTGCGGCGGCGTCCAGGTCGAGGTGGCGGGCGACCGGGAACGGCGGGCTCGCGTTGCCGTGGGTGACCAGCAGGGCGGCACCGCAGTCGGCGGCCGCGCGGGCCAGCCGCTCGGCCGGGAAGTCCGGATCGAGCAGGGTGTAGGCGGCACCGGCCTTCAGCGCGGCGAGCAGGGCGACCACCAGTTCCGGTCCGCGCTCGGTCAGGACGGCGACGGTGTCGCCGCGGCCGATGCCCCGGCCCCCGAGGTGGTGGGCGAGTCGGTTGGCCCGCTCGTTGAGGGTTCCGTAGTCGATGCGGTCCTCGCCGTGGATCAGGGCGAGCGCATGCGGGTCCCCGGCGGCCCGGTCCTCGAACAGTCTGTGCACCGGCGCTTCCACGGCGGCGGCGAGCGTGCCCAGCCAGGCGTCGCACAGGCCGGCCATGGTGGCCGGGTCGAACAGGTCGGAGTCGTACTCGAAGCGGCCGGTGAAGTCGGTGCCCCGGTCGTCGACGGAGATCGAGAGGTCGAAGCGGGAGACCGGGTTGGAGTGGAGCTCGCGGGTGACCTCGGTGCCGCCGATGGTCAGCGGGCCGGTGTCCAGCGGGTGGAGTTCCAGGAGCACCTGGCAGAGCGGGTTGCGGTCCTCGGTCCGGTCGTCGGGGCGCTCCGCCATGACGGCGCCGACGATGGAGTCGAACGGCGCCTCCTGGTGGCGGTAGCCGCCGATCGCCACCTCACGGACATGCCGGATCAGCTCGCGGAAGTCCATCCCCTCCCCGAGCCGGACGCGCAGCGGCAACAGGTTGACGAAGTAGCCGATCAGCGCGTCGAGTTCGGCCCGGCCGCGGACACTCACCGGGGCGCCCAGCACCAGGTCGCGCTGCCCGGTGCGCCGATGCAGGGTCAGCGCCAGCCCGGCCAGCAGCACCATGAACGGGGTCGCGTCCTCGCTGCGGGCCAGCGCGCGGACGGCCTCGGCGACCGGGCGGGGCATCGCGAAGCGGTGGAACGCACCCCGGAACGACCGGTGTCCGGGACGCGGCCGGTCGGTGGGGAGCGCGGGCCCGGCGGGCGCGTCGCGCAGTTGCTCGCGCCAGTAGTCCAGTTGCCTCCCGGCGGTGCCGTCCCGGTGCTGAGCACTGCTGTAGTCGGCGTACTGGACGGGGAGTTCGGGCAGCCCTGCGGGCCTTCCGGTGGCCAGGGACTCGTACAGGGCGCCGAGTTCGGCCTCGAGAACGGGAAGCGATCCCTCGTCCCAGACGATGTGGTGGAAGAGCAGCAGCAGGGTGGACGTCACGCCGGTGCGGTAGAGACGGGCGCGAACCAGCGGGCCGGTCTCCAGGTCGAAGGGCACCAGCGCCGCCTCGGCGATCAGGTCGTCCAGGGCGGCCTCGGTGGTCTCCACGACGGTGAACGGCAGCTCCCCGGGAGGGGCCTCCCCAGGCCCACCGGCCGCAGGGGCCGGGGCCTCCCCAGGCCCACCGGCCGCAGGGGCCGGGGCCTCCCCAGGCCCACCGGCCGCAGGGGGTGGGGCCTCCCCAGGCCCACCGGCCGAAGGGGGTGGGGCCTCCCCAGGCCCACCGGGCCTAGGGGAAAGATGGACCACCTGCCGGGGCCCCTCCTCGCCCAGCTCGAAGGTGGTGCGCAGCACTTCGTGCCGGTCGACCACACCGGCCAGCGCCCGGCGCAGCAGCTCCGGGTCGACGGGACCTGCGAAGCGGAACACCCAGGGCACGTTGTAGGTGGGCGCGCCCGGGTTCCACTGGTCCAGGACCCAGAGCCCCCGCTGGAAGTCGGAGAGCGGCGCCTCGGTGGCACCGGTGCGCTGCAGCGCGGGGCGTTCGCCCGCGCCAGGGGCCGCGGACACCGCGGCGGCGAACTCGGCGAGGGTCGGCGCGTCGAAGATGGTGTACGGGGAAACCATGCCGAACGCGTCGAAGACCCGGCCGACCACGCGCACGGCGGTGAGCGAATCACCACCCAGGTGGAAGAAGTTGTCGTCGGCTCCGATCTCGGGCACCCCGAGCACGTCCGCCCAGACGGCTGCGATCAGCTGCTCGGCCGGCGTGCGCGGCGGTCGGCGGCGGGCCGCCGGTGCGGCGGGCCGGGCCGGGGGCTCGGGCAGCGCCGCCCGGTCCACCTTGCCGCCGGCGGTCAGCGGGAAGGCGGCCAGCGGGGTGACGGTCGCCGGGACCATGTACTCGGGGAGCCGCTCGGCCAGATGGGCGCGCAGTTCGGCGGCGTCGGGGGCGGTACCGGTCACATAGGCGGCGAGCCGGCCCTGGTGCGCCACCACGACCGCTCCGGCAACTCCCGGGTGCCCGGCCAGCACCTGCTCGATCTCGCCCGGCTCGACCCGGAAACCGCGGATCTTCACCTGGTGGTCGGCGCGGCCGACGAACTCCAGCACGTCACCCGTACCGGATCGCCGAACCAGGTCGCCGGTGCGGTACATCCGGGCGCCCGGCTCGGGCGCGAAGGGGTCCGCGACGAACCGGCCGGCCGTCAGACCGGGGCGGCCGTGGTAGCCGGTGGCCAGCAGGGACCCACCGAGGTACAGCTCGCCTGACTCACCTGGCTCCACCGGCCGCAGCCTGTCGTCCAGCACATACGCGCGGCGATCGCCGAGCGGGCGGCCGATCGGTACCGTGTCGCCCTCCCCCGCCGCCGGGCCCGCCTGCTCGTGGACGGTGGCGGTGACCACCGTCTCGGTCGGCCCGTAGGCGTTGAGCAGCGGCACGCCGGTGGCGGCCCACCAGCCGGCGGCGGCGTCCGGGTGGAGCCGGTCGCTGCCGGAGATCATGAGGCGGAGGGTGCGCGGCGCACGGGCGCCCTCCCGCAGCGCGGCCACCACCTCCTCGAAGTAGCCCGCCGCGACATTGGCCACGGTGACGCCCTCGGCGTCCAGCAGTTCCAGCAGGGCCACCGGGGCGAGCAGTTGCCGCTCGGGCACCACGACGCAGGCACCGGACGAGAGGGCGGTGAGCACCTGCTCGACGGCCACGTCCACGGCCGGGCGGGCGAAGTGCAGCACCACGTCGTCCTCGGTGAGGCCGAAGCGCTCGACGGCGGCGGCCAGGTGGGCGTTCAGCGCGGGGAGCGGAACGTGCACGCCCTTGGGGCGCCCGGTGGTGCCGGAGGTGTACACGAGGTAGCCGGCGGTGGTCCCGCGACCGTGCCGGCCCTGGTCCGGCTCGTTCGGGGGACCACCCAGGCCGTCCGGCGTGCCGAGCCCGGTGAGCCCGCCGAGTCCACGGCGCTCGCCGAATCCGCCCCGTCCGACGGGTGCGACGGGTCCGACGGGTCCGACGGGCGCAACGAGTTCGAGGAGTTCGCCGTCGGTCAGGGCGAGCGTGGCCCCGGCGTCCTCGCGGATCCAGCGGTTTCGCTCCTCGGGCGCCTCCCGGTCCAGCGGCAGGTAGGTGGCGCCCGCGCGGAGGGCGGCAAGCAGGCCGACCACGTGGTCGAGCCGGTCCCGGCCGGTGACGGCCACCGTCCGCCCGGGGGCGATACGGGCGGCGAGGGCACCGCTCAACTCGTCCAGCTCCCGGTACGCGACGGTCCGGGCGCCGAGCCGCAGGGCCGGACGGTCCGGGAAGCGACGCGCGACGGATATGAAGGGGAAACCGCGAGATTCCATCATCCAACCCCGATGAATTAACGACGCTGCGGGCATGAGCGGTCTCGACGATAGGGCGGCATTCCCGGTCCGATCGGCAGAACGTCCGGAAGACCATCGGCAGTTTGAACTGCCTCTCACTTGTGAGCCGTTGCCGCGAAAAGCACGGCTGGCCGGGACATTGAGCGGCCACCACAGCGGGCTTCGGGAAAAGCCTCGGCCGGCCGCGGGAGCAGCCCCGGGTCAGCCGACTGCGGGAACAACATGTGTCAGCCGGCCGTGGGAACAGCACGTGTCAGCCGACCGCGGAAAAGCCTCGGCCGGCCGGCCGCGGGAGCAGCCCCGGGTCAGCCGACTGCGGGAATTGCTGCCGAATCCGGGAATTCCGGTGCCCACACGTCGTCCCGGTCCAGCGCGCCCGGCGCGTATTTCCCGAGCGCGCTGATCAGCAGGCGGAGTTCGAGCGCGAGGCATTGTGCGAACCGCGTCAGCCCGGCCCGCGGGTCCTCGGCCGCGGCGAGCAGCGCCGCCCGGCCCAGACCCACCGCCCGGGCCCCGAGCGCCAGGCTCTTCACCGCCCTGCCGCCCTCCCAGATCCGTCCCGACACCAGCAGGCACGGCGGGGGGCCCGCTTTCGCCAGCCGGCGCAGGCACTCCGCCAGCGGCAGGCCGACCCGGGCCGGGAAGGCGTCCGGCGCCCAGCCGGTGCCACCCTCGGCACCGTCGACCGTGACGGCGTCCGCGCCCGCCTCGGCGGCCACCCGGGCGGCCTCGGCGACGTCCCGGCCGGGGTGCAGCTTCACCCATACCCGGGCCCGGGGGAAGTTGTTGCGCATCAGCCGGATCTGCTGGCGCAGGATCTCCGCCGTGAACGTGCCGGGGGTGCCGGAGCGCAGCACCCGGCCGTCGCCGAAGACGTCGTCCAGCCCGTACCGGTCGCCGAGCCGCGCGGCCGACTCCGCGTCCAGCACGGTCATCCCGCCGAGGCCCGGCTTGGCTCCCTGCCCGAGCTTCAGCTCGAAGGCCAGCCGACCGGACTCGAGCAGCGGCAGTGCCGCCGGGTCGCTGTAGACGAGGTTCCACACCTCGGCGTCGGCGTCCTCGGTGGACTGCTGGACGGCGACCCCGCCCTGTCCGTCGGCGAGTTCCCCCGCGTAGGCGCGGAGGCGGCCGAGGAGTGCGCGGTCCGCGGGCTCGCCGAGCCGGCCGTAACCGCCGACCGGGACGACGTTCTCGCCGATCACCATGGGGAGGCCGAGTGCCCCCGCCTGCCTGCTGAGCGCGAGGCCGAGGTCGCCGCCCGCTGCCCGGGTGGAGCCGAGTGCGGACACGTACACCGGCAGGGTGGAGGCGAACCCGCCGATGCTGGTGCCCAGTTCGACGTCGCGGTAGTCCGGCTCGCGTCCGAGGTCGATCAGCCGGGCGAGCCGCTGCGGCATGAAGACGGGTGGGACGATCCTCAGCGCGTCGAGCGGATCCCGCTCGCCGTCGGGATGCCGGTCGCCCCGGTGCTCCGCGCCGAACAGGACCCGGCCGTACTCGCCGGGCGGCGGGAAGGCCGCCGCCGCCCCGGCCCGGGCACGCCGGCGGACCTCCTCCTCGGGGAAGCCGGGCGCCGAGAGGTCGCTCACGGCGACACCACCCCCGCCACCTTGGGGAAGGCACTGGCCTGCCAGACCGCGTCCAGCCCGGCGACATAGCGGGTCAGCCGCTCGACCCCGATGCCGAAACCGGCGCTGCCCGGCACGCCCTCGCGTACCAGGTCCAGGTACCAGCGGTACTTCTGCGGGTTCTCGCCGGTCTCCCGCATCCGGGTGACGATCTCCGCGTAGTCGTTGGTGCGCCGGCTCCCGCTGCACAGCTCGCCGTAGCCCTCGGCCGCGATCAGGTCGAAGTTGCAGAGCAGGCCCGGCTGTTCCGGACTCTCCCGGTCGTAGAAGCCGCGCGAGCCCTTCGGGTAGTCGGTGACGAAGAACGGCCGGTCCCGCTGCGCGGAGAGCAACGCCTCCCCGTCCCAGTCGAGTTCGGCGTCGCGGCTCTGCGGGTGGCCGAGGCCCCGCAGCTCGGCGACCGCCTCGGCGTGCCGGATCCGGGCGAAGGAGCCCTTCAGCAGCTCGGTGAAGGCGTCCACGTCCCGTCCGAGTTCGGCGAACTCCTTGGGCAGCTCACTGATCGCGCTGCCGACCATGTGCACCACCAGCTCCTCCACCAGCCGGACGGCGTCGTCCCTGGTCGCACCGGCCATCTCGACGTCGAGCTGGTGGAACTCGGCCAGGTGCCGGCTGGTGCCGGCGGTCTCCAGCGGCTCCAGCCGGACGTTGGGGGCGATGCAGAAGATCTTGTCGAAGGCCAGCAGGGAGGCCTGCTTGTAGAGGATGGCGCTCGTCATCAGCTTGTAGCGGTGGCCGTAGAAGTCGACGTCGACCTGCTTGGAACCGCGCGAGCCGGGATCGGTGACCGGTCCGATGATCGGCGGGAGCAGCTCGGTGAAACCCTGCTCGCGCAGGAATCCGCGTGCCGCGAGCAGGAGGTGGTGCTGGATCCGGAGTGCGCTGCGTGTGGTCGGTGCGGTCAGGTGGCGGCCGGGGTCGGGGATCGGTGCGGCGGCCGTGAGCCGGTCGGTGGTCATGGTGTGGCGGGTCCCAACTCTCGTCGTGGCGTGGACGTCGTGCGGGGTGGTACGGCCGTGCGGGGCGGCGGGAGGTACGGGTACGCGGGGCGATGGCGGCGTACGGGGCGTGCCGGGCGGTAGCGGCGTGCCGGACGGTAGCGGTGTTCGGGGTGTACGGGGCGTACGAGGTGTGCCTGGCGGTAGGGCCGTAGAGGGAGGTACGGGCGTCCCGGGCGGGGATGGTGTTACGGGTGTGCGGGGACGTACGGCCGTGCGGAGTGTGCCGGGAGGTATGCGCGTCTCCGCGCCGGCGCCGACGTCCGCCCATACGGAGGCGCCGGCATCCACCCGTGCGACGGCGACGGCGTCCGGCCGTGCGGCGTCCGGCGCTGCGGCGGCGCGGGCGTCGTAGGTCCGCTGGACATGGGAGAGCGCCGAGAGGAGCCCGGCCGAGCCGAGGATCGGCGGACGCGGGCCACCCTCCGCCAGCCCGGCGATCGGCATGGACCCGACGTTCGACCAGTGCAGCCGGCCGTCGGGCGCGAGCGAACTCCGGGCCCGGCCGGCGTTGTCGGGGTGCAGGCAGTAGGGGACGTCCAGATAGCCGGCCGCGAAGGCCCGGATCAGCGCCCGGCCGATGTCGGCGTCCAGTTCGAGCACCGCGCCGATCAGCGCCCGCGCCTCGGCCTCGATTCCGGTGTCCCCGACTCCGGTGTCCCCGACGTGGGTGCCGGGGACACCGCCCGTCGCTGGGCGGGCGCGCTCGGCGGCGGCTGCGGCGGCGGCCGTCTCCAGGGCCCGGACGTTCTCGCCCACGGTCGGGATCCGGTGCGCCTCGGCGGTGGTCTTGACTATCAGCCGGGCCGCACCCGCCCGCACCGCCAGCCGGGCCGCGTCCTGCAGCAGCAGCGTGGCGCCGCCGGGCGTGCGCGGGAAGACACCCATGTAGGCGTAGAGGACGACATGGTGCTCGACGTCCGGCAGCAGTTCGCGGGCCAGCCGCCCGAGCACGGTCAGGGCCTCCTCGTCCTGGCGCGGGTCGGCCTGCTGTGCGTAGCTGAGCGACACAGCGCGCAGCCCGTGCTGACGGAAGAACAGTGCCTCCAGCACGCTGACCGCGATCAGCAGGCTCGGCGGGCAGAGCTGGCCCATCAGGCAGCCGCCGAACGTCTCCAGGTGCGGTTCTGCGCCGAACTCCGCGGCTGAGGCCAGCAGTTCGCAGCCGCGCCGCCAGCCGGCGACCGCCTCGCGCAGCGGCGTCCGGCTGTACGGCAGGCAGTACGAGACCGGACCGCCCTCGGTGGCGTCCAGACCGACGGCGAGCAGCGCACGGACGATGTGCTCGGGCACGGCCGAGCCGTGCCGGACCTGCACCGGGAATCGTCCGTCCGCGACGCTCCTCAGCACGGTGCGGGTGGTGTCCGCGGAGTGAGTGGCGATCGGGTAGCCGTTCAGGCCGGCCCCCTCGGCGAGCGCACGCCGGGCGGCCGCGAGGTCGCCGGTGCGGGTGTAGCTGTCGAGCGTGATGGTGCCGACGGTGACGGCGTCCGCGTTTCGGGTGGCGCGGAGGCCGTCGCGCATCCGCAGCGGATCGGCCATGCCCATCCTGGGCTGTACCACCAGTGCTCCGGCGGCCCGGGCCCGGGCGACGAAGGCGCCGAACCCGGAGGCCGGGAGGGCGGGGGTGTCCGGGCGCGCGGCGAGGCCGTCGCCCGCGCCGCCGCGGGAGCCGCTCACAGCGGCGCCCCCGATCCGGCACGCAGCGCATCACGCCCGACGGGCATCGCCCCGGGCCCGGCGCCCCGCACCCCGCACCCGGCCCCCAGCACGCCCGACCTCTCACACCGCACCCCGGACCCGGCTCGCAGCGCCCCGGAGCCGCTCACAGCAACGCCCCCGACGTGGCGGGCAGGGAGCCGACGAAGGACCGGAACTCGGGCACCGAGACGCCCTCCTCGAAGACCCCGTCGAAGCCTGCCGCCAGCAGCGCACACCGACGGGCCGGATCGCCGGAACCCGCGATCCCGAGCTTCCCCCCGATCACGGTCGGGGTACCGGCCAGCTCGGGGCAGGCGCGCAGCGCGGCGATCACCCGCAGTCCGTCCTGGAAGCCGTGCCCGTTGACGCTGCTCAGCACGATCAGATCCGGGGCGGTCCGGCGGCACTCGGCTACCAGCAACCCGTCCGGCACGCACGCGCCCAGATTGGTGACCCGGTGGCCGAGCTCCTCCAGCAGCAGTTGGAGGAAGACCAGGTTCCAGGTGTGCGAGTCCGAGGCCATCGTCGTCACGACGACGGTCAGACCGGCCCGCTGGGCCTTTCCGTGCTGCTCCACGGCATGCTGCTCCACGGCGCGAACCCTCTGTGTCGGTAGGTGGTGGGGAGTCCCGGGATGCCTCCGGGCGTCCGGGGCTACGGGACCACCGGGTATCCGGGTGTACGGCGCACCCGGCCGTTGACACAACGCTAGGGAGGATCCGGGCAGCCGACCGGCAGCTCACCCGGCAGGATTCGGGCAGTATCCGCCCCTGCCGGGGCCGTCGCACGGGGCTCAGCTCGCCGTCGCCAGTTCCTGGTGGGCCCCGGCGGCGCAGAGGCGACGGCAGAGGTTCAGCACGGTGAACCGGACACCGTCGCGGGCCGGGACACTGCGGATCAGGCCGCTCGCCAGCAGGGCGTGCACCGCCGCCAGGCACTCCTGCGGCGGCCGGCCGCTCAGTGCGACGGCGTCCTCGCCCGACCAGTCCCCCGGTTCGGCCGCGAGCCGCTCCAGCAGGGCACGCTGACCGAGCGTCAGCCGGTCCAGCGCCGCCCCCAGCGCCCCGCCCACGTCCGCCCTGCCGCCGTACCCCGCCGGCGGCGCCAGGTGGAACGGCCCGTCCGCCAGCCGCGCCACCAGCTGGCCCGGGGACAGCACCGTGGACCAGCCGGCCACCAACTCCAACGCACCTGGAAGACCGTCGAGTTGGCGGCAGAGCGCGGCGACGGCGGGCGCCTCCTCGGGCTCCAGCCGGTAACCGGGGCGCAGTCGGCGCAGGTGGGAGAGCAGCAGCCGGACGGCGCCCACCTCGGCCAGTGCCACCGGGTCGTGGTCGAGTTCCGGCCCGGGGGTGGGCAGCGGGGCGAGCGGGATCACCTGGCCACCGGGCAGCGGCTGCGGGACCCGGGCGGTGATCAGCACCCGCAGGCCGGGGCAGCGCTGGAAGAGGTCGTCGAGCAGTGCCGTGTCCACGCCGGCCTCGGCGCCGTCCAGGACCAGCAGGGTGGGCCGCTCTCCGATCGCCCGGGCCAGCTCCGTTCGGCGTTCGGCTCCGGCGGCGGGCCGGCGGCCGCAGTCGATCCACCGCACCGACCACCGGGACGCGAGGTGCAGCCGCCGCGCGACCTCCAGGACCAGCCGGGTCTTGCCGGCCCCGCCCAGGCCGGCCACCGTGACCAGCCGGTCGCCGTGCACGGCGAGAGCGTCGGCCAGCACCTCGACCTCCAGCTCCCGGCCGACGATCGCACCCCGGGCGACCGGCGGCGCGGTCAGCTCGTCGCGCGGCTCCTCGGCGAGCGCCTGCCGGCGCGCGGCCGCCTCGAAGGCCGACCGGCTGCGGCCTTCCAGCCGCAGCGCGTCGGCCAGCAGCCGCACCGTCTCCTGCCGTGGCCGCTGCACCCGCCCGCTCTCCATGTCCCGGATCGCCCGGACGCTCAGGGTCGCGTGATCGGCGAGCACCTGCTGGGTCAGGCCGACCCGTTCGCGCCGGATCCTGAGCAGTTCTCCGAAGCCCGCCGTCGACTGCAGCGCGTGAACGCCGTCCATGCCTCGTCCGCCTTCCTTGGGTTGGCCAACTACCGGGGACCGGGGGGCCGCGCGTCGAAACGGCACGCCGAGGGCAGCGACCGGTGGTGACCGTCGAGCCGTGTTCCCCCTGGCGCCGATGGTCCACGGCCCGGCTCTATGGGCGATCAACGGCCGATCACCGCACGTTCGCCTACTCCCCGGCGCCGGGGTGTGGAAGGGGCGCATGAGGTGACCGGGCAGCGGGGCAGCGGGGCAGCGGCGCAGCGGCGCAGCGGGGCGACGGGGCGACGGGGCGACGGGGCGACGGGGCGACGGGGCGACGGGGCGACGGGGCGACGGGGCGAGGCTCTCCCGGTGCGCAGGCGAGGCCTCCTCCCGCCCGACCCCACGGCGGGACGGCATGCGCGGCTCCCGGCCACGCCGAAGGACGTCCGGCGCGGCTCGCTCACCACCGGCCGGTGGTCCCGGCCCCGATACACCCACCGGTTCGCCGGCGCCCGCGCCGCTCCCCCGTCCGGCTCGGCACCCCGCACGCCCCGTGGCCACCGCCGGACCCGGCCGTCACCGTCCACCGGGGCGGTCGAGGCCGCGCCGCAGTCACCGGGAAAGCACGACCCCCGCTTCTTGCCCCATCCTCGGGTTCGATCCCCGGTCACTGCGCAACGAGAAGGATGCCGTCAGATGGTGTATTCCAGCTCGACTGCTGCGGCCTCGCGCACGGCCGATGCCAGCCGCTCCAGGTCGAGTTCGCTCAGGTGTCCGCGAAGCGCGTCTCGGGTCTCCTGCAACCGGTCGACGAGCGACGGGCCCGTGATGTCGCCGGGCAGGATGATGCGCCGGAACTCCGGATTCTTGATAGCCTCCGCGATCAACTTTTCGGCAAGCCACAAGGGAGTGCGCTCCCGGATCGCGAACGTCAGGTGGACGCTGTCCCCGTCCTGATCGACCACATGCGGGTTGTGGACCCATCCTCTCGGGAGCAGAAGCGACTGCCCGGCCTGAAGATCCACTTGCAGGTCCGGACCCGCGGCTTCCCACTCGGGGATGTAGTCGTCCCGCCACACGCGCCAGGATTCGTTGTACTCCCTCATGGGGCACTCGACGGGCGGGCGCCAAATCTGCCACCGCTTGATGCCGGCGGTCTGTACGACAACGGCCATCTGCTGATCCCAGTGATGGCGTAGCCCCTGACTGCCGGGCGGGGTCAGGAAGGCGTGGACGTAGTTGCTGAAACCCGTCTCGTCCTGAATTCCGCGGGAGACGGTCGTCATGGACGGGATGACCCGTTGCAGGTTGCCCAGCCGGATGGTGAAACCGTTGTCGTACAGTTCGCGGAGCTTGGCCGCGTCGGTGCGACCATGGGTCATGTACGCGTTCTGGTTCAGGGAGGGTCCAGGCGCTTTCACGACCGCGATCTCGTTGGCCGGTATGCAGCCGGTGAAGACGTAGCCCTTGAGGAAGTCCGCGGTGATGGTCTCGTCCAGCGCCGTCCTGCCGCGCTCATAGACGCGGGGCTGATCCGGCCACGTGGTCAGCAGTTCGGTTACGCCCTCATCGGGCAGCAGGAGGCGCAGTGACACAGCGTCGATCCTCACGATGGCGAGAGTGGACAGGGGATGTCCGGCTGAAACCGGTTCGGGCAGCACACGACGTTGAGCGACAGCAGATTTTTCGATGCGGTGTAGTGGACCCAGGAGACGTCGACCCCGCGCGGCAGCACGTCAGCGGCGTACTCCAACTTGCCCTCGAGGCTCCCGTACGCCTGGAAGCCGTCTGCGCGCTCGTACGGAGGGTTCGCTTCGTAGTGCTTCGTGAGCCAGGCGAGGGCAATGCCCACGTCGATCCACGTTCTGTCGGCGGCGACGTGATCCTTCTTCGAGAGCCAATGGCCGGTCATCAGGGGCGGTACGTTGCCCGTTTGGAACTCGGCAGCAGCCTCGCGATACCGGTCAAGTACCTGCTGCTGTCTCTTGTCCTCGGGGTCCGTCACCATAGGCGGGCCATTGGGGTGAGGAGGCCGGCGACTGCCCTCCTTTGCGTATACGGACGAGGGCCCGATCCACGGTCCGTACCCATGCCAGTGCCCTGACCAGCTCATTTGTGCCCTTCGTGGGAGTGCGGGCCGCCCCTCTGTGACAGACGGCCCGCGTCGTGCGTGGTGAGGAGGGAGGTCAGACTAGAGCGTCAGACCCCGCTTGGCGGCCCACCCACGGGCGAAGTCGTCCAGTTCCACCTCGGTGAAGCGAAGCTCACGGCCCGCGCCCTCGGGCTTGTTGTCGCGAAGGACGTAGGAGGAAACCGAGCCGGGGATCTGGCCGACCTCGACGCACGACTCATGCTCGCCCTGGAGGTTGCCGCCGCAGAAGTTCTGGAACTGCGTCCCCTGAACGGGGAGGCTGTAGAGGTTGCTCATGGGATAGTCCTCCTGGTGCATTGGGTGTGCGGAGATCCGTTCTCCGCGCCGTCGTGCACTTGCTCCCGGTCTCGGCCGTCTGCTGTTCGAGGAAGGCGGTCGGGCCCGGGGGTGTTCTCCGTCCCCGAGGGGTGTGCATCGGGGAGAACCGGTGCGTGGTCACTCGGGGATGGAAGATCATGTGGTCAGGTGCCAGTACGCGACCATGATCGAAACTGAGGCGCCGATCACGAGGACTTGACGGAGCCACTGGCGCCAGCCGAGCGGGCGCTTCTGTCGGCCGACGGACTGGTGGAGACGCCGACCGCGAGGGCGGCGATCACTGCCAGGAGCACCAGGACGTAAGCCACTTGCTGCGCCTTGGGACTCACGCGACACCCGTCCGGCTCCTCTGCGTGTAGACCCACAGGAACCGGCGGGTGAGACTCGCAACCTCGCCCATGAACATGTACGCAGCGAAGGTCGTGGCATCCGGCGCGGGACGGGTCTTCAGGTCCAGCAGTCTGTACGCCTCGTGGAACAGCCGCCTTACCGTCTCGTCCTTGTCTGCGCCCAGCTCCTCCGCGAGCAACTGTTGCAGGTGGCCGATCAGGATCGGAGTCCTGGTGTTGACGTCTTCACGGGTCGACGTGCCCAACTGCATGACGAGGGCAGTCTCGGTGCTGTCCCCAATCAGCTCGACGTCGATCGGCGGCTCGTCGAGGCTCGGAGCCTCGCGTCTTTCGCTCACGGTGGACACCACGCATCTCCCCTCGGGTCCGCACCTCAGTGCGGGTTCCTTGGCTGCTCGATCCGCGACGAACGTAGAGCGGGCGCAGCCCAAGCCCCAAGCAGATTGCGTGAGTTTGCACCAAGTCGATTGACCGGCCCTCATGGGCTCGCGACCATCAACGTGTCGCGCAAGCCGACGCAAGACAGCGGACGGGAGAGCAGCCATGCAGCTAACGTTCCTGGGGAAGAACTCCACCCCCGGAGACAGTCCCACCCTGTACGCCAGTGATCAGGACACCTACGTCATCCAAGGCTGGAAGGTGCACGCGAACGACTTGCTCATGCAGCTGTCCGTGCCGGCGGGACAGACCGTCATCGAGGTGCCGACCGAACTGTTCGAGCACCTGACCAAGGACGGTCAGTCGTCCGGCGAGATCAAGAAGTTCGCCGCCCCGATCATGCTCGTCACCGAGCAGGGAACGTGCGTCCTTCAAGGTCCGGAGATGCACGACGCCGACGCATTGAGTCAGATACGCATGCCCGACTACGAGACCTGCATCGAGGTCCCCAAGTCCTCGATCACGGCCCTACTGGAGGAAGACAGTGGACCTGATCACTCCCGCGCAGCGTGACGAGCTGTTCAACAGCTTCCAACGCGATGCCTTCCACTTGGAGCTGCGGGACGACTACGGTTCGCCGATCGAGGACACGCCGTACGCCCGATGGAAGAGGGGCGAGCCCGACGACTACGCCTGGCTCGACGAGTGGAGGGCGCTGATGAAGCGCGTCACGAGTGAGGGCAAGACGGTGCGCCGCGTCCGCGTGGTCAGTCAGCCGCACAGCCAGTACGTCACCTGGGAGCACTCCCTCACGCACCTGAACATCGAGGTCGGTGAGGATATCCGCTGGCTGCCTCGACACATGTTGCCCGAAGGAATCACCTTCCCCGCAGAGGGGAACGACTGGTGGCTCTACGACGATCGCCTTCTCGCCGTGGGCCACTTCGACCCCGAAGGTCAAGTCCTGGGGTCTGAGATCGTCGAGGACCCGGATACGGTGGCCGAGTGCATACGCCTGCGCGACCTGCTCTGGGCCGTTGCCATCCCTCATGCCGAGTACAGGCCCTGACCCTTCAGTGAGCACACAGGCACAGGAAGCACGAGAGGCGCTGGGTGCCCGGCTTCGCGGCTTCCGCAAGGATGCGGGGTTCGCGAGTGGCCGGGCATTCGCGCTGGCCACCGGCTGGGCGGAGTCCAAGGTTTCCCGGATCGAGAACGGGAAGCAGAACGCGAGTGAGCAAGACATTCGTACCTGGTGCAGCACGACCAGCCGCGGCGACCAGGTCGACGATCTGATCGCGACGGTCCGCCATATCGACGAGCTGTGGCTTGAGTGGCGCCGGCAACTTGCGACCGGTGCGGAGAAGCGGCAGAAGGCGGCACTGCCTGTTTACTCGAAGACCAAGGTCTTCCGGATCTGGCACCCCACACTCATCTGGGGAACGCTCCAGACCGCGGAGTATGCAGCGGAGACCTTCAAGCAGGTCCGCGACTACTACGAGATCCCTGATGACACGGAAGCCGCGACAGCGAAGCGGCTTGAGCGTCAGCAGTACCTGTACCGGGGCGACAGGATCTTCAACGTGCTGCTCGCCGAGCAAGCGCTGTACACCAACCTCGGAGGAGCGGAGGTGATGAAGGGGCAGCTCGACCGCCTGTTGGCGGTCATGCGCCTCGCTCGGCTCAGCCTCGGCATCGTCCCGCGCTCTGCCCCCATGCGCATCTGGCCTGGCAATTCCTTCTCGATGTTCGACGACAAGCTCGTTCTCGTCGAGACCTACTCGGCCGAGTTCTCGGTTACGCAGCCCCGAGAGATCGAGCTGTACGCCAAGGCATTTGCCCTCTTGCAGCAGTCGGCGGTCTACGGAACCGCCGTCCGAGACCGCATCCTCACTGCGATCCAGCACTTCGACCGCATGCCGGCGGACCAGGAGGCAAGGCAATGATCATGGAACTGAGCTGGCGAACCAGCTCTTACACGAAGTCCGATAGCTGCGTCGAGGTGGCCGACAACGACCCAACGAAAGTCCTGGTCCGGGACACGAAGGACCGCGACAGCGGAACCCTGGCCTTCTCACCATCGCCCTGGTCTGCCTTAGTGCACTTCACGGGCTATGGGTGTGATTACGGTACTGTCGTAGCTATTGACGGCTGGCCCCACCTCGGCGGGGCTCTTTCATTTTCTCACTTCTTCTTATTGGCAGGAATATGCCTTTCCGGCCATTCCGTACCAGTTCAAGAAACACTACTATTGGAATTACTCCCCCGGAAAGGAGGAGTTGGACAGACATCCTCGACCATTTCACTTGCCGACAGCCTCGCCCGTAAGGGCAAGCGCGTCCTGTTGATTGATATTGATTTCCAGGCCAACAGCAGCAAGGTCTTGCTGCCCAACCATCCTCAGATACAGAAGCACCAGGCCGCTTTTACGACCATCCTTGAGCGCAATCCTCTTCCTCGACTCTCAACCAATGTGCCCAATCTTGAGATCGTTTCGTCGCATGGAGCAGGCAGGCGTTCGCCGAGTGCGTCTGTACGACGCTCGTCACGCCCGCCCGTCCTGGATGGCGAACAACGGTGTACCTGACACAGTCGTGTCCGCCTGGGCGGGACACAGGACCTGTCGCTCACCAAGCGGTTCTACGTTCACCCTGATCCGCAGAGCCTCAAGGTTGGCTCCGACAAGCTTGGGCAGGTGCTCGCATCCTGAGCCCGCAGCGGTGATCATCCGGTGATGATCTGGCGTTTGTGACCATATGCGACACGAGAGCAAGAATGATCAAGGGCCCTACCTCACTGATGTGAGGCAGGGCCCTTTCACCTGCGACTACGAAGCAGAGCTTCCGTCGGGACGACAGGATTTGAACCTGCGACCCCTTGACCCCCAGTCAAGTGCGCTACCAAGCTGCGCCACGTCCCGGTGCCCGCCTGACCTGGGGTTTCCCCCGGCCGAACGCGCACGAGAACCATACCGCACTTCACCGGGTGGCCACGAACCGATTGCCGGTTGACCTCAAGTGCGGTTGAAGTTGCACGGTGGGGCCCATGACGAGCACACGACTGACCACGATTCGTGACGGCGCGCCCGGCCGGCGGGAGCTGGACCGGCTGACGGCCCTGATGGCCCTGATGACGGGCGACGAGAAGCACGGGCCCGCCGCGACCTCGACGCTCGACGCCCTGTGGGTGCTCTACGACCGGGTGCTCCGGGTCAGCCCGGAGACCGCCGCCTCGCCGGAACGCGACCGGTTCCTGCTGCCCAAGGGCCACGGACCCATGGCCTACTACGCGGTGCTCGCGGCGAAGGGCTTCATCGACGAGGAGGTGCTCGCCGGGTTCGGGGCGTACGACTCCCCCCTCGGCCACCACCCGGACCGCGTACTGGTGCCGGGGGTGGAGATCGGCAGCGGCTCGCTGGGCCACGGCCTGCCGCTGGCGGTCGGCACGGCCCTCGGCCTGCGGGCGCAGGGACTGGACACCCCCCGGGTGTGGGTGCTGATCGGCGACGCGGAACTGGACGAGGGGAGCAACCACGAGGCCATGGCCTTCGCCGGACCGGCGGGCCTCGACCGGCTCCACACGCTGGTGATCGACAACGGTTCCGCGACCCACGGCTGGCCCGGGGGCATCGCCTCCCGCTTCGAGGCCGCGGGCTGGTCGGCCGCGACCGTGGACGGACGAGACCAGCAGGCCCTGCACTCGGCGTTCACCGCGCCGCATCCCGGCCGCCCGCGCGCCGTGGTGGCCCGCGTCGAGCCGAAGAACGCCTGACGGCACACCCGGCGGCGAGCCGGGAGCGGACCCGGCCAAGGCCCCGCCGGCATCCGGCGGGAACCAGGACGACCACTCTAAGGACATTGATCATGGACACGATGCGTGAACGCTTCATCTCGAGCACGACCCGGCTGCTGGACGAGGATCCCCGGCTCGCCCTGGTCCTGGCGGACATCAGCGCCGACGGCTTCCGTCCCGCGGCGCGGGCACACCCGAGCCGGGTGATCAACGTCGGCATCCGCGAGCAGTTGATGATCGGCGTGGGCGGCGGACTGGCCCTGACGGGCCTGCGGCCGGTGGTGCACACCTTCGCGAGCTTCCTCGTCGAGCGCCCGTTCGAACAGGTCAAGCTCGACTTCGGACACCAGGGCGTCGGCGGGGTCCTGGTGAGCGCGGGCGCCTCCTACGACTGGCCGGCGGGCGGTTTCACCCACATGGCACCCGGCGATGTGGCCCTGCTCGACACCCTCGACGGCTGGACCGTCCATGTACCCGGGCACCCGGACGAGGCGGAGGCACTGCTGCGGAGGGCGACCCCGGGCGACGACCGGGTCTATGTGCGGCTGTCGCTCCAGTCGAACGAGCACGGACGGCCGGTCGACGGCGCCCGGTTCCTGCCCGCCAGGGAGGGCCGCGACGGCGTGGTGGTCGCGGTGGGACCCATGCTGGACCACGTCCTGGCGGCGACCGAGGGCATGGACGTCACGGTGCTGTACGCGACGACCGTCCGGCCGTTCGACGCCTCCGCGGTCCGGCGGGCGATCGGGCACGGCCCCGCCGACGTGGTGATCGTCGAGCCGTATCTCGCGGGCACGTCGACCGCCGCCGTCAACGAGGCGCTGGCGGACGTGCCGCACCGGGTGCTGGGGCTGGGCGTCGCCCGCCGAGAGCTCCGCCGGTACGGGCGGATGGAGGAGCACCTCGCCGCACACGGCCTGGACCCGGCGGGTCTCCGCGATCGGATCGCCCGGTTCCTGGGCGCGGGGGTGTCCCGCTGAGCGGGCGCCCGCACCTCTGTGCCCGCACCCCTGTGCCCGTACCCCTGCGGCCGCACCCCTGCCCTGCGGCACCCTCCGGCACTCCACGGCGCCCTGCGGCGGTCACCCCTGCTCCCTGGCCGGCGGGGCCAGCCACGCCGCGACGGCCTCCGCGATGGGCAGACCGGTCTCCAGTTCGATGAAGCCGAACTGGCCGCCCTGGTTGCCTTCCAGGAACCACCACAGCCCCTCCGCGTCCTCGGCGAAGTCGAAGGCGGCATAGGCGAGTCCGGCGAGGTTCAGGTAGTCCCGCACGGACCTTGCGATGCGCTCCGGCACGTCGGCGGCCCTCCAGGGCTGGCCGGTGTCGCCGTACCGTCCGTCCACCTGTCCGTCCACGGAGCGTTTCCGGGCGGCGAACAGGCGTGTGCCCACGGCGGTCAGGCGGATGTCGGCGACCTTGGGAACGTACTGCTGGAGCAGCGTGGGCCCGGCGGCCACACTGGAGAAGTCGGTGTCGGGAGGGATGCGTGTGGTGGGCAGGGCCACCGGCGGATCGCCGGGCGGCGGCCCCGAGGCGGACTTGACCACGATGTCCTGGTACTGGGCGGCGAACTGCCGCGCCACGCGCGGGAACGTGGTGATGACGGTGGGGGGTACGGCGAAGCCGCTGCGGTGCGCCAGGCTGAGCTGCCAGGGCTTGCAGCGGGCCTGCGCTGACACGCAGGGGTGGTTCATCCAGCGGGCGGTGGCCGAGTAGAGCATCCCGTAGAGGGCCTGCTCGGTCTCCGCGGTCAGCCACTGGGAGGGCTCCTCGGCGTGGGCGGCGGGATCGCCGGGTCTTCGCACCCAGACCGACCGCAGGGCGCCCATGCTGAGCAGCCGGCCGTCGGTCGACAGATGGCCGTAGAAGTCACCGTGTCCATACTCGGCGGACAGGGCGGCCTCGCCGGGGAGATCGGCGGGATCGAGCCGCACGAGGGGGACCCCCCGGTCGTGCAGCTTGGCGATCACCATGTCCGCGGTGACGTCTTGACGGCACGTCAATATCAGTACGGTCATTGCGGTGCGGGTCCGTCAGTCGTCGAAGTGCGTCTTGGAACCGGCGGTGGACGTCGTCGTGCCGGTGACCAGGATCAGATCGCGGTCGACGATGGCCGGCCGCCCGTCCGGCAGCACATTCAGCTGCAGGGCGGAGTCGTAGGTGTACGGCAGCGTGACCGCAGGACTCTCGGCCGGAAGTACGTACTTCAGTACGAACGGTCGCATGAGTCTCCTTCGTCGACAGTCTGGGCACACGTAACAGTACGTGCCTATGATGTAGGGCACTCATTACTATCCGTCACTTCCGACCGTGCTGGCAGTGAATGTCGTCACACTGGACGGACCCCACGGGATCGCCCCATCGGTAGACGGATGGGGGAATGCGTGGGGTTCCCCCATGAGAGCACTGAATGGTGTAGACCGATGTGAACATCCCGTGAAGACGGGCCAGTTGAGGCTTGACATGTGATCGCCTGCACATGGGCCATGACCGTCCGTCACGCGCGTGCGTCCTCCGCGCACACGTCATGACCATGTGTCACACACTTCCCTCACGCCGGCATCCGGCGTGACCGTGGGTCACGCGGACCGCACGGCCGCGCACAGGTCATCACCGTATGTGACAGGCGTGCGTGGGCCCTTGTGAGCCCCGCTGCCGATGCGCGCGCCGGGGCGCACCCGTACGCCCACCCCGCCCCAGGCGCCCGCGTCACCCGCTCCCGCGCCCCGGCTCCGCACCGGTCGCCTCCGGGCAGCCCCATCGAGCCGGGCAGCGGAAGCGCGGTGCCGCGCCCATCGTCGGCAGCGACCGTCCTCCGACGGGACACCGCCCCGCCTGCCACGGCCGCCCCACCGGCCACGCCCGGAAGCAGTACGCCCCCACCGCCCGGTCCGGAAGCCACCGGCCGGCGGCTCGGCGCCCCGAGCGGACGCCCCGCCTCGGACGGCTCCCGCCGCCTGCTCACGCTCGCTCGTCCAGCCAGGCCACCAGATCCCGGTGGACCTCCTCGCGGTTGGTCTCGTTGAGGATCTCGTGCCGGGCGCCCTCGTACGCCTTCCACGTCAGGGACTCCGTCCCGATGTAGCGGAAGTCCTCCAGCAGTTCGTGCACCAGGGTCATCCCCTGGTGACAGGGGTCCGCCGTGCCGACGGCGACGTGGACGGGCAGGTCGGCCGGGATCCGGGCCAGGTTGCGCGGGTCGTTGATCTTCCGCACGGCACGCAGCCAGTCCAGGGCCAGGCCCGTGCTGAAGGGGAAGCCGCAGCGCTCGTCCGCGATGTAGGCGTCCACCTCGTCCTCGTCGCGCGAGAGCCACTCGAAGCCCGTCCGGTGCGGGTACGGGCCGTTGAAGGACGCGAAGAGTCCGGAAAGGTACGGGGAGGGGGCCGAGCGGCCCTCGGCGGCAGCCCGCTCCCCGAGCAGGGCGATGGAGCCGGCGATGTCGGCGCCCGGCAGCGTGCGGAACGTTCCCGACAGGATGAGGCCGCTGAGGTCGTCGGGGTACTCCTGCACATAGTCGCGGGCGAGCATGGAGCCCAGGCTGTGCCCGAGGACGGCCACGGGAACCCCCGGGTGGAGCAACCGCGCCTGGTCACCGACGGCCTTGATGTCCTCGACCATGGCGCGCCATGAGTCGTATCCGTCGACGGGCACGGCGCCGGGCGTCTCCGCGACCCCGTAGCCGCCGGTGGAGGGTGCGGTCGCCCCGTGCCCCCGGTGGTCGGAGGCGATCGTTCCGTAGCCGTGGGCGGCCAGGTGGCGGGCGAACCGGTCGTACCTCAGCGCGTGCTCCGCCGCCCCGTGGACGATCTGCACCAGGGCCCGGGGACGGCCGCGCTCCGGCAGCCAGGAGTACGTGGCGATCTGCACGCCGTCGGCGGCGTCGAGCAGTCCGGGGCGGTATGCGGTCGCGGTCATGGGGCCGGCCTCCTCGGTCGTACGGTCACGGGTACCTGGGGCGTCCCTCCCCCGGTCGCCGGCGGTCACACCCGCCGGGCCCCGGGATGTGCCTGCCGCGGGCGCTCGCTCCCGGGCGGCCGGTCCCGGTGGAGCTGTTTGTAGTAGAGCGTCGTGGGCCGCAGGGTGCCGCCGGGGTCGGCTGCGAAGCCGGGAATGACGCCGGCCGCCGTCCATCCGGCCGAGCGGTAGAGCCTCTCGGCGGGGCTGCCCGTCTCGGTGTCCAGGACGAGGAGGGTGGCGCCGCGGTCGGCCGCACCGCGTTCCGCCGCGGCGAGCAGGGTCCGGCCGAGCCCCCGCCCCCTGACCTCGCGGTGGACCAGCAGTTTGGTGATCTCGGCCCGGTGGCGGCCGTTGGGGTACCCGGTGAAGCCGGCGCTCACGGTGCCGACGACGCGGTCGCCGTCGCGCGCCACCCAGAGGGCGCGGCCGCCGTCGGCGAGCGCGGGGCCGTGCGAGTTCCACCACCGCTCGGCGGCGGTGCGGTCGAGGGGGGCGAGGAAGCCCACGGAGGCTCCGCCGTCGACCGCGTCGACCAGCAGCCCGGCCAACCGGGTCGCCGTACGGCCGAGTTCCCCGGCCCCCAGTGAGGAGACGGTGAAGCCGGTCATGGCAGCACCACCACGGCGTAGCGGGCCTCCTGCGGCCCGGCGCAGCGGAAACGCGTCGCGCCCCGGAGACGGAATCGCAGACAGTCACCCGCGCGCAGCACGTGTGTCGCGTCGCCGACGGTGATCTCGACCGTGCCGTCGAGCATCCAGATGTGCTGTTCCATGCCGGGCACCGGGGGTGCTTCGTACGCGAGGTCGGCTCCCGGGGCGAGCCGGGACTCGACGATCTCCGCCCGCAGACCGGTGCCCGGCGGTGACACGGAGCGCCGGACGAAGCCCGCCGACTCGTCCGTCCAGACCGTCTGGTCGGCCGCGCGAACGAGCTCGGCGGGCTCCTCCTCGACCTCGCCCAGCAGCTGGGACATCGTCCTGCCGTGGACCGCGCACAGCTTGCCCAGCAGCGAGGTGGTGGGGCTGATCTCGCCCCGCTCCGCGCGTGACAGGGTCGATCGGCTCACCCCGCTGCGCCGCGCCAGCTCGTCCAGCGACCAGCCGCGTTCGGCCCGCAGCCCGGCGAGGCGTGCGGCCAGTCGCACGTCGACGGGGTCGCGCTGCCCGCCCTCCGCAACATCTCTCATATTCGGAACGGTATCCCAGATGCGGGATGAGGAACAGGCCCGGACTCCCGACTCACGCCTCCCGGCCCGTCGGCACGGCCGGTGCGGCCGGGCACGGCACGCCCGGCCGCTCCGGTGCGCCGGAGCCGCCGGAACGGTCGCACGGCGCCGGGGGCGCGGACGACGGAGCGCGCCACCGCCGGCACTCCCGTACGCCGGCACCGGTCTTCGCCCAAGAGCACACGAATCCGCCCGGGTTGCGGGCATTTCCGTACCTCTGAGGGCTGGTCGGCGGCCGACCGGAGCGGAATGCTGTCCCTCGGTGCCATATGCCTTCGAAATGCCCTCGAACCGTTTGCCGAGGGCATGTGGCAGAAAGATGACCCACGGGCATGCCCTGCGAGCGAACCGGACGGGCCGCTACCACCGGCGACGCGGTCTCCACCACACGTCGACGAACTGCATTTCGGCCAAAGTTGGCCACCGAGTTGTACCACCCGTAAGCGATCAACACCATGAGGTAGTCGGCCTGCACGGGACGGGACCATGCCGATGCACCACCTGCTCGAACACTCGCGCGAGCAGGCGATTCGCAGAGGAGGCCTCGCAATGGACGGGTACTTCGCAAGTCGACTTCATCATCAGCTCCGGGACCGGGTGCGGCACTTCGCCGAGTGCGAGGTCCGCCCGCGTGTTCCCGCCATGGAGGCCGCCCGCACGGCGCACCGCGAACTCTCACGGCTCATCGCACGGCAGGGCTGGCTCGGAGCGACGATCCCCAGGGGCCACGGCGGAATGGGCGTCGGGCACCTCGCCAAGACGATCATCATCGAGGAACTGTCCCGCGTGAGCGGCGCGATGGGCGCCATGGTCCAGGCCTCGCAGCTGGGCGTCGCCAAGATCGTCCACTTCGGGAGCGACGAGCAGAAGAAGTCCTGGCTCCCCCTGATCGCGGCGGGTGAGTGCCTGCCCACGATCGCGGTCACCGAACCCGACTCGGGCGGCCATGTGCTGGGCATGAGCGCCACCGCCGTACGGGACGGCGACGAGTACGTCCTCAACGGCCGGAAAGTGTACGTCGGCAACAGCCACGTCGGTGACCTGCACGGAGTCGTGGTCCGCACGGGTCCGGGTTCCACAGGTCTCACGGCCTTCCTGGTGGAGTCCGGCCGCCCCGGATGCCGCATCGGGGAGCAGAAGCCGACCATGGGGCTGCACGGCTTCAGTTTCGGCGAGCTGCACTTCGACGACTGCCGGGTTCCGGTGGCCAACCGGCTGGGCGAGGAGGGCGACGGGCTGGCCGTCGCCTACTCCTCCAGCATGCTCTACGGCCGCGCCAACCTGACCGCCGTGGCGCTCGGCATACACCAGGCCATCCTGGAGGAAACCACACGGTTCTGCGCCGAGCGCCACCGCTACGGCAAGCCGCTGCACGAACTGCCGTCCATCAAGCTGAAGCTGGGGCAGCTCCAGTCACGGCTGATGACGGCACGGCTGGCGGCCTACCACGCGGTGCATCTGCTGGACCGGGGACTGGCCTGCGACGCGGAGCTGATGAACGCCAAGCTCGTCAACGTCGAGTCCGCGCTCGACTCGGCACGGAACGCGATGGAGATCCACGCGGCGTCCGGACTGTTCACCGAACGTCCCATCGAGCGCTTTCTCCGCGACGCGCACCACATCTTCGCGCCCGCGGGCACCTCCGACATCCAGCTGCTCCGACTTGCCGAGGTGGCCCTGGGCCAGTCGAAGGGGCAGTGGTCGAAGCGGCTGGCCGAGCTGACGCGCAGGGAGGCCCTGGTCTAGTGCCCCATCAGGCGTCGCCCGCACACGCGACTCGCGCCGCACGCCGTCCCCGGGAGCCTCGCGACGTTCCCGGGGACGGCGCCGCACGGGTCACAGCAGCCCGTCCTCGCGGCGGTGGATCTGCTCGACCAGCTCCGCCGCCAGGGACTTGATGGTCTCCAGGCCCGCCCGGCCCCACGGCCGCGGCTCGGTGTCCACCACGCAGATGGTGCCCAGGGCGATGCCCGTGCGGTCGATCAGCGGCGCACCGAGGTAGGAGCGGATGCCGATCTCGTCGACGACCGGATTGCCCGCGAAGCGGGGGTAGTCGCACACGTCCTCCAGCACGAGCGCCTTGCGCCGCACAACCACGTGCGGGCAGTAGCCGTGGTCCCGCGCCATGAAGCGGCCCACGTCCCCGCCGCCCGCCGTGCCGAGGTCGCCACCGCCCGCGTGGGTGCCGTCCGGTGTGTGCAGGCCCGCGAAGAACTGGCGGTGCTCGTCGATGAAGTTGACCATCGAGTAGGGCGCTCCGGTCACCTCCGCGAGCTTGTGCGCGAACTCGTCGAACGCCGGCTCCGGCCGTTCTCCCAGCCCCAGCTGGCGCAGTCGCCGCACCCGGGCGGGGGCCTCCCGGTCGACGGGCGTGAGCAGCAGATGGCCGGTCGGGTCGTACGTCATGACTGAGCTCCGTAGCTCGGCGCCGCTGCCGGTGCCGGGGTCGTGGTGAGCAGGTGCTGGACGAGGGTGACCAGGGCGCCGATCCCGGAGCTGGCGATACGCGCGTCGCACAGCACGACCGGGATGTCGTGCTTCAGGTCGATCGCGGCCCTCACCTCGTCCGGTTCGTAGCGGTAGGAGCCGTCGAACTCGTTGACGGCGACGACGAAACCGATGCCGCGCCGCTCGAAGAAGTCCACGGCCGAGAAACAGTCCTGCAGCCGGCGCGTGTCGGCGAGGACGACCGCGCCGAGCGCCCCTTCGGAGAGTTCGTCCCACATGAACCAGAAGCGCTCCTGGCCCGGTGTGCCGAACAGGTACAGCACATTGCGGTCGTCGAGGGTGATCCGGCCGAAGTCCATGGCCACCGTGGTGGTCGTCTTGGCCTCCACCCCGGCCAGGCTGTCGGTGCCGACGCTGACGGCGGTCAGCAGTTCCTCGGTGCACAGCGGCTCGATCTCGCTCACCGCGCCCACGAAGGTCGTCTTGCCCACCCCGAAGCCCCCCGCCACGAGGATCTTCAGAGCGCTGGGGAAGGGGTCGCCGCGGTCGCGCGGGCCCCGGCCGTGCTCGGGGCCGCGCTCAGGGGTGCGGTCGGGGCGGTCGTCAGAGCCGTCGTCGTAGGCCATCGAGCACTGCCTCCAGCAGCGAGCGGTCGGTGGGGGATTCCTGGAAGCGGGGCGCCCTGGCGGTGACCGCCCCGCAGTCCACGAGATCGGAGAGAAGCACCTTGGTGACGACCGCCGGGAGCCGTAAGTGCGCCGCGATCTCCGCCACCGAAGTGGGGCCGTCGCACAGGCCGAGGGCCAGCGCGTGCTCCGGCCCGAGCACCCCCTGGGGTGCCGTGCCGGTGGCCATGACCAGGGACAGCAGGTCGAGTGCGGCCGTCGGACGGGTACGGCCCCCGATCACCGAGTACGGACGGATCAGCCGGCCTGCCGCGTCGTCGAGCCACGGCCCGTCCATCGGGGCCGGCACGGTCAGAGCCCCGTGGCGCTCGGCGCCCCGGCGGCCTGTCTGGCCGGCGTGACCAGATACGGCCGCACGCTCTTCACCAGCATCGCCATCTCGTACCCGAGGACCGCGGCGTCCGCCTCCCGCCCGGCCAGCACGGCGAGACAGGTGCCCGAACCGGCCGTGGACACGAAGAGCAGGGTGGAGTCGAGCTCCACCACCACCTGGCGGACCTCTCCCCCGTCGCCGAACCGGGCGCCGGCGCTGCGTCCGAGCGAGTACAGCCCGGACGCCAGCGCGGCCATGTGGTCGGCGCTGTCGGCGTCCAGGCCGTGCACGGATTTCACCAGGCCGTCGGAGGAGAGCAGGACTGCGTTGCGGGTGTACGGCACTCTCTGGACCAGGCCGCCGAGCAGCCAGTCGAGATCCGAGGAATGGCCCGTGGGCACATCGCTCGCCATGGTGCATCTACTCCTTGTGGGTGTCGTCCTGTTGCTGCGGTTCGTGCGCGGCCGTGTCCGCGCCTCCTGGCGTCCCCGACTCCGCGAGGCCGATGCCCCGCTGGAAGGCCGCCATCAGCCCGGGGTCGTGCAGCGCCTGTTCCTCGGGTCTGCGCTGGGCCGGCCCGTCCCGCAACTGGGGTGCCAGATGCTCCTGCGCACGCCGCTTGGGCAACTGCGGGCGTCCCGCGGTCCCGCGTGCGGCGGGGAATTCGGGCGGCGGGGGCGCGTGGCGGGGTGCGGGGGCCTGCGGAGGCGGGGGGACGGGGACCTGCGGGGCGGCCGCGTGGCCCGCGCCGGTCCGCAGGGCGGCCGGGTCGGGCCGGTCCGGGTGCTCGCCGCGCACCGGCAGCGGGCCGGGCGCGGTGGGATCCGCCGGGGGCTGCCGGTGCGGCATGCCCGGCATGCTCGTCGCGTAGGTGAGGGTTCGCTGACCGCCGGTGTGGTGGGCGTCGGCGGCCTGCCGCGGTTCGACGGCGGGATGGGGTGCGGCGCCCCCGGGTGCGCCGCCCAGGGGTGCGGCGGCCCGCTCCCGGCCGGCGACTCCGCCCGCCACCGCGGTTGCCGCGGCCGGTGGATGGTCGGCGTGGCGGTGCGCGCCCGATTGCGCCGTGCCGCCCTGGGTGCCCGGCTCGGCGCCGAGCAGCCCCTGCGGCAGCACCAGCACGGCCTGGATGCCCCCGTAGATGTTGGACTGGAGGCGGACCGCGATGCCGTGCCGGCGGGCGAGCGCGGAGACCACGAAGAGCCCGATGCGGCCGTCCTGCAGAAGGTGCGCCACATTGACCTGATCGGGGTCCGCGAGCAGGGCGTTCATCTTGTTCTGCTCGGAGAGCGGCATGCCGAGCCCCCGGTCCTCGACCTCCACCGCCAGCCCCGCCGTGACGCGCGACGCGCGCAGCAGCACCTGGGTGTGCGGGGCGGAGAACAGGGTCGCGTTCTCGACCAGTTCGGCGAGGAGGTGGATGACGTCGGCGACCGCGTGGCCCCGCAGGGTGCCGTCGATCGGCGGCACCAGCTTGACCCGGGGGTACTGCTCGACCTCGGCGATCGAGGAGCGGAGGACCTCGGTCATGGTCACCGGGTTCGACCACTGGCGGCGGGAGATGGCGCCGCCGAGGACGGCGAGGTTCTCCGCGTGCCGGCGGATCCGGGTGGCCAGGTGGTCGACGTGGAAGAGGCCCTTGAGCAGCTCCGGGTCCTCGACCTCGTTCTCCAGCTCGTCGAGCAGCTGGATCTCGCGGTGGACCAGCGACTGCAGCCTTCGCGCCAGATTGACGAAGACCTCGACCTTCTGCTCGTTGCCGACGCTGCTGGAGAGCCGGGACGCCTGTACCACGGCCGCCACGGCGGCGTCGTGGGAGCGCGTCAGCTCCTGGGCGAGGAGGTCGAGTTCGTCCCCGCCGGCGGGCGCGGCGGGGAGGTTCTCACGGGCCGGTGGGCGCTCCCCCCGGCGCAGTCCCTCGACGACGGCGGTGAGCTCGGCCTGCCGGCGGGCGCTGGACCGGCGCAGGTTCTGTGCGCGGTCGAGCACGGATCGTGCGGTGCGCTCCGCGCTCACCGCCGCCGCCGCCACGGCGACGACGGCGAGGGCCGCCGAGCCGGCGAGGGCGACCCACAGCGCCGCGGAGGGCCGCGCGCCGGTGGAGCGGATGGTGAACAGCACCGCAGCCGCGCCGCTGAGCGACACCACGACGGCGGGCAGTACGGCGGTGCGCATCAGTTGGGGGCGTATACGGGCTTCGGAGTTCGGCGGCGTGGAATGCGGCCTGCCCGCGGAGGAGAGAGCGCGGGCGCCTGACCGGCCGTGCCGCCCGCCCTCGCGGCGGTCCGACCGCGCGGCGGGTGCGCGTAGTTGAGACATCAGCGTCCTTGGTACGTGGCCCGGGAATCGTGTACCGATCGGTGTGCGCGGCGCCAAGGGGGTGGGCTGCAGCCCACCGTTGATCACCGGACACACAGGGTAGTCGTGAACCGTTCATGTGCGGTGGGCAGTTGACAAACTTGCCCGAAGAGCATCCCGCTCTGGTATGAGGGCTCGCACGCACAGCCGAAATGCCGTGGCCGCAGGCGGGGGACTGTGCCCGGGTACGTCCTCGTCCTCGGCCGATGGGGCGGAGTGTCAGGACAACTGGCGAGAGGGGCGGCCTCGGGGGATATCCCCCCGCACTCGGGCACCGGGCGGGTGCGGGCGGGCCCATGCGGGCGCGGATGGGTCCCTGCGGGTGCGGATGGGAGCCCGCGGGCGCGGATGGGGCCGTACGCGCGCGGATGGGTCCGTACGGCCGCCGATGGCGGCACGCGCCCTGCACCCGGACGGCATTGCCCGCGGGCGGTGATGTTCTTATCGGTCCGCGCCCTCACTGTCAGGGAGCCGTTCCGGTGGGCGAAGCGCCGCGGTCTGTGCGCCTTCGAGGTGCGAGGCCGTTGGCTGGGCAGTATGGCGCGGGTGAGCGTCTGGTTGCCGGTACTCGTCCTGCTGGGGCTGACGGTGGCGGCGGTCGCCGGCCTCTACGGGCTGAGCGCGCTGCTGGCCGAAAGGGCCGCCGCCCTGGCACCGATGCCGTTCGCGGGTGGCCTGATGCCGCGTGAGCACGCCTTCTCCCGCTTCCATGTCAGGTGGTACCCGGTCACCATGATCTTCCTCGCCTTCGACATGGAAATGCTGTTCATGTATCCGTGGGTCAGAGTGGTGCGGGAGATGGGCCCGCCGGCGGTCGTCGAGATGTTCCTCTTCCTGGGCATCCTCTTCGCGGCGGTGACCTACGCCTGGCGCGAGGGCGCACTGCGATGGGCCTGATCGGCGTGCTGCCCCGAATGACCGCCCGGCGGCCTCCCGTTCTGCTGGTGACCCTGCCCGGCGCCACCCGGGAACGGCTCGCGGTGGAGGCGGAACTCAGGCACCGGGGCTGGCCGTCCGCCGCCGGCCCGGCGGCCGCCGCCGGGCTCGTCGTGGCCGGGGAGCAGGGCGATGTGCAGCCGCCGTGGCTGGCCGACGTGTGGAAGGGCGTGCCCCGGCCGAAGGCGTACGTCTCCGTCCGCCAAGCCGACGACGCCCCCCGTGCTCTGGACGTGCTGGGCCGGTTGCTGGCCACGGGGCGTCAAGGCGACGCCCCGTGGCCGCCCTCCACCGGCTCTCCTGGTGGAACGCGGGGCCGTGAGCGGCAGGACCGGGAAGACGGCGGACACGGGCCGTACCGTCACCCGGAGGCGGGGGGTCATCAGGCTCGTCACGACCAGGGCGACCACATGGATCACCCGGGCCGGCAGGACCACGGGGAACGCCCGGGCCGGCAGGACCACGGCGGGCACCGCGGTGGCGTCGTCGCGGGGTTGCCGATGGCCGGGCGGGCCGACGACCGCGACGGCCTGCGGCTGGACCGGCTGCATCTTCCGCTGGGACCGGTGCTCCCGGACTGGCCGGCGGGTCTGGTGCTGGAGGTCGCGCTCCAGGGGGACGTGGTCCAGTCGGTGACGGAGCACCCGCCGGCGGCCGGAGTGCCGGGACGGTGTCCGTTCTGGAGCGAGCCATGGCTGCGTGCGGCCGCGGGCGAGGCGGTGACCCGGGGCACGGCGGAACGCCGGCGCTGTGCCTCCCATCTGGACAGTGTGGGCCGGCTCCTGGCCGTGGCAGGGTGGCCTCGGCCCGCTGCCGAGGCGCGCCGTCTGCGCGATCGGCTGCTGCACGGCGCCGCGACGGATGAGCTCGCTCCGGGGGTCCTGCGGCTCACCCGCCGGGTCGCCGGGTCGCGGACGCTGCGCTGGCTGACGGTTGCGCTGGGGGAACTGCCCGCCGGGCGGGCCGGGGAGCTCGGGGTGACCGGTCCCGCGCTCGCCGCCGACGGTGACGTCCATGCCCGGCTGTGCGTCTGGCTGGCGGAGATCGAGCGGTCCCTGCACGGTATGGACGACACCCGTGCCGTCACCGGCGGCGACGGCCCCCGCGGGCGGCTGGACCCGGACCGGCCGCCTTCCCGGGTTCTGCTCGACGCCCTGCTCCCTCTGCTGCCGGGCGCGGAGTTCGCCTGCGCGCGGCTGATCCTGGCGAGTTTCGATCCGGACCTCGACGAACTGGTGGGGACCGGTCATGCCTGAGGCGGCGCCGCTGTGGGCGGCCCTGGTCCTGCCGGTGGCCCTGTGCCTCGCGGCCGTCGCCGCTGCCGCGTTCGACGCGGTGCTCGGCGGGGACGCCCGGCGCGGCGGTCCCGGTGTGCTCGCCGCGGCGACGGCGCCCGTGCGGGAGGGGCTGCGGCTGCTTGCGCAGCAGCGACGGACCACGCCGTCGGCCGATGTGGCGCTCGGGCGCATCGGCCTCGGCCTGGTGCCGGTGGCCGCGGTCCTGGCCGCGGCGGTGGTGCCGTGGGGAGGTGTGTCGGTGGCCGATCCCGTGGTCGGGATCGTGTGGTTCAACGCGATGGAGGTACTGGCCTGGGCCGCGGTCTGGCTTGCGGGCTGGGGACCGAACTCGGCGCTGTCGCTGATCGGCGGCTACCGCTTCCTCGCGCAGGGGCTCGCGTACGAGTTGCCGCACATGCTCGCGCTGACCATCGCGGGCCTGGGCGCGGAGTCGCTGCGGGTGTCGGAGGTGGTCGGTGCCCAGCAGGGGCTGTGGTTCGTCGTGTGGATGCCGGCCGCGTTCGCCGTCTATCTGCTGAGTGCGCCGGCGATGTCGTTCTGGGGCCCGTTCGGCCATCCGCTGGGCAGGGACGTGGCCGGCGGCGCCGCCGCGGAGTACAGCGGCGTGGACCGTCTTCTTCTGCTCGGCGGCCGATGGCTGCTGCTGGTGGCCACCGCGGCGTTCAGCGTGCCCCTGTTCCTCGGCGGCGGGCAGGGACCGCTGCTGCCGGGCTGGGCGTGGACGCTGCTGAAGACCGCTGCCGTGCTAGCGGCGCTCATCGTGGTGCGGCGGATGCTGCCGGTGCTGCGGATGGAGCGCTACATGGAGTTCGCCTGGATGGTGCTGGTGCCGTTGGCGCTGCTGCAGGCGCTGTTCGTCGCCATCGTCGTACTGAACCGCTAGGGAGCGGCATGCCGGAGAACACGGTCTTCTGGGTCCTCGCCGCCCTCGCGGTGGGCGGCGGGGTCATGGTGTTCCGCTTCGACTCCATGGCCCGGGCGACCTATGCGCTGCTTCTGTCGCTGCTCTGTGTCGGCGGGATGGTCATCCTGCTCGGACTCGACTACCTCGGTGTGGTCATCGTGCTGATGATGACCATCGAGATGGCCATCATGGCCGTCTTCATGGTGATGTACATGATGAACCCGGCAGGGCTCATGCCGATGTCCATGCAGCACAACAAGAAGGGCGCGGCGGTCGTCTGTACGGGGGTCTTTCTGCTGATGGCCTCGGGCATCGTCCTGGCGCCGTGGCCGCCGCGGGCGGGGACGGCGGACGACGACCCGACCAAGGCACTGGGTGAATCCCTGATGGGCCCGCAGATGCTGACGATGATGACGCTGGGCTTCGCCCTGTTCGCCACCATCGTGGCCACCGTGCTGCTGGCCACCCACCGCGGCCGCTACGACCGGCTGGGGGACGATCTGCGGGCACGCCGCGCCGACGACCCGGTACCGGGAGGGGTCGGCCGGTGAACCTGGAACTGTTCCTGCTGGCCGCCGCGGCGCTGTTCGGGGTGGGGCTGTTCGGGGCGCTGACCCAGCAGTCCGTCGTGATGCTGATGATGGGTCTGGAGCTCATGCTCGGCGGCGTCATCCTGGCCGCCGCGGCCGTCTGGCACTACATCGCCCCCGCGGCCACGGACGGGCAGGTGCTGGTCGTCCTCGCCGTCACCGTCATGGCGGTGGAGATGGCGATCGGATTCGCGGTGGTCACCGCCCTGTTCCGGGCCCGGGAGGTCGACATGACCGACGAGGCGGGGGACTTGAGAGCATGAGCTGGGTGCTGTGGGCACTGGTCGGCCTCCCGCTGGTGAGCGGCGTGCTGCTGTGCCTCGGGGGACGGCGGGCCGACCGCGTCGCCCCCGCCGCCGCGGTCTTCGTCGCTGCCGCCGGGATCGTCCTCGCCGTCACGGCGGCCTACGCCCAGCCGCGGGCCGGAGCACCGCTGTTCCAGGGAGCGGCGTTCGGTCTCGCGGTGGACGGCCTGTCGGGCCTGATGGTGGTGACCGTCACCGCCGTCGCCGCGCTGATCCTGCTCTTCAGCACGGCGGACGTCGGGCCGGACCAGGCGCGGGCGAGGTTCTTCGGCATGATGCTGCTGTTCGTCGGGGCGATGCTGGTCACCGTCACCGCGACGACCCTGCCCTCCCTGCTGATGAGCTGGGAGGTCATGGGCGCCACCTCGTGGGCGCTGATCGGCTACTGGTGGCACGACCCGGTGCGGGGTCGGGCGGCCGGAGTCGCGTTCATCACCACACGGACCGCGGACCTCGGGCTCTACCTCGCCGCCGGCGCCTCGCTGGCCGGAGGCCGGAGCCTGGCCCTGGCCGGCCTGGACCAGGTCGCCCGGCCGTGGCTGCACCTGGTGGCGGCCGGGGTGATCGCCGCCGCGCTCGGCAAGTCGGCGCAGTTGCCGTTCAGTTTCTGGCTGTCGAGGGCCATGCAGGGTCCCAGCCCCGTCTCGGCTCTGCTGCACTCCGCGACGATGGTCGTCGCCGGTGCCTACCTGCTGATCAGGACGGGGCCGCTGCTGAGCGCGTCGGGCTGGGGCAGCGACGTCACCGCCTGGATCGGTGTGACCACCGCGTTCGCCCTCGGTCTCGTCGCGGTGGCCCAGACCGATCTCAAGCAGCTGCTCGCCGCCTCCAGTTGCGCCCAGATCGGGTTCATGGTGCTCGCGGCCGGCACCGGATCGGCCGTCGGCGGCACTCTGCAGCTCATCGCCCACGCCGCGGCGAAGAGCCTGGCCTTCCTCGTCACCGGCTTCTGGCTCACCCGGCTCGGCACCAAGGACCTGTCGAAGCTGCGCGGAGCGGCCCGCGCGGCGCCGGTGGCCGGGGTGGCGTTCAGCGTCGCCGCGCTGAGCCTGGCCGGTGTACCGCCGCTGTCACTGTGGGCGGCCAAGGACGTGCTGCTGGCCGGGGCGCTCGCCCACTCCCCCGCGCTGTACGCGGCCGGTCTCGCGGCCGCGGCGGTGTCCGCGATGTACAGCGTCAGGGCGCTCTGGTACGTCTGGCGGCCCGCTCCCCCGCCGCGCCCGGCACCCGACGGACCCGCCCCGCGGCGGGTGTCCGCCGCCGAAGGCGTGCCGTTCGCGGTGCTGTCCGCCGCCGCCGTGGTGCTGACCGTCCTGGTGCTGCCGCCGGTACGGGAGGCCGTCGCGCGGACGCTCGGCGTGAACGGCGAAGCGCAGCCCCTTCCGTGGGAGTTCGCGGTCAGCGGCCTGCTGGCTCTGTCCGTCGCCGCCGCCGTCTGGGCATGGGGCGAGCGGCCCGGCCGGGTGGCACGGCCCGCCGTCCGATGGGCTGCCCGCTGGCTCGGTCTGGAGGCCGCGTCCCGCTTCGTCCTCGTACGTCCCGTCCAGCGCCTGGCCGAGGAGCTCGCCGGCTTCGACGACCGGGTCCTCGACCGCGGCGTCGACGGCCTCGCTCGCGGCACGCTGCGTCTCGCCGACGTGGTGAACCGCCGGGTGGAGACGGCGGTGGACGGGCTCGTCGAAGGTACGGCCGCTGCCAGCCTGGCTCTCGGGCGGCTCGCGCGCCGTCCGCAGACCGGGCAGCTGCACCAGTACCTCGCCCAGGCCGTCGCCGCCTTCACCGTTCTCGCCGTCGTACTCGTCCTCGTGAGGTGACCGCCGTGCTCACGGCCATCGTCCTGCTGCCCGCGGCCGCGTCCGCCCTGCTGCTGTGCCTGCCGCGGCGCGCACCCCGCGCCGTGTGCCTCGGTGTGTGGGTGGCGGTCTCCGCGGTCGTTCTCGCGCTGACGCTGGTCGTGTGGGCGGGTTACCGTGCCGGGGAGGGCATCCAGTACGAGACGTACGCCCAGTGGATCCCCAGCGCCGGCATCGGCTACCACGTCGGGGTCGACGGGCTGTCGCTGCCGCTGCTGGCGATGACCGGGGTGCTGTTCCTCGCGTGCGCCTGCTACGCCTGGCGCGAGACGCGTCGCGTGCGGGACTTCGCCGCGCTGTTCCTTCTCCTGGAGACCACGTGCCTGGGCCTGTTCGCCGCCCTGGACCTGATCCTCTTCTTCGTCTTCTTCGACCTGTCGATCGTGGCGATGTACTTCATCATCGCCGGCTGGGGTCATCGCGGCGCGGCACGGGCCGCGTTGAAGTTCTTCCTCTACACCTTCATCGGATCGCTCGCCCTGCTGCTGGGGTTCATCGGGCTGTACCTCGCCGCCGATCCGCACACCTTCGACATGGTGGCGCTCACCCGTGAGAACCCGCTTGCGGGACGTTCCGCGTACGGCGCCCTGGTGCTGCTGGCCATCGGCGTGGGGCTGGCCGTGAAGACGCCCACCGTGCCCTTCCACACCTGGCTGCCGCCCGCGCACACCGAAGCCCCGGCCGAGGGGTCGGCCATCCTCGCCGGGGTACTGCTGAAGATGGGCACCTACGGGTTCCTGCGGATCGCCATGCCCATGCTGCCCCAGGCCTGGCGCGGCTACGCCCTCGTCTTCGTCGTCGTCGGCGTGGTCTCCGTGCTCTACGGGGCACTGGTCGCGCTGGCGCAGAGCGAGTTCAAGCGGATGATCGCCTACACCAGCGTCAATCACATGGGCTACATCGTCCTCGCCATCGGCGCCGCCGCGGCAGCCGGTACGGACCCGGCGGACGCCCGCCGCCTGGCCGTGACCGGTGCGACCTTCCAGATGGTCAGTCACGGACTGCTGACCGGGGCTCTGTTCCTGCTCGCCGGTGCCCTCTACGAGCGCGGCCGCACCTACGACATGGCCGCCTACTCCGGCGTCGCCGCCCGGGCGCCGGTGTTCGCGGCACTCACCGGAGTGGCCGTCTTCGGCTCACTCGGACTCCCCGGCTTCTCCGGCTTCATCGCCGAGTTCCAGATCCTGACGGGCAGCCTGGGGCCGCGCCCGGTGGCGACCGCACTGGCCGTCGTCGGCATCCTGCTCACCGCCGCCCTGCTGCTCCGGGCGCTGCAGCGGATGTTCCTCGGACCACTGCGGCTTCCGGACTCCGCAGGTGACTCGCTGGCCTTCGCCGACGTCCGGGCCCATGAAGGCGTGGCCATCGTGCCGCTGCTCGCCCTCGCCGTCGTCCTCGGCCTCATGCCGCGCTTCGTGCTGGACGTCATCGAGCCGGCCTCCCGTGGCGTGCTGGAGCTGCTGGCCCGATGAACGAGATGAACGAGAACCCGCTGTACCTGCTGCCCGAGGTCTTCCTCGGCGGCTCCGCCGTGCTCGGACTGCTCCTCGGAGCCTGGCTGCCGCGCCACCGCCAGTGGCTTGTCGCCGCCCTCGGCTCCACCGCCTGCGCGGCCGGCGTCGCGGCGGCGGGGGTGGCCGCCGCGAGCGCCCCCACGACGGCCTTCGGCGGGGCCTTCGCCGTCGATCCGGTGACCGCGACCGTCCGGATCGTCGTCCTCGGCGGAACGCTCGTCGTACTGGCCCTGAGCACCGCCCCCTTGCGGAGGGAAGCCCGCGAAAGCGAGTTCTACGTGCTCGTCCAGCTGGCGGCCCTGGGTGCGCTGATGCTCGCCGGCGCCCAGGACCTGCTGCTCGTCGCCGCCGCCTACCTGCTGGCGAGCGTCCCCTCCTACGCGCTGGCCGGATTCCGCAAGGACGGACCCGGTACCGAGGCGGCGCTGAAGTACTTCGTGATCGGAGCGCTGCTCGGCGTCGTCTTCCTCACCGGTATCACCGTGATGTTCGCAGCGGGCAGGAGCACCGCCTACGCCCGACTCGGCGGCGCTCTGCCCGAGGCCCCGGCCGCCCTCGTCGGCGTCGGGCTGGTCGGCGTGCTCGCCGGGCTCCTCTTCAAAGCCGGAGCGGTGCCCAGCCACTTCTGGGTGCCCGACGCCGTCCAGGGCAGCTCGCCACCCGCCGCCGCGCTGCTCACGACCCTCCCCAAGATCGGAGCACTGGCCGCCCTCTACCGCCTGCTCGCCGCACCCCTCGCCGGCAGCGAGGTCCCCTGGCCGGAACTCGTGGCCGTCCTCGCCACCCTCTCCATGACGCTGGGGAACTTCGGTGCCTTCTTCCAGACCGACGTCAAACGACTGCTGGCGTACTCGGCCATCAGCCAGGTCGGCTATCTGCTCATGCCCATCGCCGCCGTCGGCGCGGGCGCCCAGGCCCAGCCCGCTCTGCTCTACTACCTGGCCGCCTACGCCCTGACCAACCTGGGCGCCTTCGCCGTGGTGTGCTCCCTCCCCCACGCGCGGAACCTCGACGACTACCGCGGCCTCCTGCGGCAGCACCCGGCGCTGACCCTCAGTCTGATCGTGTGCCTGCTCGGCCTCCTCGGCACTCCTCCCACAGCCGTGTTCCTCGGCAAGCTCGAAGTCTTCACTGCGGCCATCGACGGGGGACTCGCCTGGCTGGCCGTGGTCGCCGCCGTCAATACGGTGGCGTCTCTCTTCTACTACCTGCGCTGGATCCGGCCCGCCGTGTCGGGCGGTGAAGCTGCTCCGCCCCACCAGGTGCTGCGGCCGGCCGCGGTGCTCGCCTGCACGACCGCCACCGCCTCGGTGGTCCTGGGCGTCGCCGGGGGCCCGGTGCTCGGCCTGATGACCGGTGCCCTCGCCGGCTGACCCGTCCCCGTATACGGAACAGCGCACCGGTTCGTCGCCTGCTCCGGCCACCACGCCGAAAAGCCGCCCTGCCTCCTCCATCGGGGCTCCCGGCCTACGGCGTCAGGCACCGGAGACACCGGAGTGCACCGCCCTCAGGCCGGGTGCGCCAGTGACCACACGGCTCTGCCTGGATTCACGGCCGGTGACCGCCGCCCTGTTCGCACTGCGCCGCACGGGACTGATACGCGGAGAGCGACGGCAGCGGTTCCTGACCGGCGCATTCGGCCGCCTCCACCTCGGCGGCGACAGCTTCGCGATACGCGCCGACGCCCGGCACGGCGACCGGCACGCGACCCTGGCCCTCACCGGCAACGGACAGAGCCGCGCGACCGGCCTGGTCGCCGCACACGTCGTGCGCGCCCTGGTCACACAGAGGGTGCCGAGCGGCGTCCACCACCTGGAACAGCTGACGGCCCTGGCCGACCTGCCGGAGCGGCTGGGCCCGCACGGCGTCACGGCGACCCGCTGAATCCACGCCCGACTGAATCCACGCCCGACGCGCGCCAGGAGGGCGCCGGCTGATCGCGTACGGGCACAACCGGATCGGCGGCCCCGACGATGGGTCATGGCGGGAGTCGGGAGACGACCGGGCGGGAGACGACCCAGCGGGTGCCGGGAAGCGACCGGGGCGCCGGTACCCGCCTCGTCGACATCGACGGCAAGACACCGTCGCCGCCCGGGACGCCGTCACCGTCCGAAACACCGTCATCGTCCGGGGCCCGGACAGCGGCCACACCGCGCTCGGCGACGGGTCAGGGGCTGGGGTCGCACCCGCTCGGGCGGGAACGCTCGCGCATCGGCCCGACCGGGGCACGCTCGTCCCAGGCGGATGTCACCGCTCGCCCGCGAGGTCGAGGTCGCCACTGGGTGTCTCGGCCTCGGCCCCGACCCGCCCGGGGCGGCGCCACGGGTGTGCGATCGGATGGGACACGGTCCGCCACCAAGGATCCTCGGGCAGCTTCCGCGCGGGCTCGAAAGGCTCGCCGGGCCGAGGGAACGCCGCGGCCTGGCCGGCTTCCGCGGCCGCGTCCCTCGTCCACTCCCCCGGCTCCGCCCACGCGTGCAGAGCCAGGTTGAAGGTGCCCCAGTGGATCGGCAGAAGCACGCCGGACGGGGTGCCTCCTTGCAGGTCGAGGTGGGCCTGCACGCCCTGGGCAGGCGTCATGTGGATGTCCGGCCACCCGCCGGGCAGCGGGGTATGGTCCGTGCGGCCCTCGGGCCAGTACTCGCTGTACGCGCCAATCTGGATCATGGTCGCGTCGAACGGGCCGTACTCGGCACCGATGTCCCGGAAGCCGGGGAAGTACCCCGTGTCACCACTGTGGTAGACGCGGTGACCGGACGGCCCCTCGACGGCCCACGACGCCCAGAGCGTGTGCTGCTGGTTGCGGAGGCCGCGGCCGCAGAAGTGCCGGGCCGGGGTGGCGGTCAGCCGCAGGCCGTCCACCTGCGCCGACTCCTGCCAGTCCAGTTCCCGAAGGCGACTCTCCGCCACGCCCCAGCGTTCCAGGTGCGCCCCCACGCCCAGTGGTACCGCGAAGAGCGTGTCCGTCGAGGCCAGCGCGCGGATCGTGGGCAGGTCGAGGTGGTCGTAGTGGTCGTGGGAGATGACGACCACGTCGACCGGGCCGAGCGCGGCGAGGGGCAAGGGCGCCGGGTGGAGGCGCTTCGGCCCCGCGAACGCGAAAGGTGAGCAGCGCCGGCCCCAGACCGGGTCGAAGAGCACCCGCTTGCCGTCGATCTCGGCGAGCACGCTGGAGTGGCCCATCCAGGTGAGCCGCAGCCCCGAGACAGGGGGCCTCGCGAGGTCCTCGCCCACGGTGGGGTGCAGGGGTATCGGCGCCGCGGGGCCCCGGCGCCGGCGGGACTCCTTCCGGAAGTAGACCTGTGCGAACTCGAGCATGGATCCGGACGGTCTGGTCCGGGCGCCCACGGGGTTCTGGAACACCCCGTCGGCGAAATGGGGCGAGCGGCGGATCCGCTCCATCCGCGCTCCGGCGGGGTCGGCCCCGAAGGCAACGGGCCGCAGCGATCGCAGTCGGGAGCGCAGCGGGTGCGGGGAACCTGCGCCGGTCACGGGGACCTCCTGGGGTCTTCGGTTCGTTCCATTATCGGTGGATGCACGCGGGACGCCGGGGCGCGCGAACCGGGCGACGCCCATGTCCCACGGGAACGGCAACGAACGGGGTCACGGAAAAATGCCGGATGCCGCGGCCGGTGCGGGGGCGGCACGGGGAGGGCGGCACGGGGGACGGGACGGGGGCGGCAGCGGCGGCGGGACGCGTTGACAGTCCGCCGGCGCCCTCGGATACTGACCGACTGTTCAGTTCGCAGTCGCAGCCGGAGGCCCCGTGTCCCACTCCAGCCCGCTTGTCTCGCTCACCTGGACCGACCATGTCACCGGGCGGCGCGGCCATCTGGTGATCGACCGGCTCGTACGAGGGGTGTGCAGCGGAGGGCTGCGGATGCGCCCGGGCTGCTCCCTGGCCGAGGTCGCGGGCCTGGCCCGGGGCATGACCGCGAAGGAGGCCCTGCACTACGACCCGGAGGGCCGGTACGTGCCGCTCGGTGGCGCGAAGGGCGGGATCGACTGCGATCCGAGGGACCCTGAGGCGTACGGCGTGCTGGTCCGCTACCTGCGGGCGATGCGGCCGTACATCGAGCACATGTGGACCACCGGCGAGGACCTCGGGCTCAGACAGGACGTGATCGACAGGGCCGCTGCCGAAGCCGGGCTGGTCTCGACGGTGCAGGCCGTGTACCCGCTGCTCGACGACGAGGCGACGGCGCGGCGGCGGCTGGCCGACGCCTTCGCCGCCGATGTCGACGGAATCGGGCTCGGCGAACTGGTCGGCGGGTGCGGGGTCGCCGAGTCCGTGCTCACGGCCCTGGAACGCGCGGGCACTCCCCGCGAGGGAACCCGGGTCTCGGTGCAGGGCCTCGGCACGATGGGCGGGGCGACGGCCCGCTTCCTCTCCCGCGCCGGGCTGCGGATCGTGGCCGTGGCCGACGTCCGGGGGACGATCGCCCACCCGGGCGGCCTCGACGTGGAGGCCCTGCTCGCGGCCCGGGACTCCTTCGGGACGGTGGACCGCTCTGCTCTCCGCCCCGGCGACCTCGAACTGCCCGGTGACGCCTGGCTGTCGGCGGACGCGGAGGTCCTGGTGCCCGCCGCGGTCTCGTACGCCGTCGACGCGGCCAACCAGAAAGCGATTCGGGCCCGTTGGATCGCGGAGGCGGCGAACATGCCGGTGGTTCCCGAGGCGGAGGAGCTGCTGCGGGCGCGCGGTGTCACCGTGCTGCCGGACGTCGTCGTGAACTCCGGGACCAACGCCTGGTGGTGGTGGACCCTCTTCGGCGACATCGGCGCGGACGCGGACGAGGCGTTCGCCCGCACCCGGCGGTCCATGCGCCCCCTCGTCGACCGGATGCTCACCCGCGCGGAGTCGGACGGCACCACCCCGCGGGCCGCGGTCCAGGCGATCGTGGCCGACCTGCTGCCGCGGATCGCGGAGCGCTTCGGCCCGTACGCACGGTAGTCCGGGGGCCCACCGGCGGCCGGGGCCGCGCTGCGGCGACGGCCGGGTGAGCCGCGGCGGTCCCTGCGTCACGGCCGGGTACTCGCCCGCGGCCGGCCGGTACCGTACCCGCAACCGGGGAGCCGCTGACCGGGCCGCCGCTGACTCCGGCCGCGGCGGAGTAGGGTGCCGAGTTGCGTACCGCGGTCCGGGTTCACCCGACACCGCCCACGCGGGACGGCCGGGCCCCGGACCGTACCGGCGTCCTTCCCGGACGCCGCGGTGCGCTTGTTCCCGTGGTGCGTTGTTTCGGCGGTGCGCTGTTGAGAAGGCCCACTCCTACGGCGGCACACTCGTACGGTGCACCACCCGTTCGGTGGACCGTGCCGCTGGCGCCGTACACGGTCCCAACGGGTCATCCTTGTCGGTGGCCCGACGGTGGCCGCGTCTGCGGGACCGCACGGCGCAGGCCGGGCGCGGACCGCTCGGCCGTCCCGGTGGCCCGCGCTTTCGGCGCCGCAGGAGCGGGATTCATGAGCAGCTCGATCGGACGTCAGGAGGTTCCCGATGCGGTCGGCGGACGACATTGCGGTGTGGCGCGAGCGCGGCGACCCCCTGGTGGCGGGGGCCGGTGCCGGGAGGTTGCGCGGGTTGCGCCTGGCGGTGAAGGACATCCACGCCGTCGCCGGGTACCGGATCGGTGCCGGAAATCCGGCCCGGCTGGCGGAGGCCGAGCCCCGGCCGGCGCACTCCTGGGCGGTGGCCGCCCTGCTGGACGCCGGAGCCGATGTGGAGGGCATCGCGCAGACGGACGAGTTCGCCTACAGCCTCAACGGGACCAACGCCCACTACGGCACACCGCCCAATCCGGCCGCGCCCGGCCGGGTGCCCGGCGGCTCCTCCAGTGGTCCGGCCTCGGCTGTCGCGCTCGGTGAGGCCGACGTGGGCCTCGGGAGCGACACGGCAGGCTCCATCAGGGTGCCCGCGTCCTACTGCGGTCTGTACGGACTGCGACCCACACACGGCCTCGTCCCCGTCACCGGAATGCTGCCGCTGGCACCGTCGTTCGACACCGTCGCCTGGCTGGCACGGGACCCCGGGCCGCTGGCGCGCGTCGGCGACGTCCTGCTGCCGGAGGCCGGGGCGGCCGAAGCCGTACCCCCGTTCCGCACGGCGCTGGTGGCGGACGATCTTGTCGCGCTCGCCGAGCCGGAGGTGCGCGGCTCGTTCGCCGAGGCGGCCGCGGACCTGGCGGCGCGGACCGGGCTTCGCATCGAGCACGTGCCCTCAGTGGGCGGCGATCCCGCTGCACTCGGGGCGGCGTTCGCGACCGCCCAGGGCGCCGAGGTGTGGGAGTGCGACGGCGCCTGGGTACGCGCCCATCCCGGTGCGCTCGGCCCCGGCATCGCCGCCCGCTTCGCCCGCGCCTCGGAGGTCACCGCGGAGCGCCGGGCGGCCGCCGAGGAGGTCGTACACCACGCGGGCCGGGCGGCGCGTTCGGCCCTGCCGGACGACACCGTGCTCCTGCTACCCGCCACGGGCGGCCCGGCACCGACGACCGACGAGACCGCCGAGCGGAAGGCAGCACTCCGTGATGCCGCGTTCCGCCTTACCTGCCTGGCGAGCAGCGCCGGTCTGCCCTGTCTGGTGCTGCCCCGGATCAGGGTGGGCGGACTTCCCGTAGGACTGGCCGTCGTCGGGGGGCACGCGACCGACCGGCGCCTGCTGGAGCTCGCGACGCATGCGCAGGCACCGCGGAGAGCGCTCTGAGGGAACCGCGGGTTGAGCGTCGGCGTCTGGTTCATTGCCCCACTCGGCCGTCGATCCGCTCGCGCAAAAGGTCGGCGTGGCCGCAGTGCCGTGCGTACTCGGCGATCTGCGCCACCAGGATCTCGCGCAGGGGCGCCTCCCCGGTACGGGTGCCGAGGTCGGCGCACCCGGCGATGAAGCGGTCGGTCAGTTCCCTCTCGGCCCGCCACCGGTCCCACGCCTCGTCCACGACCGCCGGGTCGGCGATCGCGCCGTTCCAGTCTCCGTCCCGGTCCTCCGCGGTGCGGTAGATCCTCGGGGAGTCCTCTCCGGCCATCCGGCGGAAGTGCCGTTCGTCCTCGGCCATATGACGCACCAGCCCGAGCAGGGACATCGTGGACGGAGGCACGGAGCGCCGGGCCATGTGCTCGGCGTCCAGACCCGCGCACTTCATCTCTATGGTGAGGCGGAAGTACCGCAGACTCTCCAGCAGCGCGCCGCGTTCGTCGACCGTCTCGGCTGCCGTCTCTCGCGGGTCGTCGTCCGGGTCGACCCACATGTCGGGGTGGATCGTGGCGGGGGTCCACCGTGTCACCGCCGCTTGGCCGTCGCGCTCACCTGTGAACATCATCGCATCATGCCGCGCAGCGCCTCGGTCCGCCAGGGAGTATCGATCCGGGTTCCAAGCCGCAGGCCGACCGCCTCCGGGCACCGCGACGTCCGGCCCGCCGATCCGCCGCGTCCGGCACCTGCCGTCGTATCGCCGGTAGGCCCGCGATCCGGTCGCCTTCGACCCCGTCCGTGCCGGCGTCTAGGGTGACCGGGTGACGAGAGTCCGGTTGAACGTGGCGGAGCGGCGGCGGGAACTGCTGCGGGCCGCCGTGGAGCAGATCGAGGCCCGCGGGGTGGCCGCCGTCCGGATCGCCGATGTCGCGTCCGCTCTCGGCGTCAGCAACGCCCTGGTGCTGTACCACTTCTCGTCGAAGGAGAAGCTCGTCGCCGCCGCCTTCTGCTATGCGGCGGAGAGTGATCTGGGGCATCTGCGCAGGATCCTCGGCCGCAGGACCTCGGCGCTGCGGAGGCTGCGCGCCGCCGTGCGCTGGTATGCCCCGACCGGGCAGGCGAAGGGGTGGCGGCTGTGGATCGAGGGCTGGGCCGCGGCGTTGCGGGAGCCCTCCCTGCGCGAGGTGTCCCGCGATCTGGACCGGGTGTGGAAGGCGGAGCTCACGGCGGTCATCACGGAGGGTGCGGCAGCGGGCGAGTTCCACTGCGCGGACCCGACGTCGGCGGCCTGGCGCCTGACGGCGACGCTCGACGGCCTGGCCGTGCAGATGACGTCGTATGCGGGCTCGCTCAGCCGCGCGGTCATGCTGGAGTGGGCCGAGGAGGCGCTCGCCCGCGAACTGGGGCTCGACCGGGCGGCGTTGACGCGGCAGAGTGCTTAGCGCACGGTCGGTGCCCGGCGCACGGGCAGGGCCTGGCGCACGGGAAGTCGCGCGGAGAGGAAGACGTCGTCGGCACAGAGCACGGAACAGCCCGCCCTCGATGTACTCGTGGTCGGCGGCAGTGGGGTCGACACGGTCGTGCGGGTCGAGTCGCTGCCGGTGCCGCAGGCGGACTCGGTCGGGGTACCGCCGATCCGTGAGTGGGTGGGCCACACCGGCGGCAATGTGGCACTCGGGTGCCGGGCGCTCGGGCTGGGTGTGACCTTCCTGGACTTCATCGGGGACGACCCGCCGGGCGGCCGGGTGCGGGAGCGGCTGGCGGACGGCGGCGTGGACTTCGAGCATCTGGTGTCCCCCGCCGGAACCAGGCGTGCGGTGAACCTGGTCGACGGCACGGGGCGCAGGATGTCGTTCTACGACGCCCGCGACCCGGGCGATCTGCGGATGCCGCGCGACTTCTACCTCCCCCATCTGCGGCGGGCCCGCCACGTCCATCTGTCGATCGTGAACTTCGCCCGGTTCCTGTACGACGACGTCGTGGACCTCGGGGTGCCGGTGTCGACCGATCTCCACGACTGGGACGGAGTGGAGGACCACCACCGGGACTTCGCGCTGCGCTCCGACGTGGTGTTCCTGAGCGCGGCCGGTGCCGGGGAGCGGATCGCGCCGGTGATGCGGGAGATCCTGCGTGAGGGCCGCGCCGAGGTGGTCGTCGCCACGGCCGGGGCCGGCGGCTCGTATCTGATGACCCGCGACGGCGGGCGCACACCCCGCCCGATACCGGCGACCGTGCCGCCCGCTCCGGTGGTGGACTCCAACGGCGCGGGCGACGCGTACGTCTCGGGCTTCCTCTACGGCCGGCTGGCGGGCCGCCGGGTGGAGGACTGCGCACGGCTGGGCGCGGTCGCCGGAGCCTACGCCTGTACGGGGCACGGCAGTTCGGCGCTGATCGGCCCCGAAGCGCTTGCTTCCGCTCAGGTCTGACGCACCGGGGCGTACGCCTCGGCGTCCAGCCCGAACGTCCATGCGACGCCCTCCCTCGCGGTCCGGGTCTCCGGCGGAACCCGCAGCCAGTACGTCTTGTGCGTACCGTCCGGCTCCGGCGTGGAGTTGACCACTTCCACCATCGTGACGTCCTCGTCGTCGGCGAGCGGGATGCGCCACAGGACGCCGGTCCCGTCGCGATGCACGGGCCGGGCGCCCGACTCGGCCAGATAGCGGTCGTAGCCGTAGAACTCCAGCATCACCCGGCGCAGTTCGGCGTTCTCCTCGGTGCGTATGCGCTCAGGGGTGAGTGAGGCCAGTCCGGACAGGAACTCGGCCGGGACGGGCATGCCCCGCCAGGCGTGGAGCGCGAAGCCGTCCGGGAACGCGAGCGCCGGGCCGTCGCCGCGGTCGAGCCGGCCTGCCTCGTCGCGGTGCAGCTCCACGGGCCGCTCGCAGATCACCACCGCCTTCTCGAAGGGCCACCACCAGCCGGCGTGCCGGGCCACCCGGGCGAGGCCGGCGAGCCGGTCGCTGCGGCCGTCGAAGGCGGCGAGCCAGGCGGCGTCGTGCTGGCCCAGGACCGCGTCCAGCAGGACCATCCGCGCCGACTTCCGTTCGGCGTCCGCGGCGTCGGGGTCGGCTCCGGTGCGGGCGGCTTCCTCCGCCAGGGCGTCGGCCACTCCGGTACGTATCCGTTCCGCGAGCGCACGCGTGGTATCCCACAGCAGCGCGCCGCTCCTCCCCCACAGCTCCGCCCAGCCCGTGGGGCCGAGGGCGTCGTGCACACGGCGGCGCTCCTCGGCCCAGGGCACGGTCCTCACCTCGTCCCGCACCGAGCGGCCCGCGTCCCGGAGCGACCGCACCGCCGTCACCGCGGCCTTGGGCGATCCCACCCATACGAAGCGCTCGGGTTCCGTGAGCCCGGCCGTGCGGTAGGCGAGCCCGACGCCCTCCTCCGCGGCCGCCCGGTCTGCCGGGCCCGTCGCCGCGGCCACTGCCCGCCATGTGTCGATGTACTGCATGCCAAGCCCCGTCCCTTGATCCCTGTTGCCGTCCTGCCGGTCGCGCGCCCCGCCGGCCCTGTCCCGCCGCGGGCCGCTCCCCCGGCGCTCAGTCCGCGACGATCCGCACCGCGCCCGGGATGTACTCCCGCTGGCGCACCACCCGGTACCACCCCTTGGGCAGGGGTATGCGCGCGTGCTCCTCGTGCACCACCCGGCCGCCCTCGGGGAGGTGCAGCAGCATCGGCCCGGACGGCCCGGCGTCGCGGAACAGCCGCCCCGGGCCCGTCACCGCGTGGGCGTGGCCCGTGACCTCGCCGAGCGCCAGCACCAGCCGCCCGCGGCCGTCCCTCGGTTCCCCCTGCGCGTCCTCGGCACGGGTGGGCACGGCGTCCTCCGCGACGGGCACGATCAGCACATCTCCCTGCCGGTACATAGCTCTCCCCTGGACCGCCGGCACCTGGTGCGCCGGACTGTGATGGACGTTAGAGGCAGGGTCTGACATCGGCGTCCGCCCCCCTGGACGCGGGATGCGCGCGACCCGGCGGCGGAGCCCGTCGGCGGCGCGTCGGCGATGGAGCCCGGCTCGGGCGCGTGGCGCGGCGGCCGCGGCCGGGTCACCGGCGGTGCGTGTGGGAGGTCGCGCCGCCGCTTGCCCGCCCGGCGCGGCCGGCGGTGGACGTGGTGGCCGCCCCCGCGACGGGCGGTGTCAGTGACGCTTGGTAGAACTGCTCGCACATCAACCGATCATCGCCGTCCGCCGTCTGGAGCATCGTCATGACCATCGGGAGCCATCTGCAGGTGCTGCACGGCCTGCCCGCGTTCGACTTCCCCGGCGCCGACGCGAAGGCCGGCGAGCTGCCGGACCCGGCCTCCGTCGCCTGGCGGATCGCCGTCGAGGCGTACGAGAGCGAGGAGGCGTGGGAGGACGCCTTCGCGCGCTTCACCGCCGCCGTGGACACCACGAGGGTCCGGGCGCTGATCGTGGGCGCCTGGAGTGATGTGTACGAGAGCGGTCCCGGCGAGGTCGTCTCCGCGCTGCTCGCCGCACGCGACCGGCTGCCGGAGCTGCGGGCGCTGTTCGTCGGCGACATCACCGGCGAGGAGTGCGAGATCTCCTGGATCAACCAGGGTGATGTCACGCCGCTGCTCGACGGCTTCCCGGAGCTCGAGGAGTTCGGGGTCCGGGGCGGCATGGGCCTGGCGTTCGGGGCGGCCCGGCACGATCGCCTGCGGACCCTGGTCATCGAGAGCGGCGGCCTGCCGGCCGAGGTGGTGCGGGGCGTCGCCGCCTGCGAGTTGCCCTCGCTGGAGAGCCTGGACCTCTGGCTCGGCACCTCCGGCTACGGCGGTGACGCCGAACTCACCGATCTGGGGCCGTTCCTCGCCGGCACCCGGCTCCCGGGGCTCCGCCGTCTGGCGCTGCGCAACAGCGAGATCCAGGATGAGATCGCCGCGGCCCTCGCGGCCGCTCCCGTGGTCGCCCGGCTGGACGTACTGGATCTGTCGATGGGCACCCTGGGCGACCAGGGTGCGGCGGCGCTGCTCGAGGGGCAGCCCCTGACCCACCTCAAGGAGCTCGATCTGCACCACCACTTCATCGACGCGCCGATGGCCGAGCGCATACGGCGCGCGCTGGAGCCCTCCGGAGTCACCGTCAATCTGGACGATGTGCAGGAGTCGTGGGACGACGACGGGGACGACGGCCGGTTCACCGCGGTGGCCGAGTGAGACCGGCGGCGTCCCGGCGCTTCGCCGTCGTCGGCGTCCCGGGGAACCGCCGGGTCGCCTTCTTCCAGCGTGCCCTGCGCGCGGCGGGGCTGCCCGAGGCGCGGGTGGTGCCGTGGCTGGACGTCCTGCGCGGCCGGGCCGGCTTCGCCGGCGGGGAGACCGTGCGGATCGACTCGCCCGGCGAGGACCCCGAGGTGGACCGGCTGCTGCGCGGAGTCGAGGACCCGGCCAGGGTCGAAGGCACCGGCCGCTGGTACGCCCGTTTCACGGACGCCGTACGGGAGGTGGCGGAATCCGTGCGGGCGGCGGGCGGCACCCTGCTCGACGACCCGGCGGAGATCGCCGTGCTGTTCGACAAGCGGCTGTGCCACGAGCGGCTCGCGACGGCCGGTGTGGCGGTGCCGCCGTCGCCCACCTCGGGCGCCGGAGTCCCCGCCGTTCGCGGCTGGGACGACGTGCGGGCCGTGCTCGCCGAACCGGGCTACCGCCGTGCGTTCGTGAAGCTCGCGCACGGTTCCTCGGCGTCCGGTGTGCTGGCCGTGGAGTTCGCCGGCGGCGGCCGCGTCAGGGCGGCGACATCGGTGGAACGGGCCCCGGACGGAAGGCTGTTCAACTCGCTCAGGCTGCGCCGCTACACCGCCGAGCCGGAGATCGCCGCCATCGTGGACGCCCTCGCGCCCGACGGTCTGCACATCGAGCGCTGGCTGCCGAAGGCCGACCAGCACGGACGGGCCGCCGACCTGCGGGTCGTGGTCGTCGCGGGCCGGGCCACGCACGCCGTGGTGCGGACGAGCCGGTCCCCGCTGACCAATCTCCATCTGGGCGGTGTCCGGGGGGACCTGGCCGAGGCGAGGGCCGCGGTGCGGGCCGCCGGCCGCAGCTGGCGCGACGACGTGCTCGGCCCGTGCGAGCGGGCCGCCCGCCGCTTCCCCGGAACCCTGTGCGTCGGCGTCGACCTGCTGCCGGCCACGGGCTGGCGCCGGTTCGCCGTCGGCGAGGTCAACGCCTTCGGCGACCTCCTACCGGGGCTCACGGGACTGCCGGGCAGCGGCAGCGAGGGACTCGACACCTATGCGGCGCAGGTCGCCGCCGCCGTACGACCGCACCATGAGGAACCACCATGCACCCAGCCCCTCCCGGCCCAACCGGTCCGGCCGGCATGACGCAGTCCCCCACGACGGACTTGGACGGGTCCCCGCACCGCACCGCCGGACCTCCTCCGGCGGACATGCGGGAGGTCGTCGGCACGGACGACCTGCTGCTCGTCACCCTCGACACGCTGCGCTTCGACATCGCGCAGGAACTCGCGGCCGCCGGACGCATCCCGCATCTGGCACGCCATCTCCCGGGCGGACGCTGGGAGCGGCGGCACGCCCCGGGCAGTTTCACCTTTGCCTCGCACCAGGCGATCTTCGCGGGCTTCCTGCCGACGCCCGCCGCGCCCGGTCCTCACCCGAGGCTGTTCGCCGCGCGGTTCGCGGGCAGCGAGACGACCGCCGACGGCACGTTCGTGTACGACACGCCGGACCTGGTATCCGGGCTCGCCGGAGCCGGGTACCGGACGGTGTGCATCGGCGGTGTCGGCTTCTTCAACCGGCAGGGGCCGCTCGGCAGCGTGCTGCCGGGGCTGTTCCAGGAGAGCCACTGGGAGCCGGAGTTCGGGGTGGCCTCCCCGACTTCCTTCGAGTCGCAGGTCGCCAGGGCGGAGGAGGTCGTCGCCGCCCTCCCCGCCGACCAGCGCCTGTTCCTCTTCGTCAACGTCTCGGCCCTGCACCAGCCCAACTGGTTCCACCTGCCCGGGGCGACACGCGAAGCGGGCGACTCGCGCGAGACCCACGCCGCGGCGCTGGAGTACGTCGACCGGCACATGGGCCGGCTGTTCGCCGCGGCGGGCAGCCGCCGGCGCTGCTTCGCGATCGTCTGCTCCGACCACGGCACGGCGTACGGCGACGGCGGATACACCGGCCACCGCCTCGGACACGAGGTCGTGTGGACCGTGCCGTACGCGCAGTTCTTCCTGCCCGGGCCGGACGAGACGGACGGTGCCCGGTGAACCGCGGGGCGCAGAGCATCCGCCCGTACCGGAGCTACGTCTACGCGTACCCGCACAAGACGTCCTACCGTCCGCTGCCGGAGCGGCCCGCGCTGAGCGAACTGTGGGCCGGGGAGCGGAAGGACGCGCTCTCCCTCTACCTTCACATACCGTTCTGCGAGGTCCGCTGCGGCTTCTGCAACCTCTTCACCCGGATCGGCGCTCCCGGCGAGCTGACGACGCGGTATCTCGACGCGCTGGAGCGGCAGGCCGTGGCCGTGCGGGAGGCGCTGGGCGACACGGAACCGGTCCGGTTCGCGGCCGCCGCGTTCGGCGGCGGCACGCCGACCTTCCTCACCGCCGGGGAGCTGGAGCGGCTCTGCGACATCGCCGAGCGGCGGATGGGCGCCGATCTGCGCGAGGTCCCGCTGTCGGTGGAGACGTCCCCGGCCACCGCGACCGCCGACCGCCTCGCGGTGCTCGCCGGGCGCGGTACCACCCGGGTGAGCATCGGCGTCCAGAGCTTCGTGGACGCCGAGGCGAGGGCCGCCGTCCGTCCGCAGCGGCGCGCCGACGTCGAGGCCGCGCTCGGCCGCATCCGGGACACCGGCGTCCCCGTCCTCAACATCGATCTGATCTACGGCATCGACGGGCAGACCGAGACGACCTGGCGGCGATCCCTCGACGCGGCGCTGGCCTGGCACCCCGAGGAGCTGTACCTGTACCCCCTCTATGTGCGGCCGCTGACCGGTCTCGGCCGGCAGGCCGGCGCCGACGCGGACACCGCCTGGGACGAGCAGCGGCTGCGGCTCTACCGGCAGGGCCGTGATCATCTGCTGGCGCACGGATACCAGCAGGTCTCGATGCGGATGTTCCGGCGCGGCGGCGCGGGGGGCACGGCGCCGCGCGGCCCGGACGACCACGCCTGCCAGACCGACGGCATGATCGGCCTCGGCTGCGGGGCACGCTCGTACACCTCGGGGCTGCACTACTCCTTCGACTACGCCGTCGACATGCGCCGGATACGGGCGATCATCGACGACTACACGGAGGCGGCGGACTTCACCCGTGCCGAGGTCGGCCGCCGGATCGACGGCGGTGAGGCGCGCCGCCGGCATCTGCTGCAGTCGCTGCTGCAGGCGCAGGGCATGGAGGTGGCCGGCTACCGGGAGCGTTTCGGCAGCGCACCCGCCGAGGACTTCCCCGGCGAACTGGCCGCGTTCGCCGGGCGGGGCTGGCTGGAGGAGACCGGCGGGCTGCTGCGGCTCACCCCGGAGGGGCTGGCGCACTCGGACGCGCTGGGTCCCGAGCTGTTCTCGCCGGCCGTACGGCACGCGATGGCCGCCTACGAGCCGAAGTGAGGCGCCGATGGATCTGACCGTGCTGTACCGCGGGCCGCTGGCGTCGTGCGACTACGACTGCCCCTACTGCCCGTTCGCCAAGCGGCGGGACAGCCGCGAGCAGCTGCGGGCCGACCGGGCGGCGCTGGAGCGGTTCGCGGGCTGGGCGGCGGAGCGGCAGGGCGAGGACCGGCTGTCGGTGCTGTTCACGCCCTGGGGCGAGGGGCTGGTGCGCTCCTGGTACCGCCGTGCGCTGACCGAGCTGTCCCGGCTTCCGCACATCCGCAGGGTCGCCGTCCAGACCAATCTGAGCTGCCGCACGGACTGGCTGGACGGCGCGGACCCGGGGAAGCTGGCGCTGTGGTGCACGTACCACCCCGGTCAGACGCCGTACGCCCGCTTCCTCGGCAAGTGCCGGGACCTGGCCGCGCGCGGCATCAGGTTCAGCGTCGGGATCGTGGGCTTCGAGGAACACCTGGAGTCCGCCCGGCGGTTGCGGGCCGACCTCCCGGCCCAGGTCTATCTGTGGGTCAACGCGGCGGAGGGGCGTACGTACTCGGACGGGGAGGCCGCCCGGTGGACGGCGCTGGACCCCCTCTTCCCGTACAGCCGGCATCCCCACCGCTCGGCCGGGCTGCCCTGCCGCACGGGCGAGTCGGTCATCTCGGTGGACGGCGACGGCACGGTGCGGCGCTGTCACTTCGTGCGGTCCGAACTGGGCAACCTCTACGACGGCTCCTACCGTGCGGCACTGCGGCCGCGGGCCTGCCCGCTCGCGGTGTGCGACTGCCACATCGGCTACGTCCATCTGGAGTCGCTGCCGCTGTACGACGTGTTCGCCGGAGGGGTCCTGGAGCGGGTCCCGGCCGGGTACCCGGTCTCGCCGCCCGGCGGCGGGAGCACCCCGGGCGGGAGCGGCGCGGGCGGGAGCGGCGGGAGCGGCGGGAGCGGCGGGAGCGGCGGTGGGGACGCGGGCATGGCCCCTCGCCCCTGGCCGGACCCTCGCCCGTAGCCGGACCGTCGCCCGGGCGCGGGCCCTTGCCCGAACCCGGACCGTCGCCCGCGCGCGGGCCCTTGCCCGAACCCGGACCGTCGCCCGCGCGCGGACGGGCGCCCGCGGGCGGGGCGCGGCGATCAGAGCGGCAGCAGGTCGGGGCGTTTCGGCACCACGTGATCGCCGGACGATTCACCCCTGAGCCGCCGGCCGATCCACGGCGCGAGGTGCTCGCGGGCCCACTGGATGTCGTCCCGGCGGACTTCCAGGCTGCCGCGCGGCGGCAGCGGAGGCCACGGCTGGTCCGGGTCCGCGGGCACCTCCAGTCCGAGCACCTGCGCGGCGCGCAGCGCCACGCGGGTGTGCCCTTCGGGCGAGAGGTGCAGCCGGTCGGCGTCCCAGGCCCGCCGGTCCTGCACCGACCTGAGCGACCAGAGGTCGAGGACGGGGCAGTGGTAGCGGTCGGCGATGGCGCGGACGTGTGCGGTGTACGTGGCGATCCTGCCCCGCAGGTGGCGGAGCACCGGCACCCCGCGGGTGTCGAACCCCGTCGTCACCATCACGGTGCCCACGGAGGCGGTGAGGTCCGCGACCGCCCGCTCGAAGCGTTCCGCGACGGCGTCGGGGTCGCTGCCGGGCCGGATGATGTCGTTGCCGCCGGCGCAGAACGTCACCAGGTCCGGGGCGAGTTCCCTGGCACGGGGCACCTGCTCCGCCACGATCTGGTCGAGGAGTCTGCCGCGTACGGCGAGATTGGCGTAGCGGAAGGTGTGCTCCGGGAGGCGGTCGTCCAGCAGGACCGCGAGACGGTCCGCCCATCCGACGAACCGTCCGTCGGGTCCGGGGTCCCCGACGCCCTCGGTGAAGCTGTCACCGATCGCCGCGTACGACCCGAAGGGTTCCTTTGCTCTTGAACGCGAATCGTCTGCCACGTCGAGCCATCATTCACCGCGTCAAGTGGCCTACGCCACCGTAGGGAGGGGTTGACGGCACGTGACATGGACCACCACGTCACCTCCCGACCCAGCGTGGACCATGTGCACCGGAGCCGCAGCCGCGCGGACTGCTCCGCTGCCGCGCACGGCCCGCGCGAAGGCGTCCGCCGGCCCCCTGCGCGGGGCCGGCGGACGGATGACGCGGCGCGAGGTACCGACGCAGCGTCAGATCGAGACCCCGTGGCGGCGCAGATAGGCCAGCGGGTCGATGTCCGATCCGTAACCGGGGCTGGTGCGGATCTCGAAGTGCAGGTGCGGGCCGGTGGAGTTGCCGGTCGAGCCGGACAGGCCGATCTGCAGGCCGCCCTCGACGCTCTCACCGGAGGAGACGGACAGCTGGGAGAGGTGGGCGTACTGCGAGTAGGTGCCGTCGTCGTGCCTGATGACGACCTCGTTGCCGTACGCGCCGCTCCACCCGGCCGAGACGACCGTGCCGGGGCCGACGGCCTTCACGGACGTGCCGGTGGGGGCGATGAAGTCGACACCGGTGTGGTAGCCGCTGGACCACATGGCTCCGGCGGCCTTGTACGCGGTGCTGACGCCGCCGGCCACCGGGGCGAAGTAGCCCGAGGGGACGCTCCCGGCGGCGGGAGCGGCAGCCGGCGCCTGGGCGGGGGCCGCCGCCGGGGCCGCCGCGGTGCGGTCGGCCGTGCGGGAGGCGCGGTCGGCGGGCGCGGCAGGTGCGGTGGGCTTCTGCGCCGCGGTCCCGGTACCGGCCTTCGCGGGTGCGCCGGCCTTGCGCTCGCTCTTCGCCTGCGGCTTCGGGGCGTCCTGGGCCGCCTGCTTGCCGTGCAGGCTCAGCTCCAGGCCCGGGTGGATCAGCGACGGGTTCTCGCCGACGGCGGCCCGGTTGTCGGCGTAGAGCTGCTGCCAGCCGCCGGTGACGCGCTGCTCGGCGGCGATCTTCGAGAGGTGGTCACCCGGCACGACGGTGTAGAGCCCGGCCGCCGTGACGGCCTGCGGCGCCTGGGGGGCGACGGCCTTGGGGGCGGCCGGGGCGCCGGCCTTGTGGACGGTCGGGGCGGCGTGCCCGGCGGGCGCCGACTGCCCGGCGGCGTTCGCGCCCGCGGCACCGACGAACGGGATCGCGATGACGGCTCCGCCCGTACCGGCGGCGACCAGTCCGCGCCTGAACGGGCTGGTTCTCGGACGGCGGTGCTTCCCCTTACCGGGCATGGCGCTTTCCTCTCCGCCGCCTGCGAGGTGAGCTGTCGGGTTCGGGCTGGAGCCGCCCGGCCGCGCGTGGACACGGCTTCACCCCAAGCCGTCCGGGATCACGGAACGGCGCGGTACCTGGGTCCCCCGCTCCTGCCACATGTGTGGGTGGGTGCGATATTCCGGACGGCGGCAGGATGAGGCGTTCCGACCGGATTGCGGTGACCGTAAAGGAGCCCGGCCGCCGGGAACAAGCCGTCATTTCCCCGTTGAATCGATCTGCCGGATATCAGCGCACATTTCCCGGTCACGCTCCGTGGATTCCGGGGCTTCGACTTCCATACGGGCAAGGGAGTTGAACCGTTGAGCCCCCCACGGAACGTCACGGATATGATTCAGCTCACGGGCGAATGCCATACCCATTTCAATGGGTTCGGATTGCCCAAAAGTGGCCAACTCGGACACACTGGATATTGCGGATGCATTGCGATTAACGACATGTGTCCCACGGAAAAGTACTTATACCCGCCCGGACGGAATGCCGTTCCCGCACGGATGAGTCGCCGGGACCGGCACGTCCGCGCGCACCGCACCCGACGTCACCACACCCGACGCCACCGCACCGTCCGCTCGCCGGCCGGGGCGTGCCGCACCGGGGTCCGCGGGACCCCGGTGGCAGGGGAGCTCCGCGCGCCCAGGTCCCCGCGGAGCGCGAAATAATTGCCTGAGGAACCGATGTCGTAGTGTCGGCATCGCGCCATCGTCGGCGAGCAGCGCCGACCGCAGACACGGAGGAGCCCCCGTGACGCAGCAGCTGCCCCAGACCCCGTCGGCCGAACCCGAGCTGTCCGGCGTGCGCAACTTCCGGGACGTGGGCGGGCTGCCGACCGTCGACGGACGGCACATTCGGTACGGGCGGCTCTTCCGCAGCGGCCATCTCGCGCACGCGACGGACACCGACGCGGCCTTTCTCTCCTCGCTCGGGCTCCACACGATCTTCGACTTCCGCAATTCCGCCGACCAGAGGCTGGAGGGGCCGGATGTGGAGCTCTCCGGGGTGCGCAACGTCAATATCCCGCTGTCGGACCCGGCCGACGGGGCGGAGTTCTGGCGCATGGTGCGTGACGGGAACCTCGATCAGCTGAAGTCGATCCTCGCCGACGGCCAGGCGGCCGGGCGGATGATCGCCTCCTACCGCACGCTCATCAGGGAGCGCACCGCCGAGCACAGCCGCGTCCTGCACGCACTGGCGGACGACAGCACGCCGGCGCTGATGCACTGTGCGGCGGGCAAGGACCGGGCGGGCCTGTCCATCGCCGTCTCGCTGCTGGCGGTGGGCGTCGAGCGGGACGCCATCGAGGCGGACTACCTCAAGTCGAACGACCCTCACCGGCGCTACCGGGTGCGCCGCAGCGACAGCTCACCGACCGGGATGTCGCCCGAGGTGATGGAGCTGCTGAACCCGTTGTTCGACGCCCGGGCCGAGTACCTGGCCGCGGCGTTCGAGACCATGGAGGAGGTCTGGGGCGGCACCGAGCGCTATCTCCAGGACGGCCTCGGCCTGACGCCCGCGACGCGGGAGCGACTGCGCGACCGTCTGGTCGACGGCACCGTCTGACCGCGTCCTGCCGCGGAACACCGGCGGTGACGGAACGGACCGGGTCGTCCCGCGGTACGGCCGCGGCAGGCCGGAGTCGGCATGAGCAGGATGAGCGGAATGAGCAGTACGGACGGAATGAGCGCCAAGGTGACGGTCGGCGGCACGGTGGTCGCCTACGCGGTCCTGGCCGATGCGAGCAACGCCTGCGATGCCGTCGACGAGGTGGTGGTGGCCGCGGACAGCTGGGCGTCTGCCATCGGCCTCGTCCGTGCGCTGGGATACCGGAAGGTCCCCAGGCGCCCCGCCCGCGACACCGTCGACGGCGACGCGGTGGAAGCGGCGTTCGCGATGCCCGGCACGGTGTTCCGCAGGCGCTTCGGCAGCGGAGCGCCGTGGGTCCCGAGCTCTCACGGCGAAGGGCGGTGAGCCGGTGGCAGCCGACACCGCCCCGGGGCGGTCGTTCGCCGGTCCGCGGCGAGGCGCCCGGTTGACGACCGGGCGCGTCCACGAGGCCCGGCCCACCCGGCCCGTCGAGCCGCCCGCCCCGCCCCCTCAGCGGCCGGCGATCGCCTGCTTCACGAGTGTCTTCCCGAAGTCCCACATCAGCGCGCTGCCGTCGTGCGCGTCGTCCATGACGGCGGTGAAGGCCGCGACGAACCGGTCGACCTCCCGCTCCCCGATGATCAGCGGCGGAATCAGCTTGATCACTTCCAGCCGGTCGCCCGAGACCTGCGTGAGGATGCGGTGGCGTTGCAGCAGGGGCACGACCACCATCTGGGCGAACAGACCCCTGCGGGCCGCCTGCAGCATGGTCCAGCGGCCGCGCAGCTTCAGCGAGGACGGTCTGCCGAACTCGATCCCGATCATCAGTCCGCGACCGCGGACCTCGTGGAGCAGCTCGTAGCGGTCCACGAGCGCGGCGAGCCTGGTCCGCAGCAGGTCCCCGGTGGCCCTGGCGTTCGCGACGACCTGCTCGTCCTCGATCACCGAGAGCACGGCGAGACCGGCCGCCATCGCCTGGGCGTTGGAGCCGAAGCTCGCCGAGTGCACCAGCACCCGGTCCATCGAGGAGTAGACCTTCCGGAAGATCCACTCCTTGCCGAGGGTCGCGCCGACCGGCACATAGCCGCCGGAGAGGGCCTTGGCGACGCAGACGAGGTCGGGCTCCACCCCGTCCTCGTGCTGGTAGGCGTAGAAGTCCCCGGTTCTGCCGAGGCCGGTCTGCACCTCGTCGGCGATCAGCAGCGCCCCGTGCCGGTGCAGCAGTTGCTGTGCCGCGGGCAGGAATCCGGGCGGGGCCTCGTGCACGCCCTTTCCCTGGATCGGCTCGACGACGAAGCCGGCCACGTCGCCGCGCGCCAACTCCCGTTCCAGCGCAGCCAGATCGCCGAGCTCCACCGCGGTGTCCGGGAGAAGCGGGGTGAAGCCGTCCCGGAAGCCCGCCTCGCCGTTGACCGACAGCGACCCGGCCGTCAGCCCGTGGAAGGCGTGGCCGCAGTAGAGGATCCTGGGCCGGCCGGTCGCGTAGCGGGCGAACTTCAGGGCCGTCTCGACCGCCTCCGTGCCGCTGTTGCAGAAGAACACGCGGTCCAGGTGGGGGCTGTGGGCGAGCAGCTTCTCGGCGAGCAGCCCGGGCAGGGGCGGGCAGTCGAAGCGGGTCAGATCGGCGAGGGAGGCGTCGATGACGTCGTGGAGCGCCTTGCGGACGACCGGGTGGTGCCGGCCGAGGCCCATGACGCCGAACCCGGAGAGCATGTCGAGGTAGTCGCCGCCCTCGTCGTCCCAGAAGTAGGCGCCCTCCGCCCGCTCGTACACCCGGTCGAAGCCGATCGTCCGGAGCATCCGCGGCAGTTGGTGGTTGAGGTGCCGGGCGTGCAGCTCGTACCGCTCACCGGCGCGCTCCTCGAGCAGCTTCGCGAGGTCGAACCCGTCGCTCATCCGCCGCGCTCCTCGAAGGCCGGGGGGCGCCCCCGCCGTACGGCCCCGGCGGGTGCCCGGGAACCGGCACGCTCCGGCCCCGGTCCGGTCCGCCGCGCTCCGGCCGGAGCGGCCGGGGCCCGCCGTCCGCCGCCCGGACTCACCTCCCGCTCCCCGACACGGATTCCCGAGCGGCGCGCAGCGACTCCTTCAGGGAGCCCATGGTGGCGAGGACGGCGGTCGGTTCGTACCCGCAGTGCGCCATGCAGTTCGCGCAGCGCGGGTCCCTGCCGCGGCCGTACTTGCTCCAGTCGGTCTCCTCGACGAGCTCCTTGTAGGTGGGGACGTAGCCGTCGCTCATCAGATAGCAGGGGCGCTGCCAGCCGAAGAGCGAGTAGTTCGGGATCGCCCAGGCCGTGCAGGGGAAGTCGACCTTGCCTTCGAGGAAGTCCAGGAAGAGCGGTGAGTGGTTGAGCCGCCAGCGCCGCCGGTTGCCGCCGGCGAACGCCTTCCGGAACAGCTCGCGGGTCTGCTCGACGCCGAGGAAGTGCTCCTGGTCGGGTGCCTTCTCGTAGGCGTACGCGGGGGAGATCATCATCTCGTCGACCTTGAGGTCGTCGTTGAGGTAGTTCAGCACCTCGATGACCGTCTGCGGAGTGTCGGTGTTGAAGAACGTGGAGTTGGTGGTCACCCGGAAGCCGTGCTCCTTGGCCTCCTTGATCGCCGCCACCGCCTCGTCGAAGACGCCTTCCTTGGCCACCGACTCGTCGTGGCGCTCGCGCAGCCCGTCGATGTGGACGGCGAAGGCGAAGTAGCGCGAAGGGGTGAACTGGTCCATCTTCTTGCGCAGCAGCAGGGCGTTGGTGCAGAGGAACACGTACTTCTTCCGGGCCACCAACTGTGCGACGATCTCGTCGATCTGAGGGTGCATCAGAGGTTCGCCGCCCGCGATCGACACCATCGGGGCACCGGACTCCAGAACGGCGCCCACGGCCTGGGCGACCGGCATGCGCTGCTTCAGGACCCCGGCCGGGTGCTGGATCTTGCCGCAGCCCTCGCACTTCAGATTGCAGGCGAACAACGGCTCCAGCTCCACGATCAGCGGGAACTTCTCGCGCCTGCGGAGCTTCTGTTCGAAGAGATAGGTTCCGACTCTGATGGTCTGGCGGAGCGGCATGGCCATCTGGCTCACCTCCTGGGGAGCAGCAAAGAACGGTGCCATTCGTAGAAAGCGGGCATTACTGCACGAAGGACACGGAAAGCTGATATTCCACCGCGTACCGTGCCGATACGGACCAGCTCATGCTCTGGAGCGTCCACGACCACCCGGACGGCCGCAACCTGGCGCACCCCCGCTCTCAGGGCACCGTGGAGCGTCGCAGCCGACTCCATGTCCACCGCGATCGCGCCGGTCGCCGCCAGCTCCGCCCGTTCCTGTCCGCGCACCACGTGGTCGGAGGCGGTGAGCGGGCCGGTGTGCACGGTCCGCCCGGGTACCGCCCCGGCCAGAGTCTCCGTCAGGACGTCCGTGGCGGTGCACGGCGTGGAACCGGAGGGCCCGCGGGTCTCGTCCGCCACCACCACGTCGCCGGGGTGCATCCCGGGGGCGAGCCCCGCGCAGAAGCCGGCGGCGATGACCCCGGCCGCCGGGGGCGCCCCGGCCCGGCGGCCGGGGCCCTCCGCGGCGTCACCCAGCACCCGCGCGAGCGCACGCTCCGCGTTCCTCGGGCCCATCCCGGTGCGCAGTACGGTGACCGGGCCCGGGGCGCCGCCGCGGCCGCCCGCGCGCAGGGCGAGCCGTTCGATGCCCAGCGCGCAGGCGATCAGCAGCGGCGGGACGGGGGCGCCGCCGGGCGGCGTACCGGGGGCGGTCATTCAGTCACCGTTCCGGCCGGCGGGCGGCTGTCCGTGCACGTACCGGCCGAGGGCCATCAGCGGGAACACCTGCCGGTAGATGTGGTAGTTGATGGAGAAGTCCCAGGGGAAGCCGGTGCCGGTGAAGTACCGCTCGTCCCAGGAGCCGTCCTCGCGCTGGGTGGCGGCGAGGAACGCGATGCCCCGCTCGACCGCGCTGCCGTCCCGCTCCCCCGCGGCCAGCAGGGCCAGCAGGGCCCAGCCGGTCTGCGAGGGGGTGGAGACACCGCGGCCGATCCACGACTCCTCGCGGTACGAGCGCAGATCCTCGCCCCAGCCCCCGTCGTCGTTCTGGACGGACTCCAGCCAGCCGACCGCCCGCCGGATCGCGGGGTGCGAGACCGGCACCCCGGCCGCGGTGAGCGCGGGGACGACCGCGCCCGTGCCGTAGAGGTGGTTGACGCCCCACCGGCCGAACCAGGCGCCGTGCGGCTCCTGTTCGCGCAGCAGCCAGTCGACCCCGCGGCGGGTCCGCGGGTGGTGGGCCCGGCCCTCCTGGGCCAGCATCTCCACGACGTGCGCGGTGACGTCCGCGGACGGGGGGTCGACGACCTCACCGAAGTCGCAGAACGGCAGCCGGTTGGGGAAGGTGCCGGTGTTGTCGGCGTCGAAGGCGCCCCAGGCTCCGCACTTCGACTGCATCCCCAGCGTCCAGTTGCCGGCCCGGGCGACGGCCTCCTCGACCCGGGCCGGGTCCGGGTGCTTCACCCGGCGCAGGGCCAGGACGACCTCGGCCGTGTCGTCGATGTCGGGGTAGTTGTCGTTGTGGAACTCGAACGCCCAGCCGCCCGGGGCGAGACGCGGCCTGCGCACGGCCCAGTCGCCGGGCCGGGTGATCTGCTCGCCGAGCATCCAGTCGGCGGCCCGGACCAGAGCCGGGTGGTCCGCGGGCACCCCGGCGTCGGAGAGCGCGACGACGGTGAGGCAGGTGTCCCACACGGGCGACTGGCAGGCCTCGACCATCCTGGCCGGGCCCTCCCGCCGGTCACCCGGCCCGGCGGTCCCCTCACGCCACACGGCGAAGCGGTCCAGCGACTCCAGTCCGGCCCGCATCACCGGGTGGTCGAGGTCGTAGCCGAGCAGATGGAGGGCGATCAGCGAGTAGACGGCGGGCGGCTGGATGCCGCCCCAGCAGCCGTCGTTCTCCTGCCGCTCGATGATCCAGCGGGCGGCCCTGTTCATCGCCGCGCGGCGCAGCGGGCGCAGGGCCACCGCGCGGTAGCCGTGCAGCAGCCGGTCGAGGCGCTGGAACACCCCGTCCCAGCTGCCCGCGGGAGCGAGCGGCCGGGGCGGGTTGGGGCGGTGGCGGTCCGTGTGCAGTTCGTCGAGCGCGAACGGCGCGGGGCGTACGGGCCGCGTGGCGGAGACGACGGTGAGCGGCACGATGGTCTGGCGGGCCCAGCAGCCGAAGTCGTAGATGTTGAGCGGGAACCAGGAGGGGAGGTAGATGAGCTCGGGCGGCAGCTCGGGCAGGTCCTCCCACTTCCACCAGCCGAAGAGCGCCAGCCAGATGCGGGTGAAGACACGGCTCGCGGCGATGCCGCCCCGCGCCCGGATCCATGCGGCGGCGCGTTCCATGTGGGGGTCGTCCGGCCGGTCGCCGGCGAGGCGGAGGGCGACGTACGCCTCGATGGTGGTGGAGAGTTCGCCGGGGCCGCCGTAGAAGGTGGCCCAGGTGCCGTCCTCGCGCTGCTCGCCGCGGATGAAGACGGCCGCGGCCGCGGTCGTCTTCTCGTCGTGGACGCCGAGGAACTGACGGAGCAGCAGGTCCTCGGCGTCCATGGTGACATTGGTCTCGAGGTCGGCCTTCCACCAGCCCTGCGGGGCCTGCCTGCCGAGCAGGTGCTCGACGGAGCGCTGCGCCGTCAGCAGGGCGGTGGTGCACAGGCCCGCGGAGTCCCCCGGGGCCGGACGGTGATCGGTGGTGTGGTCGCTGGCCGAGGGCGAGCGGAGCGCGGGGGCCCCGCCGCTTCCGTCGGTCGTCGCTGTCATGGCTTCCCCTTCGTGCAGTCGGACATGCTGCTTCGGGTCTGCCGTCGGCCGGTGCCGAGGGGGCACCGGCCGGCGACTGCGAACTCATATGCGACTGATCACGGTCATCTCGGTGGATGCCGTCCGGGGGAGGCCGCTCATCTCTTGCGTACGACGACGAAGTCGGCGAGCGCGACGAGCTGGGCCCTGACGTGCTCGGGCATGTCCACCCGGTCCAGCGCCGCCACGGCGACGGCGTGCTGCCTGCGGGCCTCCTGCGACGTCCAGTCGCGGCCGCCCGCCTCCTCGATGAGGGCCGCCCGGGTGGCGAACTCCTCCTCGGAGAAGGCGTCGACGCCGCCCGCGGCCCCGGGCCGCTCGTCGGTATCCGCCTTGGCGTCGGCGGCGAGCAGTTCGCCGAGCCGCCGCGACGCCGGCCCGCCCGCGGCGAGCGCGGCGACGACGGGCAGGGACTTCTTGCGCTGGCGCAGATCGCTCCAGGTCTGCTTGCCGGTGGCCTCCGGGTCGCCCCAGATGCCGAGCAGGTCGTCGACGGCCTGGAAGGCGAGCCCGAGGTGGTAGCCGTACGCCTCCAGGGTGTCGGCGGTGCGGTCGTCGGCGCCGCCGAGCACCGCGCCGATGGAGACGGCGCAGGCGAGCAGGGCGCCCGTCTTGTTGCCCTCCATCTCCAGGCACTCCTCGACGGTGACCCGCTCGCGGTGCTCGTAGGAGATGTCCTGGGCCTGGCCGTCGATGAGCTTGCGGGTGGCCGTGGTCAGCCTGCGGGTGGCGCGGCCGGCCTCCACGGTGCCGAGTTCCAGCAGGATCTCGTTGGCGAGCGCGAAGAGCGCGTCGCCGACCAGGATGGCCTGGGCCGGGCCGTGCACCTTCCACACCGTGTCGCGGTGGCGGCGCTGCTCGTCACCGTCCATCAGGTCGTCGTGGAGCAGCGAGAAGTTGTGCACCAGCTCGACGGCGACGGCACCGGGGATGCCGACCTCGGGCGCCGCGCCGGCGGCCTCGGCGGACAGCAGCGCCAGCGCGGGGCGTACGGCCTTGCCGCCGTCGCCGTCCGCGGGGCGGCCGTGGGCGTCGATCCAGCCGAAGTGGTAGGCGGCGACGGTGTCCATGGGGGGCGCGAGCCGGTCCACGGCGGCGCGCAGCACCGGGGTGGACATCGTCCGCCCGCGCTCCAGCAGCGCGGTGACGGCCGCGGTGTCGACAGCCGGGTTCGCCGAAGGCGCAGTCGGCACGTTCTCTCCTCTGGTTCCGGACATGGGGCTCAAGCCGCCTCCTCGAGCGGGTGCTCCTGGCGGCGGCCGAGGTCTGCGAGGGCGGCGCCGGCGGCGTCCAGTCCGCTGCGCACGGCGCCCTCCATGGTCGCGGGCCAGCCCGTGGCGGTCCACGACCCGGCCAGCAGTAGGCCGGGGGCGTTGGTGCGGGCCGCGGGCCGGAGCCTGCCGACACCGGGGGCGGGGGCGAACGTCGCCGTGCGCTCCCTGGTGACGAAGAAGTCCCGCACCTTCGCGGCACGTGCGGCGGGCAGCAGCCGTCCGAGCTCCGGGAGGTAGCGCTCGCGCAGTACGGCGACGGGGGTGTCGATCTCGTCCTCGGCGGCGGACTGGGACAGGGCCAGGTACTGTCCGGCCCCTCGTCCGCCGGCCCCGTCGGCGGGGTGCCCGCCGGGGCCGTCCGCGGCGAGGCCGGAGGCGCCGGTGCGGTCGAAGACCCACTGGACGGGGCTGCCGAGTGCGGCGAAGAAGGGGCGGCGCAGCACCGGACGGTCGTACACCACGTGCACGTTGAGGATCGGCGCGGTCCCGATGGCGAGCAGCCGGTCCGGGTCGTCCAGGGCGCCCTCGGGGAGGAGGGCGTGCGCCTCCCGCTGCGGTACGGCCAGGACGACGGCGTCCGCGGTCAGCCGGCCGCAGCCCGCGGTGACGTTCCAGCGCCCGTCGTCCGCACGGGTGATCTCGCCCGCGCGGGTGCGCAGTTCGGTGCGGACGCCGGCGGTGTCGAGGGCCTTGCGGGCCAGTGTGTCGTGCAGTTCGCCGAGGGGGACCCGGGCCCAGCCGATGTCGGCGGCGCCGGGGTCGGAGAGCAGGCCGGTCTTGAAGACCATCGCGGCCAGGGCCAGGGAGGCGTTCGGCGCGGTCGCGTTGAGGGTGGCGACCCCCACCAGGTCCCAGAGGGCCTCGACGGCGCGCGGGGACTGGCCGTGCCGGCGCAGCCAGCTGGCGAAGTCCACGCCGTCCAGGGCCGGGTCGGCGGGGTCGAGGCCCTTCAGCGCGAACGCCGCTCGTCCGACGGCGGCCCGCTCGGTGAGGGAGAGGTGGGGGTAGCCGGCGAGGCTCGCGGCGAGGTGGAGGGGCACGGGCAGGGCGGTGCGGCGCAGCCGTCCCAGGCGGGGGCCCCGGGGGTGGGCGGCGTCGAGGACGGGCACGTCCAGGCGCGGCTGGAGCGGAGCGAGGCCGGCGCCGCCGACGCGGTCGAGGAACCATCGGTAAGCGGTGCAGCAGCGCAGATAGACGTGCTGGCCGTTGTCGACCGTCAACTCGCCGCGCCGGAACGAGAAGGCCAGCCCGCCGAGCCGGGGCCGGTTCTCCAGCAGCGTGACCCGCACCCCGGCGTCCGCCAGGCGGAGCGCGGCGGTCACCCCGGCGAGCCCGCCGCCGACGACGACCGCGCGCCGCTCGGAGGTGCCGTCCCGGTACGTCATGCGCCCTCCCCGGCTGCTCGGAGGCCGCCCGGGAGCGGGGCGGCGCGCCGCACGGCCGTACGCGGCCCGGCGGCCGGGCGGGTGCGCCGAGAGGGTGCCGGAAGCGGCATCAGACGCGCCTCCTGACGGTGTTGCGGGAGATGTGACGCGCGTCGAGTCCGGAGAGACCGCGCACGGCGACGTACGCCTTCTCCCGGCCGGGCAGGGAGACCCGGCCGCGCAGGACGGCCATCGGGTCGCGCTCGATGCGGTCCAGCAGCCTGCGGTAGATCCCGGCCATGGCGGCGACACAGGCGCCGCTACGCCGGTCCAGCATGGGCAGCAGCCGGTAGCCCTCGGCGAACAGCCCCCGGGCGCGCCGCACCTCGAAGTGGACGAGCCCGGTGAAGTCGGCGCCGGACGGCGGGCTCGCGCGGTGGAAGCCGCCGGTGCAGCCGAACTTGGCGAGATCGTCGCCGGGCAGGTAGGTACGGCCGTTGCCCGCGTCCTCGCGGACGTCGCGCAGGATGTTGGTGAGCTGGAGGGCCAGTCCGAGCGTGTCGGCGTACTCCGGGGCCCGCTCGCTGCCGCGCGCGCCGGGCAGGGTGCCGAACACGCCGAGGGAGAGCCGCCCGACGGCGCCCGCGACACACCGGCAGTAGACCTTGAGGTCGTCCCAGGTCTCGTACGTCTCGCCGCGGACGTCCATGAGGACGCCGTCGATGAGCTCGTCGAGGGCGTCGAGCGGGATGGGGAAGCGCTGCGCCGCGTCCGCGAGGGCCACGGCGACCGGGTCCGTGTCGTCCTCGTCCACCGCGCCGTCGCGGATCCTGCCGAGCAGTTCCCGGGTCGCCTCGAGGCGTTCCCGCTTGGCGGTCCCGCCGAGCAGGCCGTCGCCGATGTCGTCGACACGCCGGGAGAAGGCGTAGAGCGCGGACATGGCCTGGCGCTTGTCGGCGGGCAGGAGCCTGATGCCGTAGGCGAAGTTGCGCGCCTGCGTCCCGGTGACGGCCTCGCAGTAGCTGTACGCGGCCCGGACCGGCGCGGACCTGTGGGTGAACTCCTCCATGGCCCGGCTCACCCCTCTCTACGCGCTCTGTGCAGGACGGCTCCCACTTCGCGCATCAGCCGGGTCCTGGTGGGCCGGGGCGGCCCGGGGAGGACGTCGTGGCCGGCGTCCGCGATGGCGGCGAGGGCTGCGCGTCCCCCGGCGACGAAGCCGGCGAGCAGCAGCCTCAGCCGGCCGTGGACGCTGCCCACGAGCGGGATGCCCTCGTCCAGCAGCCGGCCGGCGCGCGCGGCCTCGTGGGCGATCAGGGCGCGCACCGGCTCGCCCGCGCTCGGTGCGGCCAGGTCGCCCTCGGTGACCCGGAAGTCCTTCATGTCGTCGGCCGGGAGGTAGACGCGGTCCGCGGCCAGGTCCTCGGCGACGTCCTGGAGGTGCTCGACGATCTGGAGCGCGGTGCACACGGCGTCGGACCGGCGGATCCGCTCGGGGCTGGCCGTACCGGTGATCGCCAGGACGAGCCGGCCCACGGGGTTGGCGGACAGTTCGCAGTAGCGGGTGAGGTCGTCCCAGGTCCGGTAGCGGCGGACGAGCTGGTCCTGGCGGTTGGCCTCGATCAGGCCGAGGAACGGCTCCGGGGCGAGCGCGCGGCGGCGTACGGTCGGCACCAGCGCCCGCAGCAGGGGATGGCGGGGGCCGCCGCCGTCGCCGCGGCCTTCACCTTCGCCGTTGCCGTTGCCGGGGAAGATCCGCAGCAGGTCGGCCTCGAAGGCGTCGAGCATCGCGAGCCGGTCGTCGGCCCGCTCGGGGTCGAGCCCGAGGTGGCGGGCGTCGGCTCCGCCCGGGGCGAGGTCGCCGTCGCCGATGTCGTCGACGAGCCGGGCGTATCCGTAGACGGCCATGAGGTCGTCGCGCCAGGCCCGGGGCAGGAAGAAGGGGGCCACGGGGAAGTTCTCGTCCGCGGCCTTGGCGAGCGTGGTGCGCGTGGAGGCGTCGGGGCGCACCTGCCGGGTACCTGTCACTGCGGGCTGCCAGGTGCGGGGACGGCACTGCCCACGCGGAGCTGGAGATCTTCCGTCATGGCCGTCACATCTCCCGTTCTACACTGCCGACCCAATACATCCTATTTCGGACACGCCGCCGGTCCCCACGAGGGGGTTCGCGGTCCGTCGGCGGAATCCACGCAGGGCGTATCGCCCCACTTGCCGTGAATCGGCAACCGGTACAGCTTACGTTCCGCCCCGTGCCGGCCCTCGGCGGGGCACCCGCCGGGCCGCGAGGGATCCGGCTCCGCGCCGAACTCCCCCGGGGCGAGAAGGACTTGGCGACCGGACGGAGCGGCGTGGAGCTCCTTCCGCCCCGGCCGCACGGGCCCGGCCGTCACTTCGGCGAGGGCGGCCGGGCCGGAGGCCGTCCGGGCGGGGACCCCGGCCGGACAGCTTTCGTCCCGGGCGGGGCCCGCCGCCCACCGCGGAGGACGGGCTACTTACCGGTCTCCTTCTCGTACGCCCTGATGACCTCGTCCGTCGGGCCGTCCATCAGCAGCTCGCCCTTCTCCAGCCACAGCACCCGGTCGCAGGTGTCCCGGATCGACTTATTGCTGTGGCTGACCAGGAAGACCGTCCCCGCCTCCTTCCGCAGCTCCCGGATGCGCTCCTCGGAGCGGATCTGGAACTTGCGGTCGCCGGTGGCCAGCGCCTCGTCGATCATCAGCACGTCGTGGTTCTTGGCCGCCGCGATCGCGAAGCGGAGCCGGGCGCCCATCCCGGAGGAGTAGGTGCGCATCGGCAGGGTGATGAAGTCGCCCTTCTCGTTGATACCGGAGAAGTCGACGATGGCCTGGTAGCGGCCGCGGATCTCCTCACGCGACATGCCCATGGCGAGGCCGCCGAGGATGACGTTCCGCTCACCGGTCAGATCGCCCATCAGGGCCGCGTTGACACCCAGCAGCGACGGCTGGCCGTCGGTGTAGACCCGGCCGCTCTCGGTGGGCAGCAGCCCCGCGATCGCGCGCAGCAGGGTCGACTTCCCGGAGCCGTTGGTGCCGATCAGGCCGATGGCCTCACCGCGGTAGGCGGTGAAGGAGACGCCGCGGACGGCGTGGACCTTGCGCACGCCGCGGGACTCCCCGCGGTCGCGTCGCAGTATCCGGCTCAGCGCGGCCGTCGCGCTGCCCTTGCCGCCGCTGCCGCCGTTGACGCGGTACACGATGTGCACGTCGTCGGCGATGACGGTGGGAACCCGGGCGTCGAGCGGGTCGTCGAGGTGGTCAGCCACGGCCATAGCGCTCCTCCGCCTTCCAGAAGTACACGAACCCGGCGACCCCCAGCAGCAGCGCCCACAGCCCGCCGGCGAGCCACACGTGCGAGGGCAGGTTCGACGAGTCGTACCCGTCGATCAGGGCGAAGCGGACCAGGTCCATGTAGATCGCCGCCGGGTTGTACATCAGGACCTCGGCGATCCACGCGGGCTTGTCCGCGAGCATCACCTTGATCGAGAACATGACACCCGACCCGTACATCCAGGTCCGCATGATGAACGGCATCAGCTGCGCGAGGTCGGGCGTCTTGCTGCCCATCCGCGCCATGATCATCGCCAGGCCGACGTTGAAGACGAACTGCAGTCCCAGGGCGGGCAGCACCAGCAGCCAGCTCAGAGACGGGTAGCTGCCGAAGCCGACCACGATGAGCACGAGGACGACCATCGAGAACAGCAGCTGCTGGAGCTGCTGCAGCGCGAAGGAGATCGGCAGCGAGGCCCGCGGGAAGTGCAGAGCGCGCACCAGTCCCAGGTTCCCGGAGATGGCCCGGACACCGGCCATCACCGACGTCTGCGTGAACGTGAACACGAACACGCCCGTCACCAGGAACGGGATGTAGACCTCCTTCGGCATCCCGCGGCCCGCGCCGAGGATGAGACCGAAGATGAGGTAGTACACGAGAGCGTTCAGCAGCGGCGTCGCGACCTGCCACAGCTGGCCGAGCTTCGCCTGGCTGTACTGAGCGGTCAGCTTCGCCTGCGAGAACGCGAGGATGAAGTGCCGGCGGCCCCAGAGCTGCCTGACGTATTCGACCAGCCCGGGGCGGGCACCGCTCACCGACAGGCCGTACTTGGCGGCCAGCTCCGCCGGTGTCAGACCGTCGTCGGGAGACGGCCGGGCGCTCGTGGCGATCGCGCCGTCGTGGGTTGTGTCACTCACAAGTCGAGACTTTCGTGTTCAGGATGCGCGGCGGTGGGCCTCAGGTGGCGGCCAGGTCCCGGAGTACGCCCGATGCTCTCAGATCCCGGACCGTCAGACGACCGGCGGTCGGCCCAGTCGCGTCAGTCGCCACACGGTACGCCACCTCATGGGACGGCGGGGTCCGCAGGGAGTGGCCCAGCCCTCCCGGAAGCCGGCGAACCAGGCCCGCAGGGCCGCGGCCGAGGGCCGCCTGAGGAGCGTGAGCAGGATCCACACCCCGAGGTAGACGGGCACCAGCGGAGCGGGCAGGTTGCGGCGGGCCAGCCACACCCTGTTGCGGGCCACCATGCGGTGGTAGACCGCGTGCCGGGAGGGCGGCGTCGTCGGGTGGTGCAGCACCATGTCGGAGCGGTAGTCGATCATCCAGCCCGCGTCGAGGGCCCGCCAGGCGAGGTCGGTCTCCTCGTGCGCGTAGAAGAACTCGCCCGGCAGCCCGCCGACCTGCTGCAGCACCGTAGTGCGGACGGCGTTGGCTCCCCCGAGGAACGTGGTGACGCGCGAGGAGCGCATCGGGTCGGACGCCCGCAGCCGGGGGACGTGCCGGCGCTGGGTCAGCCCGGTGTCCGGGTCGGCGATCCGGAAGCTGATGATCCCGAGGGCCGGGTCCTCCTCGAACGCCCGGCGCACCAGCTCGGCGGTGTCGCTGTTCGGCAGCAGGCCGTCGTCGTCGAGGAACAGCAGCGCGTCGACGTCGCCACCGCCCGGGCCGAACGCCTCGATGCCGACGTTGCGGCCGCCGGGGATGCCCAGGTTCTCGGGCAGGTCGACCGTGCGCACTCCGTCGGGCACCCCCGTGACCGGGGCGCCGTTGCCCACGACGACCACCTCGACGGGGTCGCCGTCCTGCTTGGCGACCGAGTCGATCAGGGCGCGCAGGTCGTCGGGCCGGTCGCCCATGGTGATGATGACGGCACCGAGCTTCATCCGGCTCACCTCAGCCTGCTGGAGACGAGGATGGAGACCAGGTGCAGCACCGTCTGCAGCAGGGCGATGGCGGCCAGCACCGCCACGCCGAGGCGGGTGAAGAACAGGTCGCCCCGTACCTGGTCGGCGATCGCCAGCACCAGGATGAGCAGCGACGCCTCGATGCCGAGGACCAGCCGGTGGAACTTGAGCGCGGCGGCGGCCCGGCGGGCGAGGGCCATGCCGGACGAACGCGGCTCGGCCGCCGCGTCCTTGACCGGCTCCATCCCGGCCTGGTGCCGGGCGACGCCGACCAGGTCGGTCTCGGCCTTGATGAGGATGGCACCGAGCGCGGCGAGAGTGCCGAGGAAGGCCCACAGCCAGTCGATGCGTCCCCCTCCCCACAGGTCCGCGGCGCGCAGGCCGAAGCCGGTGAGGACCGCCGCGTCGCACAGGTAGGCGCCGACCCGGTCCAGGTACACCCCGGACAGGGAGTACTGCTTCTTCCAGCGGGCGACCTCGCCGTCCACGCAGTCCAGCAGCAGGTAGAGCTGGACCATCAGCACGGCGAGGACGGCGCCCCAGACGCCCGGCACCAGCAGGGCCGGCAGGGCCAGCACCCCGGCCAGCGTCATCAGGTACGTCAGCTGGTTCGGCGTGACCTTGGTGCCGACCAGGACGCGGGTGATGCGCAGCGAGATCTCGCGCATGTAGAGGCGGCCGCCCCAGTGCTCGCCGCTGCGCCGGTCCTTCACCCCGGCCGGGTGGACGACCGGGCGGAGCTCAGCTACGGATGGTCTTGGCATAGTCGGCGTACGCGTCCCTGATCTGGTCGGTGGACAGGTCGAGGTGCTCGAGGATGGTGAAGCGGCCGGGCCGCGTCTGCGGTGCGTACTCCACGGCCCTGACGAACTCGTCGACGGAGAAGCCGATCTCGCCGGGCAGCACCGGAAGCCCGTGCCTGCCGAGCACTTCGGCGAACAGCGCGGACTCCTCGTGGGCACCGCGCAGGTGCATCGCGAAGGCGGCGCCCAGGCCGACCTGCTCGCCGTGCAGCGCGCAGCGCTTGGGGTACAGCAGGTCGAAGGCGTGGCTGATCTCGTGGCAGGCACCGGAGGAGGGGCGGGTGTCGCCGCTGATCGACATGGCGATGCCGGTCAGGACCAGGCCCTCGGCCAGCACGGTGAGGAATCCGTCGTCGCCGACGCCCCCGGGGTGGCGCAGCACCGACTCGCCCGCGGTACGGGCCATGGCCGCGGCCAGGCCGTCGACCTTCTCGCCGCCGACCCGGTGGGAGAGCTCCCAGTCGGCGATGGCGGAGATGTTGGAGACGGTGTCGCCGATGCCGGCCCGGACGAAGCGCACCGGGGCCTCGCGGATGACCTCCAGGTCGATCACCACGGCGATCGGCGTGGGGACTCCGTAGGAGCCGCGCCCGTTGTCGTTGTCGAGCGTCGCGACCGGGGAGCAGAGGCCGTCGTGCGCGAGGTTGGTCGCCACGGCCACCAGGGGCAGGCCGACCCGGGCCGAGGCGTACTTGGCCACGTCGATGATCTTGCCGCCGCCGAGGCCGACGACCGCGTCGTACCGCTTGCCCTTGATGTCGTCGGCGAGCCGGACCGCCGCGTCGATCGTGCCGCCCGCCACCTCGTACCAGTCGGCGTCGGGCAGCAGCGGGGCGAGCCGCTCGCGCAGCACCTGCCCGGAGCCGTTGCTCGTCGCGACCGCGAGCCGGCCCCCGGACGAGATGCGCTGGTCGGCGAGCAGACCCGGCAGGTCCTCCAGGGCACCCGGGCGGATGTCGACGACGACCGGCGACGGGATGAGCCGGGTCAGTACAGGCACGCGATCTCCCGGCCCCTGGCGAGGTCGTCGTGGTTGTCGATCTCGACCCAGCTGATGTCGCCGATCGGCGCCACGTCGATCCGGAAGCCGCGGTTCACCAGCTCCTGGTAGCCGTCCTCGTAGTAGAGGTCGGGGTCGCGCTCGAAGGTGGCCTTCAGCGCGTCGGCGAGTTCCTCGGCGGCCTCGGGCTCGATGAGGGTGACGCCGATGTACTCGCCGGTGGCCCCGGCCGGGTCCATCAGCTTGGTGATCTGCCGGACGCCCTGGCCGTCCGCGGTGATGACCTTCATCTCCTCGTCGGCGAGTCGCTTGACCGTGTCGAGGGCGAGGATGATCCGCCGGCCGTCGCCGCGGGCGTCGAGCAGGGTCCTCTCGACGGAGACCGGGTGCACGGTGTCGCCGTTGGCGAGGATCACGCCCTGCTTGAGGACGTCGCGGGCGCACCACAGGGAGTAGGCGTTGTTCCACTCCTCGGCCTTGTCGTTGTCGATCAGGGTGAGCTTCAGGCCGTAGGTGGCCTCCAGCTCGTCCTTGCGCGCGTACACGGCCTCCTTGCGGTAGCCGACGACGACGGCGACCTCGGTGAGGCCGATCTCGCTGAAGTTCCCCAGCGTCAGGTCGAGGACCGAGAGGTCCCCGTTCACGGGCACGAGGGCCTTCGGAAGGGTGTCGGTGTAGGGGCGCAGACGCCGTCCGGCACCGGCAGCCAGGACAAGGCCGATCATGCGGGTTCTCCTTCGTCGTGTACGGCGGGTGCTCCGGAGGACACCCAGAAGCGGACGGACTCCGCGACCACCACCAGTGCCACGGCGACCGCGAGGACCGTCAGCGCGATCGTGAACTGCGGGGCGCCGAGCAGGGCGGCCAGCAGCGCGACCGCCAGGGTCCGCCCCTCGTGCCCGCCGGCCGCCCGGACCAGCCAGTGCGGGGGCGCGCCGGTGCCGCCGCGGATGCGGTACACCGTGTCGTAGTGATGGTAGGCGACCGCGGCCACCAGGCCGAAAGCCGCGGGAAGGGCCCCGTCCACGTCCGCCCGGGCGGCGAGGATCAGGATCGTGCCGTACTCCGCGGCGCGGAAGACCGGGGGCACCAGCCAGTCGAGGGCGCCCTTGAGCGGGCGGGCGACGGCGAGGCCCGAGGTGAGCGCGTAGCCGAGGGCGGCGACGGCCGTCCAGGGGCTGCCGTAGGGGGTGAGCGCCGCGGTGAGGGTGACCGCCGCGGCGCCCGCCAGGGCGATCACCGGGGGCGCGAACGCCGGGAGCCGGCGGGCCACGCCCCCGAGACGGGCGGCGAAGCCCTCCGCCAGCGGTCCGGAGTCGGCGAGGTCGCCGAGCGCCCGCGCGGCCCGGTCGGTCCTTCGGGCCTTGCGGGTGAGCGAGCGCAGCACGCGCCCGGCGGTGGTGTACGTGGCGGCGAAGGCGCAGCCGGCCAGCAGCGCGTAGAAGACGATCCGCGGGGTGGTGGCGGCGGTCAGCACGGCGATCATGGCCCAGCGCTCGCCGATCGGCAGCACGATCATGCGCCGGACCCAGACCGTCCAGCCGACGCCGTCGAGGCGATCGGAGAGGGCGGCGGTGGGGCTGGTGTTGCCGGTGGCGTCGTGGTTGGCCTCGTTGAAGGAGAAGTCGACCACGTGCCGGCAGGTCTGCAGCACCATCGCGCCCAGCGCCAGGGCCCAGACGTCGTCCCCGCCGCGTGCGGCGCCGAGCGCGAGGCCCGCGTAGTACGCGTACTCCTTGGCCCGGTCGAAGGTGGCGTCGAGCCAGGCGCCGAGGGTCGAGTACTGCAGGGAGTAGCGGGCGAGCTGCCCGTCGGTGCAGTCCAGGACGAAGGAGAGGATCAGCAGCACACCGGCGGCGACGAAGCCGCCCCGGGTGCCGGTGGCCGCGGCGGCGGCCGCTATGAGGGCGGTGACCAGCGAGGCGGTGGTGACCTGGTTCGGGGTCAGCCCGCGCCGGGCGCACCAGCGGGCGAGGTAGCGGGAGTACGGGCTGATGCAGAAGGTGGTGAAGAACCCGTCGCGCGCCTTGACGGCGGACCGCAGCCGGACGTCCTCGTCGTCGACGGCCGCCAGCGCCTGGCGGGCCTCGTTGCGGGCCTGGGGGTCGCCGGGCACGGTCGCCACCAGGGGCCCGAGCTCGGGACGGTGCGGGGCGGCGCCGCCGTCGGCGAGGGCGGCGGCGACGAGGTCCGGGAGCACGTCGGCCCGGGCGGGGCGGGTGTCCGTGGCCGGGCCGCCGGGGGACGCGCCGTCCTGGGACGACCGCACGGGGCGCTGCCCGTCCGGTCGCGGTCCGGCGGACGCCTGCCGCAGGGCCGCCAGCAGGGCGGGGCGCGCCTCCGGCAGGGCGGTGGCGGCGCCGGGGATCGCGGCCGCCGGGAAACGCGGGTCCGTCAGGCCGAGGCGGAGCGCGTGCACGTGACCGACGAAGCGCGGGTCCACGAGGGCGGCCCGCTCGGCGGCGGGGAGAGCGGCCAGCAGGCCGGCCGCCTCGTCGGCCCCGGTGGCGATGCGTACGTCGAAGCCCAGCGCCCGCAGATCGCCTTCGAGCGGCGATCCGGGTACCGGCGGACCGGTGAGGATGGCGGTCGACAGACGGACTCACTCCTTGGCGCTATCAGACGGGTGGGCACGGCGGCTCGGCCCGGGACCGGGCGGCGGCATGTCGGCTGAGGCTATCGGATGAACGGAAGCGCGAGTTCACTGAGGTTTCCCGGTGAGGACACCCGCGCCCGTCCCGCCGGCCTCGTGCTCGATCCGGGCGTCCCCGCCCGGACCGGCACCGGCCGCCGGCACCGTGACCGAGATCATCATCGTCGATCGGCGGCCGACCCCACAAACCGCCCCCGGCGGCACCGCCGCCCGGGCGCCGCGTGGTTAGGGTGGCGGGCATGACATGGCTGATCACAGGCGGGGCGGGGTACATCGGAGCGCACGTGGCGCACGCCATGACCGGCGCCGGGGAGCGGGTCGTCGTGCTCGACGACGTATCGACGGGCGACGAGGCGCGGCTGCCCGAGGGGGTGCCGCTGGTGAGGGGCACCCTGCTGGACCGGGAACTGCTGGACCGCGTCCTCTCCGGGTACGGGGTCACCGGCGTGGTGCACCTGGCGGCGAGGAAGCAGGTCGGCGAGTCCGTGGAGCAGCCGCTGCGCTACTACCGGGAGAACGTGCACGGGCTGACCGTACTGCTGGAGGCGGTCGCCGACGCGGGCGTGCAGCGCTTCCTCTTCTCCTCCTCGGCGGCGGTGTACGGGATGGCCGACGCGGACCTGATCACGGAGGACACCCCTGCGGTGCCGATCAGCCCGTACGGGGAGACCAAGCTGGCCGGCGAGTGGCTGGTGCGGGCGGCGGGCCGGGCGCACGGCATCGCCACCGCCTGTCTGCGCTACTTCAACGTCGCGGGTGCGGCCCGGCCGGAGCTCGCCGACACCGGGGTGTTCAACGTCATCCCGATGTTCTTCGACCGGATCACCCGGGGTGACGCACCGAGGATCTTCGGCGACGACTACCCGACACCCGACGGGACCTGCGTCCGCGACTACATCCACGTCGCCGACCTCGCCGACGCCCATCTGACCGTGGCCCGCCGGCTGGCCGCCCAGGACGGGGCCGGCGACCTCACGGTGAACGTCGGCCGCGGCGAGGGGGTCTCGGTGCGCACACTGGCCCGGGTCGTCGCCGAGGTGACCGGTCACGGCACGCCCGCGGTCGTCGGGCCGCGCCGCCCCGGGGACGCGGCGCGGGCCGTCGCCTCGGTCGGGCGCATCGGTGAGGAGCTCGGCTGGACGGCCTCACGCGGGGTGCGCGAGATGGTCGAGTCGGCGTGGGAGGGCTGGCTGCTGCACCACCCGGAGTGCGTGCGCCACTGACCCGTCCCGGTGCCTGGCCGGCGGCCTGATCTGCGGACATCACCGCAGGTCAGGCATATGACAACGGTGTTCAGCGTCGTGTTGCCCGGTGCTCCCGCCCGTAGTTCACTGACCACGCGGGACGGAACGTCCGCGGCGATCCGGGAGGCGTCTGGCATGGGGGCAGGGCACGACCACGGACACGGCGGCCGCCCGCCGGCGGGGACCGCGGCCTCCGCCTACCGGGGACGGCTGCGGGTCGCGCTGGCCATCACGCTCGGCGTGATGGGCCTGGAGATCGCCGGCGGGTTGCTCGCGGACTCGCTCGCCCTGATCGCCGACGCCGCCCATATGGCCACCGACGCCCTGGGGCTCGGCATGGCGCTGCTCGCGATCCACTTCGCGGGCCGCCCGGTCGACGCGAACCGCACCTTCGGCCTCGCCAGGGCGGAGATCCTCGCCGCGCTGGCGAACTGCCTGCTGCTGCTCGGCGTCGGCGGCTACCTGCTCTACGAGGCGATCCAGCGCTTCATCACACCGGCCGAGACCAAGGGCGGCGTCGCCATCGTCTTCGCCCTCGTCGGTCTGGCCGCCAACGTGGTGTCGCTGTTCCTGCTGATGCGGGGGCAGAAGGAGAGCCTCAATGTGCGCGGCGCGTATCTGGAGGTCCTCGCGGACGCCCTCGGCTCCGTGGCGGTGCTGGTCTCCTCGGCCGTCATCCTGGCGACCGGATGGCAGGCGGCCGACCCGATCGCCTCGCTGGCGATCGGCCTGATGATCGTGCCGCGGACGGTGAAGCTGCTGCGGGAGACGCTGAACGTGCTGCTGGAGGCGGCGCCGAAGGGCGTCGACATGGCCGAGGTGAGGGAGCACATCGAGGCCCTCCCCGGCGTCCTGGACGTCCACGACCTGCACGCCTGGACGATCACCTCCGGAATGCCGGTGCTCTCCGCGCACGTGGTGGTGGCGCCCGACTTCCTGGACGAGGTGGGTCACGAGAAGATGCTGCACGACCTGCAGAGCTGCCTCGGCTCGCACTTCGACGTCGAGCACTGCACATTCCAGCTGGAACCCGGCGGCCACGCGGAGCACGAGGCGGGCTACTGTCACTGAGGGCCGCCGGACCGGACCGGCCGGGCCCGTGCGGGAGGGAGAGGAGCCGACGTCGATGGCGGTCGCAGTCGCCGCTGCCCCGCGCAGCACCCGTCCCCGCCCGGCCCCCGGGCTCCCGGCCGGTCGCCTTCCGCACCCCCGGGCGCACCCCGGCCCGTACCCCGGCCCGCACCCCGACCTGATCGATGCGGCGGCCGGGACCCGTCTCCCCCCGGGGGTTTGACACCGTGTCAGAGTCCGACAACGCCTTCCGTGACGCCTTCTTCGCCCTGCACCGCGGGCTGCCCCGGCAGGGGCCCGGCTCCGACGCCACCACCCGCCGACTGCTGGCCCTCGCGGGCCCCCTCCCGCCCCGTCCCCGGATCCTCGACCTCGGCTGCGGTCCCGGCCGCGCCGCGCTGCTGCTGGCGGCCGAGGCCGGGGCCGAGGTCACGGCGGTGGATCTGCACCAGCCGTTCCTGGACGAGCTGAGGCGGGCGAGCGCCGCGCGCGGTCTCGCCGGGCGTGTCCGCACCGTGCTCGCCGACATGGGCGCGCCGCCCTTCCCGGACGGGTCGTTCGACCTGGTCTGGGCCGAGGGCTCGGCGTACGCGATCGGCTTCGACACCGCGCTGCGCCGCTGGCGGCGGCTGCTCGCCCCGGGCGGCGCCCTGGTCCTCACCGAGTGCGAGTGGACCTGCGCCGAACCGAGCCGGGCCGCCCGCGCGTTCTGGGACGAGCACTACCCGCTGCGCACGACGGCGGCCAACGCCGCCGCGGCGGTCGGCGCCGGATATCACGTCGTCGCGGTGCACCGGCAGCCCGAGAGCGACTGGCAGGAGTACTACGGCCCGCTCGCAGCCAGGGCCGCCGCGGTCGATCCGCGGACGGCGACCGGGGCGGCGGCCGCCGCGCTGGAGGCCACCCGGGCGGAGATCGCGATGCGCCGGGACCACGGCGGGGAGTACGGCTACACCGGCTATGTGCTGCGACCCGCCGACCCGCACCGGCGGGTCCGGCCGGAGACGGACGCCGACATCCCGGCCGTACACGCCGTGAACGCCGCGGCGTTCCCCACCCGCGACGAGGCGGAGCTGGTGGACGCCCTGCGCCGGGATCCGCGGGCGTGGCTGCCGGGACTGTCCTGGGTGGCCGAGGCGCCGGACGGCTCCGTCGCCGCGTACGCGCTGCTCACCCGCTGCCTGGTCGGCGGCGAGCCCGCACTGGCGCTGGCCCCCTGCGCCACCGCCCCGGAGCACCAGGGGCAGGGGGCGGGGTCCGCGGTGATCCGCGCGGTGCTGGACGCCGCGCGGATCGGGGGCGAGCGACTGGTCGTGGTGCTGGGCCGTCCGGAGTACTACCGGAGGTTCGGCTTCGGGCCTGCTTCACGGCTCGGCATCCGGCCGGGCTTCGAGGTGCCCGACGAGGCGATGATGGCCCTGGTGCTGGACGGTTCCACGGACCCGCCGCAGGGCATGATCACCTACCCGGAGGCGTTCGGGGTGTGAACCGCCCCGCGTGCCCGTGCGGCTCCCCGCACGGGCACGGACATGCCCAGGGGCGGTGAAGTGCGGACAAGCCGCTTTTGTACGGCAGACTGGGTGCGCCCCTCAGGGCCGAGGACCGAAGCGAAGGATGGCTATGCCGATCACACCCGCCACCGCGCCGAACAGCTCGTCGAACGGCACCGCGCAACCGATCTTGCTCGAACTGGTCGACGAGAGCGGCCGAACCATCGGCACCGCGGAGAAGCTCTCCGCCCATCAGGCGCCGGGACAGCTGCACCGGGCGTTCTCCGTGTTCCTCTTCGACGAGCAGGGGAGGCTGCTGCTGCAGCGGCGGGCGCCCGGCAAGTACCACTCCCCCGGCGTCTGGTCGAACACCTGCTGCGGGCACCCCTATCCGGGCGAGGCTCCGTTCACGGCCGCCGCCCGGCGCACACACGAGGAGCTGGGCGTCTCCCCGTCGCTCCTGGCCGAGGCGGGCACCGTCCGCTACAACCATCCGGACCCGGCCTCGGGCCTGGTCGAGCAGGAGTTCAACCACCTGTTCGTGGGCCTGGTGCAGTCGCCGCTGCGGCCCGACCCGGAGGAGGTCGGCGAGACGGCGTTCGTCACGGCGGCGGAGCTGTCGGAGCGGCATGCGCGGGACACGTTCTCGGCCTGGTTCATGACGGTGCTGGACGGGGCGCGCCCGGCGATCAGGGAGCTGACCGGCCCGTCCGGGGGCTGGTGAGCCGGCGGGCCCTGCCATGGGGTCCCGCGGTGCGGCGCCTACAGGGGTGCCGCGCCGCTCACCGGGACGAGGGGCAGTGCCGCCCAGACGATCTTTCCGCCGCGCGGGGTGTGCTGGACGTCGCACTCGCCGCCCGTCTCCCGGGTGATCTCCTTCACCAGCAGCAGTCCCCGGCCGCCGGTCCGGGCGGAGTCGCTCTCCAGGGCCTTGGGCCGATAGGGGTGGTCGTCCTCGACGGCGACCCGGATCCACTCCGGGCCGACCGCGACCTCGACGGTCACCTCGGGCGACAGCAGCGCCGCGTGCCGTACGGCGTTGGTGACGAGTTCGGACACGATCAGCAGCAGTCCCTGCAGGACCTCGTCGTGGACCGGTACGCCCTGTCGGCGGACCAGGTCGCGGACGGCATGCCGGGCCTGCGGTACGGAAACGTCGAGTGCGGGTGCGGTGAACCGCCAGACGCCTTCGTACGACAGTGGCCGGGCCGGGACGCTCCCGGGGCTCTCCATAGACCCGCACCCACCCTCGTGAAACGTCGCTGGGAACTGTTGCGTACACGAGTGTCGGGAATGCACTGGTCCATACCGGGCTGCTGACCAGAAGTCAGCTCCTATCGACGGTTCCGAACCGGGATGGTGCGTTCGGGTCAGTTCTTCGACCGATCGGGGTCGTCTTCTGACGACCTCTCGGATACGCCGGCAGCCGCCCGGCCGGGCGTCCCCCCGGCCTCCCCGATCCGCCCGCCGTCCGCGACCATCCCCACGATCTGCCGGCCGGACACGCCGATCGCGATCAGCCCCAGCCCGTCGAAGAGCAGGGCGAGGGAGAAGAACACGCCGAGGACGTAGCGGCTGCTCTCCGGCCAGTTCACGAGCACCAGGATGCCCAGCAGCAGACCGAAGGCGCCCTGGAGCAGGGTCCAGCCGAACTGCGGACCGCGCACGACCAGACTGCCCACCAGCCGGAACAGCCCTCCGGTGAGGAACAGCAGCGCGGCGAACATCGTCAGCGCCTCCGCGCTGCCCTCCGGATGGCGGATGACGACCACGCCGGCCGCGATGTTCAGGGCGGCGACGACGACGGCGAGCCAGAAGAAGCTGCTGCCGCGCGACTCGATCGCGTGGAGCAGTCCGACGACCCCGCCGACGAGCAGCAGCCATCCGAACAGGAGCATCGAGGTGAGGGTGGCGAGCCCGACGTAGACGAGGCCGACGATTCCGGCGATCACCAGGATCACGCCGAGGACCGCCAGCCATCCGAAGCTTCGGCGGAGCTTTCTGCCCTCCCGGGCGGGACCGGTCATCGCTGCCTCCTCGTCGTGCCCTCCCCGGTCGCCGTGGTCGCTGCCGTCACGCTCTGCGACACCGTCGCCTGCGTCACCGGCGCGCCCCGCACCGGCACCCCCTCCCCGATCGTAGGCAGCGGCCCGGCGGATAGCATCCGGCGCATGGACCGGACGAACGAGGCGTACGGGGCGGAGCCGGGGCTACGGCACTCGGTGGCGGACGGGGTGGCGACCGTCGTCATCAGCCATCCGGCCAGGCGCAACGCGATGACCGCCGCGATGTGGCGCGAGCTGCCCGGGCTGCTGGCCCGGCTGGGCCGCGACCCCGCCGTCCGGGTACTGGTGCTGACCGGCGACGGCGGCACCTTCTGCGCGGGCGCCGACATCACCTCGCTGGGCCCGGCGGTCCCGGACGAGTCGCCTCAGGAGCTGGCCGTGCGCGCCGAGGACGCGCTCGCGGCGTTCCCCAAACCGTCACTGGCGGCGGTCCGCGGCTACTGCGTGGGCGGCGGCTGCCAGCTCGCGGCCGCCTGCGATCTGCGGTTCGCCGAGGAGGGCGCCTCCTTCGGGATCACCCCGGCGAAACTCGGCATCGTCTACCCCGCGTCCTCCACCCGGCGCCTGGTCTCGCTCGTGGGCCCGGCCACCGCGAAGTACCTGCTGTTCTCGGGCGAGTTGATCGGTACGGAGCGGGCGCTGCGCACCGGCCTGGTGGACGAGGTGCTGCCCGCGGGCGAACTGGGCAAGAGGGTGGCCGAGTTCGCCCGCGTACTGGCGGCCCGCTCGCAGCTGACGCAGGCCGCCGCGAAGGAGTTCGCGGCCGGGCGGGCCGACCGCGAGGCCCACTGGGCGGAGCAGGCGCGCGGCAGCGGCGACACGGCGGAGGGGGTCGCCGCCTTCCTGGAGCGCAGGCCGCCGCGGTTCACCTGGAGCGGGTGAGGCGGCGGTGGCGGCCGGTCCCGGCTGGGGCCCGGCCGTCCAGGGCGGGTAGCGGCTGGATCCCGGCCGTCCGCGGCTGCTGGCGGCCGTTGGCGGCTGGGGCCCGGCCGTCCGGGGCCGGTCCGGGGCCACCGCGCGCAGCCCGGCCCGCTCATGGCCCCGGGCGCGGGCGCGGGCGCGGGTGCTGTCCGGGCTCAGGCATCCGCCCCCAGGACCAGCCCGGCACGGGTACGCCACTGCGCCACCAACCGCTGCGGAGCCTTCTGCGGCGATCCCGCGTCGTAGGGCGGCTGCGGGTCGTACTCGGTGAGGAGCTGGACCGTCCGGGCGACCTCGTCTCCCGCGATCCGGCCGAGGAGGTGGAGCGCCATGTCGATGCCGGAGGAGACGCCCGCGGCGGTGACGTACTTCCCGTCGAAGACCACGCGCTCCCCCGTCGGCTCCGCGCCGAAGGGCACGAGGTCGTCCAGGGCGAGCCAGTGGGACGTGGCGCGACGTCCTTCGAGCAGTCCGGCCGCGGCCAGCAGGTGCGAGCCGGTGCACACGGACGTGGTCCAGGTGCTGGTCGCGTCGGCCGTCCGCAGCCAGGCGAGGACCGTCTCGTCGAGCATGGCGCGCCGGGAGCCGGGTCCGCCGGGTACGAGCACGATGTCCGGGGCCGTCACCTCGTGGAGCGCCCGCTCGGCGGCCACGACGAGGGTGCCCTGGTCGTTCTGTACCGGGCCGGCCTCCTCGGCGACGAACACGGTCTCCGCCCCGGGGAGCCGGGAGAGCATCTCGTAGGGGCCGATGGCGTCGAGGCTGGTGAAGCCGTCGTAGAGGACGAATGCGATCTGCATGGCGGATCCCCGGGAGGGTGAGGCGGTCCGGGAGGACCGGGCGTGGCCGCCGGCGGGTGCGGTGGCGGCTCGGAGGGAACGGCCCGTCCCGGGCCGCGCCGTGCACGGGTCCGGCGGACGGGGCGGGTTCGGCGGGCGGGGCGGGCGGGCCCGCCGGGAGGGGCGGGTTCAGCGGGCGGGGGCGTGGAAGCGGCGCCGGTACTCGGCGGGCGCCGTACCGAGGGCCTTCACGAAGGCGCGCCGCATCGCCTCCGGTGTGCCGTAGCCGCAGGCGCGGGAGACCTCCCCGACCCCGTGGCCGGTGTCCTCCAGCAGTCGGCGCGCGTGCTCCAGGCGCACCCGGTCGACGTACGCGCCCGGCGTGGTCCCGGTCTCGGCGCGGAAGGCGCGGGCGAACTGGCGGGGCGAGAGTCTGGCCAGACCGGCCAGCGCCGCCACGGACAGATCGCCGTCCGGGTGGTCGGTGATGTACTGCTGAACGTCGCGCAGCGGTTCCCGCCGGGCGGTCTGGGCGGCGAGCTGGGCGCTGAACTGGGACTGGTTGCCCGGCCTGCGCAGGAACACCACCAGATGGCGGGCGACGGTCAGCGCCGTTCCGCGCCCCAGGTCCTCCTCGACCAGGGCGAGCGCCAGGTCGATGCCCGCCGTGACCCCGGCCGAGGTGGCGAGCCGGCCGTCCCGTACGAAGATCGGCTCGGGTTCCACCCGCACCTCGGGGTGGGCGCGCGCGAGCCGGTCGCAGAGGGACCAGTGCGTGGTCACCCTGCGGCCGTCGAGCAGCCCGGCCTCGGCCAGCAGCAGGGCGCCGGAGCACACCGAGACGAGCCGCGTGGCGTCCCGGGCACGGCCGCGCAGCCAGTCGACCACGGAGGGATCGGGGCGGCGGGTGCCCTCCCCGCCCGGCACGATCAGCGTGTGCGGCGGTCCGCTGTCGCCGAGAGTGCCGTCCGGGACGAGCGTCAGGCCGCTGGAGGTGCGCACGGGACCTCCGTCGAGGGAGGCGGTGCGCACGGCGTAGCGGAACGGCGCCCGCGGCGCGTGGTTGGCGCCGGTGAAGACCTCGACCGGGCCGGTCACATCGAGGCTCTGCACTCCGTCGAAGAGCACCACGAGCACGGTTCGCTGCTGCATACGCCCATGCTCCCGGCCACCGGCCGATGACCGCAATGACGAGTACCCCACCTTTCCTGCCATCGGGATCAGGCTCGGGATCGGGCTCGGGATCGAGGCCCGGTGTCCATCCCTTCACGCCGTACCGACTGGTCGGTAACGTTCAGGTATGAGCTCTCTTCACCCGCGCGCGGGACGCCGCTGCCACAACGCCCTCAACCCGCTCCACTCCACCGTGTACTTCTCGCCCGACTTCGCGGGGGAACTCGCGCGGATCGGCGTCGAGGACCCCCGTGCCGCCTACTTCGCGGGCCGCGCCGCCGCCCTGGGCGCCGTCGGGCCGGGCACCGTCGCTGCCACGTTCTACAACTTCAGCCACGAGCTGATCGCCCAGCACCTCCCGGCGGTCTGGGACACCGCCTCCCCCGCCGCGGTGCTGGACGCCCGTACCCGGGCGGTCGACGCGACACTGCGCCGGCTGCTCGGCGAGGACGCCGTCGCCTCACCGGAGATGGCGGAGGCCGCCCGCCTGGCGCTGCGCGCCACCGAGGCCTGCACCCGGCACGCCCGCCCGCTGTACGCCGCACACGCCGACCTGCCGGTGCCCGAGGAGCCGCACCTCGCGCTCTGGCACGCGGCGACCCTGCTGCGCGAGCACCGCGGCGACGGCCATCTCGCCGCACTGCTGTCCGCCGGGCTGGACCCGCTGGAGGCCCTGGTCAGCCACACCGCGACCGGCAAGGGCATGTCACCGCGCTGGATCCTCGCCAGCCGGGGCTGGCGGCGCACCGACTGGGAGGCGGCCTCCGACCGGCTGCGCGAGCGGGGACTGCTCGACGGCGACGGCGAACTGACCGAGGCGGGCACGGCCCTCCGCGCGGAACTGGAGGAGCACACCGACCGGCTCGACCGCGCCCCGTACGAGTCCCTCGGCGCGGCCGGCGTCGAACGCCTCACCGAGCTGGGCCGCGGGTTCCTGACAGCCGCCGCCGCGGCCGGAGCCTTCCCCGACGGCCTCAGCGGGAAGGGCTGACCGGCGGCGGCACGGCGGACGTTTGACGGCACGGGGCAGGGCAACCCGGAACCGGGCACGACAACGTGCCCGAACCACACGGCAACGTGTGTGAACCGCTCGAACCAGAGGAGGCAACCGTGTTCCGTGCCGTCGCCGACGCGCTCAGGACCCTCGGCGGCATCGTCGCCGCCGTCGTCACCGCCCCGTTCCGGCTGCTGGCCCGCCTCTTCGGCGGCGCGGCCGGCCGCGGACGGCGCACGCGCCGGGCGTAGGGGGACGCGCGACACGGCCCCGGCCCACCCGGCAGAATGCAGCAGAGGAGATCGCGCGGGCACACGTCCGCGCGGCCTCGCAGGCACAGCCGGTATCGGAAGGCGAGTCGGGAACCGTGACGACGTCCATCGAAGGCAGGATCGCCGAGGAGCTCGGCGTACGGGAGCGGCAGGTGAAGGCGGCCGTCGAGCTGCTCGACGGCGGGTCCACCGTCCCGTTCATCGCGCGCTACCGCAAGGAAGCGACCGAGATGCTCGACGACGCGCAGCTGCGCACGCTCGAGGAGCGGCTGCGCTATCTGCGGGAACTGGAGGAGCGGCGGACCGCGGTCCTGGAGTCCGTGCGCGAACAGGGCAAACTGACCGACGAGCTCGAGGCGCAGATCCGGTCCGCCGACACCAAGGCCCGTCTGGAGGACGTCTACCTCCCCTTCAAGCCCAAGCGGAGGACCAGGGCGCAGATCGCCCGCGAGGCCGGGCTGGAGCCGCTCGCCGAGGGTCTGCTGACCGACCCGACGGTCGAACCCCTGGCGGCCGCCGCCGCGTTCGTCGACGCCGGCAAGGGCGTCGCCGACGCCGCGGCCGCCCTGGAGGGCGCGCGCGCGATCCTCACCGAGCGCTTCTCCGAGGACGCCGACCTCATCGGCGAACTGCGGGAGCGGATGTGGACCCGGGGCCGGCTGGCGGCGAAGGTCCGCGACGGCAAGGAGGAGGCCGGCGCGAAGTTCGCCGACTACTTCGACTTCGCCGAGCCGTTCACCGAACTCCCCTCGCACCGTGTGCTCGCGATGCTGCGCGGCGAGAAGGAGGACGTGCTCAGCCTGGAGCTGGAGCCGGAGGAGCCCACGGACGGTCCTTCGACCTACGAGGGCATGGTGGCCCGGCGCTTCGACGTGGCCGACCGGGGCCGGCCGGCGGACAAGTGGCTGCTGGACACGGTGCGCTGGGCCTGGCGGACCCGGATCCTGGTGCACCTCGGGATCGACCTGCGGCTGAGGCTGCGGACGGCCGCCGAGGACGAGGCGGTACGGGTCTTCGCCGCCAACCTGCGGGACCTGCTGCTCGCCGCCCCCGCCGGCACCCGCGCGACGCTGGGCCTCGACCCCGGCTTCCGCACCGGGGTGAAGGTGGCGGTGGTGGACGCGACCGGCAAGGTCGTCGCCACCGACACGATCTACCCGCACGTACCCGCGAACAAGTGGGACGAGTCGCTGGCGAAGCTGGCCCGGCTGGCGAAGGAGCACGCCGTCGAGCTGGTCGCCATCGGCAACGGCACGGCGTCCCGCGAGACGGACAGGCTGGCCGCCGACCTCATCGCCGGGCACCCGGAGCTGAAGCTCACCAAGGTGATGGTGTCGGAGGCCGGCGCGTCGGTGTACTCGGCGTCCGCGTTCGCCTCGCAGGAACTGCCGGGCCTGGACGTCTCGCTGCGCGGCGCGGTGTCCATCGCCCGCCGGCTGCAGGACCCCCTCGCCGAGCTGGTGAAGATCGACCCCAAGTCGATCGGCGTGGGCCAGTACCAGCACGACCTCTCCGAGGTGAAGCTGTCGCGCTCGCTGGACGCGGTCGTCGAGGACTGTGTGAACGGCGTCGGCGTCGATGTGAACACCGCCTCCGCGCCGCTGCTGTCCCGGGTCTCGGGCATCGGTGCGGGCCTCGCCGAGAACATCGTGGCGCACCGCGACCAGAACGGCCCCTTCCACTCCCGCAAGGAGCTCAGGAACGTGGCGCGGCTCGGTCCGAAGGCGTACGAGCAGTGCGCGGGCTTCCTGCGGATCCGCGGCGGCGACGACCCGCTGGACGCGTCCAGCGTGCACCCCGAGGCGTACCCGGTGGTGCGGCGCATGGTGAAGACGACCGGCAGCGAGGTCGCGTCGCTCATCGGCAACACGGGCGTGCTGCGGTCGCTGCGCCCGGACGACTTCGTCGACGAGACCTTCGGCCTGCCGACGGTGACGGACATCCTGCGGGAGCTGGAGAAGCCGGGGCGCGACCCCCGCCCCGCGTTCCGGACGGCGACCTTCAAGGACGGCGTGGAGAAGATCTCCGACCTGGCGTCCGGGATGGTGCTGGAAGGAGTCGTCACCAATGTGGCGGCGTTCGGGGCGTTCGTGGACGTCGGTGTCCACCAGGACGGCCTGGTGCACGTCTCGGCGATGTCGCGCACCTTCGTCAAGGACCCGCGGGACGTGGTGAAGCCGGGCGACGTGGTCAAGGTGAAGGTCCTCGACGTGGACATCCCGCGCAAGCGGATCTCGCTGACGCTGCGGCTGGACGACGAGGCCGCGGCGCAGCCGGGCGGCGGTGGTGGCCGGCGCCGCGACCAGGGCGGCGGCCGGCCGCCGCAGCAGCGCCAGGGCGGCCGCGACCGCCGCCCGGCCGCCGGCTCGGGCTCCGGCTCCGGCCGTCCCTCGGCACCCCCCGCCAACAGCGCGATGGCGGACGCCCTGCGCCGGGCCGGGCTGCTGGACGGCAGGGGAGGCGGCGGGCGCTGAACCCGCCACGGCCGCGCGGACGGGGTCCGCGCGGCCGGGTCCCCCGGGGCGGCGGCTGCGGACCGTTCGGCACCGGGCCTCCGGACCGGCGGCACCGGTGCGGCCCGCGGCGGCGCCCGGTGCGCTGAGCCTTCGCGTTCGCGTTCGCCCAGGGAACACGCCACCGCGTGCGCTGAGCCTCGGCCTCGGCCCGGCACGGCACGGCACGGCACCGCGTGCGCTGAGCCTCGGCCTCGGCCCGGCACGGCACGGCACGGCACCGTATGCGCTACCGCGCCCTCGGCACCACGGCGCCGGCACCCCCATCATCTTCGGGGAGTCGGGGCAACCGCTCCAGCGGAGACGGTCAGGGCCCGGCCGTTCTCAGCACTCGGTGACCTTGCCGTGCGCCACCTCGAGGCACCGGGTCGTACGGACGGTGTCCAGCATCCGGCGGTCGTGGGTGACCAGCAGCAGCGTGCCGGTGTAGGAGTCGAGAGCGGACTCGAGCTGCTCGATGGCGGGCAGGTCGAGATGGTTCGTGGGCTCGTCGAGCACCAGCAGATTGACGCCCCGGCCCTGGAGCAGGGCCAGCGCCGCCCGGGTCCGCTCGCCCGGGGACAGGCCGACCGCCGGCCGCAGTACGTGGTCCGCCTTGAGACCGAACTTGGCGAGGAGGGTGCGGACGTCGGCGGGTTCGGTGTCGGGGACCGCCGCGCAGAACGCGTCCAGCAGCGAGTCCGTGCCGTGGAAGAGCCGACGGGCCTGGTCGATCTCGCCGACGACGACGCCGGAACCGACGGCCGAGTGCCCGGCGTCCAGCGTGAGCCTGCCGAGGAGGGCGGCGAGCAATGTCGACTTGCCGGCACCGTTGGCTCCGGTGACGGCGACCCGGTCGGCGAGGTCGATCCGCAGCGACACCGGCCCGAAGTGGAAGTCGCCCCGCCGCACCTCCGCGTCGCGGAGGGTCGCGACGACCGACCCTGAGCGCGGCGCGGCCGCGATCTCCATGCGCAGCTCCCACTCCTTGCGGGGCTCCTCGACCACATCGAGGCGTTCGATCATGCGCTGCGTCTGGCGGGCCTTCGCGGCCTGCTTCTCGCTCGCCTCGCTGCGGAACTTGCGGCCGATCTTGTCGTTGTCGCCGGCCTTGCGCCGCGCGTTCCTGACGCCCTTGTCCATCCAGGAACGCTGCATCCGGGCCCGGCCTTCGAGGGCGGCCCTCTTGTCGGCGTACTCCTCGTAGTCCTCGCGGGCGTGCCGCCGCGCCGTCTCGCGTTCCTCCAGATACGCGGCGTAGCCGCCGCCGTAGAGCGTGATCTCCTGCTGGGCGAGGTCGAGTTCGAGGACCTTGGTGACGGTGCGGGAGAGGAACTCCCGGTCGTGGCTGACGACCACCGTGCCGGCACGCAGGCCGGAGACGAAGCGCTCCAGTCGCTCCAGCCCGTCCAGGTCGAGGTCGTTGGTCGGCTCGTCGAGGAGGAAGACGTCGTAGCGGGACAGCAGCAGGGAGGCGAGTTGGGCCCGGGCCGCCTGGCCGCCGGAGAGCGAGGTCATCGGCCGGTCGAGGCCGGTGGGGAGGCCGAGCGAACCGGCGACCTCCTCGGCGCGCTCGTCCAGGTCGGCGCCACCGAGCGCCAGCCAGCGCTCCAGGCTCGCCGCGTAGGCGTCGTCGGCGCCCGGCGTGCCGTCGACGAGCCCCCGGGTGGCCTCGTCCATCGCGCTCTGGGCGGCGGCGACCCCGGTCCGGCGGGCGAGGAACCCCCGTACGGTCTCCCCCTCGCGCCGCTCCGGCTCCTGCGGGAGGTGGCCCACCGCGGCGGTCGGCGGGGACAGCCGCAGCTCGCCGTGCTCCGGGGTGTCGAGGCCGGCGAGCAGCCGGAGGAGAGTGGACTTCCCGGCGCCGTTGGCGCCGACGAGGCCGATCACGTCGCCGGGCGCGACGACGAGGTCGAGCCCGGCGAAGAGCGTGCGGTCGCCGTGTCCGGCGGCGAGGTCTTTGGCGACGAGGGTTGCGGTCATCAGGGGGCCGAGTCTAGTGCGGCGTCAGGCAGGGCTCGCCCGTCGAGGAGCGGCGTCCGGCGCATGGGGTGCCCCCGGCCCTCCCGGCCGAGGGGATGGGGTGTCCCCCGGCCCCCCGGGCCGAGGAGATGGGGTGCGCCCCGGCCCCCGGGCCGAGGGGATGCCGCCGCGACCGTACGGCGCCACCCCGGCCCGGCGGGCGGGTGGCGCCACACGGTCGCGGCGGGCGGACCGGGACGACGGGCGGCCCCGGACGGCGTCCGGCCGAAGAGTGCTCCGGGCGGGCGGGACCCCCCGGGGCCCGGGGGTCACCTCTCCGGCGGTGTGGGCCCGATGCGGAGCTCGAAGTCGCCGTCGTACTTCTCGTGCCCCGCGATCACGGCGAGTTCCACGGCCTCCTCGCCGAGCCGGCCGCGCAGGATGATCGGGTCGTGGCGCAGGTCGCGCATCAGCGCGAAGCACATCGCCGTCATCACGACCAGGAACGGCGCCGCGACGAGGATGGTGAGGTTCTGCAGTCCCGCGAGGGCGTCGCCCTTCCCGCCGCCGATCAGCAGCATCACGGCCGCCACGGCGCCGGTGACGCTGCCCCAGAACACCACGACGAAGCGTCCCGGCTCCAGGGCGCCCCGCTGCGAGAGCGTCCCCATCACCAGGGACGCCGCGTCGGCGCCGGAGACGAAGAAGATGGCGACCAGGATCATCACGAGCAGGCTCGTGACCGTGGCAGCGGGGTACTGCTGCAGCACGGCGAACAACTGGCCCTCGGGCGTGGTCTCGTCGCCGAGCCGGCCCCGCTCCTGGAGCGTCATCGCCGTACCGCCGAAGATCGCGAACCAGCAGAGGCTGACCGTGCTGGGCACCAGGATCACGCCGCCGACGAACTGCCGGATGGTGCGTCCCCGGCTGATGCGGGCGATGAACATGCCGACGAACGGCGTCCACGAGATCCACCAGGCCCAGTAGAAGACCGTCCAGCTGCCCAGCCAGTCGGCGACCCCCGCGCCACTGGACGCCTCGGTGCGGCCGACCAGTTGCGGCAGTTCGCCGAAGTAGGTGGCGATCGAGGTGGGCAGGAGGTCCAGCACGATGATGGTCGGCCCGGCGACGAAGAGGAACACGGCGAGCAGCAGGGCCAGCACCATGTTGGTGTTGGACAGCCACTGGATGCCCTTCTCGATACCGGACACGGCCGAGAGGACGAAGGCGAGCGTCAGCACCGCGATGATGACGACGAGCAGCGCCGTGCTCACCCTGGTCATCCAGCCCAGTTCGCTGACTCCGCTGCCGATCTGGAGCGCGCCGAGTCCGAGGGAGGCGGCGGAGCCGAACAGCGTCGCGAAGATCGCGAGGATGTCGATGAGCCGGCCGCCCCAGCCCTGGGCGTGCTTCCTGCCGATCAGCGGCTCGAAGACCGCGCTGACCGTCTGGCGTCGGCGGCGCCGGAAGGTGCTGTAGGCGATGGCGAGTCCGACGACGGCGTAGATGGCCCACGGGTGCAGCGTCCAGTGGAACAGGGTCGTGGCCATCGCCGTCTCCATGGCCTGCGCCGCGTCGGCGGGATCGGTGCCCGGCGGCGGCTCGGTGAAGTGCGCGAGGGGCTCGCTGACTCCGTAGAACATCAGGCCGATGCCCATGCCCGCGCTGAACATCATCGCGATCCAGGAGACGGTGCGGAACTCGGGCTTTTCGTCCTCGCGTCCGAGCGGGATCCGCCCGTAGCGGCTGATGGCGAGCCAGAGCGCGAAGATCACGAAGCCGGAGGCGGCCAGGACGAACGCCCAGCCGCCGTTGCGGATGAGGCCCGCGAGCATGCTGCCCGACACCCGCCCGAGGGTGTCCGTGGCGACGGAGCCCCAGAGCACGAAGGCGACCGTGAGGACGGCGGTGACCCCGAAGACCACCCGGTCCGTTGCGGTGGCGTGCCGAGCCGGCTCCGGCGGCCCGGGGATGTCCGTCACCGGAGGGATTCCCCGGTCCGCCGGCTGTCTTGCGCCAGGTGAGTCGTCGTGCGGCACAGAGGGCCCCTTTCGCGGGTAAACGGAGCCGGGCTTCGCTCTCCTGAGGGCCCTCCTACCACATACGGCGAGGTTCATACGGAATCAGCAGCGGGTGATCGGAACCCCGGTCGTGAGGCGGTACGCGGCCCGCTCGTCGAGCAGCAGGGGCACCAGGGCCCGCAGCGACTGCCGCAGCGGTACGACCGCGCCGTCCGGCGTGGGCCGGGAGACCACACCGTGCAGGGCGAGTTCGTCCGCGACCTCGGCGTGCTGGGCGGCCGTGAGCCGGTAGCCGCAGGGCGGGTCCTGGATGGTCTCGTCCGGTGACGCGGGGTCGTTGTCGGCGCCGCCGGTCCACACCGGGCCGCGGTCGGCGAACCCGGCGAGCCGGGCCGCGGTCGTCGCGGCCTCGATCCGGCCGCGCCGCTCGCCGTCGAAGGCGAAGGCACCCTCCAGCGCCGCGAGCTGGGAGTGGACCCGGCGCCGGTTGTTGACGGCGGGGTCCGCCCGCTCGGCGTCGGTGAGGGCGTCGACCCGGGTCTCCACCAGCAGGCCGACGGAGTGCTTCACGCCCGCCGTGTTGCGCAGGATGCGCTCCTGACCGTCGCCGGCGACCTGCCGGACGGGCTCACCGGTGACGGGATCGGTCCAGATGCCGTAGACGCCGCTGCTGAATCCGGCCTGCTCCGCGCGGGGCCGTACATAGCTCTCGGAGAGGGTGTGTGCCTCCCGGCGCACGTCCGGCGCGGTGTTGAGGTTGCGCGGCCAGAGCGCCAGCAGGTCCTTCTCGTAGTAGCGGGGGGTGGCGTTGTACTCGTGCAGGTCGTAGACCATGTCGGGGCGGCTGTCGCGGATGACGGCGGCCAGGGCACGGCCCTCGGCGGTCCTCAGCGCGATGTGGTCGCGGTTGACGTCCACACCGTCGCCGTTGCCGCGGGTGCCCGCCGCGCGCCCGTCGGGGTTGGCGGTCGGCACGACGAGGACGGTCGTACGGTCCAGGAAGCGGCGGGTTCCGGCGTCCCTGGCCCGGGCGAGGTCGCGGACCGTGGTGAGACACGCCTCGCGGCCGGACGGCTCGTCACCGTGCTGGCTGCAGATCAGCAGCATGGTGTGCGCCGTGGGCCGGTCGCCGCCGATGCGCACGAGCTGCAGCGGACGCCCCTGCGCGGTCGTGCCGATGGTCCGCAGCGACACCCGGTCGCTTGACCGGTCGACGGCGCCGAGGAACGCCCACTCCTCCGGTTGCGTGGTCCAGCGCGCACCCCCGGAGGACTCGAATCCGGTGCGGGGGACGCCGGCGTGCGCGGCGGCCTGGACGGGCGCGGGTACGGCGGCGGTGGTGGCCGCCAGTGCGCAGAGGGCCACGGCCAGGGTGCGGATACGTCGGTGCATCGGTTGCTGCCTCCGTGGGCGGGTCGGATCGGATGTGGTGCGGCGGCGCCGTGCGAGCCGGGGTGCCCGGACGGCCCGAACTGCCGGGCGGCGGCGGTGGCCCGCCGCGCACCGGCCTGCCGCCGGCGAACGGCACCCGCGGCGCGGTACGGGACCGGTGGGCCCGGCCGCGGGGCATCGCGCGGAAGTGCGTGCCGATGCGGGTGGCCGTGCAGCCGGTGGCGGCGGGGGCACGGTCCTTCGTCCCGCCGGCGACGGCCCCCGCCCCGGGACGCCGCAGCGAGCGGCGGCGCCGACGCGGCCGCCGGGAGCGGCTCGTGCCCGTGTGGCGTCCCGCGTCGCGGGGACGGCCGTGCGGCGTTTCCGCGACGTGGGACCGGCCGTGCGGCGGGAGGTGGCTGTCGTGGTCCGGCGAGAGGGCCGCGGGGGCGCCCACGGCGCCGCCGGTCGTCGCCCGGATCCCGTTGCCGCGCCCGCAGCAGGAGTAATACGGGGCGGCGTCCGTGATCAGGGGTACTTTCCGGCCATGTCGCGCCGGTTGTTCCCCCGGCCGGACGACGCCTATGCCGACGCGGTCGTCCCGGTCGCCCCCGTCACGACACGGCCGGGTGCCGAGCGGTACGGATGCCCGTGCCGTGTCGCGGCACGCGATGCCGGGTCCGCTCTGCCGGGACGCGGTGGTGTGTGCGGGTGTCCGCGGGACGAGTACGGACGCCGGGGAGGTCCCGGCCGCCGCGGCGACGGTTCCGCCGTCGAGTCCCATGCGGTGCACACGTATCGGCATGGGAGCGGACGGTACTCCCGCCAACTGCCGTGCAACAGGGGGCAGTAGTGAGCCGTTCGAGGACAGGAGTGACGCATGGAGACACCCGGGATGCCGGCCGGCCGGCGATCGCGTCGCGATGGGCGCCACGGCCACCAGGGAGCGTGGGACGGGTGAACGGGTCCCGGCGAGATCGTCCACCCCGGACGTCGGGGGCATCCGTGCGCCGCGGGGTCCTCGTCCCGAGCGCGCTTGCCGCGTCGCTTCTGCTGCTGGTCCCGGCATCCGCCGCCGCGGGGAGCCCGGGAAGGTCCTCCGGGGAGGGCGGCGCGCCCGGGGCCCCGGGCATCGGCGACCCCTACTACCCGGCCGCGGGAAACGGCGGCTACGACGTGTCGCACTACGACCTGCGCCTGAAGTACCAGCCGGCGACGGATCTCCTGGAGGGGACGGCCACGATCATCGCGACCGCCCTGCAGGACCTCTCCCGGTTCAACCTGGACTTCGGTCTGACGGTCGACGAGGTGCGGGTGAACGGCCGCACGGCGGCGTTCACCAGAAGCGGCGACCACGAGCTGGAGATCACGCCCGTCGCGCCGCTGCCGAGGAACCGCACGGTCTCGGTGGTCGTCCGGTACGCGGGAAAGCCCTCCGAGCTGAAGATCGGCGGCTGGACCGCCTGGCACCGCACCCCGGACGGCGGCGTCGCCGCGCAGGAGCCGGCCTCGGCCGTGTGGTGGTTCCCGTCCAACGACCACCCGCTGGACAAGGCCACCTTCGACATCTCCGTCGCGGTCCCGGACGGAACCCAGGCGATCAGCAACGGAGTCCTGCGGTCCCGGTCGTCACGGCTCGGCTGGACGCGCTGGAACTGGCGGTCCGACAGACCGCAGGCCACCTATCTCGCCACGCTGGCCGTCGGAAGGTTCGACATCACCACGGACACCACCGCGAACGGGCTGCCGGTCCTCAACGCCTACAGCAAGGACCTCGGGGGCGACGCCGGCGCGGCGCGGGCGAGCGTCGAGCGGACCGCCGAGGTGGTGGAGTGGCTGGAGGGCGTGTTCGGCCCGTACCCGTTCAACGCGCTCGGCGGCTACGTCCCGAACGTGACCAGCGGGTACGCCCTGGAGACGCAGACCCGGCCCTTCTACAGCCCCCGGCAGTTCGCGGTCGGCGCGAACGTCTCGGTGGTCGTCCACGAGATGGCCCACCAGTGGTACGGGGACAGCGTCTCGGTGAAGGGCTGGGAGGACATCTGGGTCAACGAGGGCTTCGCCCGCTACAGCCAGTGGCTCTGGTCGGAGAAGGAGGGCGAGGGCACGGCCCAGGAGCTGGCCGACCACGTCTACGCCCTGCACCCGGCCGACGACCCGTTCTGGACGGTGAGACCCGGCGACCCCGGACCCGACAAGCAGTTCCACCTCGCCGTGTACGACCGCGGCGCGCTCGCCCTGCAGGTGCTGCGCAACACGATCGGTGACGAGGACTTCTTCGCGGTGCTCAGGGGCTGGCCGGCGGAGTACGCCGACGGCAACGCGAGCGTCGGGGACTTCGTGGAGTACGCCGAGAAGGTCTCCGGCAAGCAGCTCGCGGCCCTCTTCCGCACCTGGCTGTACGAGGCGTCGAAGCCGGCCGTGCCCCCGGGGGTGCCGGCCGGGGCGGTACGGGCGGCCCGTGGCGCGCGGTCCGCGGCACCGCCGGCCGAGCCCAGGTCGTACCGGAAGATCGCCGCCACCGACACGGTGCACGACCGCGGCCACGGCCAGGGACACGACCAGGGCCAGGGCGGTGATCACGCCCGCGCTCACAGTCGCGATCACGGTCGCGTTCACGGTCGCGATCACGGCCACTGACCGGCGGAATCCGGCGCCGCCGCCCTGGTCCGGTGCGGCGGCGCCTGCGGATACGCTGACCGCGTACGACCCGTGCCACCCGTACGGACACCGCCGGTGAGGAGCGTCCCGTGCCCGATCGGAGCAGTGGGCCCCGGCCCACCCTGGAAGCCGTCGCCGCGCGGGCCGGGGTCTCCCGGGCCACGGTGTCCCGCGTCGTCAACGGCGGTGCGGGGGTGCGCGCGCCGCTCGCCGACCGGGTGCGGGAGGCGGTCGCGGAGCTCGGGTACATCCCCAATCAGGCGGCCCGCAGCCTGGTCACCCGGCGCAGCGGTGCGGTCGCCGTGATCATCGCCGAGCCGGAGTTCCGGGTCTTCTCCGACCCGTTCTTCGAGCGCCAGGTGCGCGGCATCAGCCGTGAACTGGTCGTCCACGACTCGCAACTGGTGCTGCTGTGGGCCGAGGGCCCGGACGACCACGACCGGATAGCCCGCTATCTCGGCGGCGGGCACGTCGACGGCGCACTCGCCTTCTCCCTCCACGAGAGCGACGAACTCCCCTCGGTGGTGCTGGCGTCGGGCGTGCCCGCGGTGTTCGGCGGCCGCCCCGGCGGGCCGGGCGCGGGCTCCGAGCACGCCGTACCCTACGTCGACTGCGACAACCGGGGCGGGGCCCGGGCGGCGGTGCGCCATCTCGTCGGTCTCGGCCGCAGCCGGATCGCCCATATCGCGGGGCCCCGGGACCAGACGTCGGCGCTGGACCGGCTGCACGGCTACCGGGACGTACTGCCGGACGCCGATCCGGGACTGACCGCCCAGGGCGACTTCACGGCGCGCGGTGGGGAGCGGGCGATGGCCGGGCTGCTCGACGGGAATGCCGCCGTGCCCGATGCGGTGTTCGCCGCGAACGACCTGATGGCGTCGGGGGCGCTGAAGCTGCTGCGCGAGCGCGGGCTGCGGGTGCCGCACGATGTCGCGCTGGTCGGCTTCGACGACATGGCGCCGGTCGCCGAGGCCACCGATCCGCCGCTGACGACGGTCCGTCAGGACATCGAGGGAAACGGCCGGCTGATGGTACGGCTGCTGATGGAGCTGCTGGACGGTGGCGGCCCGGAAGCCGCTCCCCCGGCCTCGCTGATCACACCGACGAGGCTGGTCCGGCGCGCCTCGGCCTGAGACCTGCCCGGGACCTCCGGGGTGCCGCCTGCTGGGGGCGTCCCCGGCCGCCCCTCGGCGCACTCCCGGCGTCACCGTGCATCACGCGACACCACGGGGCGTCACCCGGCACCACGGGGCTCCACCGGCATCATCCGGCACCACCGGCATCATCCGGCACCACCGGGCGCGCAGCCGGACGGCCCGTCGGCCCGCCCGCCCCGGTGGCAGCCGCCCTCCGGCCCGGGCCCGGCGGCGGGCCTCCCTGGCCTGCGGGAGATAGCGCATCCGCTCCGGAAGCAGGGGGACCACGGTCCGGACGACCCGGCCGAAGCGCCGCAGCCGCCGCTCCTGCTCGCAGGTCCAGGGCAGCCCGATCGCCGCGCGGGCGTCCGGCGGCATCAGCCCGATGGTCAGGAAGCGCCTCAGCCGGAGGAACCGGGGCAGCACCAGCGGCCAGCACAGGCGCAGCAGCAGCCGCAGCGGCAGGGGGCCGAGGGCGGGCGGCGGCAGTACGCGGTCGGTGGCGACGAGGTCCCGGACGACGGCGTTGGCCTCCAGTTCGCGGGCGAGGACCCCGCGGTAGTACGGCCAGAACTCCTCGACGGTGGCCGGCATGTCCCGGTCGCGGAGGCCGAGCACCCGCCCGACCATCAGCCACTCCTGGTAGAGCCGGCGCTCCTGGGCCTCGGTGAACGGGCGGTACAGATAGCGGACCGCGTGGCGGTGCACGGGGAAGCCGGTGGCATGGACCCACGCGTAGTGCCCGGGGCTGAGCGCGTGGTAGCGGCGGCCCCGGCTGTCGGTGCCCGCGACGCCCCGGTGCAGCCGGCGCAGCCGGCGGCCCTCCTCGGCCGCGGCGTCGCCGCCGTACACCCAGAGCTGGAGCGAGCGCAGTGAGCGCTCCGCGCGCCCCCAGGGGTCGGTGCGGAAGGCGGAGTGCTCGTCGACGCCGGCGCCGACGGCGGGATGGGCGACCTGCAGGGTGAGCGCGGCGGGGAGCATGAGCAGCCCGCGGACGTCGCCGACGAGGGTCCACAGGACGCCGCCGGGCGGCGGGGGCGGGGGGTCCGGACCGGCCCTGCCGTCCGTCCTCCGCGTCAGGGGTTCCCGCGGCCTGGTCATGGGTGTGCTCCCGGTGGGCGCGGAGCGCCCGTTCTCACGTTCCAGTATGCGATCACGAGCCGGTGAGAGGGAGCGGTGGAGGGAGCAGCAGGCGGCGGGAGCAGCCGACGGCCGGTCCGGCGGCGAGGCCCGTCCGCACATCCCCGGGAGGGCACATGTCCGTACACGTTCCAAGGAACGCGGAACTCCGGCAAGAAACCCGGCACCTGACGGTTACCCCGAGGTAACAGCCGCTGCTTTGATGTGCGCGCCGATGTCAAACCCCCACAGGAAACAGGAGTCCCAGTGCCGCAATCCGTGCTCCGCCGCGCGTCCGGCGCAACCCTCTGCACGATGCTCGCCGCCGCGGCCCTGGCGGTCGCCGCGCCGCCGGCGTCCGCCGCCCCGGCCGGGCAGACCGCCGCGGCGACGCCCTCGCTGAAGGTCCTGACGTACAACGTCTTCCTGTTCAGCAAGACCCTGTACCCCAACTGGGGCCAGGACCACCGGGCCGCCGAGATCCCGAAGGCCCCGTACTTCCAGGGCAACGACGTCGTGGTGCTCCAGGAGGCGTTCGACAACTCCTCCTCCGACGCACTGCAGCGCAACGCCCGTGACCGGTACCCCCATCAGACCCCGGTGCTGGGCCGCAGCAAGAGCGGCTGGGACGCGACGGGCGGCGCGTACTCGGCGACGGTACCGGAGGACGGCGGGGTCACCGTCCTCAGCAAGTGGCCGATCGTGCGCAAGGAGCAGTACGTCTACAAGGACGCCTGCGGTGCCGACTGGTGGTCCAACAAGGGCTTCGTGTACACGGTGCTGGATGTGAACGGCAGCCGGGTGCACGTGGTGGGGACCCATGCCCAGTCGACCGACCCGGGCTGCGCGGCGGGGGAAGCGGCGCGGATACGCAGCCGGCAGTTCAAGGCGCTCGACGCGTTCCTCGACGCCAAGAAGATCCCGGCCTCCGAACAGGTCCTGGTGGCGGGCGACTTCAACGTCGACTCGCGCACCGCGGAGTACGCGGGCATGCTGGCCGACGGCGGGCTCGCCGGCGCGGACAGCCGGACCGGTCATGCGTACTCCTTCGACACCCGGGACAACTCGATCGCGGCCGACCGCTATCCGGGCGAGCCGCGCGAGGACCTGGACTACGTCCTGCACCGAGCGGGTCACGTCCGCCCGGCAGGCTGGCGCAACGACGTGATCAAGGAGCAGAGCGCGCCCTGGACGGTCACCAGCTGGGGCACCGCCTACACCTACACCAACCTCTCGGACCACTACCCGGTCGCCGCCTCCGGGCAGTAGCCGCGAGGAGGCAGTCGCGAGGCCTTCGCAGCTGGTCAGGACCCGCTTTTCGACAGTGGCTGCAACCCTGTCAGGCTGCCATGGTGGTGTCCATGACGAGTCAGGGACACCACCACGGGCACACGCACGGGCACGGGCACGGGCACGCGGAGGACCATGGCCGTGGACACCACCATCATCACCACCACGGTGAACGCATCGACAACGCGCTCGAAGGATCGGCCGAGGGGCTGCGGACGCTCTGGTTCTCCTTCGCCGTGCTGGCCGCGACGACCGTCGTCCAGGCGGTCATCGCGGCCCTGTCGGGGTCGGTGGCGCTGCTCGGCGACACGGTCCACAACGCCACCGACGCGCTGACCGCGCTGCCGCTGGCCCTGGCCTTCGTGCTGGGCCGCCGCGCCGCGACCCGGCGCTACACCTACGGCTTCGGCCGCGCCGAGGACCTGGCCGGGGTCTTCGTCGTCCTGGTGATCGCCGTCTCCGCCGCCTTCGCCGGGTACGAGGCAGTCAGGCGGCTGCTCGACCCGCAGGACATCACCCACCTCCCGGCGGTCGCCGCGGCCGGGCTCGTGGGGTTCGCGGGCAACGAGTGGGTGGCAAGGGCCCGGATCCGCACGGGGCGCCGCATCGGGTCCGCCGCGCTCGTGGCGGACGGACTGCACGCCCGCACCGACGGGTTCACCTCCCTCGCCGTGCTGCTCGGCGCCGGCGGCGCGGCACTGGGCTGGCGGTACGCGGACCCGCTCATCGGTCTCGTCATCACCGGGATGATCCTCCTCGTGCTGCGCGGCGCGGCGCGCGAGATCTGGCACCGGCTGATGGACGCCGTCGATCCGGCCCTGGTGGACGCGGCCGAGCAGGCGCTCTCCCGCGTCGAGGGGGTACGGAAGGTGGGTGTTGTGAGGATGCGGTGGCTCGGTCACACACTGCGTGCCGAGACCTCGGTCGAGGTCGACCCCGGCCTCACGGTCGTGCAGGCCCACGCCGTGGCGGTCGCCGCCGAGCACGCCCTGCTCCACGCGGTGCCCCGGCTGACGGGCGCGACCGTGCACATCGACCACGCGGACGCGGCCGGCCAGGACGCGCACGCCGCTCTGCACCACCACCTCGCCCGCTGACCGAAGACCCGTTGGCCGAGGTCTCGGGGGCCGAGGACCCACTGACCGAACAACCACTGGCCGAAGACCCACTGACCGATGGCCCTCGGCCCTTGAGCCCGCGGCACCGTGGACCATCGGCCCTCGAACCCGCGGCACCGTGGACCATCGGCCCCGGGCACACCGCCGGTCCCGGGACACCGCTTCACCGGTGCCGGGTTCCGGGTGCCGGGTTCCGGGTTCCGGGTTCCGGGTTCCGGGCCTACCGGTACCTGGCGGCGGCGCTCCAGGCGTACAGCGCGATGGTCGCGGCCACGCAGACGATGACCGCCCAGGAGCCGAAGCCGGTGTGCCGACCGGGACGCGAGGTCCGGGCGGGGCGCGAGGTCCGCGCCGGACGTGAGGTCCGCGCGGGACGGCCGGCGCGCGCGGGACGGGTCGGGCGCGCCGGTCGCGGGCCGCCCCCTCCGGAACGCAACGGGAAGCGCCTGGCCCGGACGGTGCGGGCGTCCGCGGAGGGCGCCGGGTGCGGCACCGGGTCCGCCGCGGTCTCGGCGAGCAGCCGACGGCAGACGGCGGCCAGTTCGGCCGTGCCCGCCGTGCCGCTCACCACCGCCTCCGAGCGTGCGGGGGCCGTCGTACCACCGTCGAGTATGCGGCCGGCGCGCAGCAGGAGCTCGCCCCGGCCACCGCTCGGCGCGAGGCTGATCCAGCGCCTTACGTGCTCGCCGCGGATGACCACGCCTCCCGCACGGTCCCGGTACACGGTGTGTTCACGCCACAGGACGTCCGCCAACTCCACAGCCGTCCCCCTGAGTTGCGCGCTCATGCTCTCCCCGTCCCGCCGTGCGCCGCTCGAACAAGCACCGCACTCTAGCGTCATCCGCCCAACCGGCCGCGCGCGGGCCGCGCTCCGGGGTCGTACTCCGGGGTCGTACGCCGTCGCGGGAGGCAGGCCCGCTCGACGGTCCGCGCCCGCACCAGCGGCTCCATCCGGGCCGGGCCCCGCGGACCGTCGGCCCCGATGCTCCCGGGTTTCACCACCCCGGTGAGACAGCAATACTGTTGCACTGGAGCCCGGTGCACGCAGGGAGCGAGGAAGACGATGGCGACCGAGACCGAGGGGCCGACGCTGACCGTCGACGAACTGGCCGCCCGCGCAGGCGTCACCGTCCGCACCATCCGGTTCTACGGCACCCGCGGGCTGTTGCCGCCCCCGCGGATCGGCCCACGCCGCGTCGGCCACTACGGCGCGGAGCACCTCTCCCGGCTGGCCCTGATCGAGGAACTCCAGCACCAGGGCATGACACTCGCGGCCATCGAACGCTACCTGGAGCAGCTGCCCCCGGGGCTGAGCGCGCAGGACCTGGCGATCCACCGGGCGCTGGTGGCCTCCTGGGCGCCCGAATCCTCGGAGGAGACCTGTCTGCGGGAGCTGGAGCGCCGGGCCGGGCGGCCTCTGTCGGAGCAGGACATCGACCGGCTCGCCGCCATGGGCGTGCTGGAACGGACCGCCGCGCCGGATGTGTTCCGGCTCGACGGCGGGCTGCTGCGGCTGGGCGTCGAGCTGCTCGACGTCCCCATCGCCCACGAGACCATCCTCGCCTCCCGCACCGTGCTGCTGGAGCATGCCCGCTCCGCCGCGCAGCAATTGACCGGGCTGTTCCGCGACGAGGTGTGGGGCCCCTACCGCGAGCGCGAGTCGGACCCGGACCATGTCGCCGCGATGAAGTCCCTCTCGGCCCATATGCAGCCCATGGTCGTCCAGGCCCTGGTCACGGCCTTCCAGCGGTCGCTGCGGGAGGAGCTCCGCGCGGCGTTCGGGTCCGGCGGCGGCATGCCCGGGTCCCGGCCCGGGTAGCGCCGGCGGACGGATCTCCACCCGGCGCGCCGCGGCTCAGCCGGGCGTCGGGCTGCCGAGGATCTCCCTGGTCCGGTCCCCCAGCTCGTCGCTCTGCGGCCGCACGGCCTCGGTGAGCTCCCGGCGCCGCTCCGGCGACGTCTTGGGATCCTCGATCCCCCGCAGGGTCCGGGTCAGCGGCTGTACGGCCTCGGTGAGCTCTCGGCGATGCTGCGGCGACGTCTTGGGACCCTCGATCAGCCGCAGCGCCACCGTCAGGCTCCGGACACTCTCCGTGTACGCGGCCCGCTGACCCGGCGGCGTCTTCCCGGCGATCTTCAACGCGCTGTTCAGCGGACGCACCACCAGCAGCAGGGCCGCGCGATGCTGCGGCGACGTCTTGGGATCCTCGATCAGCCGCAGCGCCACCGTCAGCTGCCGGGCACATGCCGTGTACGCGGCCCGCTGACCCGGCGGCGTCTTCCCGATGATCTGCAGTGAACCGGTCAGCGGACGCACCACCAGCAGCAGGGCCGCGCGTTCCTTCGGCGACGTCTTCGGATCCTCGATCAGCCGCAGCGCCATCGTCAGCTGCCCCACGCTCTTGGCGAGGGTGTGCCGGTCCTGCAGCGGTGTCTTCGGATCCTCGACCATCCGCAGGGTGGAGGGGAGCTGGTCCACGGTCTCCTCGAGCTCCGGGGGTACGTCCTGCCGCTTCGACAGCTTCGTGACGTCGTCCTTGAGTTGGGGCGTCAGCTGCCGCAGCTCTTCCTTCTGCCGGGCCGGGTCCTCGCCCTCCGGTGGGGGGTCCTGCGGCGGGGGCGGGGACTGGTCCGGAGGCGGAGGTGACTGCTGGTCCGGGGGCTCCTCGGGCTGCTCCGGGGGCGGCGGAGGAGATTCCGGAGGTGGCTCCGGCGGAGGCGGAGGAGGCTCCGGCGGCGGAGCAGGTGGCTCCGGCGGAGGCGGAGGAGGCTCGGGGGGCGGAGGTGGCGGCTCCGGCGGAGGCGGAGGGGGCTGCGGCGGAGGCTCGGGGGGCGGGGGTGGCTGGGGAGGCGGTTGCGGCGGGGGCTCGGGCTGAGCCTGGGCGTCGGCCGACGCCTGAGACCGGGCAGGGTCCGCTGCCGCGGGGCCGGTCACGCCGGCCGGTACGGTGAGCACCGCTACCATGCAGGACGCGCCGACGAAGCGGCAGATGCGGCGGCGTGCGATGTCGGCCATGGCGGCTCCAAGTGCGCTGCGCCCTTCGCGGACCGGCCTGCCGCCGCGCGCCGGAGATCGTCCCGGCGGCCACCGGAGCCTCTCGGCTCGACGGTTGCACCGGCGGCACACGTGCCAGTCTTGGAGGTCCGTCCGCGTTCCGCAACTCGGCCGTGTCTCCCCGTGATCCACGCCGGGCGGCATCTGCCGCCCCGCGGCCGGAGCGCCGCGGCCGAAGCCCCCGTACAGCGGCCGCGGCCGGTTCGCCGCCCTCGCCGTGGACGCCGGGCGGGGGCGCTGCGTGCATGTCCCGTCCGTCCGGACGGGGCCGCCGGCGGCGCGGGCCCGTCCGGATCGGGGACCCGGCCGAATCGCGGGCCCGGCCGGACGCGTCCCACCCGGATCGGGAGCCCACCCGGATCACGGGCCCGGCCGGTCCGGGCGCCGGACCGGCCGGGACGCCGGGTCAGTCCGGACGCCGGGTCACTCGTCGGTGAAGACCTCGCCGCGCTCGGCCTTCTCCACCAGGAGCGCCGGGGGCTCGAAGCGCTCGCCGTACGCCTCCGCCAGCTCGCGCGCCCGCGCGACGAAGCCGGGCAGGCCGTCGCCGATGCCGTCCCGGCCCTCGTACCCGTTGATGTACTGCAGGACGCCGCCCGTCCATGCCGGGAAGCCGATGCCCATGATGGAGCCGATGTTGGCGTCGGCGACCGACGTCAACACGCCCTCCTCCAGGCACCGGACGGTGTCCAGCGCCTCGGAGAAGAGCATCCGCTCCTTCATGTCCTCGAACGGCACGTGCACGCCGGGCTTGGCGAAGTGCTCGCGCAGACCGGGCCACAGCCCGGAGCGCCTGCCGTCGACGTAGTCGTAGAAGCCCGCGCCGCCGCTGCGGCCGGTGCGCCCGAACTCGTCGACCAGCCGGTCGACGACCGCGTCGGCGGGGTGCGGGGTCCAGGTGCCGCCGGACTCCTCCACCGCCCGCCGCGTCTCATTGCGGATCTTGCGCGGGAGGGTGAGGGTGAGCTCGTCCATCAGCGACAGCACCTTCGCCGGGTACCCGGCCTGGGCCGCGGCCTGCTCGACCGACGCGGGCTCGACGCCCTCGCCGACCATCGCCACGCCCTCGTTGATGAACTGCCCGATCACCCGCGAGGTGAAGAACCCGCGGGAGTCGTTCACCACGATCGGCGTCTTGCCGATCTGCCGGACCAGGTCGAAGGCGCGGGCCAGCGCCTCGTCACCGGTGCGCCCGCCCTTGATGATCTCGACCAGCGGCATCTTGTCCACCGGCGAGAAGAAGTGCAGACCGATGAAGTCGGCGGGCCGTTCCACCCCTTCGGCGAGCACGGTGATGGGCAGCGTCGAGGTGTTGGAGCACAGCAGCGCGTCCGGCTCGACGACGTGCTGGATCTCCTGGAACACCTTGTGCTTGAGCGCCGGGTCCTCGAAGACCGCCTCGATGACCGCGTCGCAGCCCGCGAGGTCGGCGGGGTCGGCCGTCGGAGTGATCCGGGCGAGCAGCTCGGCACGCTTGGCCTCGGTCGTCCGGCCCCGGCTCAGCGCCTTGTCCAGCAGCTTCTCGGAGTACGCCTTGCCCCGCTCGGCCGCGTCGGCGTTGACGTCCTTGAGGACCACCTCGATGCCCGCCCGGGCGCAGGAGTACGCGATGCCCGCGCCCATCATCCCGGCGCCGAGCACGGCGACCTTGCGGACCTTGCGCGGCTCGACGCCCTTGGGGCGGTTCGCGCCGGAGTTGACCGCCTGGAGGTCGAAGAAGAACGCCTGGATCATGTTCTTGGCGGTCTGGCCGGTGAGCAGCTCGGTGAAGTACCGCGCCTCGATGACCTGAGCCGTCTCGAAGTCCACCTGGGACCCCTCGACGGCGGCCGCGAGGATGTTGCGCGGCGCCGGGAACGGGGCGCCGTTCAGCTGCTTCTTGAGGTTGGCGGGGAAGGCGGGCAGGTTCGCGGCGAACTTGGGGTTCGACGGCGTACCGCCGGGAATCCGGTAGCCCTTGACGTCCCAGGGCTGCTGCGACTCGGGGTGCGCCTCGATGAAGGCGCGCGCCTTGGCCAGCATCTCCTCGGGCGTGGCGGCCACGTCGTGGACGAGCCCGTTCTCGAGGGCGCGTCGCGGGGAGTACTGGGTGCCCTGCAGAAGCACCTTCAGCAGCGCGTCGGCGATGCCCATGAGGCGCACGGTGCGGGTGACACCGCCGCCGGCGGGCAGCAGTCCCAGCGTGACCTCGGGCAGACCGATCTTGGACCCGGGGGCGTCGAGCGCGATGCGGTGGTGGCAGGCGAGGGCGATCTCGTAACCGCCGCCCAGTGCCGCGCCGTTGATGGCGGCGACGACGGGCTTGCCCAGGGTCTCGATCCGGCGCAGCGCCCGCTTGATGCCCATGCCCATGTCGAAGGCCTGCCGGGCGTGCTCGGGGCCGACCTTGATCATGTCCTTGAGGTCGCCGCCCGCGAAGAAGGTCTTCTTGGCGGACGTGAAGACGATGCCGCGGATCGAGTCCTTCTCGGCCTCGGCGCGGTCGGCGATCGCCGCGATCGACTCGCGGAAGGCCCGGTTCATGGTGTTGGCGGACTGGTCGGGGTCGTCCAGGACGAGGGTGACGATGCCGGTCTCGTCCTGCTCCCAGCGGATGGTGGTGCTCGTCGGCGTTGCGGTCATTGCTGCTTCTCCGTACGGGGGAAGGGGCGGGAGGGACGAGGGGTCAGACGCGTTCGACGATCGTGGCGATGCCCATGCCGCCGCCGACGCAGAGGGTGGCGAGGCCGTACCGCTTGTCCTGGCGCTCCAGTTCGTCGACGAGGGTGCCGAGGATCATGGCGCCGGTGGCGCCGAGCGGGTGGCCCAGCGCGATGGCTCCGCCGTTGACGTTGACCTTGTCGAGGGACAGCCCCATGTCCTTCACGAAGCGCAGGACGACGGCGGCGAACGCCTCGTTGATCTCGACGAGGTCGATGTCGTCGATGGTCAGCCCGGCCCTGGCGAGCGCCTTGCGGGTGGCGGGGGCGGGCCCGGTGAGCATGATGGTCGGCTCGGATCCGGAGACCGCCGCGGAGACGATCCGCGCGCGGGGCGCGAGCCCGTACCGCCGGCCGACCTCCTCGGAGCCGACTGCCACGAGCGAGGCGCCGTCGACGATGCCGGAGGAGTTGCCCGCATGGTGGACGTGGTCGATCCGCTCCACCCAGTGGTACGTCTGGAGCGCGACCGCGTCGAAGCCGCCCATGTCCCCGATGCCCGCGAACGACGGCTTGAGGGCGGCCAGCGAGTCCGCGGTGGTGCCCGGGCGCATGTGCTCGTCGTGGTCGAGGACGACGAGGCCGTTGCGGTCCTTCACCGGGACGACGGAGCGGTCGAAGCGGCCGTCCTTCCAGGCGGCGGCCGCCCGCTCCTGGGACAGCGCCGCGTAGTCGTCCACGTCCCGCCGGGAGAAGCCCTCGATGGTGGCGATCAGGTCGGCGCCGATGCCCTGCGGCACGAAGTGGGTGTCGAAGTTGGTCATCGGGTCGGCGAACCAGGCGCCGCCGTCGGACGCCATCGGCACGCGCGACATCGATTCGACGCCTCCGGCGAGGACCAGGTCCTCCCAGCCGGAGCGGACCTTCATGGCCGCCATGTTGACGGCCTCCAGGCCGGAGGCGCAGAAGCGGTTCTCCTGGACGCCCGCGACGGTGTCGGGCAGTCCGGCGGCGATGGCGGAGATCCGGGCGATGTCCGAGCCCTGGTCGCCGACCGGGCCCACGACCCCGAGCACGATGTCGTCGATCGCGGCCGGGTCGAGCCCCGGGAAGCGGGAGCGGATCTCGCGGATCAGGCCGACCACGAGATCGATGGGCTTGGTGCCGTGCAGGGCGCCGTCGGCCTTGCCGCGGCCGCGCGGGGTGCGGATCGCGTCGTACACATACGCTTCGGTACTCACAACAGAGCCTTTCGCATCACGGGTGAGGGTCGAGGGTGAGGCAGCGGGAGGTTCGGGGGCGGACGGCGGGCGGCCGTTGCCCGGGATGGCCCGGGATGACCCGGGATGACCCGGGAGGGAACGTCCGCCGGCCGGCCGGGAGAGCGGCCGGTCAGGAGAGCAGCGCGCGGCCGATGATCTCCTTCATGATCTCCGTGGTGCCACCGTAGATCGTCTGGATGCGGCCGTCCGTGAAGGCCCTGGCGACCCGGTACTCCGCCATGTAGCCGTAGCCGCCGTGCAGTTGAAGGCATCGGTCGGCGACCCGCTTCTGCAGTTCCGTGGCCCACCACTTGGCCATCGAGGCGTGCACCGCGTCCAGCCGCCCGTCGGAGTGGTCGACGATGCAGCGGTCGAGGAACGTCCGGGTCACGGCGCACTCGGTGGCCATCTCGGCTATCTCGAAGCGGATGTGCTGGAGCTTCGCCAGCGGCCGGCCGAACGCCTCGCGCTCCTTGACGTACCGCGTCGTGATCTCCAGCAGGTGCTCGGCGGCGGCGATGGCGGCGACGGCGATGCTCAGCCGCTCCTGGGCCAGATTCGTCATCAGGTGGCCGAACGCCCCGTCGCGCTGCCCGAGGAGGTTCTCCTTGGGGACCCGCACGTCGTCGAAGAACAACTCGGCCGTGTCCTGCGCCTTCTGACCGATCTTGTCGAGGTTGCGGCCGCGTTCGAAGCCCTCCGTGCCGCGCTCCACGACCAGCAGCGACAGCCCCTTGGCACCCCCTTCGGGGGCGGTCCTGGCGACGACGATCACCAGGTCGGCGAGGATGCCGTTGGAGATGAACGTCTTGGACCCGTTGAGCAGCCAGTGGTCGCCGCAGTCCTCGGCGGTGGTGCGGATGCCCTGGAGGTCCGAGCCCGCCCCGGGCTCGGTCATCGCGATGGCGGTGATGATCTCGCCGCTGCAGAAGCCGGGCAGCCAGCGCCTCTTCTGCTCCTCGGTGGCGAGGGAGGTGAGGTACGGGCCGATGACGTCGTTGTGCAGCCCGATCGCGAGGCCCGGGGCGCCGGCGCGGGTGAACTCCTCGGCGAGAACGGCACTGTACCGGAAGTCGGAGTTCCCGCCACCGCCGTACTCCTCGGGCACGGCGGGCCCCAGCAGGCCCTGGCGGCCGGCCGCCAGCCAGACGTCACGGGAGACGATGCCGTCCTTCTCCCACTGCTCGTAGTGGGGCAGCACCTCCTTGCCGATGAAGGAGCGGACGGTTTCGCGGAACGCCTCGTGCTCGGCGTCGAAGATCTGTCGTTTCATGTCGGAAGTCCCTTCGGGCCGGCTGCGGTCGGGTCCGGTCGGGTGGCGCAGGCGTCCAGGATGCCGGGAACGTCCCAGTCGCGGGCGATCTCCTGGGTGTCGGCGCCGGGTTGCGCGGGCGGACGGCGGACGGCGCCGGGGGTCGCGGAGAAGCGGGGAGCCGGGGACGGCTGGGTGATCCCGCCGTGGCCGGTGAAGGTGCCGCGGGCCACGAGGTGCGGATGGCCGGGCGCCTCCCGCAGCGAGAGCACCGGCGCCACGCACGCGTCGGACTCCTCGAACACCGCGGTCCACTCGTCCCGCGTCCTGGTCAGGAAGCGCTCGGCGACGGCGGCGCGCAGTTGCCCCCAGCGGGCGAAGTCCTTGCGGGCGGGCACCTCGTCCTCGATCCCGAGCAGCCGGATGAACTCGTCGTAGAACTGCTTCTCGAGCGCGCCGACCGCCATGTACCGGCCGTCGGCGGTCTCGTAGGTGCCGTAGAAGGGGCAGCCGCCGTCGAGCAGGTTGGCGCCCCGGCGGTCCTGCCAGCCGCCCGCGGCCATCATCCCGTGGATCATCGTGGCGAGGTGCGCGGCGCCGTCGACGATCGCCGCGTCCACGACCTGCCCGGTGCCGCCGGGGCCGCGGGCGTGCTGGAGTGCGGCCAGCACGCCGATGACGAGGTACAGAGATCCGCCCGCGTAGTCGCCGAGGAGGTTCGCGGGGACCACGGGCGGTTCGTCCGCCTTCCCGATCATGCCGAGCGTGCCGGTGATGGCGATGTACGCGATGTCGTGCCCGGCGCGCCCGGCGAGCGGCCCCTCCTGGCCCCAGCCGGTCATCCGGCCGTAGACCAGCCGCGGATTGCGGGCGCGGCACTCCTCGGGCCCGACCCCCAGCCGCTCGGCCACGCCGGGCCGGTAGCCCTCGATGAGTACGTCGGCGCGCTCGACCAGGTCGAGGACCCGGCCGGCACCCCCGTCGGCCTTGAGGTCGATCAGTACGGACCTCTTGTTCCGGTTCGTCAGGTCGTGCGCGGGGTCGATCGCGAGCCCGGGGCCACCGGGCCGGTCCACGCGCACGACGTCGGCTCCGAGGTCGGCCAGCAGCATGGCGGCGAACGGGCCGGGCCCGATGCCCGCCAGTTCGACCACCCGCACACCGGCCAGCGGACCGCTCGGCGGGCCGTGCCCTGTCGCTGCCATGAAGCCCCCAGCACTGTGACACAACTGATGTAACATCGGCGATGTTAAGAACACGTTCCACTCCGCACAAGCCCTTGGGGCGAGCAAGCGCCTGGTCGCCCCCGATCGGCGACGGGGTCCGCCGTCCGATCCGGGACCGGTAGTTTCCCTGCCTATACCCCGCCCCGTGCGTGCCGCGGCGCTCGTCGCACCGACGGCGGCACTGACGGCCGGGGCCGCTTCGCGCGCCGGTCGCCGTCTCCGCCGCCCGGGGCCCGTCCGCGACGGTGGGAAGCCGCGACCGTGGGAAGCCGCGACCGGTGCCGGGGCGGCGCCCGCGACGGCGGCACCGCGGCAGCAGCCCTCCGCACGCGATGTCCGCGTCCGGGGACGCCGCCACCCCCGAGGCCGGGGACACACCGCCGCCGGTGCCGGTCCGTGACCACACCGCCTGGATGCAGGACCACCCGGACGACTACCGGTGAGGCCCTGGTCCGCCCGCGCCGCCGAGGCCGCCGTACCTCCGTGGCCACCGTGCCGGCGCCGGTCGCCGCCCCTCGCCACCCTCGCCACCCTCGCCAGGGCGCGTCAGGGCGCGTCGAGTTCGGCGATCAGCTTCTTCGGGGCGACGGTGCGGTAGCTCTCCTCGACCCAGTCGCAGAGCAGCTCCGCCGCCGGGGCGCCCTTCCCGGCCAGCGGCACCCGCACCCAGCCCGCCTTGCCGAGGCCGTACCCCGACGGCTCCGCCCCGGGGCAGGACAGGGCGTGCGCATGGGACACCTCGTCCGTGAGCTTCACCCCGACTCCGAGGGGGTGGCTGCCGTCGGTGACACCCAGGAAGACGAAGATCTTCTTGTTCACCTTGACCACCGTGTCACCCCAGGGGAACTCCTCCCCCGCCCCCGGCAGGCCCAGGGCAAAGGACCGCACCTTCTCCCATTTCGCCAGAGCGGCTCTCGGCGGTGGTGCCATCCCGTCCTCCCGGTGCAGCGCGTCGTCCGGCTCCACGCTAGCCTCGGCCGGCGACAAACGGCGCGGGACAGGATTCACAACGGGGTGGAGGGCCGATGAACAGGCAGAGCGGGCCGGAGCGGCCGTACGACATCGTGCTCTTCGGCGCGACCGGATTCGTCGGCACCCTCACCGCGGAGTATCTGGCCGCCCATGCCCCCGAGGACTGCCGCTGGGCCGTCGCGGGCCGCAGCAGAGCACGGCTGGAGCAGTTGCGCGAACGGCTCACCGCGATCAACCCGGCCTGCGCCGGGCTGCCGCTCGTCGTCGCGGACGCCGACGACCCGGACGCGCTGCGCGCGCTCGCCGAGTCGACGCGCGTAGTGGCGACGACGGTCGGCCCGTACGTCTGGTACGGCGAGCCGCTGGTCGCCGCCTGCGCGGACGCCGGGACGGACTACGCCGACCTCACCGGCGAGCCGGAGTTCGTCGACTCCGTCTACATACGGCACGACGCACGGGCCCGCGAAACGGGCGCCCGGCTGGTGCACGCCTGCGGCTTCGACTCGGTGCCGCACGATCTGGGGGTCTACTTCACGGTCCAGCAGCTGCCGCGGGACGTGCCGCTGCGCATCGACGGCTTCGTGAGCGCGGGCGGGATCTTCTCCGGCGGGACGTTCGCTTCCGCCCTGACGGCGATGGGCCGGCAGCGGCAGGCCGCGCGCACGGCACGGGAGCGCAGGCTCCATGAGCCACGACTGATGGGCCGCCGTGCCAGGGCGCCGCTCGGGGCGCCCCGCTTCAGCCGGGAGACCGGTACCTGGGCGCTCCCGCTGCCGACGCTCGACCCCCGGATCGTGGCCCGCTCCGCGGCGGGCCTGGAGCGCTACGGCCCCGACTTCCAGTACCGGCACTACGCCTCGGTGCGGACGCTGCCGGTGGCGCTCGGCGGCCCCGTCGCGCTCGGCGCGCTGGCCGCGCTCGCCCAGGCAGGGCCCGCCCGCCAGTGGCTGATGAACCGTTACCAGCCCGGCCGCGGCCCCAGCGCGGAGCAGCGCGAACGCAGCTGGTTCCGGGTCCGCTTCGTCGGGGAGGGCGGCGGTCGCCGGGTCTTCACGGAGGTGTCGGGCGGCGACCCCGGCTACGGCGAGACGGCGAAGATGCTCGCGGAGTCGGTGCTCTGCCTCGCCCTGGACGAACTCCCCGCCACCGCGGGCCAGGTCACCACCGCCGTCGCGATGGGCGACGCCCTGCTGGCACGACTGCGGGCCGCGGGCGTCGTCTTCCGCGTCGCGGACGCGCGCTGAGCCCGGCCCGGTCCCGCCCGGCGGTTCCGGCCCGTTCTGTCCCGTAACGTCCTATCGCGCGGAGAAGGACCGTCCCGGTGCCCGGAGCGGGGTGGTCAGCCGCTCGTCGCCTCGCGCAGCGCCCTGCGGCAGAGGGCGTCGGCGCGGCGGGTGGACTCGGGGAGGCGGAACTCCGGGGAGAGCGCGAGGGTGTGGGCGCAGGCGTTGCCGAGCGTGACGCGGTGGCCGACGGAGACGAAGACCGGTTTGACGCCGTGCTGGGTCCGCAGCGCCCGTCCCACCACCGCGCCGTCGTCCGCGACCAGTGGTGAGCCGTCACCGCGCCGCCCGCCCGGCGGGTCGTAGGTGAACGTGAACGGGTTCTTGGCGACGCCGATCACCGGCAGGCCGGTCAGCACGCCGAGATGGCTGGCCAGACCGAAGCGCCGTGGGTGGGCGAGCCCGTAGCCGTCGCACACGACCAGACCGGGGCCGTGGCGCAGCGACTCCAGCGCGGCGAGCACGGTCGGGATCTCACGGAAGGCGAGCAGGCCCGGTACGTAGGGGAACGCGATCCGGCCGGCCGCGGTGGTCTCCTCGACGACGTCCAGCGTGGCGGCGTCGAGGACGACGGCGGCCGCGACGACGGCATCGCGCGCGTCGTCGTAGGCCACGTCGACCCCGGTGACGAGGCCCGTGCCCGGCGGCGGCCCGGGTTCGTCCAGGACGACGCGGGCCCTGAGTTCGTCCTGCACCGCACGGGCCTCGGTCTCGTCCGCGGGTGTCCTGATCACGGTCATGGTGACTCCCAGCCTAGTGCGGCTACCCTGCCGATCATGTTCGTACTGGAATTGACCTACACGGCGCCCGTCGAGCGCGTCGAGGAGCACCAGGCTGCCCATATGGCCTGGCTGGAAGCTCTTTACGGAGAGGGCGTCCTGATCGCCTCCGGCCGGAAGAACCCGCGTGACGGCGGTGTGCTGATCGCGGCGGGCGTCGACCGCGAGCAGGCCGAGGGGATCGCGGCGTCGGACCCCTACACGGCGGCGGGGGTGTGCGAGTACCGGATCACGGAGTTCGCCGCGACGAAGACGGCGCCCGCGCTGGAGCGGTACCGGGAGCAGCCCTCCGCCTGACGGTCCCGGCGAGGAGCGGGCGGGGCCCGCGCCCGGCCGAGACCGAACCGGCCGGCCGCAGTACGCAGGTGCCCGCGCGCCCGCGCGCACGTATCCGCGCGGCCGCAGTGCGCAGCTGCCCGCGCACCCGTTGCGCGGCGGTTGCCCCGTGCTCGTCGCTTCGCGCGCGACGCCGGGACGAGCGGCACCGGATGGCCGCGCGACGGACCGGCACCGGATGACCCGGGCAGGACGGGCCGGTACCGGATGCCCCGGACAGGACGGGCCGGTTGCGGATACCTCGGACAGGACGGGACCGTACCGGATGCCCCGGACACGACGGGCCGGTACCGGGTGGCTGCCCGGCACCGGCCCGTGTGCGTCACGGGGGACGCAGCGGCCCGCGGTCGGACGCTGCGCACCGGCCCGGACCCGTCCGCGTCACCAGGGCAGGGGTGGCCGGTGAATCACCGAGGGGTGCCGGACGGCCGACGGGTCGTCACCACTCCAGCCGGGCCGCGCGGCCCTTCTCCCCCGCCGCCCAGCAGCCGAGGTCCGGTGTGCAGTCCACGGTGTCGTACGAGCCGGTGTCCACGGTGCGCCAGGTGCGCCCGGCGTCGGTGGTGAGGTCGGTGCCGGTGGGGCCGACGGCGAGGGCGGCCCGGCGGCTGTGGGGCAGCCAGGCGACGCCGGAGCGGTAGGCGGGCGGCGGGGTCGCGGACTGCCGCCAGGTGCGGCCGCCGTCCCGGGTCACCGCGCCCGCCCGGGGGGACGCCTCACTCGCGCGGTAGTCGCCGCCGACCGCGAGACCGTGCACCCGGTCCCGGAAGGCGAGCGCGAAGACGCCCCGGGCGGGGTCACCGGCCGGGATCGTGGACTCGGCCACGGTCCAGTGCAGCCCTCGGTCCGCGGAGTGCAGCACACGCGCGGTCGCACCGCCGCCGGTCGCGAGCCAGACGTCCCCGGGCCCCGAGCTCACCAGGCACTGGCCGCTCGCCGCGAAGCCCGCCTCGCCCGGCTGGGCGTCCGGCATCCCCTCCGTCGGCAGCACCGTCCACGACCTGCCGCCGTCCCGGGTGGAGAGGATGCGGAACCTGCCGTCGACCGGGTCGCTCATCGCGAGCCCGTGCCGGGAGTCGAAGAAGGTCATGCAGTCGTAGAACGCCTTCGGGTCGGTATTGCGGAACGACTCCTCCCAGGTCGCTCCGCCGTCCTCGGTGCGCAGCACCCGCGACGCCTCGCCCTCGCCGATGGCCAGCACGACGGCCCTGCGCGCGTCGAACGCCTCGACGTCGCGGAACTGCAGCTCGCCGGCCCCGGGCGGTGAGACGTCGCGCCAGCTCCGGCCGCCGTCGGTGGTGCGGAGCACGGTGCCCCCGGAGCCCGCGAGCCACGCGGTGGAGCGGCTGACCGCGGCGAGACCGCGGAACCGCACGTCCGTCCCGGTCTGCTTGAGCTCCCAGTGCGGTACCCGGCCGTCCGCTTGCCCCGAGTCCGCCTGCGCTGCCGCCGAGGGGGCGGCAGCCAGAACGGCGGCCAGCGCCACCCCGCTCAACCCCGCGGACACCATTCGTCTCGACTTCCCCTTGGGTCTCATGGCGCGAGAACGTAGCGGCCCCCCGGCACCCGGTCCAGAGCGCCTCCCGTACCGCGTGCGTGGCGCGTTCACGGTCCGAGGGCCCGGACCGCGCGCCGGTGTGGCGGCCTCCCGGGGCGGGACCGGCCGCACGATCCGTACACGGCACCTCACGTATGGTTGCCTCCCGTACGGTGACGCAGCTCACGTCCCCCTCCGATGCACGGATTCCGCCGTTCTCCCGTCTTCCTCTGCGGCAGAGGACTGACGTCGTCCCCGGCCGAGCGGTGGACCGGCGTCGACAGCAGCGAGTGAGGGAGAGCGGGCCTTGTCCAGCGTCATCGAGCAGGCCGTGCAGGTCCGTCTGGTCGCCTCCGCGCCACGGATGGAGTCCGTGCCGGCGACCCTGCGCTACGACCGCCGCGACCCCTTCGCCGTGAGCATGTCGTTCCCCGCCCCGGCCACACTGGAGGGCACCGACGTGTGCTGGGCGTTCTCGCGCGAACTGCTCGTTCAGGGCGTGGACCTGCCCGCCGGGCTGGGCGACGTGCGCGTACGGCCCTACGGGTACGACAGGACCGTGCTGGAGTTCCACGCTCCCGAGGGAACCGCGATGGTGCACATCCGCACCTCCGAAGTCCGCCGCTTCCTCAAGCGGAGCCAGGGGCTCGTGCCGGCCGGCCGGGAGCACCTCCACCTCGATCTGGACGCGGACCTGGCCCAGTTGATGCGCGACGCCCACTGAGGGCCGCCGCAGCGTCCAGGCGGATCCCCGTCCCCATCCCTGTCTCCGCCTCCGTCTCCAGTCCTGTCTCCGTCCCCATCCCTGTCTCCGTCTCCAGTCCTGTCTGCGTCGCCGTCGCCGTCGCCGTCGCCGATTAATCGTTTGCCGGCCACCCCCGGCGGGCGTAGCTTCGTATCCGGCCCTGTTGTCGTCGATAGGAGAAGGACGTTGCTCGTCTGAGGTCCTGAGACACCGTGTCACGCGGCTTTCCGCCCGCGTGCCCGTGTGCGACCTCGGCGTACGAGCCGTCCCGTTCCGGACCAGGGCCCCTGTGCCGTCCGACCGGTGTCTCGCCCGTTGCCCCTTCTTCTTCCGACGCAACAGGGAGACCCGTATGTCTACCTTTCCCACCCATGTGACCTGTTCCTCGCTGTCCTTCTCCTGGCCCGACGGCACCGCGGTGCTGGAGGACTTCCAGCTCGCCGTCGGCCCCGGCAGGACGGGGCTGATCGGGCTCAACGGCTCGGGCAAGTCCACGCTGCTGCGGCTGATCGCCGGCGAGCTCGCACCCACCGAGGGCGGGGTGCGGACCGCGGGCGAGGTCGGGTACCTGCCGCAGAACGCCGTGCTCGACACGGCGTTGCGCGTCGACGAGGCGCTCGGCATCGCCGCAACCCGGGCCGCGCTGCACGCGATCGAGGCCGGCGACGTAAGGGAGGAGCACTTCACGGCGGTCGGCGACGACTGGGACGTGGAGGAGCGGGCCGTCGCCGCTCTCGCACAGCTCGGGCTCGGGCACATCGGCCTGGACCGGACCGTCGGCGAGATGTCGGGCGGGGAGTGCGTGCTGCTCAGGCTGGCGGCGCTGCTGCTGGCCCGGCCCGATGTCCTGCTGCTGGACGAGCCGACCAACAACCTGGACCTCTACGCCCGCGGGCGGCTCTACGAGGCCGTGGAGGCGTGGTCCGGGGTGATGATCGTGGTCAGCCACGACCGCGAACTCCTGGAGCGGGTCGACCAGATCGCCGACCTCCGCGACGGCGAGGTGACCTGGTACGGCGGCGCGTACTCGGCCTACGAGCAGGCGCTGGCCGTCGAGCAGGAGGCCGCCGAGCGGATGGTGCGCGTCGCGGAGGCCGATGTGCAGCGGCAGAAGCGCGAACTGGCCGAGGCACAGGTCAAACTTGCCCGCCGCAAGCGCTACGGGCAGAAGATGTTCGAGCAGAAGCGCGAGCCGAAGATCGTGATGGGCGCCCGCAAACGCGCGGCGCAGGTCTCGGCGGGCAAGCACCGCACCATGCACACGGTGAAGCTGACCGAGGCGAGAGAGCGGCTCCACGAGGCCGCGGACGCGGTGCGGGACGACGACGAGATCCGCGTCGAACTGCCGTACACCAAGGTCCATCCGGGCCGCGGCGTCCTGCGGCTGTCGGAGGTGGAGCTCCGCTACGGGGCCCGTGTGGGAGGCGAGTTCGATCTGCGCGGACCGGAGCGGATCGCTCTCGTCGGGCGCAACGGGGCCGGCAAGACGACCCTGCTCCGCACCATCGCCGGGGAGCTGCGGCCGGTCGCGGGCGAGGTGGCGGTGCAGGTGCCGCTGCGCTTCCTCCCGCAGCGGCTGGACGTGCTCGACGAGGAGCTGAGCGTGGTGCGGAACGTCGCCCGGTTCGCACCGCAGGCGACGGAGAACACGATCCGGGCGCGACTGGCCCGCTTCCTGTTCCGCGGGGAGCGGGCCGATCGAGCGGCCGGGACGCTCTCCGGAGGGGAGCGGTTCCGCGCCGCGCTGGCGGCACTGTTGCTCGCCGAGCCCGCCCCGCAGCTGCTGATGCTGGACGAGCCGACGAACAATCTCGACATGGCGAGCGTGCGGAGGCTCACGGAGGCCCTGGAGGCGTACGAGGGCGCGCTGATCGTGGCGAGCCACGACATCACGTTCCTGGAGTCGCTGGGCATCACCCGCTGGCTGCTGCTCGACGGTGGGCTTCGGCCCACGACCGCCGAGGAGGTACGGGAGGGGTTGATGGGGACGTGAGAGCGAGGGCGTGAGCCGGTGGTCGGGTGACTCCGGGTGCGCCGTCGGGCGTGCGCGGGGTGCCGGGGCCTCGGCGAGTCGCCCCCGGGGCGGCCGGAGCGGCCGCGGAGGTCCACTACGGGATGCCCCGAGACAGCCCCGGGCCGCCTGCCCCGTGGGCGGGCGGCCGCGGATCGCCGCGGTGCGTCCTGCTGCGCCTGCCGACGGCCGGGGCGGGCCCGCGGCGACGGGGTGGCCCCGTCGCCGTGGCCTGCCCCGGAGCGCGCCATGTGCACGCCCATCGCCCGCCCGGTGTGCGGCCTCGAGCGGGCCCGGTGTGCGGCCTTGAGCGGGCCCGGTGCGCGGCCATCGTCCGTCCGGTAACGCCGCCATGGGCGGGGCCGGGTGCGGGGCGGGGCGGTGTGCCGTGTGGAACGGGACGGAATGGGGCAGGTGGGGCTCATGATGGCGCTGCCACCCCCCAATTCGGTCCCTGGAGAGCCTGTGCCGAGCAGAAGAGCCCTGATCCGACGCCCCAGCCCGCGTGTGGCGGACGGCCTGGTCACCCACGTGGAGCGCCGTACCGTCGACCCGGCCTTGGCACTCGCCCAGTGGAGGGCGTACGGCGAGGCCCTCCGTGCGCACGGCTGGGAGACGGTCGAGGCCGAGCCCGCCGACGACTGCCCGGACGGGGTCTTCATCGAGGACACCGTGGTGATGTTCCGCAACGTCGCCCTCATCGCCCGTTCCGGGGCGGAGACCCGGCGCCGGGAGACGGCCGGGGTGGAGGAGGCCGTGGCGAGGCTCGGCTGCTCGGTGAACTGGGTGTGGGAGCCCGGCACGCTCGACGGGGGCGATGTGCTCAAGGTCGGCGACACCGTGTACGTGGGACGCGGCGGACGGACCAACGCGGCCGGGGTGCAGCAGCTCAGGGCGGCCTTCGAGCCGCTGGGGGCACGTGTCGTCGCGGTACCCGTGTCGCGGGTGCTCCACCTGAAGTCCGCAGTGACCGCCCTGCCCGACGGAACCGTGATCGGTTACGAGCCGCTGGTGGAGCAGCCGTCGCTGTTCCCGCGATTCCTGCCCGTCCCCGAGGAGGCAGGGGCGCACGTGGTGCTGCTCGGTGGCGCGAAACTGCTGATGGCGGCGAGCGCCCCCAAGACGGCGGAGCTGTTCACCGACCTGGGTTATGAGCCGGTTCAGGTGGACATCAGCGAGTTCGAGAAGCTCGAGGGCTGCGTGACATGCCTCTCCGTACGGCTCCGGGACCTGCACACATAACAGAGCGCATGGGGACATGACGGCCGCGCGCTTGGACGATGGCTTATCGCGCCTTTAACCTACGGTTTCGTAACCTACGAGGCCGTAGGTAGAACGCGCGCCGCGATCCGGCCGGCACCTCGCCGTCGTCGGTCGTGCGTTCCGCTCGCCGACGCCCTTGTCCCATCCGTCCCCCCAGGAGCCCCCGTGACGATCACCTCTCCCCACCTCGGCAGTTCGGAAGCGTGGACCGACGCCCGGCTGCTGTACGCGCTGGAGGAGGTCGTGGAGAAGGAGCTCAACCGCCACCTCAAGGTCGCCAAGGACTGGATGCCCCACGAGTACGTGCCGTGGACGGACGGCCGGAACTTCCCCGGCCTCTTCGAGGACGGCGAGGCCTGGGAGCCCGGCCAGTCCAAGGTCACCGACATCGGCAAGACCGCCCTCGTCGTCAATCTGCTGACCGAGGACAATCTGCCCAGCTACCACCACGAGATCGCGAGCCTCTTCGGCCGCGACGGCGCCTGGGGCACCTGGGTGCACCGGTGGACCGCGGAGGAGGGCCGGCACGGGATCGTGATGCGCGACTACCTGCTGACCTCACGAGCCGTGGACCCGGACAAGCTGGAGCAGTTCCGCATGGCGCACATGTCGGAGGGCTTCGAGTCCGACAACCGCCACTCGATGCTGCACTCCGTCGCGTACGTCGCCTTCCAGGAGCTCGCCACCCGCATCTCGCACCGCAACACCGGCCACCAGTCGGGCGACCCCGTCTGCGACCGGATGCTCGCGCGCATCGCCACCGACGAGAACCTGCACATGATCTTCTACCGGAACCTGCTCGGCGCGGCCTTCCAGATCGCGCCGGACCTGACCATGCAGGCGGTGCGGGACGTCGTGGTGAACTTCCGGATGCCCGGGCACGGGATACCGGGATTCGAGCGCGCGGCGGCGCAGATGGCGATCGGTGAGATCTACAACCTGCGGATCCACCACGACGACGTGCTGCAGCCGGTGCTGCGCTTCCTGAAGGTGATGGACATCGACGGGCTCGGCCCCGAGGGCATGAAGGCCCAGGAGGAACTGGGGCTGTACATGGGCGGACTGGACACCGAGGCCGCCAAGTTCGACGAGAGGCTCGCGGCCCGCAGGGCCCGGCAGGCCGCCCGCGCGAAGGGCTGACCCGGCACGTTGCCCGCCGGGACACCGGCGGGCAACCCACCGGCCGGGGCACCCGCGGCGGCACACCGGCGGGCCCCTGGCGGGCCGCCCCGTCTCGTGCGGGGGCGGCTGCCGCCCGATGGAGCCGCCCGCACGCGGACGTGCGGTGGCGGGCTGCCCCGCCGCGCGTTCGCTCGCCGGCCGGGTGGGCGACGGCCAGTAGCCTTCGCCCTCCGCCGCCCTCCACCGCCCTCCACCGCCTGCCGCCGCCCGCCACCGACCTCCGCCGACCGGCTTCGCCCGCCTTCGTCCGCCCGGAATGCCGTGTTCAGCGGGACGGGCGCCGGGCGGGCGGGGCGCGCACCGTAATCTGGGCGGCGTGAAACCCGCGACCCGCATCATCCTCATAGCCGCCCCGGTGGCCATAGCCGTGTCCATGATCCTCGGCGTCGGCGGCGAGGAGGAGATCCCACTCGCCGACCGGCCGCGTGAAGGCCGGAAGACAGCCGCCCCCGTGCAGAACCCGCTGACTTCGGGCACGGCCTCCGAGCGGCAGGCTCTGGAGGCCAGGATCGCGAGGATGCCCGCGGGACTCGCGGACCCCGCCAAGAAGGAGATCGCCGCCCAGCTCGTGTCCACCGCCGAGCACTCCACCCTGAACTGGCGCGGCCGGTACGGCGCCATCGAGGACCTGGGCGACGGCAACGGCTACACCGCCGGAATCATCGGCTTCTGCTCCGGGACGAACGACATGCTGCAGCTCGTCGAGTCGTACACCGCCGAGCACCCGGACAACGGGCTGGCCCGGTACCTCCCCGCCCTCAGGGAGGTGGACGGCACCGACTCGCACGACGGGCTGGACCCCGGTTTCACCGACGCGTGGGAGGCGGAGGCCGCGAAGCCCGCCTTCCGCGCCGCGCAGGACGCCGCGCGCGACCGCATCTACTTCGACCCCGCCGTCCGGCTGGCGAAGATGGACGGCCTCGGCACGCTGGGCCAGTTCATCTACTACGACGCGATGCTGCTGCACGGCCCGGGACTCGCCCCCGACGGCTTCTACGGCATCCGCCAGGCGGCCATGAAGAAGGCCAGGACGGCCGCGGAGGGCGGTGCGGAGAAGAGGTACCTGAACGTCTTCCTCGACGAGAGTCGTTCGGCCATGCGAAGCCGGACGGGCCCCGCCCAGCGCGACACCTCGCGCATCGACACGACGCAGCGGGTGTTCCTGCGCAAGGGGAACATGGGGCTCACGGCACCGCTGCAGTGGCGGATGTACGGGGAGACCTTCCGCATCCCGCCCTCCTGACGGACCGTCAGACGATCGGCTCCCCCGGCGGCGGGCGCCCACGTCCGCGGGGAACGCACCCGCACCCGCACCCGCACCCGCACCCGCGACAGCCCTACCCGCGCCGCTGGATCCGCGAGCGCCGCAGCCTGCCGCGCTCCTTCTCCGAGAGGCCGCCCCAGACACCGAAGCGCTCGTCGTTGGCGAGCGCGTACTCCAGGCACGCCATACGGCCCTCGCAGGCGCCGCACAGTTCCTTCGCCTCGCGGGTGGACGAGCCGGGGGCCGGGAAGAAGAACTCGGGGCCGACCTGGGCGCACAGGGCGGATTCCTGCCAGGAGAGTGCGCCGTCGGGCGCCGGAACGGTGCTGTTCATGGACATGGTGCACAGGGTGCCCCGTGGTGCTAAACGGTATGTCAATGAACGCTCAACATGGGTGTTCCGGCCGGCCGCGGACCCGTTCGCGACGCCCGGACGGCGTGTTCACGCCGCGCTCGCCGCCCCGCCCACGCTCCGTACCGACGTCTCGATCACCGCGAATCGGGCTCCGTACGGGTCGGCGAGTTTGGCGATGCGGCCCACATCCTCGAGGTCGATCGGCCGTGTCCGGACCGTACCGCCGAGTTCCTCCGCCTCGGCCGCGGTCGCGTCGGTGTCGGTGACCTCGAAGTAGGGCAGCCAGTACGGTCCTCCGGCGGCCTCCACCGGGTCGGTCTCCAGGGCGACGAGACCGGCGAACATGGCGTCCTCGCCGGCGCCGGCCGGGTTCACGGTCACGTACGTGTCACCGCCGGGGACGGGCACGGCGAACTCGTCCCAGCCGAAGACGGAACGGTAGAACCCGAGGGCCGCGCCCGGGTCCGGGGTCCAGAGCTCGGCCCAGCACAGCGAGCCCGTCTCGTTCACGACGTCAAGGCCCTTGTTGGTGCGCGGCTGCCAGGTGGCGAAGCCCACTCCCGCCGGGTCGGTGAAGTGTGCCATGCGGCCGAGGTCCCACACGTCCGCCGGTTCGTAGGTGACCGAGCCGCCGAGGTTCCTCACCCGTTCGGCGGTGTCGTCGGCGCTGGCCGACTGGAAGTAGAGGGTCCAGCCGGGCGCGCCCTGCTCGGGAGGCACGGCCATGCCGCCGGCCGCGGTCCTCCCGTCCAGTTCGAACATGCCGTAGCCGCCCGCCCCCGGGCCCGCGGCACGGAACGTCCAGCCGAACAGTCCGCCGTAGAACGACGCCGCGCCGGAGAGGTCGGGGGTGGCCAGATCGAGCCAGTTCGGGGAGCCGGTGAGATAGCGGGTGGTGAGCATGGGACATCGCTCCTTCCCGGGTGGCCGGACGGTCCCGGCGCGGGGCATCGCGAAACGTCGCGGGGGGTCTCACCGGTCCGGCGGTCTCGCGGGTCTCGGGGAACTCACATGTCGCGCAGGTCTTGCAGGTCTTGCAGGTCTTGGGGGTATCGACGGAGTTCGGGGGAGTTCGGGGGAACTCGACGGATCTCGCGGGTTTCGCGGGTTTCGGGATGCCGGGGCCCGTCGTCGCGCCCCACCCCCCTCGTGCGTGTGGTGCCGACCCCACCGAGTGTGCTCCCGGTGCCGGTCCCCCGCACGCGGGGACGGCCGCCGCCACACGTCCCGCTCGCACCTCCCGGTACGGGCCTGCGGGCACCGCGCCCGGGGCACGCGGGCGTGTGGCGGGGCGCCGCGTCGCCTGCCGCGGCGGCGGACCGGGCACGGCACGGCCGCGCTATGCCCCTCCCCGGCCGTTCGGGGCGTACCGGAAAGGGCCGGACTGGGTGGACTTCGCCGTGCGGTGCTCCGGGATCCGCGAGACACTGCCCCACCACCGCAGCGCGTCCGCGGGGTCCCCGGCCACCCCTCGCCGTCCGGCCACCCGTCGCCGTCCGGGCTCCCGGCTGCCCGCCGGCGTCGCCCTCCGTCCCTTGCGGTCACTCGTGCCGGTGGTCCGGCCGTGTGCCCACCGCGCAGGGGCCACGCGCTGCGGCAGGGTGGGCGAATGCACCCCCGGATCAGGCCCCTCACCCTCGCCGTACTCCTCACCGCGACCGGTCTCAGCGCGACCGGCTGCGTCTCCGTGCCCGCGACGCCGCGGCCCCCCGCGCCCGGCATCGGGCCCGCGGGTGCCCCGTCTCCGTCGCCCGCCGGCCCGGAACGCCGGGCCGAGCAGGCGCCGGCCCGCGGCGAACTCGCGTCCACGGGGCCGGAGAAGTCGCCGCGGCCCCGGACTGCCGGCGCAGTTGAGGCGGACGACGGCCGGCCGGGCGGGGCGCCCGAGCCCGGCCGGGCGGAAAACCCAGGGGCGCATGACGGGCAGGTGGCCGCACCGCAGCGGCGGGCACGCGAGCGGCGCGACACGGCCTCGGCGGAGAAGGCCGCGCTGCCGCACGGGCACGGGAAGCACCCCGCCGCCCGCGCGCCCCGGACGCGGACGGACTACGGCATGGGCGACCTGTGCAGGTTCTCGGAGGGCGTGGCGGACCCGGCCTTCGTCGCCATGTGCCGTGCGAACTACGGCCGCTGAGGCGGCTCCTCGCCGGCCTGGGCCGGCTCCCGCCGCCTCAGGATCCGGTCAGCGGGGTGATGCCCGGTGGCACGTAGCTGCCGCTGAGCGTGCCTCCCTGCGGCCCGTACGCGCGCAGCATGACGTTGAACTCGCCGTTTCCCACGGGTATCCAGTTCTCCGGGTTGACGCCGGTCGGCCGAGTGCGGGACAGGTAGATCGACAGCGACCCGTCCGGGTTCTTCTTCAGGCCCGGGGTGTAACTCGCCACCGCGTAGGTGTCGGCCGCGTTGGGAATGAGGGTCACGGCGTGCGGGGTGTACGCCGTCAGTGACCAGAACCGGCTGGTCTCCGGGAGCTTTCCGGCAGGGAAGGTGAGCACGTACCCCTTGGAGGAACCGTTCAGCGCCGTTCCGGACGTATCCTTGAAGGTGTGCCAGTAGGCCGCGGTGGGGAGACTGTTGCCCCATTGCAGAAACTCCGCAATGGAGGAACGGTCCAGATAGTCCCTGGCGGACCAGTTTCCGATGTTGCGGAAGTTCACCCAGTTGTTCTCGGTGGTGTGGCCGAGGTAATTCCTGATGATCCGGGCGTGTCCCTGCCGGACACCGCGCGCAAACTGGTCGCGCAGTTCGGAGGGCAGGTTCCGGCCCTTTCCGAAGATCTTGTCGAACTCCTCGGCGACTGCCTTGTCCTGCCGGGTCAGCGGGGCCGTCTCCGGATCGTTCACGGCTGTCTGGAGTTGGCGCAGGAAGGCGACCGGGGCTCGGGCGACCATGTTGTCGGCGACCACCTTGTAGCGGATGCCGAACGTCGCCTCGGGCACGACATGAGTTTGCCCCGCGTCCGGGTTAGCCACATAGTCGGACAGGGTGGCCATGCGCAGGTTTCGCCGGAATTGCTCAGCCCTGGCGACCGTGTTCCGGCCATCGCTGTACTCCTGCATTGCCGCCCCGCTCACCGGGTCGCCGTGCGAATGCGGTATCCATCTGGAGAAGGCCTGATGGCCCAGGACTGCGAAAGCGAAGTCGTCATCCACGGCCAGGGCCCGTGAGCCGCACGACCGCCGGACCGCCGCCGCCGACGCCGACGCCCTATGGCACCGCCACCGACGCCCACACCGACCCCGCACCCCGCACCCCACACCCCGCACCCCGCACCCCACACGCCGGGCAACGGTGCGCCGACGGCGGTGTGTTCCGGCGCTTCCCGTGGGCGCACGGGCCCCGGAGAACCCCCGCCCGGCGGTGGGGCGCCCGCGTGCCCGCCAGTCCGCCCCTCCGGTTCAGCGGCTCCCCGGTGGAGGCCCCTCGCCCGGTCCCGCGCTACCCGGTCCCGTCGTGCCCGCCCGGCCCCGTCTGGCCCGGCGCCCCTTCCCCGGAACCGTCTCTCGCCTTACCGGGCCCCGGCCCGGTCCTCTTGGCGGTGCGGCCGGACGGTGCGTCCTTCTTCGCGCGGCTGGGCTGGACGCGCTTCGGCTCGCCGGGCATCTTCGGGTACTCCGGCGGATAGGGCAGATCGCCCAGCCCGTGCTCCGCCTCGTCGCGGCGGGCGAGCTCCAGCAGCCCTTCCAGGCCGAAGCGGTGGTCGTCCATGTCGGCGTGCACGTCGCCCGCTTCGGCGTAGCGCGTCCGCATCGTCACGATGTCGAAGTCCTCGGGTACGGCTTCGTCGATCTCCTCCCAGCGCAGCGGGGCGGAGACCGGGGCGTGGGGGCGGGGCCGTACGGAGTAGGCGGAGGCGATGGTGCGGTCGCGGGCGGTCTGGTTGTAGTCGACGAAGATCCGCGCGCCGCGTTCCTCCTTCCACCACTTGATGGTGACGTGGTCCGGCATCCTGCGTTCCAGTTGCCGTCCGCAGGCGATGGCGGCGCGCCGGACCTGGGTGAACGTCCAGCGCGGTTCGATGGGGACGAACACATGGAGACCGCGTCCGCCGGACGTCTTGGGCCAGCCGCGCAGCCCGGCCCCGTCGAGGACGTCCCGGAGCTCGTGGGCGGCGCGGACGGCATCGGCGTAGTCGGTGCCGGGCTGCGGGTCGAGGTCGATGCGCAGTTCGTCGGGGTGGTCGGTGTCCTCCCGGCGGACCGGCCACGGGTGGAAGGTGACGGCGCCGAGGTTGGCGGCCCAGGCCACCGCCGCGGGTTCGGTCGGGCACATCTCGTCGGCCGACCGGCCGCTGGGGAACGTGATGTGGGCGGTGGGGATCCACTCGGGCAGGTTCTTGGGGGCGCGCTTCTGGAAGAAGGACTCGCCGGTCACCCCGTCGGGGTAGCGCTCGAGGGTGGTGGGCCGGTCCCGCAGTGCCCGGGTGATCCCGTCGCCGACGGCGAGGTAGTACTGGACCATGTCCAATTTGGTGTACCCGCGTTCGGGGAAGTAGATCTTGTCCGGGTTGGACACACGGACGGTACGCCCACCCACTTCCACTTCCACCGCTCCGGCCATGCCCGTCAGCGTAGGCCGCGCCGACATTCCTCGCATACCGGACAATCGACACATGGATCTGCCGGTGATGCCGCCCGTGAAACCGATGCTCGCCAAGTCCGTGGCGACGATCCCGGCCGGGATGCAGTACGAGGCCAAGTGGGACGGCTTCCGTGCGATCGTCCATCGGGACGGCGACGAGGTGGTGATCGGCAGCCGCACCGGGAAACCGCTGACCCGCTACTTCCCGGAGCTGGTGACGGCCCTGCGGGGCAATCTGCCGGAGCGCTGCGTCGTGGACGGCGAGATCGTGATCGTCCACGAGGGCCGCCTGGACTTCGACCGGCTCACCGAGCGCATCCATCCGGCGGACTCACGGGTGCGGACGCTCGCCGAGCGCACCCCGGCGAGCTTCGTGGCGTTCGACCTCCTCGCCCTCGGCGACGAGGCACTCCTGGACACCCCGCTGGCGCAGCGGCGCGCGCTGCTCGTCGAGGCACTCGCGGGGGCGCGCGAGCCGGTGCACATCGCCCCGGCGACGACGGACGCCGCCGTGGCCCGGGAGTGGTTCGAGCAGTACGAGGGGGCGGGGCTGGACGGGGTGATCGCCAAGCCGCTGGACCTTCCGTACCGCCCCGACGCCCGGCTGATGTACAAGGTGAAGCACGAGCGGACGGCCGACGTGGTCGTGGCCGGCTACCGCTTCCACAAGAGCGGACCGGTCGTCGGTTCGCTGCTGCTCGGACTGTACGACGGCGAGGGGGCCCTCCAGCACGTCGGCGTCTGCGCGGCGTTCTCCATGAAGCGACGCGAGGAACTGGTGGCGGAGCTGGAGCCGCTGCGCCTGGCGGACGTCTCGCAGCACCCCTGGGCGCGCTGGGCCGAGGAGGGGGCGCACGAGTCGGCCCGGCTGCCCGGCGCGCCGAGCCGGTGGTCGGGCAAGAAGGACCTGTCGTGGGTGGCGCTGCGGCCCGATCGGGTGCTGGAGGTCGCGTACGACCACATGGAGGGCGACCGGTTCCGGCACACGGCGCAGTTCCGGCGCTGGCGGCCCGACCGCACCCCGGAGAGCTGCACGTACACCCAACTGGAGGAACCGGTGCGCTACGACCTCGCCGAGGTGCTGTCGGGGCCGCCGTCCGGGTGACCCCGGGGCGCGGCGGCTTCCCCCGTACGGGCCCCGGCACGCGGGTCCGGCCCCGCCGGGCAGCGGCACCCCACCGGCACCGGCACCCGATCGAGCGCAGGACCCGATCGATGGCAGGACCCGATCGATGGCAGGACCCGATCAATGGCACGGCCCGGATCGATGGCACGGGCCGGATCGGCGGTGCACATCTCGAACCGCTCGAACCGCTCGAACCGCTCGGTCCACACGGCCTGCTCGGTCCACACGGCCTGCTCGGTCCGCACGGTCCGCACGGTCGGCTCGACCTGCTCGACCGGCTCGGTCCGCACGGGGTACGCATTGCACCGCCGCGGGCCGCGCCCGAACCGCGGCGTCGTCGGCGGCTCAGTCACCTCCCGGTGAACACGCCGACGAGGAGGAGGAGTTCACGACGGCGCTCCGCTCGCGAGAGGGGCTCGGCCCCTCCGGCAATGGTCGCCGGCTCGCCTTCGGCACCAGGGACGCGGGGGACACGAGGGATGCGGTGATGGCGGGGGCCGGGCTGCGGTGCACGTCAACCCGCCTCCGTACAGGGAGACATCATCGGTCGCGACCGAACGGTTTCCGCACAGGGACCGCCCGGCTGACGAACCGTGAAGCGCATCAGGTACGTATAGAGGAGAACACCGCCCATGCCCGGCACCCCCGGAGCAACATCAGCAAAGGACTTCACGTGACCGCGTCCAACCTCGTCCCCGTCCCGATTCCCGACGGCGTGGCCGCCCTGATCGGGTCCTGCATGCCGCTCGGCGTGCTCGAGGCGGAGATCGACGCCGAGTGCGCGGCACGCGAGGCCATGCGGTTCAGGGCGCCGTTCTGCTCCGAGGACCGCGCGGACCGCGAGCACGCCCTGGCCGCACTGGCCCGGGCGAACAAGGTCCTCGCCGCCTACAACCCCGGCTTGGTGGTGCGTCCGGGCCGGCGCTAGCCGTACGGCGGGGCCGCGCACGGCGAGGTCACCCCTGCGCGCGGAAGGAAACAAAGGACCCGGCCCCGGATCCGTGGCGGAGGGGCAGACCCAGTCCCGAGGACCCAGTCCCGAGGACCCACTCCCGAGGACCCGGCCCCGCGCAGGCCGTCCGGCCCTGAGGCCGTACCCGCTGCCGTACCCGCTGCCGGCACCGCCACCGGCCCGGTGCGCGCCCCGCTTCCGCAGGGACGCGTCCCGCCAAGGGCGGGCACATCCGCCCCGGCCTTCCGGTGGATCACCGCCGGGTGATCCCGCACCCCGCGCCGCACTCCGGCCGAACGACCCCGCACACGCGCCTGCCTCGTCGCACTGCCCCTGCAACCTGCGCAGCACGGGGAACGACCCGTGCACGCGCTCCGGACCCACCGGGCTCCCGGCGGGTCAGAGCCCGTCGCCGCCGGGGGCGGCGGCCGGTGCCGCCGCCCACTGGCCGACCTGGCCTTCCAGCGCACCGAGCGTGGCGAGGGCCTCCTCCGTCGCGCCACTGCGCGCGGCCACCTGAACACCGAACAGAGCGGCCTGCACGATCCTCGCCCGCCCCAGGGTCTCCTGGGCCCCCGCGGGCGGGACCTCCCCCAAGGCGGCGGCCCGCGTGAGGGCTGAGGCGATGGCGTCACGGACGCGGTCGCGGTAGCGGTTCGCGTGCGCGGCGATCCGCTCGTCGCGCGAGGCCACCTCGGTGGCGGTGTTCACCATGAAGCAGCCCGGAGCGCCGGGCCGGGTCAGGCTGGTGCGCACGGACGCGAAGAAGAGACGGAGGTCCTCCAGGCCGGCCTCGCCGCACTCCAGCGGGGCGAGCAGGTCCTCGCGGTCGCGGTCGTAGCGGGCCAGCGACGCCTCCAGCACCCCGTGCTTGCTGCCGAACGCGGCATACAGGCTCGATGGGGCGAGCCCCGTGGCCTCCACCAGGTCCTCGACCGTCGTCGCCCCGTATCCCCGGGTCCACAACGCGTGCAGCGCCGCGGCGGTGGCCGCGTCCAGGTCGTACGAACGCGGCCTTCCCCGGCGCGGGGCCCGGCCCGGCTTCCGATCATCTTGCATTTCTGAAGCATATGCTCCAATAATCATTCAGGAGCATCCGCTCCAAAAATGAGATCCGTCGTGGCCCGCACGGAACGCCCGCTGTCCCTGCCCGCTCGCACCGAGACCGACCCGGATCCCGCCGTCGCCGCCGCGCCGGCCACGGCCAAGGCGCAGACCCGCGCCTGGGACGAGTGACCGGCGCCGACCCGCAACCGCGCGAAAGGAGACCCATGTCAGGGGACCGGCTGCCGCTGCTCGTCTTCGACGTGAACGAGACCCTCAGCGACATGACACCGCTGGGCCGGCGATTCGAGGACGTGGGGGTCGCCGCCGACCTGATGCCGCTGTGGTTCGCCGGCGTGCTCCGCGACGGGTTCGCCCTCACCGCGGCCGGTGCCTACGCGGACTTCGCGGACGTGGCCCGCGACGGCCTGCGCCGGCTGCTGGCATCGGCGGCACCGGCAGCGGAGCACACCGGCCCGGACGACCCGGCCGGCCATGTGCTGGCCGGGTTCTCCGAGCTGAACGTCCACCCCGATGTCGCGGACGGGGTGCGGGCACTGCGCGCCGCCGGGTACCGGCTGGTGACGATGACCAACGGCAACGCCGCCCTCACCGACGGCCTCCTGACCCGGGCCGGCGTGCGGGACTGCTTCGAAGCGCTGTGGGACGTCACCGGCCCCCGCCACTGGAAGCCGGACCCCCGCTCCTACGCCTACGTGACCCGGCAGGCCGGCGTCCGCCCCGCGGAAGCCATGCTGGTCGCCGTCCATCCGTGGGACATCGACGGGGCCCGGCGCGCAGGGCTGGCCGGAGCATGGCTGCGACGCGGTGTCGGCGCCGACGCCTACCCGCGCACCATGACCGCCCCCACGCTCACCGCGGAAGACCTCGGCGAACTGGCGCAGTTGCTCGGCTGAGCCTACGCGCCCGCGCGGCTCACCGCACCGGCAACCCGCACCGGCAACTCGTACTCGTCGGGGGCCGGGCAGCGCCTGCCGGGGACCGGAGAACGCCCGCCGGTCACCCGCCACCCTCGACGGCTTCATCAGCCGTACCTCCCAACGGGAGCTTCCGCAAGCGCAGTTGCGCGATGACCGCCCGGCCCGCGACCAGGGGCCCGCGCCGTGAGCACCGCCGTCCCCTGCGGACCGCGGCCCGGCCCGCCTCCCGCACCTCCGCCACTCCCCCGCCACTCCCCATCCGCACCTCCGCCACTCCGCTGTCCGCCCGTCGTCCACACCTGGCCACTCCCCCGGCGGCCACCGTGCGTCCGCGGTGCGCGCCCGAGCCGCGAGGCCGGTGCAACCGATGCACATCGCAAGCCGTGTCGATGCCGGGCGGGTGGGACCGGGAGCGGGAGCCTTGACCACAGGGTTTTGACCACAGGGTTGACCTGTCGCATTCGTACAGCCGCCGGACTCCGCGGAGCCGTCGGCCCGGTGGATCAGGGAGGGCTGGACCGTGGCGTCCAACGGAAAGGGCGGCGGCAACGCCGAAACCGAAGCGGACGGCGGGACGGGGCAGATCACCGCGTCCGAGGACATCCGGATCAAACCGGTCGTCTTCTTCGGCTCCGCCGGGCTGGTCCTCGCGATCTCGATCTGGGCGATCATCACCCCGAGCGGCGCCCAGGACGTCATCGGCGTGGTGGTCGGCTGGATCTCCACCGGTCTCGGCTGGTACTACTTCCTCGCCGCCACCCTGTACCTCGCCTTCGTGGTGTTCATCGGCGCCTCCCGCTACGGCAATCTCAAGCTGGGGCCGAAGCACTCCACGCCCGACTTCGGCCTGTTCGCCTGGGGGGCGATGCTCTTCGCCGCGGGCATCGGGATCGACCTGATGTTCTTCGCCGTCTCAGGGCCCGTCAGCCACTACCTCGCGCCCCCCGAAGGCAGAGGGCAGACCGTGGAGGCGGCCCGTCAGGCCGTCGTGTGGACACTGTTCCACTACGGCATCACCGGGTGGGCGATGTACGCGCTGATGGGCATGGCGCTGGGCTACTTCGCCTTCCGCTACCGTCTGCCGCTCGCCATCCGCTCGGCGCTCTACCCCATCATCGGCCGGCGCATCCACGGCCGGATCGGTGACGCCGTGGACCTCGCGGCCATCCTCGGCACCGTGTTCGGCATCTCGGTGTCACTCGGCATCGGGGTGGTGCAGCTGAACTTCGGCCTCGGCTTCCTCTTCGACGTACCCGAGGGCGTCGCCGCGCAGATCGGCCTGATCTTCGTCGCGGTGCTCATGGCCACGGTGTCCGCGGCGGCCGGCGTCGACCGCGGCATCCGCAGGCTCTCCGAGCTCAACGTCGTACTCGCCCTCGTACTGCTGCTCTACATGCTGATCGTCACCGGCCCCATCCAACTCCTCAACCAACTCATCCTCAACATCGGCGACTACGTCAGCCGCTTCCCCTCGATGACGCTGAACACCTTCGGCTACGAGCCGCCGACGGATTGGCTCAACGCCTGGACGCTCTTCTTCTGGGCGTGGTGGGTCGCGTGGGCGCCCTTCGTCGGGCTGTTCCTGGCGAGGATCTCCCGCGGCCGCTCGCTCCGGCAGTTCGTGCTGGCGACCCTGGTCATCCCGTTCGTGTTCACGCTGATCTTCCTCTCCGTCTTCGGCAACAGCGCGCTGCAGGTGATCCGCGGCGGCAACGTCCGGTTCGGCGAGACCGCCATGGAGTTCCCCGAGCAGGGCTTCTACGGGCTGCTCGCGCAGTATCCGGGGGCGGCGTTCAGCGCCGGGCTCGCCACCGTCGTCGGGCTGCTGCTCTACGTCACCTCGGCGGACTCCGGCGCACTGGTGATGGGCAACCTCTGCTCGCACCTGCCCACCCCCGTGAGCGACTCGGCTCCTTGGCTCCGGGTCTTCTGGGCCGCCGCCACGGGGCTGCTGACCCTGGCCATGCTCCTCGTCGGCGGCGTGGAGGCGCTCACCAGTGCGACGATCGTCATGGGGCTGCCGTTCTCGTTCGTGATGTTCCTCATCATCGCCGGCCTGTACAAGGCCCTCCGCCTGGAGCGGATGCGGGAGGACGCGCTGATCGCCGCCCTGCCCGGGTCGCTGTCGGGACGCACGATCCGCGGGCCGGTCGCCGAGCGGACCTGGCGGCGGCGGATCGCGAGGGCGATGTCGTTCCCCGGCCCGCGGGCCGCCACCCGGTTCGTGGACGAGGTGTGCCGGCCGGCGCTCGGGAAGGTGGCCGACGAACTGCGGGCTCAGGGTGCGCGGACATCCGTCACCGAGGAGACCGACGAGACGAGCGGCGTCCCCCGCCTGGCGCTGCAGGTCGGGATCGGCGACGGAGAGCAGTTCGTCTACGGGCTGGAGCCGGTGGAGACGCCCACCCCCCAGTTCGCGACGCGTTCGGTCCCCGCGCACGACACGTATCTGAGGTTCGAGGTGCGGCTCGCCGAAGGCAACCAGGGCTACGACGTGATGGGGTACACCGAGGAGCAGCTCATCGCCGACGTGCTCGACCAGTACGAGCGGCACTTCGAGTTCCTGCGGCTGCACCACGAGGCCACCGCCGGCTCGTCGCTGCCGGGCCACCGGCCGGACACCGCCGAAACGGGTCCGGACGAGCGCGAGGACTGAAGTCCAGCCGGCCGGCGCATGCGGGTGGGGGCGCTTGAGCCGGGGCGGGCCTCGCCCCGCGGGCTCCGCCCAGCCGGTGCGTGTCCCGCCGGTGCGTGTCCCGCCGGTGCGCCTGGCCGCCGCTCTCCGGGCCGCCGTACGGACGGCTCCCGCCGCGCCCCGCGCTGCCGCCCGGCCGTCGACGCGCCACCCGGGCGCGCAGCGGGGCCCGTCAATCCATGAAGGTGCCGTTCACGTACACCCAGGCGCCGTCGTGCCGCTCGAAGTGACTGCGCTCGTGCAGCTGGCCGGGCTCCCCGCCGAGGGTATAGCGGGCGACGAAGGTGACCGTGCCGGTGGAATGGAACATGCTGCCCTCGCTCGTGTCCCGGATCTCCAGGCCCGTCCAGCGCATCGCGGGATCGAAGTCCACACCGCCCGGCCGGTAGTCGGGGTGCCAGGTGCGCAGCAGGTAGCCCTCGTCGCCGACGACGAAGGCGCTGTAGCGGGACCGCATCAGCAGTTCGGCCGTGGGTGCGGCGGACCGACCGGTGTGGAACCTGCCGCAGCAGGCTCCGTAGGCGGCGGGCAGTCCGCAGGGACAGGGGGATCCCTCGGTGACGGAGGGCCGCGGAGGGCGGGGGGTACGTCGGGCCATGCATCCATTGTGTCGCGCCCGGTGCCGCACCAGGCGAGGGGCCGGCGCGGCACCTCCGGGGTGCGCGACCGACTTCAGGCTCTTCGTGCCGTCGCCCGACGGCGTTGCCGTGACGCCCCCGACCCCCGCACGGCCTTCCGGTGCCGGGAGCAGCACGTCCCGCGTCCCGCCCCTTCCCCTACCCGGGGACGGTTGCGGTTGCGGTTGCGGTGCGTTCGCCCGTGGCGCGGGCGCCGCCGATGCAGGCGCGGGTGGACGGGATGTGGGCGATGGCGCTCCCCTTCCCGCCCTCGGCGACGAGGGCGGGGGCGGGGCTCCTGTACGTGTCAGCCGCAGGGCGCCCGCGAGGTCGCCGCCCTCGGGAAGCCGAGGGTGGCGGTGATCACCTCGGGTACGCGATCGGTGCCGCGCGGGATTCCGGACCCGACCTCCACTGCCGGGCTGTTCCTCTTTCCGTGGTGGTGATGTCCGTGGGCGGGGGTCGTGGGCGGGGGTCGTGGGCGGGGACGGCTGCGGATGTGGTCCGCCGGGGTACGCCGCGGCCGGGTCACAGGGCGAACAGGGCGCGGCCGGCGTGCGTGGGATCGGCGAGTGGTCTGAGGGCGAGGCGGACCAGGGCGTAGGGGTTGTCGTCGCCGGCGATGCGGTTGGCGCTGAGCTCGCCGCAGGAGGCGCACTGGTGAATGATCATCCATTCGCCGTCGGGGCGGACGGACATGCCCAGCGCCTCCATCCGACCGCGGCAGTCAGCGTCGCGGTCGCCGGGGAGCTTCCGGTCGATATGCAGGCTGGCCAGGCAGTGGGGGCAGTGGTTTCGGTGCGCGGTGCCGGGTGCGTCCACCGGCACATCGAGCCGGCAGGACGCGCACCGGAAGTCGTTCGCCCGGTGCCCGCCCCGGGTGTGCAGGACGTCCTTGTGCCGCTGTGGACGGCGCCGCCGCCTTCGGTTGTTGCGTGACATGGCGATGCTCCTTCCCTGCCGGGCGATCAGAGGGTTCCGAACGCTTCGAGCGGGAAGGGCGGTTGGGCCAGCGGGCGGACCGCCATGCGCATCAGGATGAGCTGGTTGTCGTCGGCGCAGACCGGGTTCGAGGTGAGCTCGTCGCAGCGCACGCACCGGTGGATGACCATCCAGTCACCGGTGCGGAGCACGGCGATGGCGATGGGGGACATCCGGCCCTCGCAGTCGCTCGGACCGCCCTCGACGTGGTCGAGAACGTGCCGGGAGTGCAGGCAGGACGGGCAGTGGTTGCGTGGCGCGCCGTCGGCACTGTACGCGGATACGGTCAGCCCGCACCGGGCGCAGCTGAAGGTGCCGAGGCTGAGGATGTGGTTGTTGTTGGTGGTGTGGCTGGACACCCGGATGCTCCTTGCTGGGAAGTCGGTCGTGACAGCAAGAGCAGGCCGAGTGGCCTCGTCAGAATGCCCGAGAAAACCGCGGAGCGGCGGACGGGCAGGGCAGAGCACCGGAGGACGCGTCCGGCAGCCGCCCGCACGAGCGGGCAGCGAAAGGCAGCGGACGGTTACGCGGTGCGGCGAGGCGCACTCGGCGCGGGCCGGGACATGAACACCCTTTTCCAGGGCACACAGGCCCAGAACGAAGCAGAAGGACTCCTGGAGGCTAACAGGAGGCCTTCCGGGTACGTCAACGCATTATTCGACGCACCGCCCCGCTCCCGGGAACCCGTTTCCTGGGGCTCCCCGCGAGGCACCCACCGGACGCCCGCCGGAAACCCATGGTTTCCGATGGAATCCGACAGGATGGCCCGGGACGCGATACCGCCGGAACACCGCATGGTTCTCGCGCGGACGCCGCCGAGGTGACAGCGTTGTGGCAGGACGGAACCGGGCAAGACGGACCGGGAAGACCGGCGGGGGACGCCGGCGCTCCGCAGGCGCCCAGGGCGAGGAAGGTCGCGGGATGAGGAAGGTCGCGGGATGAGACTGGCGATTCTGGGCGGCGGAGGCTTCCGCGTACCGCTGGTGTACGGCGCGCTCCTCGGCGACCGCGACGAGGGCCGGGTCACCCGGGTCACCCTCCACGACGTCGACGGCTCCCGTCTGCGTGCCGTCGCCACCGTCCTCGCAGAGCAGGCCGCGGGAGTGCCGGACGCACCGGTCGTCGAGGCCACGACCGATCTCGACGAGGCGCTGCGCGGGGCCGACTTCGTGTTCTCCGCGATCCGGGTCGGGGGGCTGGAGGGGCGTGCCGCCGACGAGCGGGTGGCGCTCGCCGAGGGCGTGCTGGGGCAGGAGACGGTGGGGGCCGGCGGCATCGCCTACGGCCTGCGGACCGTGCCGGTCGCCACGGACATCGCCCGCAGGGTCGCCGCGCTCGCGCCCGACGCGTGGGTCATCAACTTCACCAATCCCGCGGGGCTCGTCACCGAGGCGATGTCCCGGGTGCTCGGTGACCGGGTCGTCGGGATCTGCGACTCACCGGTGGGGCTGGGGCGGCGGGTCGCGCGGGCGCTCGGCGCCGACCCCGCCCGGGTGTGGATGGACTACGTGGGCCTCAACCACCTGGGCTGGCTCCGCGGGGTGCGGGTGAGGGGGCGGGACGAGCTGCCCCGGCTCCTCGCCGACCGGGAGGCGCTCGGCTCCCTGGAGGAGGGCAGGCTGTTCGGCGCGGACTGGCTGCGCTCGCTCGGCGCGATCCCCAACGAGTATCTGCACTACTACTACTTCAACCGCGAGACCGTGCGGGCGTACCGGCGGGCGGAACGCACCCGCGGGGCGTTCCTCCGCGACCAGCAGGCCGGCTTCTACGCGGAGCCCTCCCTCCGGCGCTGGCGGTCCGCGCTCGCCGAGCGCGAGGCCACCTACATGGCCGGCAGCCGGGAGGCGTCGGGTGCGGGTGAACGGGCGGGTACGGACCTGGAGTCGGGCGGGTACGAGAAGGTGGCGCTGGCCCTGATGCGCGCCGTCGCCCGCGACGAGCGCACCACGCTGATCCTCAACGTCCGCAACGGTACGGCGCTCTCCGTGCTCGACGCCGACGCCGTGATCGAGGTGCCGTGCCTGGTGGACGCGAGCGGCGCCCACCCGTACGCCGTCGACCCGCTGCCGGGCCACGCCACCGGTCTGGTCACCGCGGTGAAGGCCGTCGAGCGGGAGGTCATGACGGCCGCGGAGAGCGGGTCGCGCGCCGCCGCCGTGCGGGCCTTCGCCCTGCACCCGCTGGTCGACTCCGTCACCGTGGCCCGCCGCCTGCTGGACGGGTACACCGCCGTACACCCCGGTCTCGCCCACCTCAACCGGAAGTAGGTGCTCTCGGATGCACGACGAACGGCGCAGGATCGAGCAGCGCGTCGCACGGGTACTGGAGCAGCGCGTCCGGCCCGTGATCCACCCGGAGTCCGTGCCGCTGACCGTGGCGGCCTGGCAGGTGCCCGACGAGCCGGTGCCGTTCGAGGAGGCCCGGGAGGCCGCGTACGAGCCGTTCGCCACGGGCACCGCGTGGGGTCCGCCGTGGGGCACCACCTGGTTCCGGGTGGCCGGCGAGGTGCCCGCGGCCTGGGCGGGCAGGCGCGTGGAGGCGTGGTTCGACCTGGGGTTCACCGGCGGCTGGCCGGGGAACCAGGCCGAGGCGCTGGTCCACCTGCCGGACGGCACTCCCGTGAAGGCCGTCAACCCGCAGAACCAGTACGTGCCGATCGCCTCCCCCGCGGCGGGTGGCGAGCGGGTCGCCTTCCTGATCGAGGCCGCCTCCAACCCCGACATCCTCAAGGACCACTTCCGCTCCCCGACGCCGATGGGCGACAAGCGCACCGCGGGCAGTGCGCCGCTCTACACCTTCGCCCGGGCCGATCTCACCGTGCTCGACGAGGACGTCTGGCATCTGTCGCTCGACCTGCAGGTGCTGCAGGAGCTGATGCTGGAACTCGGCGAGCACGAGCCGCGCCGGCACGAGATCATGTACACCCTGGAACGGGCGCTGGACGTGCTCGACCTCGACGACGTGCCGGGGACGGCGGCCGGTGCCCGGGGTGTCCTCGCCGAGGCCCTCGCCCGGCCCGCCCACGCCAGCGCGCACACCCTGTCCGCGGTCGGGCACGCCCATATCGACACCGCCTGGCTGTGGCCGATCCGGGAGACCGAGCGCAAGGCGGCCCGCACGTTCGCCAATGTGCTCTCGCTGGCCGGGGAGTACCCCGAGCTCGTCTTCGCCTGCTCGCAGGCCCAGCAGTACGCGTGGGTGCGGGACAACCGCCCGCAGGTGTGGGCCGGGATCAAGGAGGCGGTGGCGCACGGGCAGTGGGCTCCCGTCGGGGGCATGTGGGTGGAGGCGGACGGCAACCTCCCGGGCGGCGAGGCGCTGGCCCGGCAGCTGGTGCACGGAAAGCGCTTCTTCCTCGACGAGTTCGGCATCGAGACGCACGGGGTGTGGCTTCCGGACTCCTTCGGCTACACGGCGGCCTACCCGCAGATCGCGAAGCTCGCCGGGATGAGCTGGTTCCTGACCCAGAAGCTGTCCTGGAACCAGACCAACAGGCTGCCCCACCACACGTTCTGGTGGGAGGGCATCGACGGATCGCGGATCTTCACCCACTTCCCGCCCGTCGACACCTACAACGCCGTCCTCTCCGGGCGCGAGGTGGCGCACGCGGTGCGCAACTACGCGGACAAGGGGCTCGGCACCCGGTCGCTGGCGCCGTTCGGGCACGGCGACGGCGGCGGCGGGCCCACCCGGGAGATGCTGGAGCGGGCCCGCCGGCTGGCCGACCTGGAGGGTTCGGCGAAGGTGGTCGTCGAGCACCCGGACGCCTTCTTCGAGGCGGCGCGGGAGGAGTACGCGGGCCGCGCGGACGCCCCGGTGTGGTCGGGTGAGCTGTACCTGGAGCTGCACCGCGCCACCTACACCTCGCAGGCCCGCACCAAGCAGGGCAACCGGCGCAGCGAACACGCCCTGCGGGAGGCCGAGTTGTGGGCGACGGCGGCAGCCCTGCACGTGCCCGGGTACGCCTACCCGCACGGGGAGCTGGACCGGTTGTGGAAGACGGTGCTGCTGCACCAGTTCCACGACATCCTGCCGGGTTCGTCGATCACCTGGGTCCACCGGGAGGCCGAGGCGGAGTACGCCCGGGTCACGAAGGAGCTGGAGGCGCTCACCGCGCAGGCCCTGGAGGCGGTGAGCGGGGCGGGGCGGGTCGAGCCGTGGGTCTACAACGCGGGCCCCCGGGACCGGGCCGAGGTGGTACGGGTGCCGCCGCTGCTGGCCGACGTGCTCGACCCGGGGCTGCCGAGGCTCTCCGACGGCTCGGCGCCCGTCGCCGTGGAGGTCCCGGCCTGCGGCTCGGCCCGGGTCGTGCCGCAGGCTCCGGCCCAACCGCCGGTCAGGGTGACCAACCGGGCGCTGGACAACGGGCTCGTACGGGTCGAGCTGGCCGACGACGGCACCTTCGGCTCCGTACGGGACCTGGTCGCCGGCCGCGAGGTGCTGGCGCCCGGCGGCAAGGGCAATCTGCTGCGGCTGCACGGCGATCTGCCGAACCACTGGGACGCCTGGGACCTCGACCGGCACTACCTGCACCGGTACACCGACCTGCTGGAGGGGGCGACCATCAGGATCGCCGACGACAGCCCGCTGCTCGGCGCGCTGCGCGTGGAGCGGACCTTCGGCCGGGGCTCGCGGATCGTGCAGACGGTCACGGTGCGCTGCGGCAGCCGCCGCGTCGACGTCGTCACCGAGATCGACTGGCATGAGACGGAGAAGATCCTGAAGGCCGCGTTCCCGGTCGACGTGCATGCCGAGCGCTCCACCGCCGAGATCCAGTTCGGCCACGTCCACCGGCCCACCCACACCAACACCAGCTGGGAGGCCGCGCGTTTCGAGGTCTACGGGCACCGCTGGGTGCACGTCGGCGAGAACGGCTACGGCGTCGCGATCCTCAACGACTCGTCGTACGGGCACGACGTTTCCCGTACGACGCGCGCGGAGGACGGCGGCACGACGACGACCGTCCGGCTGAGCCTGGTCCGCGCCCCCCGCATCCCCGACCCCCGGGCGGACCAGGGCCCGCACCGCTTCACCTACGCGCTGCTGCCCGGCGCGACGGTGGAGGACGCCGTCGCGGAGGGATACGCGCTGAACCTGCCGCTGCGCATCGGCCCGGGCGGCGCCGGAGTGCCGCCGGTGGTGACGACGGACGGCCCCGCCGCCGTGGTGGAGGCGGTGAAGCTCGCCGACGACGGTTCGGGCGACGTCGTCGTCCGGCTCTACGAGTCGCTCGGCGGCCGCACGGCGACGGTGCTGCGTCCGGGCTTCCCGGCGGCCGGCGCGGTACTGGCGGACCTGCTGGAGCGGCCCCTGGAGGGTCCGCCTCTGGTGGTGGAGGACGGCGGAGTACCGCTGGCGCTGCGGCCGTTCCAGATCGTGACGGTGCGGCTGAGGCGCGGAGGCGGCTGAGACGGGGGTGGGAGACGGCGGCGTCCGCGGCCGCGTCGCCGGAGCCCGCCCGGCCCGGGCGCGCCGTACCGGGCGGTCCTCGGAGCGCGGGGCGGGACGCGAGGGGCGACCGGGGCGGGGTGATGCTCCGCCGCCCCGCCGACCCCGTTGCCCCTCCGGCCGCCCCGCCCACATCACCCCTGCCGTCGCGCCGTCCCGCCGTCCGCCGCCGGACGGCAGGCGAGACCTCCGTGGCGGGAGCGGCTAGCGCACGCGCGCGAGGCCCGCGTAGCCGGGGATGGGGTCGTCGCCCGTGACGGCGACGGCCTCACCGAGTTCGGGGTGCCATTCGGCGGTCAGCGACACCCCGGGGTCGACGAGGTCGAGGCCGTCGAAGAACCGGGTGAACTCGTCGCGGGAGCGGGGGCGCAGGGTGAGCCCCCGTTCCCTGTACATCGCGCGGGCCAGGGCGGCCTTCTCGGGGTCGAAGTCGCCGGTGGTGTGGGACAGCACGAGGTAGCTGCCGGGGGCGAGCCGCCCCACGAGCCGGTTCACCAGCTCGTAGGCGCCGTCCTCGTCGTCCACGAAGTGCAGCAGCGCGAGCAGCGACAGGGCGACGGGGCGGTCGAAGTCGAGGACCTTGCCGGCCGCCTCGATGATGGCCGCGGGGCGGCGGGCGTCGGCCTGGATGTACTCGGTCGCGCCCTCGGGGGTGCTGCGCAGCAGGGCTTCCGCGTGGGCGAGGACGATCGGGTCGTTGTCGCAGTAGACGACACGGGAGTCGGGCGCGACCTGCTGGGCTATCTGGTGCAGGTTGGGCTCCGTGGGGATGCCGGTGCCGATGTCGAGGTACTGGCGGATGCCGTTGCCGCCGAGCCAGCGGGTGGCGCGGTGCATGAAGGCGCGGTTGACCCGGGCCATGTCGCGGCCGCGGGCGTCGAGTTGGAGGAGCTGCTTGGCCATCTCCTCGTCGACCGGGTAGTTGTCCTTGCCGCCGAGGAACCAGTCGTACATCCGGGCCGGGTGCGGCTTGCTGGTGTCGATGTGTACGGCGGCGGGGTCCTGCCCGGTCATCTGGCGCCTCCTGAGGTCGGGGGGTGGGCGGTGTGCGGCGGAACCGCACGTACGGCGGCGGTCGCCGATCGGGGGTCGGGCCGGTCGAGCCCGCCCCCGGCCGTCGGGGGTCGGTGGCCGGCCGTTCACGTCAGGAGGAAGTCTGCCTGACCGGCCTTGGCTCCCTGGATGAAAGCGGCGATCTCACCGTGCGTGTAGATGAGCGCGGGGCCGTCGGGATCGGCGGACTGGCGCACGGCGACCCTGCCGTCGGCCAGCTTCATGGCCTCGATGCAGTTGCCGCCGTTGCCGCCGCTCCACGGCTTGTGCCAGCCCTCCGAGCCGAGCTCCCGGGCGGGCATGCCGTTGTAGATGCGGTCCATTCACAGCTCCTTGCGGACGCTCCTGAGGAGGTCCTTCGTGCGTTGTGCGGTGGCGGCATGGGCCGCCATGCGGTCCATGACCTCCAGATGCGAGGCCACCTCGGGGCGGGCGTCGAGGTAGACCGCGCCGGTGAGGTACTCGCTGTAGACCATGTCCGGCAGTTCGGGCACGGCGAAGCGGAAGAGGACGAACGGGCCGTAGGTGCCGGCGTGCGGTCCGGTCGCGAACTCCGCGACCTGGAGGGTGACGTTGGGCCGCTCGGCGGCCTGGAGGAGCCGGTCGAGCTGGGCCCGCATCACCTTCGAACCGCCCACCGGGCGGCGGATCACCGTCTCGTCCATGATCACCCAGAATCGGGGTGCGTCGGACCGGCTGAGCAGCCCCTGGCGTTCCATGCGCAGCGCCACGTGCCGCTCGATGTCCTCGGCGCTGGTGGCGCCGAGGGCCCCGCTGCGCATGACGGCGCGGGCGTAGTCCTCGGTCTGGAGAAGGCCGGGGACGAAGTGCGGTTCGTACGCGCGGATGAGGGCGGCCGCTCCCTCCAGGCTGACGTACATGCTGAACCAGCCGGGGAGGACGTCGTGGAAACGCTGCCACCAGCCGGGCCGGTTGGCGTCCTCGGCGAGCCGTACGAAGCCCTCGGCCTCCTCCTCGGGGACGCCGTAGGCCCTCAGGAGCAGCTGGACGTAGGGGATTTTGAGGGCGACCTCCGCCGTCTCCATCCGGCGGACGGTCGCGGGGGCCACATGGAGCACCCTGGCGGCCTCTTCGCGTCGCAGGCCGGCCCGCTCCCGCAGATCCTGCAGTCGCCTGCCCAGTACGACCTGCCCCACGGTGGGGGCGGACCGCGGCTCGCTCACTACCGACCTCCCCGGCGCCCTGTTCTGTATGTGCCCGCCCCGACGCCGTGATCCGGTGTCACGCCGAGTGTGCCATGCCACTGTCTCCCAGAACTCGACACTCTGCAATTTCCAGAGTGCCCCTTGCCAAGTGTCGGGTTCGAGGGGAGAGTGACTCGGTGAACCAGTTCACGAGGCTGCCGCGCCGTGCCCGGGAAGAGGCATGTACGGCACTGCTTCCCCACCGTTAAGGATTGGTCGTGGCTCCTGGCAACACGCTCAGGCCCGTACTCGCGGTGCCGCGCCGGCCGGATTCCCCGGTGCCGGCGATCCGCCGCTTCGGGTTCGAGCTCCCGGGCCGCGCCGACTCGGTCGGGCGCGCCCGGCACCTGATCCAGGACCGCATGACACGCTGGGGCATCGACGAGAGCCACTTCGACACGATGACGCTCGTCGCCTCCGAACTGTTCACCAACGCCGTGGTGCACACCGCGAGCCGGCGCGTCCTGTGCGAACTGCACGACGTGCCGGGCCAGTTGCGGATAGCGGTGCAGGACGAGGGCTGCCCGCCGGGCGAACCGCGGCTGCGCCGGGTCTCCGCCGAGGAGGGCGGCCGCGGGCTGCTGCTGGTGGACGCGGTCAGCAGCGCCTGGGGCGCGCACGACGCGCACCCCGGGCCCGGCCGCGTCGTCTGGGCCGAGTTGGCACTGGGGCGGCAGTGCTGAGGTCGATGGCCGGCCTGCTCTCCCGCGTACGCGACGAGACCCGCGGACAGTCCCGCCTCGACGTCCCGCCGGAACTGCCGGCCACCCTCGGCCACGACGCCGTCGGCCTGCCCGCCCGGCACGGCAGGCGGCTGCTGTCCCGCCTCCCGCACACGGGCTGTGTCTACGCGGACACGGACTGGATGTGGTGGATCGTCCCGGCGGGCTCCGACCAGGACCTGGAATGGCCGCTGCCCGCGTACTACTCGCGCGGGGCGTATGTGCCGGCCGCGGGCGCCCGGCTGATCCACTGGCCGGAGGACTCCAGCCCGTACACCCCGCCCATCCCGCTGTACCTCATGGTCTGCCAGATCACCGGCGTGGCGCCCGCGTGGGCACGCTGCGGAGCCAGAAGCACCCAGGGCGTCTGAGCCCCTCCCGGGCGCGACCCCGCGCCGAGCGGAGGCCCCTGGAATCCGCCGCCGTACCCGGGGCCTCCGCGCCCCGCGCCCCGGGCCTCCCGTGCCCCGGACCGCCGCACCCGGGCCTCCGTGCCCCGCGAGCCCTCCCACGGACGGCTCCCGCGGTCCCTCCCGTAGCCCTCCCTCGGTCGGCCCCCGGGGCTCCCGCCGCGGCGGCGGCCCCGGGCGGCGGGGCACGGCCCGGCGCGGGCCGCACGCACGGCGCCCGTCCGGCGCCCCGCACCGCCACCGGCGCCCCGCAGCGGCGCCGCCACGGGCGGGATTCGCAACCTCGTACGATCCCCGCATGACGACCCACTCCCCCGCCCCCGGCGAGCGGCCGGCACGCGCGTTCCCCGCACCCAACGGCCTGACCGGCGTCGGCATGATCGTCCTCGAGCCCGGTGGACGCGTCCTGCTCGGCCTGGACCACAGCGGGCGCTGGGAGCTGCCCGGTGGCAAGGTCGACCCCGGGGAGAGTTTCGAGCGGGCGGGCGCCAGGGAGCTGGCCGAGGAGACGGGGCTGCGGGTCCGCGAGGAGGACGTGACCGTCGTCGCCGTGGTCGTGGACGGCAAGCGCGGACTGACCCGGATCTCGGCGGCCGCCCTGGTGACGGGGGTGGCGGGCGAACCGGAGGTCACCGAGCCGGACAAGATCGTGCGCTGGGAGTGGCACGAGCCGGCCCGCATTCCGGGCGAACTGTTCGAACCCTCCGCCGCGGTCCTGCGCGCCTGGCGTGCGGATCTAACACTCCCGGCTGTTTCTGCGTACTCCTATCCGATTTCCGTTATCGGGGCGGAGGCAGCACGTCTCCCAACTGTCGGGGGAGACACGCCACAGCGCAGGAAGAGAGTGGACACAGCGTGAGCAGCGAACGCGAAGCCGCGGTGATCATGGCGGCGCAGGCCGGTGACCAGCACGCCCAGGACCGGCTCGTGGCCGAGTACCTTCCGCTGGTCTACAACATCGTCGGCCGCGCCATGAACGGGCACGCGGACGTGGACGACGTGGTGCAGGAGACCATGCTCCGCGTCCTCGGCGGCCTGGACGGACTGCGCAGCCCGGACAGCTTCCGCAGCTGGCTGGTCGCCATCACCATGAACCAGATACGCGGCCACTGGCGTGAGCGCCGCACGGGCGCGATACCCGGCGCCGGCGGGCTGGAGGAGGCGTACGACGTCGTCGACCCCGGCGCGGACTTCGTGGACCTGACCATCACCCGCCTCGGCCTCTCCGGTCAGCGCAGGGAGACCGCCGAGGCGACGCGCTGGCTGGACGAGGACGACCGCGCTCTGCTGTCGCTGTGGTGGCTGGAGGCCGCCGGGGAGCTGTCCCGCGAGGAGGTCGCCGCCGCGCTGGAGCTGTCCCCACAGCACACCGCGGTACGGGTGCAGCGGATGAAGGCCCAGCTGGAGACGGCCCGCGTGGTGGTCCGCGCGCTGGCCGCGGAGCCCCGGTGCGTGCTGCTGGAGCCGATCGTCGCGAGCTGGGACGCTCTGCCCTCCGCCCTGTGGCGCAAGCGGATCGCCCGGCACGCCCGGGGCTGCACGGTCTGTGCGGGGCACTGGTCGGGGCTGGTGCCCGCCGAGGGGCTGCTCGTGGGCCTCGCCCTGGTGCCGGTGGCCGCGTCGGCGGCGGCCTTCGCCCCGCACACCCTGCACATGACGGACACGGCGGCCACCGCGGCCACGGCGTCGTTCGGCAGCGCGGCGCACCCGGGCGGCGCTCCGGCAGACGGTCACGCCCAGGGCGCCCCGTACGCCTCCCATGCCCCCGGCGCGGGCGGCGCCGGGGCCGGGGGCCGGTCGGGGGATCCGGCCGGCTCCGGCGAGGCGGCGGGCGCCGGTTCGGCCCGTACCCAGGCCCGACTGGACCGAGCCCGGCGGCGGCGCCGCACCACGGCCGTGGCCGCCGCGGTCGCCGCACTGGTCGTCGCGGGCGGCACGGCCCATCTCCTGCTCGGCCCCGACGAGTCCGAGGAGCCGGCCTCCACCGTGGCCGCCCCGGCCGCCACCGAGCGGCCGACGCCCTCGCCGTCCACCACGGCCTCCGCCTCCCCGTCGCCCTCCGCCTCCGCCTCTGGCTCCGTCTCGGCCTCACCCAGCCCGAGCGTGAGCGCGAGCCCCAGCAGCACGGTGAAGCCGAAGCCCAAGCCGAGCACGGCGAAGCCCCGGCCGACGCCCACCCGCGAGGCGCCGGCCCCGGAGCCCGAGCTGCCGAGCGGGGACGCCGAGCAGGTCGTCGCCCTGGTCAACGCCGAGCGCGCCAAGGCCGGATGCGGGCCGGTACGCAGCAACGACAAGCTCGAGACCGCCGCACGGCGCCACTCCGAGGACATGGCGGCCCGCGGCTACTTCGACCACACCAGCCCGGACGGCACCGATCCCGGAGACCGCATCACCGCCGCCGGCTACCAGTGGAGCACCTACGGGGAGAACATCGCGCGGGGTCAGCAGAGCCCGTCGTCGGTGATGACCTCGTGGATGAACAGCCCGGGCCACCGGGCCAACATCCTCAACTGCTCGTTCAAGGAGCTGGGCGTCGGCATCCACGACGGCTCCGGCGGGCCCTGGTGGACGCAGGCGTTCGGCACCTCCCGCTGACAGCCGCGTGGGCCGCCCCCGGGGGCGGCCCACCCGTCCGCCGGACCCGTGCGGGCCCGTGCGGGCCCGTGGCCGCCGGCCGGCCGCGGTGCCCGGCCCGGCCGCCGCCCATGCCCCTGCCCGCCGCCCGGAACCGAGTCTTCCGAAAATCTGCACACCGAACACGCGGCCGGTGCAACGCCATTGCCGCTCCCCGCTCCGTCCGGCCGGTACCGGTGGCAGGCTGATCCATTGGGACCGGAGTGTCCGATTCCGCGACGGACCGTCATCCGGAACGGACGGAGTCGAGCCGGTGGAACATGTGAAGAAGTCGCCACCACCTCGTGGACGCGCCTGCACGTCACGTTAATGGCCCGGCGGATCGGGCCCCGGCCCGGCGCCGGGGGATTGGCTGTCGGGTCCGCAGCCGTGCTTTGATCCTGCGCACTGCGGGAGTTGCACTCGGTTTCCGGTTTCGGAGGCCCGCACGCCCGCCGACGCGGCCGGTACGTAATCCGGCGGGGCCGGCCGTGGCCCTGAGAAACATCCACATGAAGGGAAGCTTCCTCATGAACTTCACCCCCCAGGTCGAGACCGCTGAGATCTCGGACGCCGACCTCGACAACGTCTCCGGTGGTCTGCACAGCGCCGTCGCCTCGGCCGCGGTCGCCGGCCTGACCTCCACCGTCGACTCCGTCGCCCCGGTCTCCGAGGTCGCCGGTGGCGGTCTCGCCGCCGTCGAGTCGTTCGCGGGTCTCAACTCCGCCGCCCTCACGGGCTACGCCGCCTCCCTCTGAGCCGGCAACGCGTGAGCCCCGGAACGGTCAAGGTTCCGGGGCTCACGCGTCAGCATACCCCTGGCACGGATCGTCGCAGTCGAGGAAGAGTGTCGTGCAGTTCCGCCATAAGGCCCTTTCCAAGCTGCAGTCGCCGGAGGAGATCGACCTGCCGGTGCGGTTCGCCCGCCCGCAGGGATGGCTCGTCCTGACCACCACGGTGGTCGCGATGGCGGCGGGTGCCCTCTGGGCGACCACCGGCACCGTTTCGCCCACGGTCCGCGCGCCGGGCATTCTCACCCACGCCCAGGGCAGTTACGTGCTGCAGAGCCCCGTCGCGGGTCAGGTCACCGAAGTACTCGCCGAGGAGGGCAAGAGCCTCCCGGCCGGCGCCCCGCTGCTGCGGGTGCGCACCGCCGACGCCCGGAGCGGGAGCGGCGGCGAGTCCACCGGAAGCGGCAGCACGGGCGGCCCCGGATCGGGCACCGCCACCGGCGGCGGAGAAGGCGAGAGCGACGAAGGCAGAGAGAAGGACGCAGGCGACGGCAAGCAGGGCGGCACCCTCGTGCGCACCCTCGCCCCGGGTCGCGTCACGTCCCTCGCCGCCACCATCGGCGCCGTCGTCACCACCGGCTCGGACGTCGCCGTGCTGGAACGCGTCGACGGCACCGGCGCCCCGCTGAAGGCGGTGCTCTACCTCCCCGCCGACAACGGCACGGCCGTCCCCGTCGGCGCCCGGGTCGACCTCACCGTGCAGTCGGTGCCGTCGCAGCAGTACGGAGTGCTGCGCGGCCGGGTCGAGGCCGTCGGCCGCGCCCCGCAGAGCCGGCAGCAGATCGCCGGCTTCCTCGGCGACGCCCAGCTCGCCGAGCAGTTCACCCGCCAGGGCCGGCCCGTCGCCGTTCTGGTGGAGCTCGACCGCTCCGCCCGCACCAAATCCGGGTACGCATGGTCGACCGCGGGCGGGCCGCCGTACGCCGTCGCGTCCATGACCCCGGCCGGCGGCGCGATCCGCCTGGCCTCCCAGCGCCCGATCGATTGGCTGCTCCCGTGACGGCTCCCTCCCCCACTCCCGGTAGCACCACTCCCGGTAGCACCACTCCCCGTAGCACCGGCCGTACCACCGCCCGAACCGCCGCACGAACCGCGGGCGGACGGCGCGGCGGCGATCAGCGGCGGGCGAACCCGCGCCGCGCCCGCAGGCCCGCCGCGCCCGCGAGGCAGAAGAGCGTCCGCACCCCCACCGTGCTCCAGATGGAGGCCGTGGAGTGCGGTGCCGCCGCACTCGCCATGGTGCTCGCCCACTACGGCCGGCACGTGCCCCTGGAGGAGCTGCGGATCGCCTGCGGTGTCTCCCGCGACGGCTCCCGTGCCAGCAACATCCTCAAGGCGGCCCGCGGTTACGGCCTCCAGGCCAAGGGCATGCAGATGGAACCGGCGGCGCTCGCCGGGGTCCGGCCGCCCGCCATCCTGTTCTGGGAGTTCAACCACTACGTCGTCCACGACGGCATGGGCCACCGTCTCGGCCGCCGCGGGGTGCACATCAACGACCCCGACAAGGGCCGCCGGTTCGTGTCCATGGAGGACTTCGACACCAGCTTCACCGGGGTGGTGCTGGTCTTCGAGCCCGGTGACGGCTTCCGACGGGGCGGCCGCAGGCCCGGCGTGCTGCGCTCGGTGCCCGCCCGGCTGCGCGGCACCACCGGCACCATGCTCGCCGCGCTGCTCGCCAGCCTGCTGCTGGTCGCGGTCGGCGCGGCGCTGCCCGCGCTGAGCCGCACCTATATCGACATGTACCTGGTGGGCCGTCAGACCTCGCTGCTGGGTGTGCTGTTCGCCTCGATGGCGGCGATGGTCGCACTGACCGCCGTGCTGACCGGCCTGCAGCAGGCGAACCTGCTGCGCGGCCGCGTCATCTCCTCCACGCTGAGCAGCGCCCGGTTCTTCCGGCACCTGCTCAGACTGCCCGTGACGTTCTTCGGCCAGCGCAGTCCCGCCGACCTCGTCCAGCGGCTGCAGTCGAACGACGCGGTCGCCGAGACCCTCGCCCGCGATCTCACCGCCTTCGCCGTCGACGGCGTCGTCGTCCTCCTCTACGCGCTGCTGCTGTGGACCTACGACCCCCAGCTCACCGTCGTCGGGGTGCTCATCGCGCTGCTCAACGTGGTCGCCATGCGGATCGTGGTACGTCTGCGGGCGACCCGCACCCAGAAGCTGCGCGCGGACAGCGCCCGGCTGACCAACACCTCGTACACCGGCATCCAGCTCATCGAGACGATGAAGGCGACCGGCGGCGAGAACGGCTACTTCCGCCGCTGGGCCGGGCAGCACGCCATCACCCTGGAGGAGCAGCAGCGGCTCGGTGTGCCGAGCGCCGCGCTCGCCGTCGTGGCGCCCGCCCTGGCCACGCTGAACAGCGGGCTCATCCTGTGGATCGGCGGGATGCGGGCGGTCGAGGGCCATATCTCCATCGGTCTGCTGGTGGCCTTCCAGGCCCTGGTGACACGGTTCACCGCGCCGATCACCCGCCTCAACGGGATGGCGTCCCGCATCCAGGACTTCGCCGCCGACGTGGCCCGGTTGAAGGACGTGGAGAACTTCCCCGCCGACGGGCTGTACACCCGCCCCGAGCCCCCCGCGAGCACCCGCAGGCTGCGCGGGCACGTCACGCTGGAGAACATCGCCTTCGGCTACAGCCCGCTGGACAAGCCGCTGCTCACCGGCTTCTCGCTGTCGGTGGGGCCGGGCAGCCAGGTCGCGCTCGTCGGCGGCTCCGGCAGCGGCAAGTCGACCGTGTCCCGGCTCATCGCGGGCCTCTACAGTCCGTGGGAGGGCGTCATCCGCATCGACGGACGGCGGCTGGACGAGATCCCGCGCGGCGCGCTGGCCGCATCCGTCTCCTTCGTCGACCAGGAGGTGTTCCTGTTCGAGGGGACGGTACGCGACAACGTGGCCCTGTGGGACCCCTCGATCACCGACGAGGCCGTCGCCGACGCGCTGAGGGACGCCGAGTTGTACGACGTGGTCGCCCGGCGGCCCGGCGGCGTCCACGGCCGGGTCGAGCAGGACGGCCGCAACTTCTCCGGTGGGCAGCGGCAGCGGCTGGAGATCGCCCGGGCACTGGTGCGCCGCCCCAGTGTGCTGGTGCTGGACGAGGTGACCAGTGCGCTGGACGCCGAGACCGAGCAGCTGATCATCGACAATCTGCGCCGCCGCGGCTGCGCCTGCGTGGTGATCGCGCACCGGCTGAGCACCGTCCGCGACAGCGACGAGATCGTGGTCCTCGACCACGGCACGGTCGTGGAGCGCGGCCGGCACGAGGAACTGCTCGCGCGCGGGGGCGCGTACGCCGAACTGGTCAAGGAGCACTGACGTGATCCCCGTACAGCCCGGCCACCACGCCGGGTCCGCGCGTCCCGACGACGCGGTGCTCGCCGCGTTCGGCGGTCTCGGGCAGCACGTCGACTGCGCCGGGCTGCGCAGTCTGCCGCTGGAGGGCCCGCAGGTGCTGTGGCTGCTGGTCGACGGCGCGCTCGACCTGTTCGCGGTCGACGCGGCCCGGCAGGGGCAATGGCACTTCCTCGGGCGGCTGGAGCAGGGCACACTGCTCCTCGGCCCGGTGGAGGGCCCCCAGCACACCCTGGTCGGCCGCCCGCTGCAGGGATGCGTACTGCGCCGCATCCCGCTGCTGGAGCTCCGGCCGCAGTCAGGGTACGGCGACGCCTGGTCGTACCAGAGCCCCTATCAGAGCGGGTACGACAGCCAGGACGGCACTCTCAGCCTGCTGGAGCACGCGTTCGCGCTCGGCGTCGGGCGCGGTCAGCGGGTGCTGTTCGAGGCGCCGCTGGACGGGCGGACGGCGGACGACGACGCGGTGACCGACGACGACGTCCTGTGGCTGCCGGTGTTCCCCGGCAGTGTGCAGTACGGCGCCGCGTTCAGCGCCGAGGCCGCGACCGGTCTGCTCGTCGACGGCGCCCTGTGGCAGCAGATGGTCAACCAGCAGTACCGGCTGCTGTCGGGGCTCGACCGCTGGATCGAGCGCATGGAGCAGGCCCACGAGGACCGGGCGGCGGCGGGGATCAAGGCCGGCGAAGCGGTGCGCGCCGGTGCCGACCAGGCGCTGCTGGCGTCCATCGGCCGCTCCCGCGGGGCCTCTTCGGCGCGCTCCCGGAACGCCGTGTCCGACGACGCCGCCTACGCGGTGTGCCGGCTCGTCGCCTCGACGGCCGGTATCACGCTCACCGAACCGCCCCGGGGCGGACCGGTCGACGAGCGGACCGGCCCGGTGGAGCGGATCGCGCTGGCCTCCCGGGTGCGCACCCGGGCCGTCCGGCTCGACGGCCGCTGGTGGCGGGAGGACTGCGGCCCGCTGGTGGGCCACCGGGCCAAGTCCGGGGCGCCGGTCGCGCTGCTGTGGCGGCGCGGCGGGTACCGGGCGGTGAACCCGGCCACCGGCAGCCGTATCCGCGTGGACGAGGAGAACGCCGAGGAGTTCGAGCCTCGGGCCGTGATGTTCTACCGGCCGCTGCCCGAGCGGCCGATGAGCCTGTGGCGGCTGACGGTCTTCAGCCTGCGCGGCTCGCGCACGGACGTGCGGAACCTGGCCGTCGCGGGACTGGTCGCGGTCCTCCTCGGTGCCGTGGTGCCCGTCGCCACCGGCAAGGTGCTCGGGGAGTACGTGCCCGGGGCCCGAACCGACCTGATCGTCCAGGTGTCGGTGGCCGTGATGGTCGCGGGCGGCGTGTCGGCGGTGTTCATGCTGATGCAGAACCTCACCGTGCTGCGCCTGGAGGGACGCATCGAGAGCACGCTGCAGCCCGCGGTGTGGGACCGGTTGCTGCGGCTGCCGACGAAGTTCTTCGCGGAGCGCTCCACCGGTGAGCTGGCGAGCGCGGCCATGGGCATCAGCGCCATCCGGCGGCTGCTGTCGGGGGTGGGGCCGGTCGTCGTCCAGGCGAGCACGGTCGGCGCGATGAACATGGTGCTGCTGCTCGTCTACAGCGTGCCGCTGGCGCTGGCGGCGATCGGCATGCTGCTGGTGATCGGCACGGTGTTCCTCGGCATGGGGCTGTGGCAGCTGCGCTGGCAGCGCCGGCTGGTCGAACTGAACAACAAGCTCAACAACCAGGCCTTCCAGACCCTGCGGGGACTGCCCAAGCTGCGGGTCGCGGCGGCGGAGAGCTTCGCGTACGCGGCCTGGGCGAAGCAGTTCGCGCGCAGCCGGGAGCTGCACCGGCGGGCCGGCCGGATCCGCAATCTGACGACCGTTCTGGACGCGGTCTATCTGCCGCTGAGCGCGCTGATCATGTTCATGCTGCTGGCGGGCCCGGCGAGCGGCAGCCTGAGCGCGGGCGAGTTCCTCACGTTCCACACGGCCGTCACGATGATGCTGACGTCCGTGACCCAGCTGACCGGCGCGCTGGTCTCGGCCGCCGCCGTACTGCCCATGTTCGAGCAGGTCAAGCCGGTACTGGACGAGGCTCCGGAGGTACGGGGCACCAGCACCCAGCCGGGCGGGCTGTCGGGTGCGATCGAGACCCGCAAGGTGTCCTTCCGCTACACCGACGACGGGCCCCTCGTCCTCGACGGCGTGTCCTTCAGCGTGGAGCCCGGGGAGTTCGTCGCGATCGTCGGGCCCAGCGGCTGCGGGAAGTCGACCCTGCTGCGCATGCTCATCGGCTTCGACCGTCCCGCCTCCGGCAGCGTGCTGTACGACGGCCAGGACCTCGCCGCCCTGGACCAGGCGGCGGTCCGCCGCCAGTGCGGTGTCGTCCTGCAGAACTCCCAGCCGTTCACCGGCTCGATCCTGGACTGCATCCGGGGCGCGGAGCCGTTCACCGAGGAAGAGGCCTGGGCGGCGGCCGAGATGGCGGGGCTCGCGGAGGACATCCGCCGGATGCCCATGGGCATGCAGACCATGATCTCCGGCAGCGGCGCGATCTCCGGCGGTCAGCGGCAGCGGCTGATGATCGCCCAGGCCCTGGTGCGCCGTCCGCGGGTGCTGTTCTTCGACGAGGCGACCAGCGCCCTGGACAACGCGACCCAGCGGATCGTCACCGAGAGCACGCGGGCGCTGCGCGCCACCCGGGTCGTCATCGCGCACCGGCTGTCCACGGTGATGGACGCCGACCGCGTGATCGTCATGTCCGAGGGCCGGGTGGTGCAGCAGGGCCCGCCCGCCCGGCTGCTGGCCGAGGTGGGCGGACGGCTGCACGAGCTGGTGCGGCGGCAGTTGATGTGAGGGCGCGACGCCCGGGTCCGGTACCGCCGACGGTACGGCCCCCCGGGCCGCGTCGGCCGGTCCGGCCCCCGCGGTGCGGCCGGCGGCGGTACCGAACGGGGCGTCGGCACACCCCGAGGGTGTGGGCGACGTGTGGTCGTGCCGCTGCTGCGTCGCGAGTCCCGTATGAAGACGTGTCCAGGGCTTCGCGGCGCGAAGCGCCGACGCCCGGGCTCGATGCCCCGGAGGATCCACTCCGCACCAGGTCGCTGGTGCCGAGGAGGGAAGGAGCCAGGTAGAGCGCCATCCGCGGCCCCAAGACCGCCGGGGAGCTCAGTGCCCTGCGTCGGCGAACCTCTCCGCGAGTTCCCGGTGCCTGTCCGCGGCCTGCTGTGCCTGGGCGCGGCTGACGGTCGAGCCCGGCACGGTGCCGAGGCGTTCGACCCACTCCGCGGAGCGCAGGTGCTGGCGCCGGGCGTACTCCCGGCAGGGAAGACAGGTGACCCTGTCCGGACGCGGCGACGTCATCGCGAAGGGCACCCGCGTGCCGCATCCGGTGGTAACGGCGCTCGGCGGGTCACCCGCCAGACCGAAGGTGGACGCGACCACGTTGCGGACGGCGGCGGAGTCGTGGGCCACCTTCGACTCGACATGGATGTGCGGATCGTCCACGTCCACGCGTCCTCCTTGCCGGGTCGGCCGGTCCGGCCGGTAGCAGCTGGATCAGGGCCGGCTGCGAGCCGCATGGCGGCGGACCGTCCCGGCCGCCTCGCGCAGGCGCCTCGCTCGCGGCCACTCAGTCGAGACAGAACTCGTTGCCCTCGACGTCCTGCATCACGAGGCACGACTCGTTGACGCCGTCGGCGCGCAGCAGTCGCACCCGTACCGCGCCGAGCGCGACCAGTCGTGCGCATTCGGCCTCGAGCACGGCCAGGCGCTCCTCACCGACGAGCCCGGTGCCGACCCGCACATCCAGATGCAGCCGGTTCTTGACGGTCTTCCCTTCCGGGACGCGCTGGAAGAACAGCCGGGGGCCCACGCCCGAGGGATCGACGCATGCGAACCAGCAACCCCGGCGCTCCGGCGGCAGGGTGCGGTCGAACTCGTCCCAGTCGGCGAACCCCTTCGGTGGCGGTGGTACGACGTACCCCAGCACCTCGCACCAGAAGCGGGCGACGCGCTCGGGATTCGCGCAGTCGAAGGTGACTTGGAACTGCCGGATCGACGCCATCGGCCCATCATAGGGGCGACGCGTCCGCCGGTTCCGCGAGCCCGCCCGGGACAGGTCGGGCCGTGGGCAGGGCCGTTGGGCAGGGCCGTTGGGCAGGCGGCGGCCGGGGGCCACCGCCAACCGGCGTGCATGTCACCGCAGTTGCCCGGGCCGCGCCCCGGAGCCGAATTGGGCCGGACCGGACCCGCTCACTATGATCCGCCGATGATCATACGAAAGCGACTGGCGGCCGTCCTGGGCGGCGCGTTGCTGGTCACCCTCACCGGCGGACTCCTCCCCTCCGCCGCCTCCGCCGACTCCGGCGGCACGGCCGACCGGGCCGCCGCTAAGGAACCCCCCAAGGTCGAACTCGTCCTCGACGTCAGCGGTTCGATGCGGGCCCGCGACATCGACGGGCAGTCCCGGATGTCCGCGGCCAAGCAGGCGTTCAACGAGGTGCTGGACGCGGTGCCGGAGGACGTACGGCTCGGCATCCGCACCCTCGGCGCCGACTACCCGGGCAAGGACCGCAAGGAGGGCTGCAAGGACACCCGGCAGCTCTACCCGGTGGGCGAGCTGGACCGGACCGAGGCGAAGGCGGCCGTGGCGACGCTCGTCCCGACCGGCTGGACCCCGATCGGCCCCGCCCTGCTCGGCGCCGCCGACGATCTGGAGGGCGGCGACGCCACCCGGCGGATCGTGCTCATCACGGACGGCGAGGACACCTGCGCCCCGCTCGACCCGTGCGAGGTGGCGCGCGAGATCGCCGCCAAGGGCGTCGGCATCACCATCGACACCCTCGGCCTCGTCCCCAACGCCAGGATGCGCGCCCAGCTGATGTGCATCGCCGAGGCAACGGGCGGCACCTACTCCTCCGTGCAGCACAAGAAGGAACTGTCCGAGCGGGTGGGCCAGCTGGTGGACCGCGCCGCGGAGCCCGTCGTCACCCCGGTGGCCACCCAGGGCGGCGACCGCTGTGCGGACGCGCCGCGGCTGAAGGCCGGTCTGTACGCCGACCGCGAGGCCTTCGGCCAGCACCGCTGGTACCGGGTGGACCTGCTCCCCGGCCAGGAGCTGCGCGCCTCGGTCAGCATCTCCGTCGACCGCCCCGTGAACCGCGACCACGGTGTGCTGCTGCGCGCCTCGACCCTGGCGGGCCGCGAGATCGTGCGCGGGGAGTCCACGGGTGACGGGCGCACCGACGTCGTCTCCACGGGCCTCCGCTACCCCAAGGCGGACACCGGCGACTCCGGCGACGCCGACGACTCCGGCGACTCCGGCGACTCCGGACCCGCCGCCGAGACCGTCTGCCTGCGCGTGAGCAACTCCTTCTCCGCCCCCGCGTCGGTCCGGACGTCCCCCGGCCTGCCCCTCGAGCTGACCATCGACATCACCGGCGGCCCCCGGGACGCCGGCGACGCGGCGTTCCTCGGCCTCGGCCACGGCTGGTGGCTGCTCGGCCTGCTGACGCTCGCCGGCTTCGCCGCGGGGGCGCTCTGGGGCTGGATCTCTCGCTGGCGCATCGCCGTCTGGAGGAGCAACTGATGCGAACCGTACGAGTTCTCACGGCCGGACTGCTCGCCGCAGCCGCGCTGTTCACGCTGCCGTTCCCGGGCGTCGCCGCCGCCGACTCGCCGTCGCCGAGTGCGAGCACGGGGGACGAGGGCGCCGCGCCGACCGAGGCCGGAACGTCGTTCCGCACGGCAACCGTGATACGCCCCGGGCAGCGGGCCACCGCGCAGGCGTCCACCGGTGACTACCTGTACTGGCAGTTCCCGGCCGACGCCGGGCAGCGGGCCACCGTCCGGGCCACGGTGGAACTGCCCCGCTCCACGGCGGGCCGCGGCACCCGGACATGGCGGCTCGACGTGTACGACGGGCTGCGGCGCCGCCAGGCCTGCCGGTACGGCAGCGACACCCGGGCCGTCCCGGCGGGGGCGTCGTCGGTCGAGCTGAGCTGCGCGCTGCGGACGGTCCGGGCCTGGTCCGAGCCCTGGGCGAACGACCCGCTGCCCGGGGCCTACTACGTACGGCTGACCGTCGTCACGGCGCCCGCCGAGGACCTGGGCGAACCGGCCGAGGCCGCGGTGGAGGTCGTCACCGCGGACTCCGGCGGCGCCACGGCCGTGGACGGCCGGCTCGCCGCCCCGCTGGTCCCCGCCTCGGGCCGGGACGTCGAGCCGGACGGCGGCTGGGCGTCGGGCTGGTGGTCCTCGCGCATCCTCTGGACGGCGTGCGGAGCGGTGCTCGCCGCGCTGGCCGGTATCTGGGGCCATCGGCTCACCCGCGGCGGTGGCCGCCCGGCACACGTGCCGCCGGGGGCCTGAGGGCGCGTGGGCGCCGCTCGTCCGGGGTCTGCCGGCCCCGGCGCGGACGGCGCCCCCGCCTCCGTTTCTGACGGTCCGCCAGCCAGGCCGGGTGACCTGCCACGCCGGCGCGCAACCGGCGCTGTTGAGCGCGCAGTGCAGCGCGGCGGGCGCGAGCAGGCTCCCGGAGCGGCGGCGCAGCCGGGCACCTGGAGCGCGGGCCGGACACGGTTGATCAGCGCATGCGCGACGCCGAGCACCGCGACGGCGAGAGCGGCATCCCCATGGGGACGGCAGCATGGCCAGGGCCCGCTTCGGGGTGGGACAACGCGCCGCGGTGGCTGCGCCGCGCTCTGCCGGCCGCCGGGGGCCCGGGCCGGGGCGTGAACCGCGGCGCCGGGCGTGCCGCACTCGGCCGCGCGTCAGGCCCCGGGTGCCGGTTTCCCGTAGGCGGGGCCGCCGCCGGACTCCCCCGGTGGCGAGGCCCGGCGATCCGCCGTCAGACCCGGGCCACCGTCCCGGCCTTGGCGATCAGCATGTCGAGGAGGGCGAGCAGCGCCGCGCGTACGTCCGCGCGCATGCGGGCGTCGAGCATCAGGACGGGCGTGTCCGGGTCGCGGAGGTGCAGGGCCGACCTGATCTCATCGGGGCTGTAGAGCTGTTCGCCGTGGAAGCAGTTGGCGCCGACCACGAACGGGAGCCCCCGGCTTTCGAAGAAGTCCACCGCGGGGAAACTGCGGTCGAGCCGGCGGGTGTCGACCAGCACGATCGCTCCCAGGGCGCCGTTGAGCAGGTCGTCCCACATGAACCAGAAGCGCTCCTGGCCCGGCGTCCCGAACAGGTAGAGGACGACACCGGCGTCGGTGAGGGTGATGCGGCCGAAGTCCATGGCCACGGTGGTCAACGACTTGGACTCGATCCCCCGCAGGTCGTCGACGCCGACGCCGGCGGCCGTCAGCCGCTCCTCCGTGCGCAGGGGCTCGATCTCGGAGATCGTCTCGACCAGAGTCGTCTTGCCGACGCCGAATCCCCCGGCCACGAGGATCTTGACGGGGGCCACTTCCTGGGCAGAGGTGTCATATCCGGGCAAGGTTGTCCCTGATTCTCATGAGCAGGTTGACATTGGTGGTCTCGGTCTCCTCCAGGGGCGACCGGTGCCGGACCAGCCCACGGTCCTCCAGCTCGCCGAGGAGGAGGATCGTGGGCGTCAGGCGCATGTGCATACGGGCGGCGATCTCCGCGACCGCCAGGCCGTTCGGCGGCACGCACAGGGACAGGACGGCCTGCCACTCGCTGGGCAGGCCGTCGTAGGCGTCCGCGGAGACCGCTGCCATGACCGTCGTGTCCATGGTCAGCGAGGCGGGCGGAGCGGTCGTACGCCCGTCGGTCAGGGCGTACAGGCGCGTCCGGCGACCGCCTTCGCGGCGCGGCGCTTCGCTCATTACGACGTCGGCGCCTGACCGCGTCCGGGTGTGCTCAGCCATTCCCCGAGCGCCTGCGCCGTGCGTACGGCCTCGCCGCCCAGTTCGCCGAGCCGGGCCTTGCGGGACGTCACGACGATGAGGGTGCTGCCCTCCCCGCATCCGACGATGCAGAGGTACCGGTCCTCCATCTCGACCAGTTGGCGGATCACCCGGCCCCCGTCGACATCCCCGGAAATCGCCTTCATCGTGGACGCGATCCCGGAGGACGCCGCGGCGATGCGCTCCCCCTGGGGGCGGTCCAGCAAGTAGGAGCTGAGCATGATCCCGTCATTGGACAGCAGAACGGCGCCCTTGATGTCCGCGATCCTGCTGAGGTTGTTGTCCAGGACGCTGTAGATCATGTCGTTGGATGTCGTCGTCATCGCTGATCCTGTCGGAGCTCGTCTTCCACCGTCTGGGTTCCCTGCTCGTAGTCCGCCCAGGCGTCGGCCACCTCTTCGGGGGTGTCCGCTTCCCGTACTGCCGCCGCCTCGGTCGCGCGGCGCGGCCCCAGGAGCTGCTCGGCCATGTGCGTCTGCGGGACCCGCTCGGGGAGGGCCGGACGCACGTCACGGGCGGGCCCGACGGGGCGGACGGGCCGAGCCGGGGGCGGGGGCGGCCGCCGGTGCGGCGGCTCGGCGGTCCGGTCGCCGGACGGCTCGGCCGCGCGCTCGGGCAGCGCCGCGCGGGGCCGGCCCGGCGGCTTCCCTCCCGGCTGCCTCGGCACCAGCCCGTACGGCCTGCCCGGCGAGACCGCGTCCAGTGCGGTCGGCTCCCCGTCCGGCTCGGGCGGCTCACCGGCGGACCGGCCAGGCGACTCCCCGTCCGGCCGATCGGGCGTCCGCCCGTGGGACCCGCGGACGGGGAGACCGGCGTCCGTGCGCCGGACAGGTTCGGCCCCGACCTCGCCCTCGCCGCGGCCGTCCGTCGCGAGCGCGGGCTCCGCGCGTACGGACCGCACCCCGGCGTCCTCCGCACTCGGCGGCAGCTCATGGACGGCGTCCGCCGGGAACTCCCCGCGAACCGGCGCGTCCGCCGGGGACTCCCCACGCACCGGCGCGTCCGGCGCGCCACCCGTCTCGTTCCGGGTCGGTACGAGCAGTTCCCGGGGGAGGATCACCACGGCCGACGTCCCGCCGTACACCGATCTGCGCAGCGTGACCGTGGCGCCGAGCCCGTCGGCGAGGTGGCCGACCACGAAGAGACCCAGCCGGTGGGCGTTCTCCGCCAGGACCGCGTACGGCGGTGCCGAGTGCAGGCGCCCGTTCATCTCCTCGTAGGTCGCGGGGGCCACCCGCGGACCGCGGTCCTCGATCTCGACCGACATTCCGTCGGCCACCAGCTCGGCCCGGATGACGACCTTGGACCTCGGCGGCGAGAACCGCGTGGCGTTGTCCAGCAGCTCCGCCAGCAGGTGGCTGACCTGGCTGATCACGGCGGCTTCGATACTGATCTCGTCCAGCGCCTGGCGCTCGATCCGCCGGAAGTCCTCGACCTCCGCGGCCGCTTCGCGCAGCAGGTCGGCGATGCGCATGGGTTCGGTATGGGGGTCGGGGATCTCGCCGCCCGAGAGGATGAGCAGGTTCTCGATCTGCCGGCGCATGCCGACCGTGAGCTGGTCGGCCCGCATCAGCTGGGCCAGGAGCGCCTCGTCGTGGCCGAAGGCGTCCTGGAGCTCCTCGGTGAGGCTCAGCTGACGGCTGACCAGGTTCCCGGTCCGTGAGGCGATGCCCGCGGCGAACATGCCGAAGCCCTGCCGCTCGGCCGCGAGCTGTGTGTGGCCGTCCACCGACACGGCGACCACCCGGGCGAACGCGTCGTTGACTCGCCCCACTTCGTCCTTCTCGCCCCGGACCGTGGGCAGTGCGGCGGTGTCGACGGGCCTGCCGCTCTGCAGCCGGTCGACGACGTCCGGCAGGACGCGCTCGGCGATGGTCACCGTCCGGTGGTGCAGCCGGCTCAGCCGGCGCAGCACCGACCCCGTGGTGAGGGCGACGACGGCGGCGACGGCCAGCAGTGCGGCGATGCTCCCGGCGATCAGCCACGCGACGTCCGTCTCCAGGTCGGTCGCCCGGGCGTCGGCGAGGTCCAGCAGGGCCTGCGACCGGTCGGCGTTCAGGGTGGTCAGCTGCGGCCCCCACTGCTGCTGCGCGGCCCGCCAGCCGTTGACGTCCCGCGGCAGCTTCACCCCGTCGTCGGTGATCGTCTGCTCGGACAGGACCGCGCTCTCGATGCGCGTCTTGGTCTGCCACGCCCCCGATCTGACCATCTGCGCGTAGAGGTCGTTCTGCGCGTCCGGCAGGTACGGCACGACCCATGTGTCGTACAGGTACCGCTGCGCCCCGACGGCGTTGACGAGGTCGGCGAACCTGGAGGGGGTCAGCGTCCTGGAGGGGCCGGCCTGCGCGATGATCATATCCTCCTGGGCGACCATCTCGGAGGCGGCGAACATGGCGCTGACCACGCGGGTGTCCTCGATGAGCCCGCCGTCCTCGGTGTGGCTCAGCTCGTCCTGGTAGAAGCGGATCATCTGGCCGATCACGCCGGTGTAGAACACGAGCGTGCTGTCGGCGTTCCCGGATCCGCTGTCGGTGCGCTCGCGGTAGGCGTCCAGCTCGCCCAGGCCCTCGGCGACCTCCAGCAGCCGCCGGTCCGCCACCTCGGACACCGCGGTCCCGGGCTCCCAGGAACGGCGGAAGGCGGTCGCGGCCTGGTCGGTGGCCGCGCGCCGTTCCCGCATCAGGTCCTCGGGCACCCCGGTGCCGGCCCAGCGTGCGGCGGTCAGCGTCCGCTCGGACTGCATCGCGACCATGAGCCGGTACAGGGGTATGCCGATCCGTTCACCGGACTCCACGTCGGCGCGCAGGTGCCCCGACTGTTCCAGCAACCGGTTCGCGGCCAGGACGGATTGCGCGCCCAGGGCCACGATGGGAACGACCGCGAGCCAGATGAGCAGCGTACGCAGGCGCAGCGTGCGCCGCCGGCGCTTCGCCGACGGGCCTCGCGACCCGATGCGTTGTATCGGTGACATCAGTCCTCAGGAGCGGGGGACAGCGTGACGGACCGTCGACCGGGCCGGGGCGCTGCCCCGGGGCACTCGGGAAACACCGTTCCGGCCAGGTCGGGACCAGGGATGAGGAGGCCGATCATAACCAGCCACACCCAGAAAAAAGAGAGGTTGCGTCAGAAATCAGTTCGATGTTAATGGAGCGAACGGGGCTCTCCGGAGCGGGGGCCGGGAGATGGCGTCGGCCGCCGGTGCCAGACACCAGGCACCAGGCACCGGCCGTAGGATCGTTGTCCGTGTCCTCCTTCCGTCTCGTTCCGGGCGCCGGCGACTCCCCCGTCGTGCTCCACGTCCCGCACTCCTCGCGGGAGATTCCCGAACCGGTGCGGCGCGGCATCGAGCTGGACGACGCCGCGCTGACGATCGAGCTCGATCACATCACCGATGCCCACACCGCCGCCCTCTCCGCCGCGGCGGCGGACGCGGCCGCGCTCAGGCCGTGGCAGTTCGTCAACGGGCTCTCCCGGCTGGTGGTCGACCCGGAGCGATTCCCCGACGGGCGCGAGGAGATGGTCGCCGCGGGCATGGGCGCGGTCTACACCAGGACCACGCACCGCGAGCGGCTCCGGCCGGAGGACACCGACCCGCAGCCGCTCCTCGACCGGTACTTCCACCCGTATGCACGGGCCATGACCGCCGTCGTGGCCGACCGCCTCGCGGCCGCCGGACGGGCGGTCGTCATCGACGTGCACTCGTACCCCACGGCCCCGCTGCCCTACGAGCTGCACGGCGACGGGCCCCGGCCGCCGGTCTGCCTGGGCACGGACGCCTTCCACACCCCGCCCGGGCTCCTCGCCGCCGCCGAGCGGGCGTTCGCGGGCTTCGGCGGCACCGGGCGCGACAGCCCCTTCGCGGGTACGTACGTCCCACTCGACTTCCACCGCAGGGACCCTCGCGTGAGCGCCCTGATGATCGAGATCCGCCGCGACGTCTACATGACCGAACCCGGGGGGCCCGCGGGCCCGGGACTGGACCGGCTGGGCGCCGCCCTGGCGCAGCTGGTCGACTCGCTCTGAGCGGCGTCCGGACCGGCCCGCGGCCCCGCGGGCGCCGAGGCCGGCGGTGCGGCATCCTCGACTCGGCTCATCACGCACCATCATCGGTTCGCGGCGTGCGGCCGCGGCCTACGGAAGCCGCCTCGATTCCGGGTGCCGCCGACTGTCCGAGCGGCGCCATCACCGCAGGTCCAGCCCACCTGACGCAGTCCTCTTGGAGCGCGCAAACGAATGTGTGCGGCGACGGACCTGCCGTAGCATGCCGGGTGAGGCATGGAGACAGATCCGTTCCCACCCTGGAGTCGTCGATGGCCGTTCGCCGTGTCATGCCCATCATCCGGTCGGAGGCCGTGCCGGAGAGTCGGGCGTTCTACGGACTGCTGGGCTTCGAGGAGGTCATGAACCACGGCTGGATCATGACGCTCGCTGCCCCATCCACCCCAGCAGCGCAGATCAGCGTCATGACCGGCGACAAGTCCGCGCCTGTCTCGCCCGACATGAGCATCGAGGTGGACGACGTGGATGCGGCTTACGCGGTCATGCGGGAGAGCGGTGCGGAGATCGTTCACCCCTTGCAGGACGAGGAGTGGGGCGTGCGGCGGTTCTTTGTCCGCGACCCCAGCGGACGGGTGGTCAACGTGCTGAGCCACCGCTGACGACCTCTACCGCACCTTTGGGTCGCACACCCGGCCCCGGGGCCCGTACCCCTCCGAGGCATCCCCCACGGCGTCCCGGTGAGGGCGCCACCGTATGCCGTCGACCATCTGCCGGCGCGTCTCCACCCGCGGCCCGCCCGGCTTCCTGCCCTCGGTGGACAGCGGCTCCGACCGGGCCCACTGCCTGTCCGTCAGATCTCCACGCGCCACAAATCAAGATCACCCCACGTGATGAGCCACTCACGGCACACGCCTTATGCGCCGATCTGACCGTGCACCAGAATCGGCAGATACCCGGCCAGGTGGGCAGCGGGGACCCGGACCTCGAACGCCGTCTTCCACGTCCACACGGGCAGCACGTAGAAGTCGGCTTCCCTCTCGATCCGGCCGTTGACGGCGATGATGTGCTCGCCTTCGGGCTCCACGCGACCCCAGACGGGGGCCGGAGGGCTCGGCGGGTTCGGGAAGGTGCGCGCGGAGGCCTCCCACTTCGCCCGCTGCCAGTCGTCGAAGCTGCGGACGAGTCCGTAGACGTACGGTGTGGGGCCGGTCAGTTGGGCGTTCACCACATCGACCGCCGCCTGCGGGGCCAGAGGGTCGATCCGTGTGATGGTGGCGGTGGAGGCGGCAGCGACATGGAGCATGAGATGTCCGAGGCCATCGGAGTCGAGCCCGAGATCGCCCTGGTCACGAAAGGCCGACTCGCTGCCGTGCACGTCGACGGCGACCTGGAGCGGTCCGGCAGCGGTCCGCAGGACCCGGAGGGCCCGTTCACGGCCACCGGCGTTGAACCTGAGCACCCAGTGGTCCCCCGGCGTCCTGGTCTCGATCTTCGTGGTGGGCAGGTCGACGGTGAAGCCCGCAACCTGCCCCAGCCGCCAGCCCTTGATCCTCAACTCGCAGCTGAGGCGGGTGTCGAGCTTGGCCGCGTTCAGGGTGGGGATGTGCTCGGGGTCCAGCGTGAACGCGTCCAGGAAAGGCTCCCGAACGTTGAACAGCCGGGCGATCTCCTCCGAGAAGAGCTTCTGTGCCGCATACATCTGCGGCGAGCGGATCTTCAGCAGCTTGCCCAGGCTTCGGGCCAGCACGAAGTCCAGGTCGAACAGCGGTATGTACGCCGTGTTCAGCTGCGCCGCCTTCGCGTCGCGCTGCTTCAGGCGCCCCTGCAGAAGCACGCCCGGACCGGTGGGGATCCTGTTGAAGTCCGCACCCGCATAGACCGCTTGGAGCAGGTTCACGAATCGGGCCCGGTCGTGCTGGAGGAAGCTGCGGACGACGGCGGCCATACCACAGGTGCCGTAGAAGCCCTGGTCCAGGGCGTCCGGGTTACCGATAAGCGTGTTCGCCCGAGCGGCGTCCGGCCCGGTGAATGACGGCTGGGCCGCCCTGAGGTCACTGACGGCCTGCCTGGCCTCTGCGATCTCCATGGTCGCCCCCCATTTCTCCACGGCTGCCTGCGGCGCACCGCAGGCCGCGATTCTGGCGGATAGGACACAAAGGCGATAGTCACTTTACGGCCATCGTTGCGTCGACAAGTCCACTGATTCAGGTTTCGTCAGAGTTCATCAGAGTTAGTCAGACCTCATCAGTGTCTTCGCCTCGGTTACGACCCCCGCCGTGTCGGCGCGTTCAGACCGACAGCGCGGCGACGCCCAGCGCCGGCAGGAGGAGCGCCTTGGCCGACTCGCAGGCGATGTAGACGAGATGGGCGCGGGAGCGCGGGACGTCCTCCCCGGTCAGCACCCGGTCCGAGCGGCGGTTGAGGACGGGCCGGACGGCGAGGAGTTGCACGAGCAGCAGCCCGACGACGAGGACCGCCGGGACCACGACGGGGGCGGGGAGGCCGCCGGCGGCGACCGCCACGACCAGCACGGCGGACAGGACGGCTTCGGCGCGATTGAGCGCGCGGAAGACGAGTCGGCCGATGCCGAGACCGATCCGCAGGGTCACGTCCGGGGCCCGGAACTTGAGGGGCGCCTCGATGAACGAGATGGCGAGCACCATCCCGAACCAGACGAAGGCGGTCGCGGCGGCCACGGCCGCCCAGGGGGTGTTCATCCGCGGTGTACCTCTTCCTCGTGCGGGGGGATTCCTCGTGCGGGCGCTTTCCTCGCTGCGGGGGCGGGGGGACTCCTCGTGCGGGGGCATTCCTCGAGCGGGCACTTCCCGGCGCGCCAGGGCGCCTCTTCGGATCCGGCGCACCGAGACCGGTGCGCCCGGCGCTGTTCGATGCCCTCGACGGCCTCCGAGGCGTCTCGACGCCCGACTCCACCGGTCGGCCGACCCGTTCCCGGTGCGGCGCCGACCGCACCGGGGAAGCGCGCACCCCCGCCGCCCCGGTGCCATCGCTCGGACCGACGCTCCTACCGGCCTAGCCACAGGTCCGGTCCGAAGACCTCGTAGTGGATCCTCTCGGCGGGTATGCCCCTGCGGAGCAGGTCACTTCGCACCGTACGCATGAAGGGCAGTGGACCGCACAGATACGCGGTCAGGTCCTCCGGGAGGTCCAGGCCGTCCAGGTCGGCCCGGCCCGCCGGGACGTCCGGGGCGTCGTGGCCGGGCGACGCGTACCACAGGTGGAGCCGGCCGCCCGGCAGCGCGCGCGCCAGGGCGAGGTGCTCCTCGCGATGGGCGTGGTCGGCGGGGGTGCGGTCGGCGTGGACCGTGACGACGGTGCGGTCCGAGCCGGTGGACACCAGGTGGTCGAGCAGGGCCAGTACGGGCGTGTTCCCGATCCCCGCGGACGCCAGCAGCAGCGGTTCGCCGCCCTCAGGCAGGACGAGGTCGCCGAAGGGCACCGACACCGTCAGCACGTCGCCCGGGTGCGCGTGCTCGTGGAGCCAGGACGACACCTCGCCCTCCGGGCCGGTCGCGCCGCGGACCCTCTTGACGCTGATCCGCCACTCCGGCCGGCCGGGGGCGGTGGACAGGCTGTACTGGCGGATCTGCCGGGCGCCGTCGGCCAGTTCGGCTCGCACGCCGACGTACTGGCCCGCCCGGAAGGTTCCGGCGGGCCGGCCGTCTCGGGGCCGCAGCAGGAAGGAGACGACATCGGGCGTCTCCTGACGCCGTCCGGCGATCTCCATGGTCCGCCAGACCTCGCCCTCGGTGGCGCCGGCCTCCTGGTAGAGGCGCGTCTCGACGGCGATCAGGGCGTTGGCCATCAGCCAGTACACCTCGTCCCAGGCCGCGGCGACCTCGTCCGTGACCGCGTCACCGAGCACCTCCGCTATCGCCGCGAACAGATGGCGATGAACGATCTTGTACTGGCCGGAGGTGACGCCGAGTGAGGCGTGCTTGTGCGCGATCCGGGCGAGCATCGCGTCCGGGCGGGTGCCGGGCTGCTCCAGCAGCATTCCGGCGAAGGCGGCGATCGAACCGGCCAGCGCCTTCCGCTGCTCCCCGTTCGCCTGGTTGCCGCGGTTGAACAGGTCTCTCAGCAGCTCGGGGTGGGCGTCGAACAGCTTGCGGTAGAAGAGCTCGGTGATGTCCCCCAGGGCGGCCCCGACGATCGGAAGCGTGGCCCGGACGACGGGAGTGGCCTTTTCGGAGAGCAAGGATGACTCCTAATAGGTAAATGATCTTCGTGTTTTAAGAGATCCGCATACCCCCGGCCCGGGAGTCCTTTTCGTGCGGGGCCGGGGCTACCGGAGGCGGGGCTACCGGGGCGGCGGACCGCCGAGGGCGACGAGGACGGGCCCGGTGGGCGAGGCCACCAGATCGGCGACACTCAGCGGGTCGAGCGTGGCATGGAAGGCCGCTTGGGCGTCGCGCAGCGCACTCCGCAGACGGCAGGCGCCGCGCAGGGGGCAGGGCGGGTCGTCGCAGCTCACGACCTCCTCCTCACCCTCGAGTTCCCGCACCAGCCAGCCCACCGAGGCCCGCCTGCCGAAGTCGGTCACCACGAGTCCGCCCCCGCGGCCGCGACGGGCCTCAACCACTCCCAGGTGCTGCAGGCGGGTGATCGCCTTGGCGGCGTGGGTCTGCCGCACACCCATGGCCTCGGCCACCTCGCGGGTGGTCAGCACCTCATCGTCGGCGCAGACCGCGAGGCGCATCACGGAGCGGAGGGCCAGGTCGGTGAACTTGGTGAGTCGCACGGCCAGGACGCTATCAAATACACATTCAAGATTCCCATTAAGGGGGACAGTTGCGCCTGTGGCGTGGGTCACCGGCCGCGTGCCCCCAGGCGCCTGGCCGCCCGGGGCGGGACGGCGGCAGCGACGAGCGGCCCGGCGCACGCACCGCTCGGGCCGGCCCCGCCGCAGGCGCTACGAAACGGCGGCGGCGGCACCGGTGGAGGGCTCGCCGGCCTCCGTTTCGGGCACGGATTCGGGCGCCGGTTCGGGCGCCCGTTCGGGCTCTTGTTCAGGCTCCGGGTCTCCGAGCTGCTCACGCAGGTAGTTCCACACCACCGCGATCACTGCCGCCGCCGGTACCGCCAGCAGACTGCCCACGATGCCCGCCAGGCTGCCGCCCAACGTCACCGCCAGCAGGATCACCGCCGCATGGAGGCCGAGGCCCCGGCCCTGGATCATCGGCTGGAACACATTGCCCTCGAGCTGCTGCACGACGACGATGATCGCCAGCACGATCAGCGCGTCCGCCAGGCCGTTCGACACCAGTGCGATGAGCACCGCGACGAGGCCGGCGAACAGGGCACCCACGATCGGGACGAACGCGGACACGAAGGTCAGTACGGCGAGCGGGAGCACCAGGGGTACGCCCAGGATCCACAGGCCGATGCCGATGAAGACCGCGTCGATCAGCCCGACGAACGCCTGCGAGCGTACGAACGCGCCCAGCGTGTTCCAGCCGCGCGCGGCCACCGCCGGGACGTGGACGGCGAGCGAGCCGGGCAGTTGGCGGGAGAGCCACGGCAGGAACCGGGGGCCGTCCTTGAGGAAGAAGAACATCAGGAAGAGCGCGAGGACGGCCGTCACGACACCGTTGACCACCGTGCCCACGCCGGTGACGACCGCGGTCACCATGCTGCCCGCGCTGTCCTGTATGCGCTCCACCGCGGTGCCGAAAGCACCCGTGATCTGGTCGTCCCCGATGTTCAGCGGAGGTCCGGCAGCCCACTCGCGCACCTGCTGGATGCCCTGGACGACACCGTCGGACAGTTCGCCGGACTGGGATGCCACCGGCACGGCGATCAGCGCCACGACGCCCGAGGCGACCAGCAGGAACAGTACGGTCACCGCCGACGCGGCGAGGGCGGGCGGCCATCCGCGCCCGCGCAGCCGCCGGGTCAGCGGCCAGGTCAGCGTGGTGAGGAGCAGGCCCACGATCAGGGGCCAGACGACCGGCCACATCCGACCCAGCAGCCACAGGGCCACCGCGACCATCACGAAGACCAGCAGCAACTCGGCCGACACACGCGCCGATGTGCCGAGCGCGGCGCGGGTCCTCGTGGAACTCAACCTGGTGGGCATGGGGGTCACCCTATGGGTACGCGCGAGGCGCAGCCGCCGCCTCCGGGCGCGGCGGTCCGGAATCATCGCCGCGCCGGCGGGTCCACTCCTCCCCGCCGGCACGGAGCGTGCCGATGATCGCCCGGACGGCACGCCACCCGGCCGGTCCGGTCCGCCGGTCAGGCCAGGTCGGGTCAGGTCAGGTCAGGTCAGGTCAGGTGATCCAACGGGCGGGCCGGGTGGCCCCGTGCAGCAGGTGCTCCAGCGGACCGCGCCGGAAGCAGCGGGTCCAGAGGACGGCTGCCGCCATGGCCACCACCGCGAACCCGAGGAGGACCGGCAGCGCCGGCCACTCCTCGCCGCCGACCGAGCCCAGCAGCCGGATGGCGAGGATGTGGGCCACATAGGCCGTCAGGGAGATCGAACCGACCGCGGCGAGGGGTGCGAGCAGCCGGGCCCTGGGGCCGGCGAGCCGCACGGCGAGGAGGCAGCCGGCCAGCACGGCCAGCGCGACGCCGGTGTTGCCGACGATCGACAAGGTGGTCTGGCTGTGCGGGGAGGCCACCAGCAGCCAGGCCGGGTGCCCGGAGGCGAACTCCTCGCCGACGGCGTCGGACCACCACGCCGAGGCCGCGGGGCCTCCGCCGGTGGCGGCGCTCACTCCCGCCAGGGCGCCCGGGACGAGGTGCAGGGCCAGCCACGACCCCCCGTATCCGATCACGGCCAGTGCCGCTCCGGTGATCGCGAGCTTCGGGGGCATGTCACGGCGCGAGAGGTCGAGCCTGGCCACCGCCATTCCGGCCACGATGAAGGGGAACCACGTCAGCGCCGGGTACTCGCCGGTGACGAACAGTTCGAGGAAGCCGTCCGAGCCGGTGACACGTGCCAGCGGATCGAGTCCTACGACGGCGTCGGCGAGTTCCCCGCCGTCGATCGCGGCTCGCAGCAGGTAGAGCAGCTGGGGCAGGACCAGGGCGGTCGAGAGCGCGATGAGGGCGAGCGTCCGCGCGCTCAGCCGGTAGAGCGGGAGGGCGAGCACGAAGAGCAGGCCGTAGAAGGACAGGATGACGTCGACGTCGGTGTCCAGGAGGACGAGTGCGTATCCGAGCGCCATCAGGAGCGCGGCGCGGATCAGTACGCGCCCGGCCGCCTGGCGGCCGGCCCGCCCCGTGTGCGGCCGGGGCCGGCCCATCAGGATCACCAGGGTGAAACCGGCGAGCAGCGCGAACAGGGCGGACGACCGGCCGCGGGCCACCTCCATGAGCCAGCCCACGGGCCCGCCCACCGAGGGATCGGGACCGACGTGCGCGGCGAACATGCCCATGATCGCCACACCCCGTGCCAGATCGAGGCCGACCAGCCGGCCCGTTGACGGCGCGCGGTGGGCCGTACCGTCCGCGGTCGTCGCGGACGGTACGGCGGAAGCGAAGACGTGTCCCATCGGTCACCACGATTCGAGAAACATGCCGGTTCAACCACCCGGCAGGCGGCCGGACCACCCCCGCCGAGCGGCGGGTGCTGCCGCATTGCGGGCCCTGCTCCCTGCGCGCCGGCGGGGCGGTCCGAAGGACACCAGTGGACCCCGCGGCGCTCCTGGTGTCACCCCACAGCGATTCGGGACTTGCCGAAGCCGCGGCACGCTGATAGCGGAGCGCGAATGAGGCAGCATTGACCTGAGGGGCGCTGTCCCCCGAACCGCGCCGCCGGCCGAGGAGGCGTCGTTGCCCGATGAGGCGGTACTGGCCGCCGACAAGACGTCGTAGCTCGATGAGGCGGTACTGCCCGCCCACAAGGCGTCGTAGCCCGATGAGGCGGCGTCGGCTGCGGCACGGCCGACACGGACTCGCTGCCGCCCCGTGCGGCCCTGCAGATCCGGCCGCCCGGGTCAAGCCCCGAGCTCCAGTAACAGGACAGAAACCGCCCGATCGGGCCTACTGGAACAAGAGGCGATTGAAACCAGAACCGTGGTGCCCTCCCCCGCCGCCTCCGGCGTGAATCCGATATGAGCGCACCCTGAACACACCAGGGTGAGGGCCGCACGACCGCAGGTGAACGACTCATGCATCCATGGACATACGACCGCAAAGCATCTGCTGACCTTGGGACCATCGGGTCGCGGGCATGCGTTCACGGTCGCGGCAGGGACAGCCGCGATACGGCGGCGCTCCTGGCCGACGAGGGCCGCCCCCTCCGGGAGGAACTGTCGTGACCTGCAACAGCTTCCAACGACCCGCCCCCGCGGAGAGCGATGCGGCGGTCCGGGCGAGCACGGCCACGGCGGGCAGCACCGAGACCCTCCTCGCCGAGGTGCTCGCGGGCGTCCTGCGCACCGAGCAGGTACCCGCCGACAGCCACTTCTTCACCGACCTCGGCGCCGACTCCATGATCATGGCCCAGTTCTGCGCCCGCGTCCGCAAACGCGACGACCTCCCCACCGTGTCGATGAAGGACGTCTACCAGCACCCCACCCTGCAGAGCCTGGCCGCCTCACTGGCCCCCGCGGCCCCGCAGCCACCGGCCTCCCCGCCGGCCGACGGCCCGGCGCGGCAGGACGACACCGAGACCCTCCTCGCCGAGGTCCTCGCGGGCGTCCTGCGCACCGAGCAGGTACCCGCCGACAGCCACTTCTTCACCGACCTCGGCGCCGACTCCATGATCATGGCCCAGTTCTGCGCCCGCGTCCGCAAACGCGACGACCTCCCCACCGTGTCGATGAAGGACGTCTATCGCTATCCGACCATGCGGGAACTGGCCTCGGCACTCGGCTCTCCGCAGGCCGGACCGCAGAGCACGGCCGTACCCGGCGAGGCCGACGCGTCCGCCGGGGCAACGCCCCTCACGGCATCGGAGCCGGCATCGGTCAGGACGCCGGGAGCGGCATCCGGGGCTTCCGAGCTGCCCGCCAGGGCGCGCACCCGGCAGTACCTGCTGTGCGGCGCACTGCAGTTCCTGTTCTTCCTGGGCCTGTCCTTCGTCGCGGCCATCGTCCTGACCAGCGGATACGAGTGGATCAGGGGCGGCTCGGGGCCCGTCGGCGTCTACGTCAGGTCGGCGCTGTTCGCGGCCGCGGCATTCACGGCCCTGTCCGCACTCCCCGTCGTCGCCAAGTGGCTGCTGGTCGGGCGCTTCCGGCCCCGGCGGCTCACCGTGTGGAGCCTCGGCTATCTGCGCTTCTGGTGCGTGAAGACCCTGATCCGCCTCAGCCCGATGCGCCTGTTCGTCGGCACCCCGCTGTACCTGCTGTACCTGCGGGCGCTGGGCGCGAAGATCGGCCGGAACGTCTCGGTCTTCTCCCGTACCGTCCCGGTGTGCACGGACCTGCTCACGATCGGCGAGGGCACCGTCATCCGCAAGGACGTGCTGTTCGCCTGCTACCGCGCCAACGACGGCATGATCGAGATCGGCCCCGTGGCGCTCGGCCGCGACGTGACCGTCAGCGAGCAGACGGTCCTCGACATCGGTACGTCGATGGGCGACGGCGCCCAGCTCGGCCACGCCTCCGCGCTGCACAGCGGTCAGGCCGTCCCCGCGGGCGAGTCCTGGCACGGATCCCCCGCGCAGCCGACCACCACGGACTTCCGCGCCGTCGAGGCCGCCCCCTGCGGCGGACTGCGCAAGACCCTCTACACGGCGGCTCAGCTCCTGCTGCTGCTCGGGGTGTACCTGCCCCTCGCGCTGGGCGGCATCGGCCTGCTGTTCGCCGTACTGCCGCAGCTCGGCGAGCTGCTGCGTCCCGAGCTGGCCCTGACCAGCCCCGGGTTCTACCTCGATGTGCTGATCGCCTCGCTCGTCGCCTTCTTCGGCGGTCTGCTGGTGGGTCTGGTCACCGTGAACGCCGTGCCCCGGCTGCTGCGCCTGGCGATCAAGCCGGGCCGGGTCTACCCGCTGTTCGGAGTCCACCACGGCCTCCAGCGAGCCCTCACCCGGATGACCAACGTCAGGTTCTTCGTCCTGCTCTTCGGCGACAGCTCCGCCATCGTCCACTACCTGCGCTGCCTCGGCTACGACCTGGGCCGGGTCCAGCAGACGGGGTCGAACTTCGGCTCGCTGGTCAAGCACGACACCCCGTACCTGAGCCGGGTCGGCACCGGAACGATGGTCGCCGACGGCCTCTCGGTCATCAACGCCGACTTCTCCAGCACCACGTTCCGCTTCTCCCCGGCGTCGATCGGGGCGAGCAGCTTCCTCGGCAACAACGTCGTCTACCCCGCCCGCAGCCGCATCGGGGACAACTGCCTGCTCGCGACGAAGGTCATGGTGCCCGTCGACGGCCCGGTCCGCGAGGGTGTGGGCCTGCTGGGCTCGCCCAGTTTCGAGATACCCCGCACCGTCCGGCGCGACCAGCGCTTCGACCACCTCGCCACCGGCGACGAACTGCGCCGCCGCCTGGGCGGGAAGAACCGCCACAACGCCTTCACGGCGGCCCTGTACCTGCTGGTGCGCTGGTTCCACTTCTACGTCGTCGCACTCATCGCGATGACCGCGGTGGATCTCTACCACGCCCACGGTGTGGCGTGGGTCGCGCTGTTCAGCCTGATCACCCTGATGTTCACCGTCGCCTACTTCGCGCTGGTCGAGCGCGTCGTGATCCGCGTCCAGCCGCTGAGGCCGCTGTACTGCTCGATCTACGACCTGTCCTTCTGGCGGCACGAACGCTTCTGGAAGCTGACGACCCATCGCTATATGCAGCTCTTCAACGGCACACCGTTCAAGAACGTCGTCTGGCGGCTGCTGGGGGTCCGGATCGGCCGGCAGGTCTTCGACGACGGCTGCACGCTGATCGAACGCTCCCTCGTCAGCATCGGCGACGGCTGCACGCTCAACACCGGCACCGTCATCCAGTGCCACTCCCAGGAGGACGGCGCCTTCAAGTCCGACCAGGCCACCCTCGGCGCGCACGTGACCCTGGGCGTCGGCGCCTTCGTCCACTACGGAACGACGGTCGGCGACCACGCCCGGCTCGCCGCCGACTCCTTCCTGATGAAGGGCGAGGAGGTGCCCGCCCGGGAGGACTGGGGCGGAAACCCGGCCCGGGAGGGCATCGCCGTTCGGCGGGTGCCCGTCTGCCGTGAACCGGCGGACGGCAGGTCGTCGGTGCTCCGCTGACGCGCGGCGAGGGCAGCGGGCATCCCGCCGGCGCGGGGGCGCCCGCACGGTGGCGCCGACAGCCGGCACGGATGCGGCGGGGCGCCATCGCGCGGCGGATGGTCCCGCGACGGCCCGTTCAGGGCCGGGGCCGGGCCGGTTCGGGGCCAGGCCGGTTCGGGGCCGGGGACGATCGCCGGCTCCGGGTAGCCGGGGCTGCGATGTCAGGCCAGCACCCGGTCGAAGCCGATCGTCAGGTGCCGCGGCCCGCGCAGCACCGCACTGCTGCGATACGGCGGAGGGTCCTGGAGCAGACGGGCGTTGTCGAGCCGGCGGACCAGTTCGGTGAGGGCGATCTGGGCCTCCAGGCGGGCCAGTGGCGCGCCGAAGCAACTGTGGATGCCGCTGCCGAAGCCGAGGTGCTCGATGTCGGGGCGGTCCGGATCGAAGGTGTCCGGGTCGGTGAAGCGCTTCGGGTCCCGGTTGCCCGATGCCAGGACCAGGGCGACCACCGATCCCTCCGGAATGGTGACGTCGCCGATCTCGATGTCCGCCAGCGCGCCCCGCTGCGGAATGATCTGTACCGGCGGCTCGAACCGGAGCAGTTCCTCGACGAGCCGGGGAGCGATCTCCGGCTCCCGGCGCAGCCGTTCCCACTGCTCCGGGCGGCGCAGCAGGGTGAGCATACCGTTGGTGATGAGGTTGACCGTCGTCTCGTGGCCCGCGATCAGCAGCAGGACCGCGGTGACGAGGAGCTCCAGACGGCTGAGCGGTCCGCCCTCGGCGTCGTGGTCGTCCGCGAGCCGGAAGAGCATTCCGTCCCCGGAGCCGTCACCGGAGCCGTCCCCGGCCCCGTCCCCGGACCCGTGGGCGCCCTTCTCCACGAGGTCGTTGAGGTAGAGGGCGAGTTCCCGTCTGGTCTCGGCCCCCTCCCGCAGCCTGATGGCCGGGTCCTCGCCGGGCCGCGGGTCGATGGAGGCGACCAGCTTGTCGGCCCAGGTCCTGAAGCGCGGCTCGTCCTCGTGCGGCACCCCCAGCAGCCGGCAGATGACGGTCACGGGGAACGGGTAGGCGAAGGCGTCCACCAGGTCGACCTCTCCCCCCTCGGGGAAGGCGTCGATCAGTTTCCGGACCGTGCTCTCGAGTTCCCCGCGCATGTCCTGGATGCGGCTCGGCGAGTGCGGGGGCCCGAACTGCCGCATCGCCAGGGACCGGACCCGGTCGTGCTCGGGCGGGTCCATGCCGAGGAAGCTGGGCGGGAGCTGCCCGCCGTCGGCCGCCTCCCGCTCGGCGTGGGTGGAGGTGAGGCGGGGGTCGTGGAGCAGGGCCAGGAGTTCGTGGTAGGTGCTGACGGCGTAGCTGCCGTCCTCCTGTCTGCACACCGGCGTCCTGCGCAGCTCGGTGTACAGCGGATAGGGGTCGGCCCGGCTCCCGTGGTCGAGGATCCGTCGCATCAGGGTCTCGCCGTTCATGCCGCCCATGCCGCCCGTCCTTCCGATTCGCAGCAGTTCCCGCGCGCCGGCGGGCCGTCCGGCATTCTGACCCGGATCGATCGCCGCTCGGCCCACCCGTGCCCGGACCCGCCAGGACGTCCCCTGACCGGCTCACTCGGTGTACGGGCCGCGTCCGGCGCCCTCGGGGACGCCGACGGCGCCCGAGGCCGGGCGCGCTTCCGAAGAGCGGAGGGCGCGCCGAAACGTCCCCGGGTGGTCGCTGCCCCCCGATGCGCCGGACCGTGTGACATCCTCGGCAGGGTCACCGTGCCCCCCGGACTCCCGGTGCGGCACGGGCGGGTCGCGTACGCGGGTGCGGGCGGCCGTGCGCGCACGCGCGATACGACGTGGGCGACAGAGGGCGGCAGAGGGCGGTGCCGGTGTCATTCGGTGAGGTCGTGTTCTTCGCAGTGGTGATCGCCGTTTCGCCGTTCACTCTCATCCCCGCGCTCTTCATGCAGTTCACCCCGCGGCCCCGAGCCACCAGCAGCGCCTTTCTGGCCGGCTGGGTCATCGGGATCCTCGTCCCCGCGACCGCCTGCGCCGCCCTGGCCTCCGTCGTCCACCGCCCCGAGGAGGGTCCCCCCTGGGTCGCCTGGGCCAGGGTGGGCCTGGGATCGCTCCTCATCGCCTTCGGCCTCCGCCAGTGGCTGACCCGGCATGGCAGGCCGGCGCCGGGCTGGATGCGGATGCTCACCGGCGCGCACCCTGCCAGGGCGTTCCGGCTCGGGCTGCTGCTGTCGCTCGCCAACCCGAAGATCCTGCTGCTGTCCGCCGCCGCCGGTCTCGCGATCGGGTCCGGCGCGCACGCCACCACGAGCGGAGTGTCGGCCCTCGCCGTGTTCGCCGCCTGCGCGGCCAGCACCGTGGCCCTGCCCGTGGCGCTCCACGTGGTCATGGGGGAGCGGGTCCTCGCCCCCCTGACCAGGGTCAGACGGTGGCTGGAGGGCCATGCTGCGGGAGTGATGGCGGTGGTGATCGCCGCGGTGGGCGTTCTCGTCGTCTTCGAAGGGGCCGTCAGGCTCTGAGCGCCCGCTTCGAGGCGGGCACAAGGCTCCCCGTACCGTTCCGGCCCGGTGGTGCGGTGGGCGGGTCCCGCTGCCACCCGGCGCGGAGCGGTGGCCGTGCGCCGCGCTCAGCGGGGCTGCCCCGGCGTGCCGGATGCGTGGCGGATGAGCAGCAGCGCGACGTCGTCGCTGCGCGTCGCGGCTCGCGTGGCGTGGCGGACGAGGGCGTCGGCGTGCTCGTCCGCGGTGCGGTCCGGGGCGCGGGCGAGGCAGTCGCGTACGGCCGCGGTGGCCTCGTCGATGCCGGTGCCGGCGGTCTCGACGAGACCGTCGGTGTGGAGCAGCAGCAGGGTGCCGGGTGGGAAGGGGACCTCGACCGTGCTGTAGGCGGAGTGCGGGTCGATGCCGAGGAGGAGACCAGGGGGCAGCTCGACGGCTTCGGTACGGCCGTCCGGGTGCAGGATCAGCGGCGGTGGATGTCCGGCGGTGGCCATCCGGGCCCTGTGCCCGGCGAGGTCGAGCCGGGCGAACAGGCAGCTGGTGAACAGGTCCGGTTCGAGGTCGGAGAGGAGGCGGTTGGTCCGGGCCAGGACGTCCGAGGGGGCCGCCCCCGCGGTCGCGTGGGCGTGGACGGCCGTACGCACCTGCCCCATGAGGGCGGCGGCCTGGATGTTGTGGCCCTGGACGTCGCCGATCGTGGCGGCGGCGGTGGTGTCGTCGCAGCGGATCAGGTCGTAGAAGTCGCCGCCGATCTCCATGCCGTGCCCGGCCGGGAGGTAGCGGGCGGCCACGTCCAGCCCGGGCACCCCCGGGAGGGAGCGGGGCAGCAGCGCGGTCTGCAGGGTGTGGGCGAGCTGGTGCTTGGTGTCGTAGAGCCGTGCCCGGTCGAGTGCCTGGGCTATCAGCCCGGCCAGTGAGGTCAGGATGGCCCGCTCGGCCGGTGGGAAGGGCCGGGCGTGGTCGTACGAGAGCACCATGGACCCCACGGGGCGCCCGGACGCGATGAGGGGGAGGAAGGCCCAGGCGTCCCGCTCCGCGTAGCGCACGGCACCCGGATAGGCGCTCCTGAGTTCCTCGAAGGAGCCGAAGAAGCTGGGGACGCCGTCCGTCAGCGTGTGCACGTTCGGCGTCTGCGCGGTCAGCGGTGAGCCGTCCACGCTGTCCATGAACTCGCTGCTGTAGCCGCGGTGGCCGATGACCCGCAGGCGGCCTTCCTCCACGGTCAGCAGCGCCAGGCCACTGGGGCCGAAGGCGGGGACGAGCTGGTCGGCGACGGCCTCGACCACGTCGCCCACCCCGGCGGTCTCGGTGAGGGCCGCCGCCAGGTGGGTCAGGTGGTACAGCGCGCCCGCCCCGCCGGGCCCGACGGAGGGCAGCCGCTCCGGCTCCGCGACTTCCCGGCCGGGGTCGCCGGTCAGCGGGGTGATCTGGACGCTGATGCCGCGGTCGTCGGGGTAGAGGTGGAACGCCAGCCACCGGTCCGGTGGGCGCAGTGCGGTGAAGGCCGTGGGCCGGCGGGAGACCACGGCCGCCCGGTAACGGTCCTCGAAGAGGGGGTCGTTCATCCAGAGCAGGGCCTCCCAGGGCCGGGCGCCGAGCAGGGCAGCGCCTCCCGCACCGACCAGGTCGGCCGCCGCGGAGTTGATGAACGTGATCCGGCCGTCCAGGTCGAGTGCGCAGCAGCCCACCGGGATGCGCCGGGCGAAGTCGAGGGCGGCCCGCGCCTCCTCCGGTTCGGGCTCGGGCGCATCCGGCGGCGGGAGGACCCTCGGCTCGTCACCGGTCGACAGCCGTGCGCCGCGTCCGGCGGCCTCGTGCAGCAGTGCTCCCCCGCGCACGCAGCAGACGTCGATCACCCCCCGCTCCTGCGGGCTCAGCTCGGGCGGGTGCCATGTGGGCCACAGCAGCACCAAGCCGCCCCACACCCGGGTGCCGTGCGGGAACGGTGCGGCAGCCAGCATGAAGTCGTAGGGAAGCACGACGCCGAGGCGTGGATAGCGCCGTGCCACGTCCTCCTGGCTGGACAGCCACACCAGGCGGCGTTCCCGCACCGCGTCCGCCACCGGGATCGGGTCGTCCAGCGAGATCCGCGCCCAGGGAGCGGCGATCTGGGGCACCACCCCCGACACCACGGCGATCTCCAGCGCGCGTTCGCCCGGGGGCAGGACGTAGACGAGGCCCACCGAGGCTCCGGTACCCCGGACGGCCTCGGCCAGCACCGCGTCGAGCTCAGGTCCCGGGGCGGGGCCGGCCATGGAGGGACCGGGCCGGTGCATGACCTCACCTCGTCTCCGCCGACGTGCTGTGCGCCGCTACCGGTACCCGGGCGAGGGCGCCACCGGCAGACGGCCACAGCATCTCACTGAAGATCACCCATAATCGGACGATACGCCCTGCTCGCCGTGGCCGCGGCCGCCGCCGTGCCATGCCGCCCGCCGCGGCCCACGTCGCCGGCCCGGCCGCGGTTCGCTGCTCTCCGGTCGGCCCCAGCCCATCCGTCGCCGGTCGGCCGCAGCTCGCTCTTCGCCGGCCCGGCCGCAGCCTGCCCGTCCCGGACCCGAAAAGAGCGGTTCACCCTTCCTCAACATTTGCCGCACAACAACAATGCATGAGCGGCAACCGACAGGGAAGGCGCTCTGAGCCAGCCCAGTGCCTTCGCGAGGAGTGCCCGCTCATGACGACGCCCACCACCCGCCTGGACTCCGCTTCTCCCGCCGGAGCGCCGGACCCCGGCCGGAGGGACTGCGGTTTCGCCGGGCTTCCCCCCGTCGGCCGCGCCACCGAGGTCTCGCCGGAGGACGCCCGGGAGCTGACCCTGCTGTTCCTCCGGCGGCTGGGAGAACTGGAGGAGGGCACCCGGGACCACCAGTACGTCCGCAACACCCTCATCGAGATGAACCTCTCCCTGGTGAGGTTTGTGGCGAACCGCTTCCGCAACCGCGGTGAGGGGGAGATGGAGGACATCGTGCAGGTCGGGACCGTCGGGCTGATCAAGGCCATCGACCGCTTCGACCTCAGCCGCGAGGTCGCCTTCACCTCCTTCGCCATCCCGTACGTCCAGGGCGAGATCATGAGGTACTTCCGCGACACCTCGTGGGCCGTGCACGTACCCCGCCGGCTGCAGGAACTGCGCGTCGAACTCGCCAGGGCCAGGGAGCACCTCGCCGCCACACTGGACCGCGACCCCGGTGTGGAGGACCTCGCCGAACACCTCGGACGCAGCAAGGACGAGGTGGTCGAGGGCATGGTGGCCGCCGCCGGGTACCGGGCCGGTTCGCTCGACACCCCGAACACCGACAGCGACGACGAGCACGCGGCCCTGGCGAGCGGCCGCTCCCACCCCGAGCGGATCGGCATCGACGACCCCGGCATGCAACTCGTCGAGGACATCCGCGCCCTGGCGCCCCACATGGCCGAGCTCGACGACCGCGAACGCACCATCCTGGAACTCCGCTTCGGCCGTGAGATGACGCAGAGCCGGATAGGTGCCGAGCTCGGCATCTCCCAGATGCACGTCTCCCGGCTGCTGGCGGGCACCCTGGCCAAGCTGCGCACCCGCATGCTCGCCGACGACTGACCGGGCGCGGCGGTCCGCGGGCGCACCGACCCCTCGCGCAGCCCCGGCGCGAGGGGTCGGGCCGGTCGGCGGACGGGTCGAGCCGGTGAGCGCAGGGGCCGGGTCAGCGAGTGTGGGTACCGCTGTCGACCTGGACCGCGTCGGCGACGGCCTCGGCGGCGGCCTCCGCGGCCTGCGCCGCGTCGTCCGCGGCCTTCCGGTCCGCCGCGCCGCCGGAGGACTCCTCCCGGGTCGCCGGCGACGGGGGCAGCGCCTCGCTGAACGCCCGGGACACGCCCTGGAGTGCGGAGGTGACCTCTCCCGGGATGACCCAGAACGTGCTGCCCGGCCCCTGCGCCAGCTGGGGCAGCACCTGGAGGTACTGGTACGCGAGCAGTTTGGGGTCCGGGTCGTTGCGGTGCACCGCCTGGAACACCTCGTCGATGGCCCGGGACTGCCCCTCGGCCTTGAGGATCTCCGCGGTCCGGTTGCCCTCCGCCCGGAGCACGGCGGACTGCTTCTCCCCCTCGGCGGTGAGGATCTGGGCTTGCCGCTGCCCCTCGGCCCCGAGGATCGCGGCCCGCTTGTCCCGCTCGGCCCGCATCTGCTTCTCCATCGCGTCCTTGATGGACTGCGGAGGGTCGATGGCCTTGATCTCCACGCGGTTGACCCGCAGCCCCCACTTTCCGGTCGCCTCGTCCAGCACGCCGCGCAGCTGGTTGTTGATGGTGTCGCGTGACGTGAGGGTCTGCTCCAGGTCCATCGAGCCCACGACGTTGCGCAGGGTGGTCACGGTGAGCTGCTCGACGGCCTGCAGATAGCTGGCGATCTCGTACGCGGCGGCACGCGGGTCGGTGACCTGGAAGTACACCACGGTGTCGATCTCCACCACCAGGTTGTCCTCGGTGATCACCGGCTGCGGCCGGAAGGAGACGACCTGCTCGCGAAGGTCGATCACGGGATACACCCGGTCGACGTACGGGATGACCACATTGAGCCCCGGTTGCAGCGTGCGGTGGTACCGGCCGAGCCGTTCGACGTTGCGGGCACGCGCCTGGGGTACGACGCGTACCGCCCGGAGGACGGTGACGACCGCCAAAAGCGCGATGATCACGCCGACGAAGAGGAACGCCGTGGCTTCCATGACTCACTCCCGGGGGTAGACGACTGCGGTGGCGCCGCTGATCTCCATGACGTCCACTTCCGCTCCCGCGGGGATCACCAGCGTCTCGTCGTACGCGCGGGCCGTCCACTCCTCCCCGCCGATGCGGACCCTGCCGCCCGTGCCCGTCACCTCGGAGACCACATGGGCGGTGCTGCCGACCAGCGCGTCCACGCCGAACCGTTCACCCCGCGGTTCGAGCGCGCGCCGTACACGGGGTCGCACGAAGACCACACTGACGACGGCGACGACGGTGAAGACCAGAAGCTGGAAGGGCAGCGGCACTCCCGCCGCGGCGACTGCCGCCGTGACGAGGGCCGCGCCGCCCAGCATTCCCAGTGCGGCGGTCAGGGTGGCGATCTCCGCGGCCACCAGCACCGCAGCGATGATCAGCCAGATCGCCCAGAGGTCCATCGCGCCCTCCTGACTGACGCGGGTGCACGGAAATCCAGGGCGACATCCCGTCATCCCTCCCGCTCGGGCCCGGGAGGTCCGAGCCCCGGCTGCCCGGGGCCTTGGCCGCCCGGTCCCGATTCAGCCCTTTCGTCTCCTATCTACCCATCCCAAAATCACAGAAATCCCATGTTCTCCGCGATTCCGTCGGGTCCCTCAGTCCCTCCCGGTCCAATCCGGTCCATCCGGTCCGCCTGATCCGTCCGGTCCGTCCGGTCCGCTCGGCACCGGTCGTCACGGCCGGAGTGCGCGTACCGTCCCGTGACCGCGCGGCTCGTCCTCGTGATCGAGCGGACCGGCCACGTGATCGCACGAGCCGTCGAGGTGGACCGGACCGCGCGGGTCCGCCCGGTGCGCCACCGCGCCCGGCACGCGGTCACGTCCGCCGATCTGGAGGAGGGCCTCCGGACGGTGGTCCACCTGGAGGGTGGTGTGCGTGATGCCGAAGTCGCGGCGCAGCAGTTCCTCGAGGCCTCGCCGCACGGCGTGGCAGTCCCCGCCGGGCTCGACGAGCACATGCGCGGACAGGGCGATCTCCGCGGACGCGATCTGCCAGACGTGCAGGTCGTGGATCTCCCGGATACCCGGCTCCGCCGCCAGCCGCTCACCGAGCCGGTCGGGTTCGACGTGGGCGGGCGCGGCCTCGAGGAAGATCCTCCCCGAGTCGCGGAGCAGGCCGTAACCGGCCTTGAACATCAGGGCGACGACGACGAGCGTCGCGATGCCGTCGGCGCGGGCGAAGCCCGTGGTGAGGACGACCAAGGCCGCGACCGCCGTGCCGATGAAGGCGAACAGGTCGTTCAGGATGTGCTGGTAGGCGCCCTCGACATTGAGCGAGGAGCGGTTGGCACGGGAGATGCACCAGGTGGCGGCCACGTTGACCGCGATCCCCGCGAGGGCGGTGGCGAGCATGAGCCCGCCCTTGACCTCGGGAGGGTCGATGAGTCGCTCGACGGCCTCGACGGTGAGCCAGCCGCCCAGCAGGATCAGGGACAGGCCGTTCACCTGGGCGGAGAGGATCTCCACCCGCTTCAGGCCGTAGGTGTAGCTGCCCCTGGGGGGCCGCTTGGCTATCCGCATCGCCGCGAGGGCGAGGACGATGGCCACGGCGTCGGTCAGCATGTGCGCCGCGTCGGAGATCAGGGCCAGCGACTCCGCCACCACACCGATGACGACCTCGACCGACATGAACCCGACGATCAGGACCAGGGCGATCGAGAGCCATTTCTTGTCGGAGTCCCCTGTCACGCCGTGAGCGTGATCGTGGCCGTGCGAACCACCGTGACCGTGTCCCGAGCCCATCGCTTCCCCCTCTGATGTGAGATCGAGTGCCTTTCAGCCGTGCAGTGAAACGCACGGAGGGAGTTGATGCAAAGGCTGCAACGATGGTGGTAATCGCTGTCGTTAACACTCCTCTGACCTGCGCTTTCACAAGCAGTAGGGCAGATTCCTGAAAGAATCGACAGTCGTTGTCGAGTTCACCGCGTGAACACGGCTTCCCCGGGCGCCCTTGCGCCGGCCCGACGCGCCGTCGCCTCCCCGCCCCGGACCGAGGCGCGCCCGCGGCGCTCGCGCGATCGCCGCGGGCGTACTCCGTCCACCGGTCGGTGCGGTGGCCGGTTCGCTGGTCGGTTCACTGGCCAGTCATTGGGCGGTGCATCGGCCGGTTCAGTGGGCGGTGCCCTCGCCCGGCCGCAGTTCGGGGTGCCGCTCCGCCAGCCGGTCCGGAGCCGCCTGTCGCCAGGAGTCGACGAGGATGTCGCGCAGTTCGTCCAGATCCTCCAGCGCCTTGAGCCGCACCCGGACCCAGGCCGAACTCGCCTCGTGCGGCGGCACCCAGAACTTCTCGGGCTCTGCGGCGATCAGTTCGGTCCGCTCGTGCTTCGGGCAGCGCACGGCGAACGACGTCTGGTCGTCGGGCATCGTGATGTACATCTTTCCGGCGACACGGAACGTCGGCATGCTCCATGCCTCCTTCTCCACCGTCTCGGGAAGGGACAGCGCGATACGGCGGATTTCCTCGGCCTCGATCATGTGCCCACCGTAGCCAGCGCCGCTGACACCCTGCCGGGCACGGACGCCGCCCCGGCGTCGGCGCCCATGGCCTGCCGGGACCGGCGCGGGAGGCCCGCCGTACGTCCGGGTCGGCAGCGAGGAGCCGGGCCTCAGGCATAAGGCGTCCGGCATCCGGCATCCGGGGGCCTGGGGCCAGGCGTCAAGCGTCAAGCGTCAAGCGTCAAGCGTCAAGCGTCAGGCGTCAGGCAGACCGCACGCCGTTCAGTCCCACCGTCGTGGTGACCCGTACGGCAGCCGGTTTCCGGGGGACGGAGCCGAACCCGAAGCGCACGGGAGGTTCGACGGGCGCGAGAGGCCCCAGTTCCGCCCCCTCGAAGACGGCACGGGCACTCACGATCGGCAGGAGATCCCGCGCGCCGTACCACTCACGGCGCCCGGTCCCGCTCCTGCCGCGGGTTCGCACGCCGGGCATCACCCGCGCCGGAAGATCGACCAGAGCGCTCCAGGCGGGCCGTTTCGCGAGCGAGCCGGGCACCGCCCGCAGCAGCCACCCCAGCATCCCCCGCCCACCGGTGACGAAGCGCAGCTCCAGGGACGGCGCGGTGACGGCCCAGGCCGTCCCCGTCGACCGTACCCGCACCGGACCTACCCGCACCTCCTCGAAGGCGTAGGTGGAGGCGATGAAGTCGGCGACCTCCCGCGTGGGGGCCAGCAGCAGGCGCTCCCCGTCCTCGCGCTCGATCATGACGTCAGCGAACGCCCCGAACGGCGACCGCGCCCAGTGGCCCACCACGAGGCGAACGCCGGACCGGGTACCGACCCCGGCGATCCAGCCCTCGAATCGAAGTCGCACGCCCGTCGCCGCCTCTCTCCGCACCCCACCGCCTCTACCGGCGCACCCGGCACACCGCTGCTTCTCTCCGCGCCACGCTTCTCTCCGCACCACCGCCGCGTCCCCCGCGCCACGACCTTCCGCCCTCATCCTGCCGGAGGGGCCCGCGGACCGGGGAGCAACTCGCCCCCCCGCCCGGCACCGCGACCGCGCGCACGGCCGGGCCGGCGCGGCCGTACGAGCACGACGGCAGACGCGAGGCCGCGACGCGTGGTGCACGGCGCGGGCCGCCGACCGCCGGCGCCGGACGGCACCGCGACTGCCCGCACGGCCGAGCCGGCGCCATGAATCGCGATGCGACCGCTTGTGCGAGACGCTGGGTGGGAAGCGCGCCCCGCAGTGGCGAGGGGCCGCGCGGGAAGCGCGCCGCGTCCGCGACGACGGCCCCGCCCGGCACCCGCACCACCACCCACGACCAGGGAGGAAGGCGGGCTGTGATGAGCGATCCGGATACGGGCCCCGACGGGCCGGGCCCGGGCGGAATGGACCGGCTCTCGTCGATCCGGCTGAACGTCAACGATCAGCCGCGGCGGCTCGAGGTGGATCCGCGGACGTCGCTGCTCGACGCGCTGCGCGAGCATCTGCGCCTGAGCGGAACCAAGAAGGGGTGCGACCACGGTCAGTGCGGCGCCTGCACCGTCCTGGTCAACGGCCGGCGCGTCAACTCGTGCCTGACGCTCGCCGTGATGCACGAGGACGACGAGATCGTCACGATCGAAGGCCTGGGCGACCCCGACGGCCTGCACCCACTGCAACGCGCCTTCGTCGAGAACGACGGCTTCCAGTGCGGCTACTGCACACCGGGCCAGATCTGCTCGGCCGTCGGCATGCTCGCCGAAGTGGCGGCGGGCTGGCCCAGCCACGCCACCACCGACGTGACCGCGCCGCGCATCGCGCTGACCGACGAGGAGATCCGCGAGCGGATGAGCGGCAACATCTGCCGGTGCGCCGCCTATCCGAACATCGTCGCGGCCATCCGCGACACGGCGGAAGGCGGCACGGGATGAGGTCCTTCACCTACGAGCGGGCGACGGACGTACGGTCCGCGGTCGCCGCGGCGTCCAGGGACGGAGCCAAGTTCATCAGCGGCGGCACCAATCTGCTCGACCTGATGAAGCTGGACATCGAGAAGCCGAGCCATCTGGTCGACATCAGCAGGCTCCCCCTGCGGGACATCGAGGAACTCCCGGACGGCGGACTGCGCATCGGGGCCCAGGCGGCGAACTCCGAGGTCGCCGCGGACGCCGCGGTGCGCACCCGCTATCCGGTGCTGTCCCAGGCGCTGGTGTCCGGTGCCTCGGGCCAGTTGCGCAACAAGGCGTCCACCGGTGGAAACCTGCTGCAGCGCACACGGTGCCCGTACTTCTACGACACCGCCGCGGGCTGCAACAAGCGTGATCCCGGCTCGGGTTGCTCGGCCGTCGGCGGGTTCAACCGGATACACGCGATCCTGGGAGCCGGGGACTCCTGCATCGCCACCCACCCCTCGGACATGGCCGTCGCCCTGGCCGCCCTGGACGCGGAGATCGAGCTGCTCGCCGCCGATCAGGCGGTACGCCGCGTCGCCGTCACCGACTTCTACCGGCTGCCGGGCGACACACCGCACATCGACACCGTGCTGGGCCCCGGCGAGATGATCACGGCCGTGGTGCTGCCACCGCCCCCGCCTGGGCGGCAGCGGTACCGCAAGGTGCGCGACCGGGCGTCCTACGAGTTCGCGCTGGTCTCCGTGGCGGCCGTCGTCTCGGCCGACCGGGGGACGATCGGCGGGGCGCGGGTGGCGCTCGGCGGCGTGGCGCACAAGCCCTGGCGGTCCGCCGAGGCGGAGGCCGCGCTGGCCGGCCGCCCGGCCACGATGGACACGTATCGCGCCGCCGCCGAGGCGGCGATGCGGGACGCGGTCGGACGGGGACACAACGACTTCAAGATCGAGCTGGCCCGGCGCACGCTGTGCCGCACCCTGGCGCAGGTGGCCGGACCGGCCGAGGAGGCACGATGATCGGGGAGCCCGTGAACCGTGTCGACGGCCCTCTGAAGGCCACCGGCCGGGCCGCCTACGCCTACGAGCACTGGGAAGCGGGCCAACCGCTCTACGGCTTCATCGTCGGCGCGACGATCGGCAAGGGCCGCATCACCCGGATCGGCACCGAGAGCGCCGAGAGCACACCGGGCGTGCACCTCGTGCTCACCCATCTCAACGCGCCGGAGCAGGGCCCCCGCGACGAGTCCGCGATCTTCGAGTACTGGTGTGCCCAGCCGGTCCTGACGGGCCCCGACATCCACCATTTCGGCGAGCCGGTGGCACTGGTCGTCGCCGAGACCCTGGAGCAGGCCCGGGACGCGGCCGCCCGCGTCGAGGTCGAGTACAGCGCCGGCCGGGGACGTTTCGACTTCGCCGAGTACGAGGACGAGGTGTACATCCCGAAAGTGGTCAACGCCGGTCTCCCCACGGACACCGAGGTCGGCGACTTCGACGCCGGGTTCGACAGCGCCGAGGTCAGGGTCGACCAGCTCTACACGACCCCGTACGAGCTCTCGCTGCCGATCGAGCCGAACGCGTGCCTGGCGGAGCCTCGCGGCGAGGAGCTGGTCCTCTACGTCAGCTGCCAGATCGTCAACGCGGCGCAGGCCTCGGTCGCCGGCACGCTGCGGATGGACCCCGAGCGGGTGCACGTCGTCGCCCCCTTCGTCGGCGGTGGGTTCGGCTCCAAGCTGGGCATCCACTCCGAGACCATCCTGGCCGCGATGGCCGCCCGCACCCTCCGCCGGCCGGTCAAGGTCGCGTTGACCCGGCAGCAGGTCTTCCAGCTCGTGGGCATGCGCCCCATGTCCAGCCAGCGGGTCCGGCTGGGAGCGGCGCGCGACGGACGGCTGACGGCGATCGCCCACGACGTCACCATGCACACCAATCCCGACATCGAGTACGCCGAGCAGACCGCCGCCACGACCCGCAGCCTCTACGCCGCGCCCCACCGGTTGACCAGCCACCGGCTGACGGCACTCGACCTGCCGCGCGGGACGGACGTCCGCGCGCCGGGTGAGGCACCCGGCATGCTGGCGGTCGAGTCGGCGATGGACGAGCTGGCCGACGCGCTCGGGATGGACCCGGTCGAACTGCGGATACGCAACGAGCCCGGCGTCGATCCCGAGCGGGGCGTGCCGTACAGCGACCGGCATCTGGTCGACTGCCTGCGCGAGGGTGCGCGCCGCTTCGGGTGGGAGGACCGCCCCGCCGCCCCCGCGAGTGTGCGCGAGGGGCGGTGGCTGGTCGGCTACGGCATGTCGGCCGCCATCCGGGGGCACTTCCAGGGGCCGACGGCGGTACGGGTGCGGCTGGAGCCGGACGGCACCGCCGTCGTCCGGTCCGACATGACCGACATCGGCACGGGCACGTACACCATCCTGACCCAGGTCGCGGCCGAGGGACTCGGGCTCCCGCCCGAACGGGTGCGGATCGAGCTGGGGCGCTCCGAACTCCCCACCAGCTGGGGGTCCGGAGGCTCGTGGGGCGCCACCAACTCGTGCACCGCGGCGCACCGGGCGTGCATCGCCCTCCGCGCGAAGCTGCTGGAAGCGGCCTGTGGCGACACCCGCTCCCCGCTGCACGGCCTGGACCCGGCCGGCGCCGTGCTCGCCGACGGCGGTGTGCGCATCGGCGAGGTGTCCGAGGACGTGGGAGCGATCGTCGCGCGCTGTTCGGAGGAGATGGAGGCGGAAGGCCGGGTCCGGTACATGGCCGACGATCCGCACTACTCCGACTACTCGATCAACTCCTACGGGGCCCACTTCGCCGAGGTGGGGGTGGACGCGGACACCGCCGAGATCCGTCTGCGGCGGATGCTCGGCGTGTTCTCGGTGGGCCGTGTGTTCAACCCGAAGACGACCCGCTCGCAGCTGATCGGCGGCATGGTCTGGGGAGTGGGCGCGGCCCTCGAGGAGGAGGCCGTCGTGGACCCGCGGTCCGGCGCCTTCGTCAACCGGGACCTCGCGGGGTACCTGGTGCCGGTCCACGCCGACATCACCGACGTCGATGCCGTCGTGCTCGACTCGTTCGACGGCAAGGCCAACGTCCTCGGCGCGAAGGGGGTCGGTGAGCTGGGCGTCTGCGGGTCCGGTGCCGCCGTCGTGAACGCGGTGTTCAACGCCACCGGTGTGCGTGTGCGCGACTTCCCCGTCACCATCGAGAAGGTGCTGCCCGGCCTGCCGCCGATGGCCGCCTGATCCGGCGCCGTACTCCGTGGGGCCCGGCCCTCCGGAGCCCGCCGAACCACCCCGGCACGGTCATCCGGGCCGCTGCCGTGCCGCCCCCTGGGCAGCCGTCTGCAGCGCGCGGAGCGCCAGTACCAGGACGCCGATGTCGTCGAGGTACACCGGGTCCGGCAGCAGGTCGACGGGCGACACGGTGTAGAGCACGGCGCCCCAGAACAGGGCCTTGTCCCGCAGGGGCACCCCGGCCTCGCGGAGCGCCCGGCGCGCCCTGACCACACGGAGGAGCATCCATCCGGCGCCGACTGCCGTAGCCAGGGCGGTCACGCCGAGGCCCCACCAGAGAACCTTGTCATCCACGGCTTTCGTCTACCCCGGCCGGGCACGGTGAGTCGGGCTCCGTGCCGCCCGTCGGCGAGCGTCACGCCGACGGGAGTCCCGGCTCCGCCTCGAAGACCGCCACCTGGCGCCGGAACATGCGGGAAGCCCCGTTGGACGGGTTCCACAGGGTCTCGTCACCCATGTCGAAGTTCTGGCTCAGGGCGGCGCCTCTCCGGTTGCTCGGGACAGGGAGCGTAGAGAGCCGGACCGCCGCCGTCACCATGGATTCCGCTCCGTGGGCCCGCGGAGGGGCTCGTACGTCCCCTACGTCCCCGGAACGCCATCCGCCATGGTGGTCACGGTGGTGCCTGTGCCTGTGCCTGGGGCGGGAGGCCGCCTTCGTTCCGGGGTCCGGCAGCCGACGCGGCGACCGTGCGGCCCGTTGCCGCCTCGCCCGCCATCGGTACTGCCGCCTCCCGGCAATCTTTACGTATCCTTGACGCGTCCGGGGCCCGCTCCGTGCCGCCCGCGGACCGGCCCGGCTGGTACGGACGGCCGACCGGCACCCGCGCACGACGGCAACGGGAGCGCGCGCGAGCACGGGGAGCACGCGAACGGGCGGCAGCGCCACAAGCACGGCAAGAGCCACAAGCGCCACAGGCGCCACGAGCACCGCAAGCGCGGCGAGCACCGGAGACACCGCGAGCACCGCAGGCACACCGCAGGCACCGGATGGCGGCGGGGACGGCGGACACAGCGGGGACAGGAGAGCGCATGCCGGACCGGACATCGCCCGAGCACTACGTGGCGGGGTACGACGCGATCCTGGTCGCCGCCTGCTCCACGGGACGCAGGCTGAAGCGTGACGAGCTCGAGGCGCTGCGGCTCCAGGGCGAGCGCGCCGCCGAGGCGGGCGTCGGCCTGCGGGCGCTGGTGCGGGTCCATCTCGCCGCCGCACGGTCGGTCCGCGCGTCGCTGGCGCCCGGCGCCGCCGACCATCTGCTCTCCGTCGTGGAGCAGGCGATCGACGCCTTCGCGGAAGGTCACGAGCGGGCGCAGCGCCTGGCCGTGCGGCAGGAGGAAGCGGCACGCCGCGAGTTCATCGACGACCTGCTCTACGGGCGCAGCGACCTCGGACGCCTGGCCGGGCGCGCCGAGCGCTTCGGGCTGCTCCTCTCCCACGCGCACGCCGTCGCCGCCGCGCAGGGTCCGGAACCGTTCGGCGACGGCTCTCCCGTGACCCGGCGCATCGAGTCGGCGCTGCTGGCGCGCTTCGGCGACCGCCGCATCCTGCTCACCACCAAGGACGGCCGGCTGGTCTGCATCGCGCCCGGGGACCAGTCCGACGTCCTGGCGTTCTTCGCCAAGCAGGCGTACGCGGCCGCGGAAGGCGGCCGGGTGGCCATCGGACGCGCCCATCCGGGCGCGGGGGGCGTGGTGCACTCCTACGAGGAGGCGCTCAACGCGCTGGACCTGGCGGAGCGCATGAACCTGGAGGATCCGGTGCTCAGGGCCGCGGACCTGCTGGTGTACCCGGTACTCACCCGCGACCGGCAGGCCATGGCCGACCTGGTGGAGAGCGTCCTCGGCCCGCTGCGGGAGGCCCGTGGGGGCCCCCGGCCGCTGATCCGGACGCTCGCGGCCTACTTCGACAGCGGCTGCGTCGCGGCCGAGGCGGCGCGCAGGCTGTCCCTCAGCGTGCGGGCCATGACCTACCGGCTCGACCGCATCCGCAGACTGACGGGAGCCGATCCGGCGGACCCCGGGCACCGCTACACGCTCCAGACGGCGGTCATCGGTGCGCGCTTCCTGGACTGGCCGGAGCGGGATTCGTGAACCCGTACCCGATGCGCCCACGACGGCCCGAGGACGGCACCCGGCACCCGGCGCCCGGCAGCCCATGCACGACGCCCGATGTCCGGCACACCGCACCCCGCACCCGCACCCGCACCCGCACCCGCACCCGGTGCACGGTGCACGGTGCACGACGCCCGAGGTTCGGGTTCGGCGTCCGCATTCCGGTGTCCGGCCGCTCGGGCCGGGCGGCACCACCCGGGGCCACTCGGCTCCGGCGGACGGTTCCGTCGGGGGCCGCTCGGGGACGACTCGGGCCACCCGGCGCCGCCGGGGGTCGTCGGGGGCCGCTCGGCTCGGGGCGGGCGGATTGTGCCGCCCCTGCCCCGGGCCGTCACTGCCCGGGTACGGCAACCTCCGCGCCGGAACTCTGCCGGGAGCGGGAATCGAGCGGACGCCAGAACGGTATCCGCCGTGCTCACGGCCGCCCCGGCCCCCGCACCGCCCCGGAGCGACGATCCTTTCCGCAGGTCAGCACCTCACCACCGGCCTCCCGCGAGCACACACAGCCAGCCCTCATGGACGTTCGGTGAACGGAGACCCGCTTCCGAATAACGGTCTTGTCACACTCCCAGGCACTTCCCCTGGTTACTGGCCGTTATGTGATTCCCGTCACCCAGAGGGTCGTAAAAAACGTGTTAGAACTGCGCAACTCCGCAGTCGGCCTCGTGCCGTGATGCGGGGCGCGCCGGTCCGCCGGCGCAGCACGACCAGGGCGATCGGGTTCGAGTCCGCGGACCGGACGCCCAGGGTCGCCGATCGGACAACGGCGTTCGCTCCAAGACCGCACACCATCCGGCGCACACCTCCCATGCGCCGGTCCTGCGCCACGAGGTAGCCACTGTGTCACTCGAGTCCATGACCGAATCCGTCGACAAGGCTGTCAGCGGATTGTTCGAGCCCATCGCCAGCTGGCTCGGAGAAGTCGTCTTCTACTCCGTCCCCGTAGGCGGGACGGCTGTCCCCCTCATCGTCGCCTGGCTGGTCGTCGCCGGTCTGGTCTTCTCCGCCTGGTTCGGGCTGATCCAGATTCGCAAGTTCCGCCTCGCCGTCGACGTGGTGCGCGGGAAGTACGACGAGAAGGGGTCGGCCGGTGAGGTCAACCACTTCCAGGCCCTGACCGCGGCCGTCTCCGGCACCGTCGGTCTCGGCAACATCGCGGGTGTCGCCGTCGCCGTCTCCATCGGTGGTCCGGGCGCGACCTTCTGGATGATCCTCTGCGGTCTGCTCGGCATGGCCACGAAGTTCGTCGAGGTCACCCTCGGTGTGAAGTACCGCGAGGTCCACGCCGACGGCACCGTCTCCGGCGGGCCGATGCACTACCTCCCCAAGGGCCTGGTCGACCGCTTCGGCAAGAACGGCAAGACCCTCGGCAAGGTGCTCGCCGTCCTCGCCTCCTTCATGATCCTGTTCTTCGGCCTCTTCGGCGGCAACCTCTTCCAGGTCAACCAGAGCTACGCGCAGCTGGTCTCCGTCACCGGCGGCGAGGGCGGTGCCGTCGGCTCCTCCTCCGGCGCGCTCTTCTTCGGCATCCTCATCGCCGCGCTCGTCGGCATCGTGCTGCTCGGCGGCATCCGCTCCATCGCCAACGTCACCAGCAGGCTGGTGCCGGCCATGGCGGGCATCTACATCGCCGCCTGCCTGGTCGTCATCCTGGTGAACGTCACGGCCGTGCCCGACGCGCTCGTCACCATCGTCGAGGGCGCGTTCAACCCCGAGGGCGTCGCCGGTGGTGTCCTCGGTGCGCTGATCATCGGCTTCAAGCGCGCGGCGTTCTCCAACGAGGCCGGTCTGGGCTCCGCCCCGATCGCGCACTCCGCGGTGAAGACCAAGCACCCCGCGAGCGAGGGCCTGGTCGCCCTGCTGGAGCCCTTCATCGACACGGTGATCATCTGCACCATGACGGCCCTCACCATCGTGATCGCCAACCCGGCGAGCTGGGCCGAGGCACGGGCCGGCGAGTCCATCGGCGGTGTCACCATCACCTCCGACGCCTTCGCCACGGTGCTGCCCTGGTTCCCGTACATCCTGACCATCGCGGTGATGCTCTTCGCCATCTCGACGGTGCTGACGTGGGGCTACTACTGCCTCAAGGCATGGACGTACCTGTTCGGCCGCAGCAAGGCCAGCGAGATCACCTTCAAGGTGCTCTACACGCTGTTCGCCGTCGCCGGCGCCCTGCTCACCCTGCAGACGCTGATCGACATGGCCGACGCGGTCCTGTTCATGCTGGCGGTCATCAACATCATCGGTCTGTACCTCCTCGCCCCCGTCGTCAAGCGGGAACTGGACTCCTTCCTGGAGTTCGTCCGGTCCCGCAAGGCCGGCGGGGCGGACGACGCCGACGAGGACCCGGAGCCGGTGAAGACCACCGTCTGACCGCCCGCGCGGTCCGGCTCAGGGGAGGGGTCCGCATGCGCCCGCGCCTTGCGCATGCGGACCCCTCCGCACGTTCCCGCAGGTGGAGTGCTGTCTGGTGGCGGCGCCCGCCTTCTGGTTAGGGTGTGAGGAACGCGTCAAGATGACGCGGGGTGTGCCGGGAAGTCTGGTCGGCGTCAAAGGGTGCAGTGTGCCCGCTCCAATCGACGGCCCGGAGGCCTTACCCATGTCAGACGCCCCGCGTCAGCGCACCACCTTCCTCGGCCTGCTGCCTCTGCCCGAGCGCAACGCCGTGGCCGAGGCACTGCGCACCGAGACCATCGGCGGACTCGTTCTGCTGGCCGCGGCGGTGGTGGCACTCATATGGGCGAACAGCCCGTGGAGCGGCGTCTACGAGCAGATACGGGACTTCCACTTCGGCATACCCGCCCTCGGTCTCGACCTCTCGGTCGGGCACTGGACCGCCGACGGCCTGCTCGCCGTCTTCTTCCTCGTCGCCGGGATCGAGCTCAAACGAGAACTCGTCGTCGGCGAGCTGCGCAACCCCGCCACCGCCGCACTGCCGGTCATCGCCGCGGTGTGCGGCATGGTCGTGCCCGCCGCGCTGTACGTCGCGGTCGCCGCGCCCGCCGGGGGCGGACTGGGCGGATGGGCCGTACCGATGGCCACCGACATCGCCTTCGCGCTCGCGGTCCTGGCCGTCCTCAGCACCCATCTCCCTGCGGCGCTGCGCGCCTTCCTGCTGACCCTCGCCGTCGTCGACGACCTCGGCGCCATCCTGATCATCGCGATCTTCTTCACCAGCGACCTCAACTACCCGGCTCTGGCGGGGGCCTTCGCGGGCCTGGTCGTCTTCTACGTCCTCCAGCGCCTGCGGGTGAGGGGCTGGTGGTGGTACGCGCCGCTCGGCATCGCCATCTGGGCGCTGATGTACAACGGCGGAGTCCACGCCACCGTCGCGGGCGTCGCGATGGGCCTGATCCTGCGCACCACCCGCGACGAGGGCGAGAAGGCCTCGCCCGCCGAACGGACCTCGCATCTGCTGCACCCGGTCTCGGCAGGGGTGGCGGTGCCGCTGTTCGCCCTGTTCGCCGCCGGTGTGGGCGTCTCCGCGGCCGCCCTCGGTGAGGTCTTCACCCGGCCCGAACCACTCGGCGTCGTCATCGGCCTCGTCGTCGGCAAGACCGTCGGCATATTCGCCGGCACCTATCTCGCCGCCCGCTACACCCGTGCCCGCCTCAACCCCGACCTGGAGTGGGCTGACGTCTTCTCCCTGGCCGTACTGGCCGGAATAGGCTTCACCGTCGCCCTCCTCATCGGAGAGCTCGCCTTCTCCGACCCGGCCCAGGCCGAGCAGGTGAAGGCCGCCGTCCTCCTCGGGTCGCTGATCGCCGCGGTCCTGGCCGCCGTGCTGATCAAGCGCCGCAACGCGGTCTACCGCCGCCTGTACGAGGAGGAGAACATCGACGAGGACGCCGACGGCATCCCCGACATCTACCAGCGTGCGGACTCCGGCACCGGCGGCTCCCGCGCGGAGGGGTGAGGCGGCCCGGCGGCGGGCTTCCCCGGTCGCACCGGACGCCGCCCCCGCGACGTGCGTCCAGGCGGGGTGCGTGGGGTGCCGTCGCCACCTCGGCGGGGGCCTGCCGGCCCCCGGCGACGGCGGTGGGAGCGCCGTGACGCCCTCCTCGTCAAACCAGGCGACGGTCTCGACGTGGTTCGCCATCGGGTGGTCGTGCTCGTGCAGGGTACGGAGCACCTCCATGGCCGCGATCACGCCGTACGCGCCGTCGAGATGCCCCGCGGCGGGAACCGTGTCGGAGGGAGGGGAGGCCGGCGGTCAGCACCTGGCGGAGGAGAGGGCGACTCCGGCGATGACCAGGCCCGTGCAGGCGAACTGCGCCGGGGTCGAACTCTCTCCGAGACTCAGCGAAGCCGGTACCGCGACGCACACCGGCTGCAGGTAGGAGACGACCCCGGCGCGGGTGGCGCCGATCGTCTCGACTGCCCTGTTCCACACGAAGAACGCCAGTGCCGACGAGGCCACACCGATGTACACCAGGGCTGCCAGGTTGCCGCCCGTGGGTGTGAAGCCGCCCTGCACGCCGAGCGAGACGGCCTGCGCGGGAACCAGCATCACCAGGCCGAACAGCACCGTGGCGGCCAGGAGCACCACCGCCGGTATCTGCTTCGGCTTGCGCTTGAGCAGGGCGGAGCATCCGGCGAAGGCGCACATCGCGGCGACCATCCACAGGTCGCCGACGGCGAATCCCAGGTGCAGCAGCACCGCGAGGCTGCCCTTGGCCACCAGCGCCACCACGCCCACCAGGGCGAGCAGCATGCCGAGGATCCTCGGGCGGGAGAGGCGCTCGCCTCCGGCACGGGCGAGCAGCGCGATGCCCACCGGGGACGCCGCGGCGATCAGTGCGAGGTTGGTGGCCGAGGTGGTACGCCCGGCGACGTAGATGAGGGTGTGGAACAAAGCACCGCCCACGAGGTGACGGACCGCGCACTCGGCCAGGCGCCGGTTCTCCGGGGCTGGCGGCGGATCGGCACACGCCCGTCCGGGAACTGAAGGCCGCGGCCGGCCGGGCCCGGGCCCGCCGTGCGGCCCCGCGCGGCGTCCGCCGGCCGGGCGTCACAGGGCGAGGACGAGCTTGCCGCGCACCCGGCCCTCCCGGCTGATCCGGTGCGCCGTCGCCGCCTGCTCCAGGGAAAGCACGGACTGCACCTCGACCTGCACGGCCCCGGAGTCGAGGAGCGCGGCGATCGTGCGCAGCGCTCCGCCGTCGGGGGCGACGACGACGCGGCGGGCCGTGACGCCGGGGAGGCGGTGCGCCTCGTCCAGGGGTTCCGGAAGCGTGATGAGGGTGCCGCCGGGCCGCAGGAGCCGCCAGGACGCGTGCTGCACGGGGCCGCCGACGGTGTCCAGGACGATGTCGAACGGGCCCTGGGCGGACGGGTCCGCGGTCGCGCGGTCGACCGGCTCGTCGACGCCCAGCCGGCGCAGGAAGTCCAGGTTGTGAGCGGAGGCGGTGGCCGTGACATGTGCCCCGAGGTGCCGGGCGAACTGTACGGCGAAGTGGCCGACGCCGCCCGCCCCCGCGTGCACCAGGACCCGCACCCCCGCGCCCGCCCCGGCCGCCTCCAGTGCCTGCCACGCCGTCAGGGCGGCCAGCGGGACGGCGGCGGCCTGCGCGAAGGTCAGCCGCCGCGGCTTGGGCGCCACCGCGGATGCGGGCAGCACGGCCAGCTCCTGGTAGGCGCCCCCGTACGGCAGCGGCAGCATCCCGTACACCGGCTCGCCGACGGCCGGGCCGCCCGGCACCGTGGCCCGTACCACTCCCGCCACGTCCCAGCCCAGCCCCAGCGGGAAGGGGCGGTCGTTGCGGACCGCCCCCTCGCGGTGCTTCCAGTCGACCGGGTTCACCCCGGCGGCCTTCACCTCCACGAGGATCTCGCCGTCCGCGGGTGCCGGTTCCGGTAGCCGGGCGAGCTCCAGAACGCTCTCGTCGCCGTACCGGGAGAACACCACTGCGCGCATCGAATCCACTCCTGTCACCGCGGGTCCCGGTCGTGCGGGCCCGTCACGTTCGTCCTGTCGCGTTCGTCCTGTCGCGTCGGGTCCACCCTGCGGGACCTCCGGCGGACACAGCCACCACCCCGCGAGTACCGGGCAGATCGAGGCCGGGGGGTACTGGCAGGGTCAGGTTGCCGGCAGCCTGCCGGCGGATACTGGCGTACATGGACGCGGACAACGCCTTCGGCGACTTCCTGATGTCACGGCGTGCCCGGGTGGCTCCGGCGGCCGTCGGGCTCACCGGCCACGGCCGGCGCCGGGTCCCGGGGCTGCGGAGGGAGGAGGTCGCCGAACTCGCGGGCGTCAGCGTGGTCTACTACACGCGTCTGGAGCAGGGGCGTGCCCTGCACCCCTCCGGCGCCGTGCTCGACGCACTGGCGCGGGTGCTCCGGCTGGATGCCACCGAGCGCGCGCACCTGTACGACCTGGTGCGCCGGACCCGGGCCCGGAGCTCGGCCGGGGCCGCGGCCGGCACCGGAGAGCCGGTGGCGGACGAGCCCGTACGGGACGGGCTGCGGCGTCTGGTGACCGCGGTGGGCGCGGTCCCGGCGTACGTACTGAGCCCGGCGATGGACGTCCTCGACGCCAACGACCTGGCCCGCGCGCTCGTCGGCGCTCCGGGCCCGGCTTCCGGTGGGCGGCTCAACCTCGCGCGTCACGTCTTCGCCGACCCCGCCGCGCGGGAGCTCTATCCGCAGTGGGAGGACGTGGCCCGCCAGACCGTCGGCTTCCTGCGCTTCTCCGGCGGACGGCGTCCCGGTGACCTGCCCCTCGCCCGGCTGGTGGCCGAACTGTCCCGCCACAGCGCGGAGTTCCGTTCCCTCTGGGCGATGCGGGAGGTGCGGGAGAAGTCGTACGGCACCAAGAGCTTCCGGCACCCGGTGGTCGGCACCTTCCCCCTCACGTACGAGACGCTCACACTGCCCGGAGACGAGCAGCGGTCCCTGGTCGTCTTCACCGCTCCCGACGCCCGCGCGGAAGCCGCGCTGCGCCTCCTCGGCAGCTGGACCGCACCCGCCCCGGCCGGTGCGCGCACCGGCAACACCGGTCACGGATCGGCGGGTTGAAGCCCCCGGCCGGCCGGCACGCCCACCCCGAGCCGGCTTCCGGTGCACGCCGTCGGCACCCCAGCGTCCGTCCGGGTCCGTCGCGTCCGTCCCCGTCCCCAGCGTCCGTCCGTCCGGGGGCGGGCGCCGATCGGGGCGGCACCGGCCGGGTGGGGGCCTGCCAGGTGGGCCGTGTCTCAGTCCCCGTCCCCTCCTCCCTCCAGGAGGCCCAGGAGGACGCGGCGCAGGTGGGCGTCCGTCTCCGCGCTGCGCCGTCCGGCGACGCCGGAGCGGAACAGTGCGGCTCCCTCCATGAGCATCACGAAGACCTCGGCCCGTTGCCGGGCAGCGGCCGCGGACGTACCGGGCTCATGGCCGCGGAGGAAGCCGGCCACATGGGCGGCGTACCGGTCGTAGAACGCGCGGACGGCCGCGGCGGCCTCCGGGTCGTGTGCGGCCATCGCCCAGACCTCCGTGAACAGCCGGACGAGATCCGGGTCGTCGTGGTCGGAGAGGACGCCGTCGAGCAGGGCGCCGGCGCTGTCGCCGTCCGGGCGGCCGGTGAGGCGGGCGACCCGGTCGAGTGAGGAGGTGAGGACGCGGTCGAGGAGCGCGGCCAGCAGCGCGGAGCGGGACGGGAAGTAGTACTGGAGGTGGCCCAGCCGCACGCCGGCCGCGTCGGCGACCGCGCGCAGCGTGAGTTCGGAGCCACCGGACGAGGTGAGGATGCGCTCGGCGGCGTCCAGCAGTGCCGTGCGCCGCTGCCTGCCCTTGGGCGTGGGGCCGGCGGTCACGCGGCGGCCCCGCCCTGAGTCCGGTCGGTGCCCCCGCCGGTGCCCCCGCCGGCGTCCCGGTCGGCCTCCCGGTCGAGGACGAGGTCGAGGTCGACGCCGAAGGCGGCGAGCGCCTCGACCGCTCGGGCGGGAGCGGGGTGCTGCTCGGGGAAGACCGGGCCCCGGGGGGCGGGTGAGCCGTCGGTACCGAGGACGCGGCGCAGGCCCAGTACCGCCCCGACCGCGGTCAGATGGTGCTGTCCGCGCGGGTCGGTGACGGTCGCGGTGCGGACGCGCCCCGCGTGGGAGACGTCGACGCGCAGCCGGGCCGTGCCGCCCCCGCCGGGTGAGTGGAGGAGGGCACGCCGCAGCGGGGTCCAGCGTTCCCCGGCGGCCCAGCGGAAGAACCCGGTGCCCCGCAGCGCCAGAAGTGCCCGGGTGGTGCCCGGCGAGCTGAACCCGATGCGGGTGGCCGCCGTGGTGGTGCCGAGGGTCAGGGGGAGGGTGAACTGCTCCGGGGTGTCGATGCGCGCGACCCGTACCGGGGTACCGCCGATGCCCACGGTCCGCGCTTCGGTCAGCGGCGAGGCGAGCCGCCGCGCGCCGTCGTCGACCACCTCGAAGTCCACGCCCAGCCGGTCCATGAACTCGACGGAGTCCGCGCCGGCGCGGTCGGCCGTGTCCCAGCGCACGGCGATCTCGACCCGCTCGGCGCCGCCCAGGTCCGCCGCCAGCGCCGCCGCCACCAGGCTGCTGACGCCGCCCATCCAGGCCGAGGAGAACAGCACGGGTGAGTCAGGGCGCAGCAGGGCGGCGAGGGCGGCGGCCCGCTGCAGCCTGCTGGTCCACCGGGTGATGTCGACGTAGGGGACGCCCGCGGACACCGCGGCGCGCAGCACTCGGTCGTCGGGGTCGTTGACGGAGCTGATGACGGCCCGTACGTCCGCCCGGAAGGCGGCCGGGTCCGCCAGGTCCCAGGCGCGCACCTCGCCCTCGACGGCGTCCGCCAGTGCCCGGCCCCGCTCGGGGGAGCGCCCGGTGAGCAGGACCGGGGCGTCCACGGCGACCATCCGGGAGATCTCGGCTCCCACGGTGCCGTACCCACCGGTGACCAGTACGGGGCCGGACGGGTCCAGGCGCAGTTCGTCCATCGACTGAGTGATCATGCGAGCCACTATAGGTCATGCGACCTAAAAAATCTGTCCCGGATGGCGCCGGACGACCAGGCGATCGGGCCCATGAACGATCGTGCGCGCGGACCAGCGGCTGCCCAGCGGTCCGACGATCGGGCGCACGGACCGGCGGGCGCCCGGCGGTCCGACGATCGGGCGCTGTACGGCGCGGAGACCGGCACCAGGCGCCCGGCCGCGCGTTCCCCCGCGGGGACGGCACCGGACGCCCGCCCGCGCCTTGGCCCGCACACCCCGGTCATCCCCGAGTCTGACGCCGCCTCCTCCTCCGGTCGCGACCTCCCGCCACCCGGATGCTCCCGCCCGCCCCCAGGCAACGCACCGCGCTCCCCCGCCCTCCTCCCTGGCGAGAGTCCACTCCCAACTCACAGAGAAGGAATGCGTCTTGGGTACGCGACGCCACCCCCAGCACTCAGGAAGCACACGCACCACCGCACTCGCCCTCACGGTCATCGGTGCGGTCATGGCCCCCGCCGCGCCGGCCTTCGCCGCCGGGCCGCCCGTCGTCGATCTGCGGGCCGACGTCAACCGGGACGGGAAGGTCGACGTCAGCGGCACCTCCGACAACGCCGGGGAGGACACCTGGACCCCCGCCCGGGGCGCGGTGTTCCTCCCCAACATCGACGACGACACCAGGCGGTGCCCGGTCAAGACCCCGACCGGCAAACCGCTCTCCGACGCCAAGCTCGCCGCCTGCAACGACGGCTCCGACAACATCGTCAACGGCTCCGCCGACCTCGCCGACCTCGCGCGCGTACGGTCCCTCCCCATGGCCGCCGTGCCCGCCGGAGCGACCGGGACCGTGCGGGTCGACGGCGGGCGCAGGACACGCGTCTTCGTCAAGCGCCCCGGGGGCTGGGCCATGGTCACCCCCGCCACCCGCCTCACCGCCGCCGAACTGCGCGCGGGCGTCGAGTTCGGGGTCGAGGGCAACGACGTCATACGCGACACCAGGGTCTGGGACGGGCGTGCCGTCATACGCCTGACCGTGACGGCGGGCGGCAGGAGCACCTCCGACGAGATCACCCTGCGGGTCGCCCCGCTCCTCACCCACCACCACCTGCAGAACGCGCAGCAGGTCATGGTCACCAAGGTGCCCGGCAACGACGACTGGGCCCGCCGCCAGCAGGCGTTCGTCAAGGGGCTCGGAACCGAGGCCAGAGCCGCGGGGATCGGCACCCCGCTGATCACCTTCGACAGGTACCAGGACATCTGGGCACAGGACTTCGTCGAGCCCGCCTATGTGAGCATGACGGGCCCCGGCGGACGCCGTCACGTCATGCGGGTGATGCTGCGCAGCGCCCAGCCCGACCGCGAGGCGGGCCGCGAACTGTTCGAGAAGCTGCGCGGCAGCGGCGTGGGCGTGGTCCAGGTCTCCGGCGTCCGGGACTCGGAGGAGTGGACCCTCAACTCCATGGGGAACCTGGAGACCATCCCCCCGTACACCCATGGGGGCCGCTCCTATCCGGCCGGCCGGATCATCCAGGGCGAGCGCAAGGACATCGGATCCAAGCCCGCGCGGGCGATGCGCACGCTCCTGAAGTCCCAGGGCCTGCAGGACCCGCTGCTCCTGGACACCTCGTGGCTGCACGTGGGGCATGTGGACGAGTTCGTGCAGTTCCTGCCCGCGGACACCCCGCGCGGCTGGCGGATCGGTGTCGCCGACCCGGAGGCCGGGCTGCGCCTGCTGCGCGAGGCCCGGGAGGCAGGGCACGGCGGCACGAGGATGTTCTCGGTGCCGGGCAGCAAGGACGTGCCCGCCCCCAGGGAGACCATCGACCAGGCGCTCGCCTCCCGCTACCTGGTGCAGGACAACCAAATGGCCGCGCAGCGGATCAGGGCGAACCTGGAGATCCTCAAGCGCGAGACCGGGGTGACCGACGCCGAGGTCGTACGGGTGCCGGCCCTCTATACGCGCGGTTCGGAGGAGGGTGAGCGCGGCGACACGATGATGCCACGGCTGAAGCGGATGGGCGCCGGGGAGATTCCGGTACCCGACTCGGTGCGCGAGTACGGGCAGCAGAAGGAACTGAGGCTGCACCGCGACGGGCGGCGCGCCGCGGGCCCGGAACCGGTCATGACCAGTGCGTACGTCCCGGGCGCGGTCAACGGCGTCCTGCTGGGGCGCGACCGCTACCTGGCCCCCCGGCAGTGGGGCCCGGTGATCAACGGCAGGGACGTGTTCACGGAGTCGGTGACCGCCGCGTACGCGCAGGCCGGCATGAAGGTCTCGTACATCGACGACTGGTACACGTACCACCTCGGCGCGGGCGAGGTGCACTGCGGTACGAACACGCTGCGGGACGCCTCCACCGCCTGGTGGCGGTCCTCGTAGGCCTTCGCCGGGCCCGGCGAAGGCGGACGGGCCTTCGGCGGGCCCGGCTCGGCCGGACGGGGCTTCGCCGCAACGGAATCGGGACGAGTGGCGCGGCGGCGGGCACCCTGGTGCTCTTTGTTTGGTTGTGATGGTGACTGTTGCGCGCACCTGTGCTTTGATGTGTTTGGTTTTGTTTGAAGAGTCCGGGTGAATGGTCGCTGACCACTTCGACGGCTCGACGCTTGAGTTGCAGGGATGGGCAGGGATGGGGAGTCCGGCGTGAAGAAGACCTCGACCCGGCTGGCCGACGGTCGTGAGCTGATCTACTACGACCTCCGCGACGAGGCGGTGCGCGACGCGGAGGACAGGCGCCCGCTGGAGCGGACGGTCACCACGTCGGAGGTGCGCCGCGACCCGCTGCTCGGCGACTCGGTCGCCGTCGCCTCGCACCGCCAGGGCCGCACCTACCATCCCCCGGCGGACGAGTGCCCCCTGTGCCCGTCCGAAGGCGGCCGGCTCAGCGAGATCCCGGACTCCTCGTACGACGTGGTCGTGTTCGAGAACCGCTTCCCCTCGCTCGCCGGGGACTCCGGCCGCTGCGAGGTCGTCTGCTTCACCCCGGACCACAGCGCTTCGTTCAAGGACCTCACCGAGGAGCACGCGCGCCTCGTACTGGAGGCGTGGACCGACCGCACCGCCGAGCTGTCCCTCCTCCCGTCCGTCGAGCAGGTGTTCTGCTTCGAGAACCGCGGTGCCGAGATCGGTGTGACGCTCGGGCACCCGCACGGGCAGATCTACGCCTATCCGTTCACCACCCCCCGCACCGCGCTGATGCTGCGTTCCCTCGCGGCGCACAAGGAGGCGACCGGCGGGGGGAACCTCTTCGACGACCTCCTGGCCCGCGAACTGGCCGGCGAGCGGCTGGTCCTGGAGGCGGAGCACTGGGCGGCCTTCGTGCCGTACGCGGCGCACTGGCCGTACGAGGTGCACCTCTACCCGCGGCGCCGGGTCCCCGACCTGCTGGGGCTCGACGAGGAGGCGCGCGCGGAGTTCCCCCGGGTGTACCTGGAACTCCTGAGGCGCTTCGACCGGATCTTCGACGGACACGGCGACTCCCCGAGCACACCGAGTTCCCCGAGCGCACCGAGCGCACCGAGTTCCCGAGGCTCCTCGACCGCCCCGACCGCCCCGGGCTCCTCCGGCTCCCCGACCGCCTCCGGCTCCCCGGGTGAGCCGCCGACGCCGTACATCGCGGCCTGGCACCAGGCCCCGTTCGGCATGCTGGAGGAGTTCGACGGAGTGGTGCGGGAGGACTTCGCGCTGCACCTCGAGCTCTTCACCGTCCGCCGGACTTCCGGGAAGCTGAAGTTCCTCGCGGGTTCCGAGTCCGGTATGGGCGTGTTCGTCAACGACGTTCCCCCGGAGCACGCGGCCGGGCGGCTGCGGGAGGTGGCGGGTTCATGAGCGGCACGTACCTGCTCACCGGCGGTGTCGTGGCGACGCACCGGATCGGGGCGGGCCACGAGTGGTACCGGCCCCGTTCGGGCCGGGCAGACGGAGACCAGGGGAGCAGGAGATGAGCGAGGCTGTCGCGGAACGGGTCTCGGAGGACTTCCGCCGGCTGTACGGGACCGGGCCGGAGGGAGTGTGGGCGGCGCCCGGCCGGGTCAACCTGATCGGCGAGCACACCGACTACAACGACGGCTTCGTCATGCCCTTCGCGCTGCCGCACACCGCGGTCGCCGCGGTCTCCCGCCGCACCGACGGGGTACTGCGCCTGCACTCCGGCGACGTCGAGGGCGGGCCCGTGGAGCTGGCCGTGCCGGAGCTGGCCCCGGGGTCCGACCACGGCTGGACCGCGTACCCGGCGGGTGTCGTGTGGGCGCTGCGCGAGGCGGGCCACGAGATCACCGGCGCGGACGTCCATCTGAGCTCCACGGTCCCCGCGGGTGCGGGCCTGTCGTCCTCGGCGGCCCTGGAGGTCGTGGTCGCGCTGGCGCTGAACGACCTGTTCGCACTCGGCCTGGGGGGCCTGCGGCTGGCCCGGCTGTGCAGGCGAGCGGAGAACGTCTACGTCGGCGCACCCACCGGGATCATGGACCAGACGGCCGCCGCATGCTGCGCGGAGGGCCACGCCATGCTCCTCGACACCCGGGACCTCACCCGGCGGCAGCTCCCCTTCGACCTGGCCGCCGAGGGCATGCGTCTGCTCGTCGTCGACACACAGGTCAAGCACGCCCACAGTGACGGCGAGTACGGCAACCGCCGCGCCGGATGCGAAAGGGGCGCCGCGCTGCTGGGCGTCGACACCCTCCGCGACATCCCGTACGGCGACCTGGACGCTCTGCTCGCCCGCCTCGGCGGCGAGGAGGAGGTCCGCCGCCTGGTCCGCCATGTGGTGACGGAGAACCACCGCGTGGAGACGGTGGCCGCCCTGCTGGAGTCGGGCACCACCCGCGCCATCGGCCCCGTCCTCGTCGAAGGGCACGCCTCGCTCCGAGACGACTTCCGCGTCTCCTGCCCCGAGCTGGACCTGGTCGTCGACACGGCGGTACGGGCGGGCGCCCTGGGCGCCCGGATGACCGGCGGCGGCTTCGGCGGCTCGGCGATCGTCCTGATCGAGGCGGCGGACGCGGACACGGTGACGAAGGCGGTGGTGGAAGCCTTCGCGGCGGCGGGCTTCGCGACTCCGCGGGTCTTCACGGCGGCGCCTTCCCCCGGGGCGCGCCGACTCGCCTGAACCGCGCCGGGTGGTGCGCGGACCCCGAGACGGCGGCACACCGCGCGCCGCCGGCCGGCTCCCCCGTCGGGCCGCCCTGCCGTGCCCTCCTGGCGGGCTCCTCCGCCGGGCGCTCCCGGCGGGCTCGCGCGGTGTACGGAGCCTCCGCCGTGGCGAGCACCACCGCGACACGTATCCGGCTGCGCGCTCGGCGGACGCGCACCACGCGCACGCACACGCCACGCACGCCACGCACGCCACGCACGCCACGCACGCGAACGCCAGAAGGCCCCCGTCGGCAGCGGCCGGCAGCGGCCGGCCGCGCCGTCCCGGGGCCCTGAAGATCGCGTTCCGCAGCCTGAGATCCTGTCGGCACCCCGCCCGCACATATCGATCCATGTTGGATTTCGAGATTTTCCGATGGAACATGTTGACTTAACGCTCGGTTAGCGGTCAATGTGTGCGCACCCCGCCGCTCACTGGGACGACAGTGCGGCATCCACCCGAGGAGACGCCATGTCACTGCCGACACGACGCCCCATGCTGCGCCGAGCCCTGGCCGCTCTCACCGTGCTCCCCGTCCTCGCCGCAGCCGCCTGTGGCAGCCCGGACACCGGCGGCAGCGCCTCGGGCGACGCGGCCGCGTGCGAGAAGAGCAAGGGCAAGGTCGAACTGTCCTACTGGTCCTGGATACCCGGTGTGGACAAGGCGGTGGCGGAGTGGAACCGCCAGAACCCGGACATCAAGGTGAACGTCAAGTCCACCCCCGCGGGCAACGCCGGGACGTACCAGAACATGTCGAACGCCCTCAAGGCCGGCAACGCACCCGACCTCGGTCAGATCGAGTACGACTCCCTGGCGAGCTTCCGTCTCCAGGACGGCCTCACCGACATCGCGGCCTGCGCGGGGGTCGAGGGCGCCAAGGCCGACTTCGCCGACTGGACCTGGTCGCAGGTGACCTTCGGCGCGGGCGGCGAGGACGGCGTCTGGGCGGTGCCGCAGGACACCGGGCCGATGGCGCTCTTCTACCGCAAGGACCTGTTCGAGAAGCACGACATCGCCGTCCCCCAGACCTGGGAGCAGTACTACGAGGCGGCCAAGCAGCTCAAGAAGGCCGACCCGAAGGCGTACATCACGCACTTCTCGCAGACCGACCCGAACTGGTTCAGCGGCCTCCTCTGGCAGAAGGGGGCGAACATGTTCGGACAGGACGGCGACACCTGGAAGGTCGACGTCGGCAGCCCGGCCGGCGGAGAGGTGGCGGACTACTGGCAGAAGATGATCGACGAGAAGCTGGTCGCCACCAACCTGCAGGGCTTCTCCCCGGCGCTCTACAAGGCGTGGAACAACGGTGAGGTCGCGACCTGGGTGAGCGCCGCCTGGGGCTACTCCACCATCCGCGACAACGCCAAGTCGACCTCCGGCAAGTGGGCCGTCGCACCCATGCCGCAGTGGTCCGCCGGCGACAGGAAGGCGGGCAACTGGGGCGGCTCGACGACCGCCGTCCTCAAGGGCAGCGAGCACCCCTACGAGGCGGCCAAGTTCGCGCTGTGGCTGAACACGGACCCGAAGGCGCTGGAGATCCTCAACCGGGAGGGCGGCCTCTACCCGGCCGCCACCGCCGGCCTCCGGCTGGAGGCGCTGCAGCAGCCCGTGGACTTCTACGGCGGGCAGAAGGTCTTCGACACCTTCGCGGAGGCGTCCCGGAACGTGAACACGGACTGGACCTTCGGCCCGACCATGACCGACACCTACCGCTTCATGGGTGACGGCATCGCGGGAGCGCTCGGAGGCAAGGGCACGCTGAGGGACGCGCTCCAGGCGGCGGACGCCAAGACCGTGGACTCCCTGGGGAAGCAGTCGCTCGAGGTCGCCAAGTAGCCGACGCGGGGTCGGCGGCCGCCGGGCCGCTGCCACGCTCGTTCCCGCACGCTCAGGAGAAGCCAGGACATGACCGCCGACCACACAGCGGCGACAGCGGTGACAGCCGTACCAGCGGCACCGCAGGCGACGACCGCGCCCCGGCCCGCGCCACCACCCCCTCGGAGGCGCAACCCGGCCCCGCTGCTGTTCCTGCTGCCGTTCTTCGTCCCGTTCGTCCTGTTCACCCTGGTGCCGGTCGGCTACGCCTTCTACCAGAGCCTGCTGCGCACCGAGCGGACCGGCGGGACCTTCGGCCGCAAGACGACCGTTTTCGCCGGGTTCGGGCAGTACGCGGAGGTCCTCGGGGACCCCGAGTTCCTCGGCAGCGCGGGGCGCGTGCTGCTGTTCGGGCTCGTCCAGATCCCCGTGATGCTGCTCCTGGCGCTGGTGCTCGCGCTGCTGCTGGACTCGACGGTGGCGCGCCTCAAGCGCTTCTTCCGCATCGCCTACTTCGTGCCGTACGGCATTCCCGGCGTGATCGCCGCGCTGATGTGGGCGTTCCTGTACGACCCGCGGCTCTCGCCGATCGTGGAACTCCTCGACCGGGCCGGGGCACAACCGGACTTCCTCGGCTCGTCGATGATCCTGTGGTCCATCGGCAACATCGTGACCTGGACGTACACCGGCTACAACATGCTGATCATCTACGCCGCGCTGCAGGCGGTACCGGCCGACATCTACGAGGCGGCGCGGATGGACGGGGCGAGCGAGGCGAAGATCGCCTGGCGGATCAAGGTCCCCATCCTGCGTCCCGCCCTGATCCTCACCGGGGTCTTCTCGATCATCGGAACCCTGCAGCTGTTCACCGAACCCCAGGTGCTGCGCTCCATCTCCACCAGTGTGACCAGCACCTACACCCCGAACCTGGCGGCGTACTCGCTGGCCTCGTCGAACAACTACCACGAGGCGGCCGCCATGTCGGTGACGCTGGCCCTCGCCACGTTCGTCCTGTCGTTCGGATTCCTCAAGCTCACGGGTCGAAAGGCCGAGTCATGAGCCTCCTCACGGACACCACCGGTGCCCACCCGTCCCAGCCGGCCGCAGGGACGCGGCCGCGCGGCCCCAGGGAGAGCCGTCTGTCGGTGGCCGTCGCCACCGGATTCCTGGTCGTGATCGCCGTCTACATGCTGCTCCCCGTGTTCTGGCTGATCGTGTCGGCCACCAAGAGCCAGGGCGACCTGGTGGACTCCTTCGGGCTGTGGTTCTCCGACTTCCACCTGACCGACAACCTCCGGGCGCTGTTCGCCCGCCAGGAAGGGGTCTACCTGCCCTGGCTGCTCAACAGCCTCCTGTACGCGGGGGCCGGGGCCGCCGTCGGTACCCTGCTGTCCGCCATGGCCGGCTACGCCCTGGCCAAGTACCGCTTCCGCGGGCGGGAGCTGCTGTTCTCGGTCGTCCTGGGCGGGGTGCTCGTCCCGGCCACGGCCCTGGCCCTGCCGCTGTTCCTGCTGTTCGCGAAGTTCGGGGCCACCAACACGTTCTGGTCGGTGTTCCTGCCCAGCATCGTGAGCCCCTTCGGGGTCTACCTCTCGCGCATCTTCGCCGCCGCGTCGGTACCGGACGAACTGCTGGAGGCGGCGCGCATCGACGGCTCCGGCGAACTGCGGACCTTCTTCACCATGTCGCTCAGGCTGATGTCACCGGCCATGGTGACGATCTTCCTCTTCCAGTTCGTGGTGATCTGGAACAACTTCCTGCTGCCGCTGGTGATGCTCCAGGACGACCGCCTCTACCCCGTCACCCTGGGGCTGTTCACCTGGCAGTCCCAGGTCAGCCGGGACCCGTCGCTGCAGATCCTCAGTCTCACCGGCTCGCTCGTCTCGGTCGTACCGATCGTGATCACCTTCCTGGTGCTCCAGCGCTACTGGAAAGCCGGTCTGGCGGCGGGAGCGGTGAAGTCGTGAACGACGCACTCCACCGGCTGACCGAACGCCTCGGGGGCGTCGCCTACGGCGGTGACTACAACCCCGAGCAGTGGCCGCGCGAGGTGTGGGACGAGGACATGCGCCTGATGCGGCAGGCCGGGGTCAACCTGGTCACCGTCGGGGTCTTCTCCTGGGCACTCCTCGAACCGCGCCCCGGGGAGTACACGTTCGGCCTGCTCGACGAGGTCATGGACCTGCTGCACGCCAACGGGATCGCGGTCGACCTCGCCACCGGCACCGCCTCTCCCCCGCCGTGGTTCTCCCTGCAGCACCCGCGGTCACTCCCCGTCGACCGCGACGGCGTCCGGCGGTGGCACGGGTCGCGGCAGACGTTCTGCCCGAGCAGCCCCGACTACGCCGAGGCCGCCGGCCGACTGGTCGAACGGGTGGTGGACCGCTACCGCGACCACCCCGCGCTGGTCCTGTGGCACCTCCACAACGAGTGGGGGAACCACAACGCGCACTGCTTCTGCGACACCAGCGCGGCGGCCTTCCGCGGCTGGCTCCAGGAGCGGTACGGCGATCTCCGGGGCCTCAACGACGCCTGGGGCACCGCCTTCTGGAGCCAGCGGTACGGCGACTGGGCCGAGGTGATGCCGCCGCGGGCCACCACCGCCGTCGCCAACCCGACCCAGCAGCTCGACTTCTGGCGCTTCTCCTCCGACGCGCTGCTGGCACTGCACCGGCGGGAGGCGGAGATCGTCCGCCGGCTGTCACCGGAGGTTCCGCTCACCACCAACCTCCTGGTGACCCTGGAGAAGAAGGTCGACGGATTCTCCTTCGCGAGCGAGTGCGACCTGGTCTCGGTGGACCAGTACCTCACCGCCGCCGACCCGGAGGCGCACATCGGCCTGTCCCTGGACGCCGATCTCGCGCGCGGCATGGCCGGCGGCGCGCCCTGGCTGCTGATGGAGCACTCCACGTCGGCGGTGAACTGGCAGCCGCGCAACGTCGCCAAGACGCCGGGGCAGATGCGGCGCAACAGCCTCGCGCACCTCGCGCGGGGCGCGGACGGCATCCTGTACTTCCAGTGGCGGCAGTCGAAGGCCGGTGCCGAGAAGTGGCATTCGGCGATGCTTCCGCACGGCGGCACCGACACCAGGACATGGCGCGAGGTCACCGCTCTCGGCCGGGACCTCGGGGCGCTGGCCGGGGTACGGGGCAGCCGGGTGGCGTCGGACGTGGCCGTCCTCTTCGACTGGAACGCCTGGTGGGCGCTGGAGATGGACGCGACGCCGTCGGTGGACCTGCGCTACCTGGACCTGGTCCGCGGCTGGTACCAGGCCCTCTGGTCGCTCGGCGTCACCTGCGACCTGGTGCACCCGGGCAGCGATCTGAGCGGCTACCGGCTGGTCCTCGTACCCAGCCTGCCGCTGACGTCGGACGGCGACGCGACGTCGCTGACGGACTTCGTCGCCGCGGGCGGGCACGCCGCCGTCGGCTTCTTCAGCGGCGTGGTCGACGAGAACGACCAGGTACGCCTCGGCGGCCATCCCGGTGCGTACCGGGAGCTGCTCGGCGTCCGGGTCGACGAGTTCCTCCCGCTGCGCGAGGCCGAGTCGGTGCGGCTCTCCGACGACTCGGCGGCGGCGCTGTGGACGGAACTCGTCGAGCTTCGCGGAGCCGAGGCGTTCCTCTCCTTCCACCGGGACCCCTCCCTCGGCGGCCCGGTCGCGGGGCATCCGGCGATCACCCGGCACCGCTTCGGCGACGGCGTGTCCTGGTACGTCGCGACCCGCCCGGACGGCGGTGCGCTGCGGGCGCTGCTGGCCCGCATCTGCCGTGAGGCCGGAGTGCGCGCGGCGGCCGAGGTGCCGGCCGGGGTCGAGGCGGTGTGCCGGCGCGGCCCGGACGCGGGCTATCTGTTCCTGATCAACCACACGGACGCCGACGTGTCCGTCCCGGCCGACGGCGTGGACCTGCTGAGCGGCACCCCGGTCAGCGGGACGGTTACGGTGCGCGCCGGCGATGTCGTCGTGGTCCGGGAAGCGGGCGACCGTCCGCCGGTGCGGTGACGCATGCGTGGCGGGCGGCGGCGGGAGGGGATCGCGGAACGCGTCCAGCGCGCCGGCGCGACACCGGTGAGCACGGCGAACGGCCGGTTCCCCGCCGGCCGCGCCACCCCTCCCGCACCCGGCTTCCCGACCGCCCCGAATCCCCTCCCCCACCCACCACCAGAGGCCTTTGCACGTGACCACTGACCGACCGCCCGCGCTGCTGCACTTCCGTGCCGCCGGGACAAGCGTCCTCGTCGACTGCTCCGGGACCCGCCTGCCGCGGATCCTCCACTGGGGAGCGGACCTGGGGGAACACCCCGGCGCCGCGTCCGGCGGGGACGACCTGGCCGCACTCGCCGTGGCCGGCCTCGCCCAGCTGGTCACCAGCGTCCCCGACGTACCCGTGCCCGTCGCCGTGCTGCCCGAGCAGTCGGCCGGGTGGCTGGGCACACCCGGCCTGTCGGGCCATCGCGCGGGCGCCGGGTTCTCCCCCTCCTTCACCGTCCGCGCGCTGGACACCCCCGCCCCGCGGCAGCTCACCGTGCAGGCCCACGACGCGCGGACGGGACTCGGCCTCCGGCTGGAGCTGGAGCTCACCCCCTCGGGCCTCGTCCGGCAGCGCGCGGCGCTCACCAACGACGGGGACACCCCCTACACGCTCGACGCACTGCAGCTCACGCTGCCGGTACCGGCCCACGCCACGGAACTGCTCGACCTGACCGGGCGCCATCTGCGTGAACGCTCCCCGCAGCGGCACGCCTTCACGCTGGGAACCCATCTGCGGGAGAACCGCCGGGGCCGCACGGGCCTGGACGCCACGCTCGTCCACGTCGCGGGCGAACAGGGCTTCGGTTTCCGCGGCGGCGAGGTGTGGGGTGTGCACATCGCGTGGAGCGGCAACCACCGCAGCTTCGCCGAGCGGACCAACTCCGGGGTGTCACTCCTCGGGGGCGGCGAACTGCTGCTCCCCGGCGAGGTGGTCCTGGAGCCGGGCGCCACCTACCGCACCCCCTGGCTCCTCGGTTCGTACGGCCGCGGCCTGGACGAGATGGCGGGCCGCTTCCACACCCATCTGCGGCAGCGGCCCCACCATCCCGCCGGACCCCGCCCGGTCACCCTCAACACCTGGGAGGCGGTGTACTTCCGTCATGAGCTGACCACGCTCACCGCGCTCGCGGACGCCGCGGCCGAGGTGGGGGCCGAGCGGTTCGTCCTCGACGACGGCTGGTTCCGCGGGCGCAGGGACGACCGGGCCGGACTGGGCGACTGGTGGGTCGACCCGGCGGTGTGGCCGAAGGGGCTGCACCCGCTGGTACGTCATGTCCGGTCCCGGGGCTTGCAGTTCGGTCTCTGGGTGGAGCCGGAGATGGTCAACCCCGACTCCGACCTGGCCCGGGCCCATCCCGAGTGGATCCTCTCCGCGGCCGGCCGGATGCCCCCGGAGGCACGGCACCAGCAGGTGCTGAACCTGGCGGACCCGGACGCGTACGCCCATGTCCTGGACCGGCTGGACTCCCTGGTCGGCGAGTACGCGATCGACTACCTGAAGTGGGACCACAACCGCGACCTCGTCGACGCCGGGGCGGGCTCCCGAGGGTCGGCCGGGGTGCACGCCCAGACCAACGCCGTCTACGCCCTGATGGACGAACTGCGCCGCCGCCACCCGGCGCTGGAGATCGAGTCCTGCTCCTCGGGCGGCGCCCGGGTCGACCTTGGCATCCTGGAGCGGGCCGACCGCGTGTGGACGAGCGACTGCAACGACGCGCTCGAACGGCAGCGGATCCAGCGCTGGACGGGTCTGCTGCTGCCCCCGGAGCTGATGGGCGCGCATGTGGGGCCCCCGGTCACCCACACCACGGGGCGCACCCACGGCCTGGACTTCCGCGCCGGCACGGCCTTCTTCGGCCATCTGGGAATCGAGTGGGACCTCACCCGGGCGACCGCGGAGGAACGGAGCCGGCTCGCCGAGTGGATCGCCGCGCACAAGCGGCTCCGGCCCCTGCTGCACACCGGGACGGTCGTGCACGCGGACCACCCGGACCCGGCCCTGCTGGTGCACGGCGTGGTCGCGCCCGACCGCTCCCACGCCGTCTACGCCCTGGCTCAGACCGCGACGAGCGTCCAGGCACCGGCGGGCCGGGTACGCCTGCCCGGCCTGGCGGGGGACGCCCACTACGCCGTCGGTCCGCTCGCCCCGGGAGACGTACTGCAGGGACCGGTCACCGGCCCGCTGACCTGGTGGGACTCGGGCGGCGTCGAACTCTCGGGCCGGGCCCTGGACGTCCTCGGCGTCCAGGCGCCGACCCTGGACCCGGAACGCCTGGTGCTGATCGAGGCCCGCCGGGTCGGCCCCTGACGGGGCGGCGTCAGGCAGCGTTGCGCGCGGGCGACTTCACGTCCGGCCTCGACCGCAGCGCGCTCAGGACCGCCTGGCGGACGATCCGCGGGGAGGAGGGGCTGGGCGACTTCTGACGCGAGCGGGGCCCGGTGCGGATGCGCGCACCGGCCCCGACCGTCGTATGTCCGCCGGTTCAGCGTCCGGTGGCCATCTCCACGAACCCGGCCCATGCCTCCGCACCGATGGCCACTCGGTCACCTTCCGGCCGCGTGGAGTCCCGGACCAGGACGGCTCCCGGAACGGCAGCCACTTCTACGCACTCGCCGCCGCCACCTGTGCTGTAGCTGCTCTTGCGCCAGGTGGCTTCTGGCACGGCGTGCGCTATGCGAACGCTCATGGCTCTCCCAACAGTCTCTCGATGAAGGCGGATGACTCGCTCGGCGTCAAGGCCTGTGACCGGAGGATGCCATACCTGGCCTCCAACTCACGCAGCTTGGTCGCGTCGGTGTACAACCGACTGTCGTCCTGCACTTCCGCGTACGCGACGCGCTGGCCCTTGTCCGTGTCGATGAGCGTGAACGGGCCGCCCAACGCAGCGTTGTCCTCCCGATCGATGGGCATGACCTGCACCTCGACGTGCCTCAACTGTGCTGTCAGCAGGATCCGTTCCAGCGATTCCCGCATCACCTTCCGACCGCCCAACGGTCGCCGCAGCACTGCCTCTTCGATCACGAAACTCATCAACGGCGCGGGCTTCCGACTGAACACTTGCTGTCGAGCCAGGCGAGCGTCGAGGCGCTGCTCGATGATCTCGTCGGGCAGCAAGGGGCGCTGCATCTGGAAGACAGCCCGCGCGTAGTCCTCCGTCTGCAACAGGCCCGGCACCGCGAAGACCGCGTACAGGTTCAGCGCCGTAGCTCTTGCCTCCAAGCGAGCCGCGTCCCGGAAGTAGGCGGGGTACTGAGCCCTCCCCACCTCTTCCTTCAACGCCGTCAGCAACCCCCCGGCCCCCAGCACCTCATCCGCCCTCTCGATGAAGCGGGCCTGTGGAATCCGCCTCCCCTGCTCGATGGACGCCACCGTCTCCGCCGAGTAGCCGAGCCGCCTGCCGAACTCGGTTCGCTCCAGCCCCGCCCGCGTCCGCAACAGCTTCAACTGCCGTCCGAACGCCGTCACCACACCCGCCCCCGGCTCGTCCTCCGGCCGCTGCCGCGACCGCCCCGCTTCCTCGTCCCTCGCCACGGTCACCGACTTGCCGCCTCTCCCCACGTACCGCCACGTACAGCGCCCGCGCCCGCCCCGTACCAAAGATCGACGTCAGCGCGTCACCACTGGTCACGCTACGCCACGAAGCGCCACCGTGAGTGCGTGACCGAAACACAACCACCCCTCACCGCCCACCGGTTCGCGATGTGCTTCAGCTCGACCCCGCGCGGTGCCCGCCTCGCCCGGCGGCTGTGCGGAACCCGGCTCGACGCCTGGGGCGTCCCGTACGGCAGCGACGCGCACGACACCGTCACCGCCGTCGCGGCGGAGCTGTGCGCGAACGCCGTACGGCACGGGCACGTCCCCGGCCGGGATTTCCACGTCCTGCTCACCGCGGACCCCGCCACCGGCACCGTGCGGATCGAGGTCAGCGACACCCTCACGGAACGCCAACCCCGCCTCCCCGCGGCCACAGCACCGGACGGCGAGGGCGGACGCGGGCTGCTCCTCACCGAGGCACTGGCCGACCGCTGGGGGTGGTCGCCCCGCGCCGGGGGCGGGCCCGGCAAGACCGTGTGGGCGGAGTGCACCGCCCCCTGCCCGGACTGATCGCCTGTCTTGATCACACAGCCCAGGGGCGCCCCGCCGACCCCGGTGAAGGCCCGAGAGCAGCGGGGCGTGTCCAGCAGACCATGGTCAGGGCTCGATCTCCCGGTAAGCACTGAGGGCACTGCGTTCCACTTTGGCGAGCAGACCCTGCTGCGTCTGCTCGTCCACCTTCCGCTGCTGCGCCCACAGGCGGGTCATCTCGACGCCTTGAGCCCGCAGGCTCTCGTAGCGCTCTTCCTCCGGGGTGCTCCGGAGGTCCCGGAGCCAGGCCGGCGCCGGGCCGTCCGTCGCCGTGACCTGGTCGTCCGTGAGCCCGTCGAGAACGGCCGCACGCCATGTCCGTGCCTGGCTCGGGTCCAGGTCACGGGTGACGGCGTCGGCGATGCCGTCAAGTACGCCTAGGGCGCGCGCGCTCTCGGTCGGCGGCACGCTGAGGCCGAAGCCCTCGGCGTCGGCGGGGACGGCGGCGAGGCTCTGCCCCGCGGTCCGGGTCTCCGCGAGCCGCAGCAGCGCGTAGGAGTGGGGGTCCTGTGCGATCGCGCGCAGAACGTCCCTGAGGGTGTCCGTGAGGACCGTCAGGTGGTACGTGCCGTCGCCGGACTTCCACGGTGGCGTTGCGGGGGCGGCCTTGGTGGCGAAGTCCTGGATGCCGATGCCGCCGAGCATCGCGTGGAGATCCGGGGCGTAGTCGGCCAGGGCGGTGGCGAGGGGGCGGCGCAGCGCTGGATCGAGGGTGAGTCGACCCGGGCCCTGGGCTCCGAGTGCCGTCAGCACGTCCTTGAGCGCTTGGGCCTGCGCGAGGCTGTGCCGCCCGCGGGTGTCTCCGGCGGATGCCTTCACGATGGCTTCGCCGAGGGCCTGGCAGCCCATGCCGGGACGTACGTCCTGCCCGACCGAGCTGCGCACGCCGTCGTTCTCGGTCAGGCCGTTGCACGGAGGCGTCGTGTCCCGGCCGAGCAGCAGCCATGCCCCGATCCCGCCCAGCAATGCCAGGCATACTCCGAGCACGATCACCACCGTGGCCGTTCTCGGTCGTCGGGGCGTCTCGTTCGGCATGGCTGATTCCCTCCGGGCGGGCCGGTGTCAGTTGGTGGTGTCGGTCAGATACTTCTGGGTGACGCCGGCGCCTCGATCGTGGCCGTCGAGGATCTCGCCCTTGAGCCCGGCCCGGGTGTCCGCGTCGATGTCCCGCCGGTCGTCGGCCCATGCGTCGACCACGAGGTTCATCTGGTTGGTGGCGTTCAGGTAGTGGTCGGCGATGCCCGCGTTGGCTGTGGTGTCGGCTTCGGCCTTGAGGTTGTTTCCCATGACCCACGCCCACGTGTCGACGCCGCGCTGAATCGAGTCCCCGAACGCGATGGATGCGCCGCCGGCCGTGGTGAAGTACAGCGGAGTCACGGCGCCGCCGATGACGTGGTAGGCCATCTTCGACTTCCAGTCCGCCGCGGTGTAGGCGCTCATGCGCTCGTCGTTGATCACGTCCTCCCTTATGGCACTGTATGACCCCAGAGCCGCGCCGGCGTTGCTGAGGGGGTTGCTCTGGGTGAAGCCGGTCGCCCCTTGGGGGATCTTCTCCATCTCCAGACTTGGACGCAGGAACGCAACCCTCGACGCGACAGGCCGTGCAGGGATGTCCCCGCCCACGGTACGGACCGGGGCGATGTCCCCGGGCCGGGGCAACGCGGCGCTGCCGTGAGATGGCGTCACGGGCCGACCCGACTCGACGCGGCAGCAGGCCATCGCCGAGCCCCGCGACCCACTCCGTCGCCACCAGCCTCTCGGATGTCCGTCGCATCCTTGCCGCCGACCCGAAGCACGCTTCCACCATCGACCGGGGCAACGAAACGAGGACCGCGACCGTAAGGTCGAGGCCCTCGCATCCGTACCGATATAGCGAGTGTCCGAGGGGGGACTTGAACCCCCACGCCCGATAAAGGGCACTAGCACCTCAAGCTAGCGCGTCTGCCATTCCGCCACCCGGACCAGGTGTTGTGTCGACCCCGGGGCGTTCCCCGCGGCGACATGGATAACTCTACCAGGGGATCGAACGTCCCCAGAACCACGTTTCCCGTGGTCAGTGCGGTCCCCCGTGGGGCGGGCTCCCCGCGGGCGGCTCGCGCGGCCCACTCGGACCCGGAACACGGAACGTGACCGTACGAGTGCGGAAGGTCGCCGGTCGGCTAGCCTCACGGCGTGAGCCGTGAACTTGGTTATCGCAGGCCGCGTGCGCTGTCGCCGCTGCGGGAGCATCTGCGCGACACCTTCTGGTTCGCGCCCACCGTGGCCCTGGTGCTCGTCTGCCTGCTCTGGTTCGCCGCCGACAGCGTCGACGTCGCGATCGTGGAGACCCTGCGGCAGAACGGGGACGTCCAGGGCATCCGCGACCTCATGGGCGTCGCCGAGGACACCCGCACCATCATCACCACCGTCAGCGCGGCGATGATGACCTTCATCGGTGTCGTCTTCAGCATCTCGCTGGTCGCCGTCCAGATGGCCGCGGGGAACCTCACACCCCGTATCGTGCGGATCTTCATCCGGAGCAGGATCAGCAAGCTCACCTTCTCGGTCTTCCTGGCGACGTTCCTGCTGTCGCTGCTGGTCCTCACCTCGTACGACAGTGAGGCGGACCCGCGTGACGTGGTGACCGTACCGCTCGTGCAGAGCGCGCTGACCGTCGTCATGGTCGGGGTCAGCCTGGTGCTGTTCATCGCGTACGTCACGCAGACCCTGCAGCTGATGAAGATCGGGCCGGTCGTCGAGCGGATCAACAAGGAGTCGCTCGAGGGTGTGGCGAGGATTCCGGTCCAGGGGCCCGACGGGGAACCACTCGCCCCCGAGACCGCGCGCATGAGCCACCAGGGCGACGCCGGAGTCCTCCGGGACGTGCACATCGCACGGCTGGTGCGCGTCGCGCGGCGGAACGGGGTGGTGCTGCGACTCATCCCCCGGATCGGGGATCACGTGGTGCCCGGCACCCCCGTGCTCGCGGTGCACGGGGCGCGCGTGCCCGCACGGTCGGCGCTGCGGCACAGCGTGTCGATCGGGATCGAGCGCACCTTCCACCAGGACCTCGGGTTCGGGCTGCGGCAACTGTCCGACATCGCGCTGCGTGCGCTCTCGCCCGCCGTCAACGACCCGACCACCGCGGTGCAGTGCCTGGACCGGATCGTGGAGTTCCTGGCCGCGGTCGCCGCACGTCCCCTGGGTGCGGTGCACCACCGGGACCGCAAGGGAGCGGTGCGGCTGGTGCAGGACGTTCCCGGATGGACCGACCTGGTCGATCTCGGTTTCACCGAGATCCGCAGGTCCGCTCCGGCGAGTCCGCAGGTGTCCCGGCGCATGCTGGCCGGCATCGACGACCTGCTGCGCCTTGTGCCGGACGAACGGCGCACACCACTGGAACGGCACCGGGAGCTCCTGGTGCAGGCCGTGGAACGGACACTGCCCGAGGCGGCCGAGCGCGCGTTCGCGCTGCGGCCCGACCGCCAGGGCATCGGCTGAGCGGCGCAGGAGCACCGGCGGTGTTCGCCGCGCCGGGTGATCAGCCCGCCGTCAGGCCGGTGGGCTCCGGCGAGGACCAGGCCGGGAGGACCCGGCCGGGCGGATCAGGCCGGGGAGAACGGGCCGGGGAGAACAGGTGCTGAATGGGGGGAAGTTGAACAGCGATCCAGTACGGCTTACGCCACACCCGGGACAAAGCCGGGGACGTGGCCGGTCGGGGCGCGGGCGGGGGGCTCGCGGGGCCCGGGCTCGGGATGGCGCCGTCAGGTCTCCACGTGGCCGAAGCCGACTTCGTAGCGATCGACGGAGACGATCCGCTGGCCCTCCCTGCGGGCCGTGTCCACGCGGATCCGGTCGGCCTTCTCCTCGCTCGCCCTCATGGTCTCCTCGTCCTCCCAGAGGGTCAGCGAGACGGCCTTCCCCGTGGCCCGGTCGACAAGCCAGTACACGCCGAGGAAGCCGGGAAGTCCCCGGACCTGCTGGACGATCGTCTCCGCGTGGGCGGAGAGATCACCCTCGGGCGGCACCGGCGACCCCTCGTACCTGCTCAGTCTCGCGAACATCGCAGCTTCCCTTCCTCCGCGGCCGTGGCCGGGCGGTCGGCAGCCCCAGGACCAGGGTGCCCCGTCCACCGTCCGCCCGCACGCCACGGCCCCGACCACCGTCCGCCCGGGAGCGCGGTCACGACCGGCCCGGCCCCGCCAGCGTGCGATCGGTCTCCCGCCCCGGCCAGCGGGCGGTGAGCAGCAGCGCGATGTCGTCCGGCCGGTCCGTGGCCTGGCGGGCCTCGCGGATCAGCCGGTCGGCGGTCTCGGCGATCGTGATGCCGTCGACCCCGCCGAGGGTGGCACGCAGCCGCTCGACGCCGGCGTCGATGTCGGCGCCGGCCTCCTCGATCAGCCCATCGGTGAAGAGGGCCAGCACCGCGCCGGGTTCGAGGGCGAGTTGGGAGACCGGGTAGCGCTCCTGCGCGGCGACTCCGAGCATCAGCCCGCCGGGCAGGTCGAGCACCTCGGTCGTTCCGTCGGGCCTGCGCAGCAGCGGCTGGGGATGCCCGGCGCGTACGGCCTGGGCGGTGCCGGTGTCCGGGTCGAGGAGTACGTAGCAGCAGGTGGCGAACTGTGCCGGGTCCAGGTCGATGAGGAGCCGGTTGGTGCCGCTCATCACCTCGTCGGGCTCCAGGTCGGCGAGGGCGAACGCCCGTACCGCGCTGCGCAGCTGGCCCATGATGGCGGCGGCGGGCACCCCGTGCCCCTGGACGTCGCCGATGACGAGGGCGAGGCCGCGGTCCGTCTCGATGACGTCGTACCAGTCGCCGCCGACGTCCATGCCCTGGGTGCCGGGGAGGTAGCGGCCGACGGTCTCCACGTCCCCGACGACGGGCAGCCGGTGCGGCAGCAGGGCGTCCTGCAGGCCGCGGGCGAGCGCGAACTCGCTGTCGTAGCGCTGGGCGCGTTCGAGGGCCTGGGCGATGAGCCCGGCGAGGGCGGTGAGGACGGTGCGCTCCTCGGGCGCGAATCCCCGCGGGTGGTCGAAGCCGAGGATGCAGGAGCCCACGGGCCGGCCGGAGGCGATCAGCGGCAGGAAGGCGCGGGCGCCGACGGATGCGTCGATCGCGAGCCCGGGGTAGGCCGCCGCGAGCATGTCCATCGACTCGAAGAAGATGGGGCGGCCGGTGGTGAGGGTCTCCACGCCGGGGATGCGGGCGTCGAGCCCGACCCCCTCGAAGGGCGCGAGGAATCCCGCCGGGAAGCCGGTCTCCCAGGCGAGATAGAGATGGCGTTCGTGGAGGACGTAGATGGCCAGTTGCCTGCCGCCGAACGCGGGCAGCAGCTCCTCGGTGACGACCTCCGAGACCTGGCGCGCGGTGACGGCCTCGGTGAGGGCGATGGCGAGGGCGACCGGCCGGTACAGGGCGCTGGACCGGTCGGCGGAGGAGGTGAAGGTGCCCGGTGCGGCGCCGGGGAAGCTGATCGGGCCCGGCGCGTGGTCGGGGTGTTCGGACGCGGCGACCCTCCCCGTGACCCCGTCCCGGCCCGGGAAGAGGGACACCGTGACCCAGTCCTCCTTCTCGCGGTCGGCCCGGAACTGGACGGGGGTGCGCGCGAGCAGCGCCGCACGGTACTGGTCCCAGTAGCCGGCCCGGTCGAGCCAGGGCACGGCCTCCCAGAGCACCCGGCCGACGAGCAGGTCGCGGGGCGTCCCGATCAGTTCCGCCGCGCTGCGGTTGACGTAGGTGATGCGGCAGGAGAGATCGAGGGAGAAGAGCCCGTCGGGGAGCCGGTCGCCGGCCTCGTGGGGGACCACTCCGGCGCCGAGGTCGATGACGGACCCGGAGACGCGGCGCGTCCCGATGCCGGTGGACGAGCGGACCGGGCGGCCGGTCAGTTCCACCAGGGACGGCGGGTCGCCGTCCCGGCGAATGCGGATCCGGCGCACCACCGCCCGGCCCGTCTGGCCCGCCTCCCTGGCCACGGCGTACAGCTGGTACGCGTCCTCGGGCGTGACCCGGGCGGTGAGCGCTTCGATGGTGCCGGGGAAACCGGCGGGGTCGACGCCGAGGATGGCGCAGAGTTCCTCGTCGGCGGTCAGCGCTCCGCTGCCGAGGTCCCAGTCGAACGTGCCGATGCGGACCGGTCGGGCGTTCGAGTCGGGGACCTGGACGGCGAAGGGCTCGCCGTCCCAGCGGATGGGGGTGCCGTCGTGGTGGAGTTCGCCGAGGGCGGCGGCGAGCCGGCTGCCCGCGTCGGTGAAGCGCCGCTGGTCGGCCTCGGCGACCGGGCGTCCGGGGACGGCGGGGCGGAGGGCCGCGAGGACGCCAAAGCGTTCGTCACCGTTGGTGACCGGTGCGTACAGGGAGCTCAGGGAGAACGGCAGACCCGCCATGAGCTGCGGAAAGCGCTGCATGGCCTCCTCACCGTCGGCGAGGTGGATGGCCTGGGAGCGGCGGTAGCACTCGGCCACCGGGAAGGGCCTGTTGACGTGCATGCGCCACCAGGGGCGCATCAGCTCGGCGGGGAGCCCGACGGCCACGGCGAGGCGCAGCAGGCCCGATGTACCCGACCGCAGATACACCCCGCCGGCGTGGCCCCCTACCGCGCCGATCGAGTGAACCGCGGCCTCGGCGAGCACCAGTCCGAGCTCGTCCAGGGGGTGGACCGCGCCACCGCTCGTCTCGCGCTGCGACCCGCGCTCGGTGCGCGCGCCGGGCCTGGCCGCGCCGTACCAGGTCACATAGACAGGATGCGACAGGGCCGCGGTGGCCCGCACCTCCGGCCGCGAGGGGCGGTCCGCGGTCCGGGCTCGGGCCGGGCTCAGAGGGCAGCGGGTTCGGGCTCGGGGGCGGGCTCAGAGGGCAGGGGCTCCGGCTCGGGGGAGGCCGGGGTCGGGCTCCGGGCTCGCGGGGCATGGGTCCGAGCCCGGACTCGGAGGTCCGGGCTCGGGGGCTGCGTCGCTCAGGGGCAGCGTCGCTCAGGGGCAGCGCACGACCTGTCCGGCATACGACAGGTTTCCGCCGAACCCGAAGAGCAGCGCGGGCGCACCGGACGGCACGTCGCCGCGCTCCACCAGCCGGGACAGGGCCATCGGGATCGAGGCTGCCGAGGTGTTGCCGGATTCCACCACGTCACGGGCCACGACGGCGTTGACCGCGCCGATTCGCTCCGCCACGGGCTCGATGATCCGCAGGTTCGCCTGGTGCAGTACGACCGCGGCGAGCTCCTCGGGCGCGACCGACGCGCGTTCGCAGACCCCGCGCGCGATGGCCGGGAGCCGGGTGGTGGCCCAGCGGTAGACGGACTGGCCCTCCTGCGCGAACCGGGGCGGTGTGCCCTCGATCCTCACCGCGTGCCCCATCTCCGGCACCGACCCCCACAGCACCGGGCCGATGCCCGCGTCGCGCTCGTCGCACACCTCGACCACCGCGGCGCCGGCCCCGTCGCCGACCAGGACGCAGGTGGTGCGGTCGGTCCAGTCGGTGACGGCGGACATCTTGTCGGCGCCGATGACGAGGGCGCGGACGGCGGAGCCGGCCCGGATCGCGTGGTCGGCGGTGGCGAGAGCGTGGGTGAAGCCCGCGCAGACGACGTTGAGGTCCATCACCGCCGGGGAGGCCATCCCGAGCCGGGCGGCCACCCGGGCCGCGGTGTTCGGGGAGCGGTCGGTCGCGGTCGAGGTGGCGACGAGGACGAGATCGATGTCGCCGGGGGTGAGTCCGGCGGCGGCCAGGGCCTTGCCGGCGGCATGGGCGGCCAGCTCGTCCACCGGTTCGTCGGGGCCCGCGATGTGACGCGTCCGGATCCCGACCCTGCTGGTGATCCACTCGTCGCTGGTGTCGACGATCCGCGCCAGGTCGTCATTGGTGAGTACCCGGGCGGGCCGGTGGTAACCGAGCGCGGCGATACGAGTGCCGGTCATTGCCCGGGCACCCCCTTCGTGTCGAGGTCAGGAGCCATCCAGTCTCGTCAGCGACCGGCGGGTACGAGGGCAGGCGAACCCACAGGATTCACCCGCCCGTGTTGGAGGCTCCACCCAGTCGGAGCCCCCGAGGGCGGCAACCGGGGCCATCTGCCGGGGCAGCGACCGGGAGCGGCGACCGGAGGGCCGCCGCCCTGAGGGGAGCCTCGCCGGTGCCCGCGGGCGCGCCCGCCGCCGTGCGGGAGCCGCGATGACCACCCCCCACCCCACCGCCCGTGGACCACGTCCGGACGGGGAGCGCGGCATCAGGACGGTGCCGGTGCCCTTCGCCCGTGCCGGACGCGGCGGACCGTGCAGGACCATGACATCGTCGGGCACGCCTCGCCGCACCCGCCCGAGGCCGTGCGCGGCACCGCGCACGTTCCCACGCACAGATTCGGGGCTGATCACCATGGGACGGGCCACCGAGCGCCGCCGCACCATCCGGATCAGGAACGGAGCGGTCACCGCCCGGCCGGACACCCTCGTCGCCGAGGAACCTCTGGAGATCCGGCTGAACGGCCGCCCGCTGGCGATCACCATGCGGACGCCGGGCGACGACTTCGCGCTCGCGGCAGGTTTCCTGGTCAGCGAGGGTGTCATCGGCTCCGCGTCGGAGCTGCGGTCGATCGTGTACTGCTCCGGCGCCCGGGACGACGGCACCAACACCTACAACGTGGTCGACGTGCGGCTCGCGCCCGGTGTCCCCGTCCCCGACATCACGCTCGAACGCAACGTCTACACCACGTCGTCGTGCGGACTGTGCGGCAAGGCCAGCCTCGACGCGGTGCGCACCCGCACCCGCTTCCCCGTCGCCGGCACTCCCCCGGTCCGGATCGAACCCGGACTGCTCACCGGCCTCCCCGACCGGCTGCGTGCCGCACAGCGGGTCTTCGACCGCACCGGGGGCCTGCACGCCGCGGCGCTGTTCTCGGAGGAGGGGGAGCTGCTCGACGTACGCGAGGACGTCGGCCGGCACAACGCCGTGGACAAGCTGATCGGCCGCGCGGTGCGGGAGGACCGGCTGCCGCTGTCGCGGGCGATCCTGCTGGTGTCGGGGCGGGCGTCGTTCGAGCTGGTGCAGAAGGCGGTGATGGCGGGGATCCCGGTGCTCGCCGCGGTCTCCGCACCGTCCTCGCTGGCCGTCGACCTGGCGGCCGAGACCGGGCTGACCCTGGTCGGCTTCCTGCGCGGCCCGGACATGAACGTGTACGCGGGCGAGGAACGGATCGCCCTTCACTCCGGGGTGTGACACCCCGGCCACCGAGCAGCCAGGCGGCCACCGGCCACCGGTCACCAAGCACCGAGCACCGAGCACCGAGCACCGAGCACCGAGCACCGAGCGGGAACTCCGTGACTCCGCGCGGGATCATCCGAAGGCATCCAAGAGGCACCGAGAGGGCATCCATATGGCACCCGAACCGGACAGGGAAGGCCGACCAGGGCGTGCTCACCGCGTACAGATTCGGTGCAGATTCGCCGGGCTCCGCTCACTCTCCGGCCGGAACCAGGCCCGGCCGCACCGATGTTGGCCGGATTCATGCGACTGACCAGCATGGATGCGAAATGTGCGGAGTTGCTCGAGGCTCTCCCGCACGAACGCCCGGTGGGGTACCGTCACCGGCGCTGTGCGGAGCGCCACAAGGAGCAGGTCATTGCGTGAGTTCACGGTTCCCCCCTTGGCGACGGCACCCCCTGTCGGCGGGCTGGCGGATGCCGTGTTCGACCACGCCGAGTCCGACCCCGGCCGGGTCGCCCTCGGCCGGAGGAACGACGACGGCGAATGGCGCGATGTGACGTCCGCCGAGTTCCGTGACGAGGTGCTCGCGCTCGCCAAGGGACTGCTCGCGCGCGGTGTGCGCTTCGGCGACCGCGTCGCGATCATGTGCCGTACCCGGTACGAGTGGACGCTCGTCGACTTCGCGCTGTGGACGGTGGGCGCCCAGTCCGTACCCGTCTACCCCACCTCATCCGCGGAGCAGGTCCTGTGGATGCTGCACGACGCCGAGGTCTCGGCCTGCGTGGTCGAGCACGAGGACCACGCCATGACGGTCGGCTCGGTCATCGACCGGCTGCCGCACCTCAAGCGGCTGTGGCAGCTCGACCAGGGGGCGGTCGACGAACTCGTCGCCGCGGGCGCGCACATCGACGACGACGTGGTGCACCGGCACCGCAGGGCCGTGACCCCGGAGTCCGTCGCCACGGTGCTCTACACCTCGGGCACCACCGGCCGGCCCAAAGGGTGCGTGCTCACGCACGCCAACTTCATGTACGAGGCCGGGACACTCGTCGGCCGCTGGGAGCCGGTGTTCCATTCCAAGCCGGGAGACGAGGCGGCGACGCTGCTCTTCCTGCCGCTCGCGCACGTCTTCGGCCGGATGGTGGAGGTCGCCGCGATCCTCGGGCGGGTCAAACTGGGCCATCAGCCGGTACTCCAGGCCACCGCCCTGATCTCCGACCTCGCCTCGTTCCGGCCGACGTTCATCCTGGCCGTCCCGTACATCTTCGAGAAGGTCTTCGGCACCGCCCGCCGCAAGGCGGAGGCCGCGGGCAAGGCGGCGTTGTTCGACAGGGCCGTCGACGTGGCGGTGCGGTACGCGGAGGCCGTGGAGCACCGGGCCTTCGGGCTCGGGCCCGGCCCCTCGGCGGGCCTGCGCCTGCAGCACCAGTTCTTCGAGAAGGCCGTCTACGTCAAGGTCCGCGAGGCCATGGGCGGCCGGGTACGGCACGCGATGTCCGGCGGTTCCGCCATGGACCGCGGACTCGGGCTGTTCTTCGCGGGCGCCGGCATCACGATCTTCGAGGGCTTCGGGCTGACGGAGTCCACCGGCGCGGTCACCGCCAACCCCCCGGAGCGCACCAGGTACGGCACGGTCGGGCAGCCGATCCCCGGCACGACGGTGCACATCGCCGAGGACGGCGAGGTCTGGCTGCACGGTCCGCAGGTGTTCTCCGGCTACCTCAACGACCCCAAGGCCACGGACGCCGTCCTCAGGGACGGCTGGCTGGCCACCGGGGACCTGGGGGCGCTGGACGAGGACGGCTATTTGACGATCACCGGGCGGAAGAAGGAGATCCTGGTGACCTCGGGCGGCAAGAGCGTGTCCCCGATCGGTCTGGAGGAGCGGGTACGGGCGCACCCGCTGGTGGCCCAGTGCCTTGTCGTCGGCAACGACCGCCCCTACATCGCGGCGCTGGTCACCGTGGACCAGGAGGCCGTCGAGCACTGGCTCGCGATGCGGAACCGGCAGCCGATGAGACCGGCCGACCTGGTGCGCGACCCCGACCTGGAGAGGGAGATCCGGCGGGCGGTGGTGGCCGCCAACACCCTGGTGTCCCAGGCCGAGTCCATCCGCACCTTCCGGATACTGGCGCATCCGTTCAGCGAGGAGCACGGGTTGCTGACGCCGTCGCTGAAGCTGAAGCGCAAGGCGATCGAGACGGCGTACGCGAACGAGGTGGACGCGCTGTACCGCTGAGGCGCGCCGGGCGTGCGGACGCTCCCCGGGGCGCCGGGGCGTGCGTACCGGCGCCCCGCAGCGGGGCGCCCTCCCACCGTGTCCGGACGGGCCCGCCTGGTACGGGGGCGCCCCGTGCGACGGCCTGCGGGGCGCGGCGCCCGGCGCGGGGGCGGCACCCGGTGCGCGGGCTGGGGCGGGGACGAGGCCCGCCCGGTACCGCCGTGCCGGCTCTGGGGGACCGCCGCGCCCGCACGGGGTCCGGCAGGCCCGCACGTGGTCCGGCAGGCCCGCACGGGGTCCGGCAGGCCCGCTGGCGGCCCGACGGTCCCGATGGACGGGACAGACGGGACGGACGGCGCGGACGCGGCCGACCCCCCGGGGCCGCGTTCGTATGCATGCCCCACGTTCAGCACCGTGGCGTAGAGTCGCGGCAGGCGGGCCGCCGGGTAGTGGTTCCGTCCGATCCCTCGGGGGGAGGCGGCCGGATCGAGGGCCGTTCCGCCATCGGGAATGCGTCCGCCGGACCGATCGTTGACCATGGGAGCATCACCCGACCGACGTAAGGATCGACCGCTCGTGAGCAAGGTCCCCTCCATCACCCTCAACAACGGCGTCGCCATGCCGCAGCTCGGCTTCGGCGTGTGGCAGGTGCCGGACGACGAGGCGGCGAAGGCCGTCGGCACCGCCCTGGAGGCCGGCTACCGCAGCATCGACACGGCAGCCGTGTACGAGAACGAGAAGGGAACCGGGCAGGCCGTCGCGGCCTCCGGCATCCCCCGCGAGGAGCTGTTCGTCACCACCAAGCTGTGGAACAGCGACCAGGGCTACGACTCGACGCTCCGCGCCTTCGACGCCTCCCTCACCCGGCTCGGCCTCGACTACGTGGACCTCTACCTGATCCACTGGCCGTTGCCGGCCCGGAACGCGTACGTGGACACGTACAAGGCGTTCGAGACCATCCTCGCCCAAGGCCGCGCCCGGGCCATCGGCGTCTCCAACTTCCTTCCCGAGCATCTGGAGCGGCTGCTCGGCGAGACCTCGGCCGTCCCGGCGGTGAACCAGATCGAGCTGCATCCGCAGTTGCAGCAGACGGAGTCGCGGGCCTTCCACGCCAAGCACGGCATCGCCACCGAGGCGTGGTCGCCGCTGGGCTCGGGCCGCGGGCTGCTGGAGGTCCCGACGATCGTCGCCGTCGCGCAGAAGCACGGGAAGACCCCGGCGCAGGTCGTGCTCCGCTGGCAGGTGCAGTTGGGCAACGTCGTGATCCCCAAGTCCGTGACGCCGTCGCGGATCCGGGAGAACATCGACGTCTTCGGCTTCGAACTGGACGACGACGACCTGGCGGCGTTCGCTGCCCTGGACGAGGGCCGGCGCCTCGGCCCGGACCCGGCGACCTTCGACATGGGCGCCTGACACAGCGGCGCGGCCGGCTCCGGGCCCGGCTCGGCTCGGCTCGCAACCCGGTCCCGGTCCCGGCATGGTCCCGGGCCCGGCGCGGCGCGGCCGCCGTGGAGGCGGCCGCGCCGCTGTGCTCCCCTTCGGCCGGGAGCCCGCGCCCTCCCCTCCCTGCCCCGCCCCGTCCCTTGGAGACACCGGCGCACCGGCGCGCGCGGAGCCCGACCCCGCCCCGGACGACCGGCGTTCACCGCTGCGGGCCCCCAAATTCTGCTTATGCTTCTGCCGTGTTCGATTCCCGGTACATCAGGACTTTCCATGAGGTGGTCAGAGCCGGCTCGTACTCGGCAGCCGCCCGTTCGCTCGGCTACACCCAGCCCGCCGTCAGCCAGCAGATGAAGGCACTGGAGCGGGACGTCGGCACTCCCCTGTTCACCCGGGTCGGCCGCGGCATCAGGCTCACCGAGGCCGGGGAGGCGCTGACCCGGCACGCGGGGGCGATACTCGACAGCCTGGCGGCGGCACAGCAGCAGATCGACGCCATCGCCCGGCTGCGCGCCGGAAGGGTGCACGTGAGCGCCTTCCCCAGCGCCTGCGCCACCCTCATCCCGGAGATGATGGCCTCCCTCGCGGCCGAACACCCGGGCATCCGCATCGAGTTGACCGAGAGCGAACCACCCGAGTCCCTGCGGCTGGTGGCCCGGGGCGACTGCGACATCGCCCTGTCCTTCAGCTACCCGGGCCACCCCGCCGCGGTGCCGGACGAACTGGCCGACGTGCCGCTGCTGGAGGACCCCCTGACGGTGCTGCTGCCCACCGGGCACCCGCTGGCCAGACGGCGGGCCGTGCGGCTGGCGGATCTCGCCGGCGAGCGGTGGATCGCGGGATGCCTGCGCTGCCGCGCCAACTTCCTGCACGCCTGCGCCGAGGAGGGGTTCGCGCCGGACATCGCCTGCACCACGGACGACAACCTCGTGATGCAGAGCCTCGTGGCGTCGGGGGTGGGCATCGCCATGGTGCCGCAGCTGGTGCTGTCGTTCCTGTGCCACGGCAAGGTGACGGGGCGGATCGTGGAGCCGCACACCCGCCGCCGGGTCGGCGCGTACGTACTCCGGGAGCAGCTCCGCGTCCCCGCCGTCGCGCTGGTGCTGGACCGTCTCGTCGCGGCGGCCCAGCGCCGCGTCGGCTGCTGAGCCGTCGGGGCACCGCCCGGCCGCTTCGCGCGGCACCCCACCACTGCCGCCGAACGCCCCCGCTGCCGCCGGATCTCCTCGCACGAAGCCGGGCTTCCCCGCGCGCCGCCGGACTTCCTCGCGTGCCGCCGGACCTCCCGCGAGCCGCCGTACTCCCTCGCACGCGGCCGGATCTCACCGCACGCCGCCGGACATCCTGGCGCGCCGCCGGATCCCCCGTACACCGCCGGAGCCTTCTCCCCATCCATAAGCGACCGTTGAGGACCCCTCAAGCGATCGTGCCTGGACGCCCCGGGACGACGGGCGGACGCTGCGGAGATGACGACTGCGAACACGGCCACCGCCGCGCCCCCCGCGACCGTCCGGCTCCGCTCCCTGGTGGCGGAGATCCGGGAGACCGTGAACCGCGGCCTGCCTCCCGAGCCCACGGCGTACATGGTGGCGGAGAGGCTCCTGCCGCACCTGGGCCAACCCGATCTGCTCACCGCCGCGCAGTGCGAGGGCGACCCCGCGTGCTACCGCCAGCACGTCCTGCACGCCGAGCACGACGGCAGCTTCTCCGTGGTGGCCCTGGTCTGGCTGCCCGGCCAGTGCACCCCCGTGCACGACCACGTGTCGTGGTGCGTGACGGGCGTGGACCGGGGAGAGGAGCACGAGCGGCGCTACCGGCTGGTGCCGCACGGTGGGACCTCACGGCTCGTCGCCACGGGCGACGTGGTGAACCCGGCGGGGACCGTCGCCGCCTTCGCCCCGCCCGGCGACATCCATCTGGTACGCAACGCGGGGACCGGTACGGCCGTGTCCCTGCACGTGTACGGCGCCGACATCGCCCGCCTCGGCACCAGCATCCGGCGCGTCTACGACCTGCCCGCCGACCGGTGACGGCCCTCACGGGCCCCCGGGCCCGGCGCGTCACCGCCCGGAAGCCGCCGGCTGGACGAGCCGGGGCCGTGCCGGGGCTGGCGCTCGCCGCGGCCGGGGTGTCCGCGGCCTGGCTGGCACACCGTGCCGTGCCCGGCCTTCCGATGCTCACCGCGGCCGTCGTCCTGGGCGTCGCCGCCGCACACACCCCGTGGCTGGCCGCGCGGGTACGGGGCAGCTGCCGCGGCGGCCTGACCCTGGCCGCGAGGCGCCTGATGCGCGCCGGGATCGTGCTGCTCGGGCTCAAGCTGAGCCTCGCGGACGTGCTGGGGCTGGGGTGGGCGACGGTCGTGATGGTGCTGGCCGTGGTCGCGGCCACCTTCGGCGGCACCTGGTGGCTCGGGCGGAGGCTGGGGCTGCCTGGTGACCAGCCGCTGCTGATCGCCGCGGGCTACTCCATCTGCGGGGCCTCCGCCATCGGGGCCGTGGGCTCGGTGCACGACAGCGATGACGAGGACATGGTCACGTCCGTCGCGCTGGTGACGCTCTGCGGCACCCTCGCCATCGCCGTACTGCCCCTGCTGCACGGACCGCTGGGACTCACCGCCGCCGAGTTCGGGCGGTGGGTGGGCGCCGGCGTCCACGACGTGGGCCAGGTGGTGGCCACCGCCCAGACGGCCGGACCGGCGGCGCTGGGCGAGGCCGTCCTGGTGAAGCTCCTCCGGGTGGCGCTGCTGGCACCGCTGGTCGCCGTGCTCGTCGTCGCGGCCCGGCGCCGCGGCCGCCGCACCGCCGGGTCCGGACGGCCTCCGCTCGTCCCGCTGTTCGTCGTGGGCTTCCTCGCCCTGGTGGTCCTGCGCAGCACGGGGCTGCTCCCGCCGCAGGTCCTCGCCACGGCCGGTACTGCCCAGGAACTGCTGCTCGCGGCCGCGCTGTTCGGCCTGGGCAGCGCGGTCCATCTGCCGTCCCTGGCCCGCACCGGCCCGCGGGTGGCCCTGCTCGGGCTGACCTCCTGGGTGCTGATCGCGACGGCGGCGTACGCCGGGGTGCGGCTGACGGGCTGACCCCCGGGGAGACGCCGGGCTCGCCGCCGGCCGGACCGTACGCTACCCGCGCCCGACCGCCCGCTGCCCGTGCCGAGCCGTCCACTACCCGCGCCGGGCCGTGTGCACCGTGCGGGCCGCGAGCATGAAGCAGTCCGGCCGGCGCATCAGGCCCTCCTCGTCGTCCGGGTCCAGCAGCCGGTCGAGTACGGCGGCGTCGTCCGCGTCGAGCCGTCCCTCCAGGGACCTGCGCTGCCAGGAGAGGCCGGAGACCAGACCCTCGCGCACGGCGTCGGTGACCGGTGCGGGCAGGTCGAGAAGGAAGGAACGGGTGAGGGTCGGGGTGAGTCCGGCGGCGGCGAGCAGGGCGCGCCAGTTCTCCACCTCCGGCTTCGCACCGGGGAGGACCGCGCGCATGTCGGCGAACCATCCGGCCGTGGCGGCTTCGAGCCGGCTCTCCAGGCCGGGCCGTCCGATGCCGATGTCGCGCGGCAGATGGCGTGCCGGCAGTCCGCCCTCGAGGAGGGCGAGCAGCCCGCCGGGGCGGAGCAGCCCGGCGAGTCCGGTGAGGGCGGCACGCTGGTCTCCCACATGGTGCAGGGAGCCGCTCGCCCACACCAGGTCCGCCGGGCCCAGCTCGGCGATTCCGTCGGGCAGTTCGGCGACATGGGTGCTGAACCGGTCGGCGATTCCGGCGCGGTCGGCGCGGGCCCGGGCGAGCTCCAGCAGGCCGGGGGTGGCGTCGACGGCGACGACCTCGGCCTGCGGGAAGACCTCGGCGAGCAGGCAGCTGACCGTTCCGGGGCCGCTGCCGACATCGAGGACGCGCCGCACGGATCCGTGCGGGAGTTGCTCCCGCACCCAGTGCGCGACCTGCTCGTACAGCGGGAGGTTGAGTGCGGCCTCGCGTTCGAGCAGCGCGGCGAACTCCTCCCAGTCGATGTGTGTCGTGTCGTGCCCGTGGTGCCCGTGGTGGCCGTGGTGGGCATGGTTGCCGGGGTCGCCGGCGGGGACGGTGTGCTCGTGAGGACTCATGGCGTCAGAGTGCGCGTGAAGGGTCCGAAACGGCGAGTCTTCTTGCCGTTCCGGCAAATCGGTGCGTGGCCCGGCCGAACCGGGTGTCACGGCCGGCATCCGCGGATCCGGCCGTGAGCCCGGTTCGTCGCGCAGCACGGTCAGCGCACGCCGTGGCCCGCCGCCACGGCCTCGACCCGATGGGCCAGCTCGAAGTCGTGTTCGGTGATCGCGCCACCCGCGGCGTGCGTGTTCACCGTGAGGTTGACCGTGTTGTACCCGAGGAGGAGATCGGAGTGGTGGTTCAGCTCCTCCTGGATGCGGGCGATGTGGACGACCAGCGCGGTGGCCGCGAAATGGCCGTCGAGCCGGTAGGTACGGGCGATCCGGTCGCCTTCCTGGGACCAGCCCGGCAGTTCGCGCAGCCGGTCCTCGATCTCCTTCTGCGACAGTGGCTCTGTGGGCATGGGCGAGCTCCCTCCGGATGGGTCTGCCTGTGACGTTACGGTGCCGTCTTGACAACTGTCGCGCCCGACACGGGAGTAGGGCCACTGCTGCGCGGCCGGCGGGAGCGGCGCGCGCTGAGCCGGCTGGAGCCGGCGCTGCGCGCGGGTCCTCGGCCCGTCACATCAGCTTCGTGGGCCGGTGGTGCGGGCGAGTCCGGCGAGCAGGGCCTGGGACACGGGGGGTCAGCCTCCGTCGAGGTCGAGTTCGAGGTCGAATTCGAGGTCGAATTCGAGGTCGAGGTCGAGGTCGTGGGCACGGGCCGGGGCCGGGGCCGGGTACCGGGCGGAGTGCGCCGCCCGGTGCCCGGTGCCCTCACGATGCCGGTGCGACCGCGGAGGGGGCGATTACCCCGGAGGTCATGACGGCGGGCGTCCCGCCGCGGCCGGGCACGGGGCGTACCCGCCCGGTGCGCGGCCGCCGCGGAGGGTCAGTGGGCGTCCTGCGCCCCGGTGTCGCCGCCGCGGGCATCGGCGGGCTCGGGAGGTTCGGGTTCTCGTGCGGCCGCTCCGGGGGCGTGGTGGTCGTCCGGTCCGGTGCGGACGACCTCGGCACGGATGAGGGCGTTCACGGCGGCGAGGGGGTCGATGGGCATGGCTGTCTCCTTGCGCTTGACGGGTGGGGGTCTCGCATGGGGGTGCGGGTCCGCATGGCGTGCGGGTCTGCATGGGGCGGACGTCCGCGCGGGGCGGGCACGACGAGATGCCGTCCCCGTACGGGTCCTCAGCAGCGCAGGACCACGGACCTCGTGGCCGGGGGCTGAGGTGGAGCGGCGGGCTCGGCGATCCCGCGGGGGCGGGGGCGGGGGTCTTCGCCGCCCGCCGTCCCGTCCTCGGCCGGTGCGCAGGCCCGTGCGGTCCGCCGCTCCGCACGGGCGGGCGGGGACTGTTCCGAGACCGAGGTGTCCGGCGGCGCCTCTCCCGCCGGTTCGGCGGGCGATGAGGCCGGTGGGCGATCCATGCCGGCCGGGTCGACGGCCGTGGCGCCCGCCCGGGTCCCGAGTACGGCGACGAGCGCCATCAGGACGGCGAGCACGACACGGTCGGCACAGCGCACGGGTCGGTTCACGGGCACAACCTCCTGGACATGCCAGCTGTGCCCGTGATCGGGCCCCGACGCGCCGTCGCCGCCCGGAATCCGCCCTATCGGGCTACGCCCGGTCGGCCGAATCCTCCGCCGTCGGCGCCGTACGGCGGTTCCGGGCGGACATCCACGCGTACACGAGCACCCCGGCGAACAGGAACAGCACCCCCTGGTAGACGGCGGCGTGACCGGAGCCCGCCACGAGCCACAGCGAGAACGCGGCGGCGACCGCAGTGAGGACCCCGTCGCGCACGAGCCGGGCCCGGCTGACGCGGTCCGCCCGGCCCGAGGCCAGGTGGTGGATCTGCGCCGCGGTCGACAGCAGGTAGGGCACCGTCGCGGTGAAGGTGGTGACCAGGACGAGGGTCTCGAACACCGCGCCGGAGCCCGCCGTGTAGTTGTAGACCGTCAGAAGCGAGGCCAGGACGACGGTGACGAGGACGCCCGCGGTGGGCACTCCGCGCCGCCTGCGGGCGAAGAACGCCGGGAAGAGGCCGTCCCGGGCGGCGGCGTACGGCGTCTGGGCGCTGAGCAGGGTCCAGCCGTTGAGCGCGCCGGCCATGGAGACGAGCGCCATGGCCGCCACCGCCGTGCCTCCCCAGGCGCCGCCGAACATGGCGTCGACGGCGTCGGAGAACGGCGCGGTGGATTCGGTGAGCTCGTCGTGGGCGACGGTGCCGAAGACCGCGAGGGTGCCGAGGAGGTAGACGACGGCGGCGGCCGCGGTGCCGAGTACGGTGGCGCGCCCGACGTTGCGGCGCGGGTCGCGGACCTCGCCGGCGCTGACCGCGGCGGACTCCACGCCGAGGTAGCTGAACAGCAGGATCGCGGCGGAGGCGGAGATCGCGCCGAGGGTGCCGGAGCCGCCGGCGTCGAACGGCCCGAGATTGTCCGCGTCGAAGAAGAACAGTCCGCCGACGGCGACGAGCAGCAGCGGCACGAACTTCAGGACGGTGGCGACGAGCTGCACGGCTCCGACGTAGCGGGTGCCGGCGAGATTGGCCAGGGCGGGCAGCCACTGGAGCAGCAGGGCCGCCGCCATGGCCGCCGGTTCGGAGCCGTCCAGCGGTACCAGGACGCCGAGGTAGCCGACGGCCGCCACGGCGAGCGCGGCGTTCGACACCCAGGCGGTGATCCAGTAGGACCAGGCGGCGAGGAATCCGGCGAAGTCCCCGAACGCCTCGCGGGCGTACACATAGGGTCCGCCGGTGCGCGGATGGCGTGCGGCCAGGCGGCCGAAGACCAGGGCGAGCGCGATCGCGCCCACGGTGAGGACCGCGAAGGCGACGAGGCTGACCGTGCCGAAGGGGGCGACCGCCGCGGGCAGCAGGAAGATGCCCCCGCCGATGATGTTGCCCATGACCAGGGCGGTGGCGACGGGGAGTCCGAAGCTCCGGGTGTGCCTGCCGCGCCCGGCCGCGCCTTCCCCGGCGCCCTGCCCGGCGGGCTCCCCCGCCGGCTCCCCGGTGGCGCTGGCGGTGGCGGTGGGTTCGGCCCGGGGAACTGTGGTGGTCATGCGGGTGGTGCGCCTTTCTCCGTGCAAACCCGGCCATGGTCGGTGACGGTTGCGCACCCCGCAAAATCAGTCCGCTTTGTCCGGCAGGTCGGGGCCCGTCACGGGAAAAGCTTCGCCCGGAGCACCCGGCTGCCGGGGATCCTCCACCTGATGCGGCGGTACCTGACGCAGCGGCACCTGCGGGCCGAAGGGCTCCCCGCGGCACTCGTCCAGCCAGCGCTGCAGCACCGTGTGCACCTGTTCGGCGCCCGTCGGCTCGCCACCGCCCGGGACGGGCTCCGACAGCTCGACCGGCGACAGCAGGAAGGCGTGGGACTGCTCTCCGCCGAGCCCGCCGTGCGAACCGATCTGCGCCTCGAAGGCGTGCACCCGGCCGGTATCCGGGTCGTACATCGAGTTGACCATGATGTCGGCGACGTGCGGGAACGAATCGGTGCGCCGGACGGCGTCGGCGGCACCCGGCCCGAACACCGCCAGCGGGCCCCGCCCGTCGAGGCCGGCCAGCGGCAGCTCCACGGTCCCGTCCCCGTCCCGGGCGACCACCACCGAGCCGTGCCGCTCGCTGCGCACCAGGAGGAAGCCGATGCCGGGGTGCCCGGCGAGGGTGTGCAGCAGCGCCGGGTGGCGGCGGTCGATCTCCTCGCGGCTGAGCCGTCCCGGGAGGTCCGGGAAGGAGATCAGCGCCAGGTTCCCCGAGGCGAGGACGATCGGCTCCGGGCCGGGCGAGGGCTGCTCCTCGGCCGGGTCCTCGCCGCCCCGCCGGTGCAGCGCGCCGAGCAGTGCGTGCCGGGCGGCGTCCCGGGCCTCCGCCCCGCTCCTGGTGCGTCCCGCGCGGCGGGAGACGGGCAGTCCGCACCCGGCGCGGACGAGGTCCTTCAGGGTCAGCCCGTAGGCGCCCTCGAAGGTCTCGCCGGGGCTCTGGCCGTGGTCGGACAGGAGCACGATCCGGTACGTGCGGGGCGCGTGCTCGGCGACCTTCGCCATCAGCGCGACGGCGCGGTCGATCCGTTCGAGGACCTTCGCGGCGTCGCGGCTGTGCGGTCCGGAGTGGTGGGCCACCTCGTCGTAGCCGACGAGGTCGGCGTAGACGGCGGTACGCCCGGCGAGCATGTCGCCCATCACGGCGGCGACCACCACGTCCCGTTCGACGACGGTCGCGAAGGCCCGGATCAAGGGGTACAGCCCGCCGCGGCGGGTGCGCGGACGGTCGCCGCGCACCCGTGAGCGGACGGACTGGCCGATCTCGCGGCCGACCTCCGCCACGAACGACACCGCGGTCCGGACGGCGTTGGCGGGATCGGAGAAGTAGGCGAAGTAGCCGGCCCTGGAGCGGTTGCCGCGGCCACGGCGGGCGGCCGCGGACAGGACCAGGGCGAGCTGCTCGGCGCCGCCGGTGAAGAGGTTCCCGCGGCTGGCCCCGTCGAGGCTGAGGAGCCCGGCGTCCCTGGTCCGCAGGGCGGCGCGGCGCTGGAGCTCCACGGCGCTGGCGGGCCGGTTGCTGACCATGATGCGGCCGGTGTCCTTCTCGTACCAGCGGAAGCCGGGCACGTCGTGGTTGGAGCCGTGCAGGATGCCGAGCTGGCTGGCGCCCGTCTGGCTGGACCAGTCGGTGCGCCAGCGGGTGAGACGGTGCGAGGTGTCGAGCCATCTCGCGACGGTCGGCATCAGCCCGTCCTTCACGGCCTGGACGAGCACGGCGTGCCCCACCCCGTCGAGTTGCAGGAACACCGTCCCCGGAGGCGCGTCGCCGTCCGCCGGCCGGCCGCGTCTGCGGCGCCGGCGGGTGGCCAGGCGGGACAGCCGCCGGCGGTAGGCGTTGTCGTCCCGGACGGCCAGCGCGGTGGAGGTGGCCGAGGCGACGGCGGACATCACGGCGGCGACCACCACCGCGGTCTCGGGCGCGGCGGCACCGCCCCCGTCGGGGATGAGCCTCAGGGCGAGCAGCAGCAGGGAGCCGTTCAGGAAGAACACCAGCAGGCCCAGCACCAGCGCGGGCACCAGCAGGAACGCGCGCACGACCAGGGGCCAGACCAGCGCGCTGAGCAGACCGAACGCGCCCGCTCCCCAGGCCGCGGTGACGGCGGTCCGGGTGATGCTCTCCCCGTTGTCCGAACGGAGCTGAAAGTCGGGCAGGATCCCGGCGAGTGCGAGCAGCGTCAGGGTGGACACCGCCCACACCACGACTACCCTCAGCAGCGCTCCCCCGGCGGACCTCCACCGCCACCCCTCGCCCACCCTCGGCAGGCCCACGCGCGTCACCTCTCTCGGCTCGCCTGCGTCCAGCGTGTCACGCGGACCGGCCGTCCGGTCTCCGGAGCCTCCCGGACCCCCCGCGGGGGGGGGTACCGGCCCGCGGCCCGGGGCCGCCCGTCGCGACCGCCCTGTCGCGACCGCGGGGCGGGCCGGGGCCGGTGAGCGGGCGCCCGGGGGCCGGAGGCCGGTGAGCGGAGGCCGGTGAGCGGACTGCGGGCGGGCCCGCGCGCACCGGCCCCCGCTCGACCCGCGGTCAGCAGCCGTTGTAGCCCGCGGTCGGCATCGAGAGCCGCCGGTGCACGCTCGCCTTCATGGCGGCGTCGTACGCGGGCTCGTCCAGACCGGCCGTCGCCAGCCGGACACCGCGGCGCTCGCACTCGGCGGAGAACTCGCGGACGGAGGTCAGCGCACGCGCCAGCACGCGCTCGTTCGGGGCGACGAAGAGATCGACCAGGCCCGCCTCGACATCGGCCCACAGGACGCAGTGGTCGGGGCGCAGTCCGTAGAACAGCAGCTCGCGGGCGACCACGTAGCCCCGGTCCGCCGCCCAGCGGGCGCACATCGCGTGCTGGCTGCGCGTGTCGACGAGGAAGGGGTCGCTGTCGAGCTCCTCCAGCGGCGTCAGGCTCGCGATGGCCGCCACCCGCACACCGTCCCCGGCGCCTGTCATGGACCGTCCCCCCGCGTCGGCTGTCGTGGCCCGACCCTACTCGGGCGCGGACCGCGCGGGGGAGGCGCACTTCGGGGCGCTCGGGAGACCACCGGCACCCGAGCGCCTACGCTCGTACCGACACGGCGGCCTGACCGGCCGTGGTCCGGGCGGAGCCGGGTCGCCGGCGAGGAGGCGCTGCGTGGCGGTCGAGGTCACCTGGTGGGGTCATGCCACCTGCACGGTCGAGGACTCGGGGGTCCGGGTGCTCACCGACCCGCTGTTCGCCGGCCGGCTCGCGCACCTGCGCCGCAGGCGGGGTGAACTGCCGCCGCCCGCGGCCGCCGTCGCCGACGCCGTGGTCGTCTCCCATCTGCACTCCGACCATCTGCATCTGCCCTCCCTCGCCCGGCTCGCCCCCGGCACCCGGCTGATCGTGCCCCGGGGCGCCCTCCGGGCGGTCCCCGGGCTGCGCAGGCTGACCGGGCTGCGGATCGTGGAGGTGGCACCGGGTGACGAGGTGGCGGTGGCGGACGTGCGCGTACGGGCCGTCCCGGCGGCGCACGACGGGCGGCGGCTGCCGGTGGGGCCGCACCGCTCCCCCGCGCTGGGCTTCGTCGTCCACGGCGGCGCGCGCACCTACTTCGCCGGGGACACCGGGCTGTTCGACGGCATGGCGGCCGCGGTCGGTCCGGTCGACGTGGCGCTGCTGCCGGTCGGCGGCTGGGGGCCGTTCCTGGGGCACGGCCATCTCGACCCGGACCGCGCGGCCCGTGCTCTCGAGGCGCTCGGGCCCCGCTCGGCGGTGCCGGTGCACTACGGCACGTACTGGCCGATCGGGATGGACGCGGTCAGGCCGCACGAGTTCCACTCGCCGGGCGACGAGTTCGTGCGCAAGGCGGCCCGCCGGGCGCCGAAGGTGGCGGTGCACCGGCTGGTCCACGGCCAGAGCGTGCGGCCGGAGGTCTTCCGGTGAGGCTCCAGGACGTGGTCGGTCAGCTCCCGCCGGAGTCGACCCAGCAGGCCGTCGGCTATCCGACGCTGTTCCTGCTGGTGGCGCTGGGCGCGCTGGTACCGGTGGTGCCGACGGGCGCGCTGGTGAGCACGGCGGCGGTGGTGGCGCTCCATCAGACGGCGCCGTTCGCCGTGCTCCTCGTGTTCGTGGTGGCCGCGACCGCCGCGTTCCTCGGTGACATCACGCTGTACTGGCTCGGCAGGCGTGGCGTCGGGTCGAGGAACGGCTCGAGGCGGCTGGAGGCGCTGCGGGCCCGCGCGGACCCGGAACGGCTGGCGCGGGCACAGCGCAGACTCGCCGACCACAGCGGGACCGTGCTCGTACTGTCCCGGCTGGTACCGGCCGGACGGATTCCGGTGATGCTCGCGTGCCTGATGGCGCGGATGCCGCTGGCGCGCTTCGCGCGCGGCGACGCGCCCGCGTGCCTGGCGTGGGCCGCCGCGTACGGGGCGATCGGGATCCTCGGCGGCTCGCTGTTCGACGAGCCCTGGCAGGGGGTGCTGGCGGCCGTGGGGCTGACGCTGGTGCTGAGCGGAGTGCCCGCGCTGTGGCGCAGACTCCGCCGGGGGCGGCCGTCAGGCGGTGAGCACGCGTGAGCCGCCGACCGGCAGGTCCCACAGGCGGTCACGCGGCAGGCCCGTCTGCTCCCAGGCGGCCAGCAGCCGGCGGATGGGCTCCATCACCGGCTCGGACGACAGCACGAAGGTGGCCCAGTGCATCGGGGCCAGGTTCCTGGCGCCCACGTCCTGGAACGCCTGCACCGCCTCCTCCGGGTCGGTGTGCACCGAACTGAGCCACCAGCGGGGTGCGTACGCGCCGATCGGCAGCAGCGCCAGGTCGATGTCCGGGTGGCGCCGGCCGATCTCCTTGAACCAGTGGCCGTAGCCGGTGTCCCCCGAGAAGTACACCTGGCGGCCGCGCTGATCGGTGAGGATCCAGCCGCCCCACAGCGAGCGGCAGGTGTCGGTGAGGGTCCGCTTGGACCAGTGGTGCGCGGGCACGAACTCGAACCGCACCGAGCCGACCCCGCTGCCGGCGGGCAGTTCCGCCGTCTCCCACCAGTCGAGTTCGGTCACCCGGGTGAAGCGCCGGCGCCGGAACCAGCCGCCGAGCCCCGCGGGCACGAACATCGGGGTGCGCCGGGGCAGCCGGGCGATGGTGGGCGCGTCCAGGTGGTCGTAGTGGTTGTGGCTGATGACGACGGCGTCGACGGGCGGCAGGTCCTCCCAGCGGACGCCCACCGGAGTGAGCCGGGCGGGTGTGCCCAGGATCCTGCGGGACCAGACGGGGTCGGTGAGCACCGTGAGCTCGCCGATCGCGACGACCCAGCTCGCGTGGCCCGCCCAGGTCACGGCGACGGTGCCCGGTTCCGCGTCCGGCAGCGTCCCCGGGGCGAAGGGCAGCCGGGGGACGTCCCTGAGCCCGGCGGCCGCGGGCCGGAGCGCGCCCTCCCGCGCCAGCCGCGCCATCGCCCGTACACCGGGCAGCGGCGCGGTGAGCCGGTCGGCGAAGGACCGCGGCCACCGCCGGGTGAGCCCCAGCGGCCGCAGCCCGGTCACCGCCGCGGGGCCCGCCGGCCTCGCGGCGGCGCGGTCCCGGCGTCCGCACGGCCGCGCGGGTGCGGTGGCGGCGCCGGCGTGCCCGGGCGGTCCCCGGGGGGCTCCTCCGGACGCCTCGCCGCCGTCCGCCCCGCCGTCCGGCGGGGACGGCTCCGGCGGGGACGGCTCCGGCGACACGGCTCCGGCGGACACGGCTCCGGCGGGAACGGCTCGAACCGGGCCGGATCCACCGGGACCTGATCCACCGGGGCCGCCCGGTGGGGCGCCGTCCGTCGCGCCGGGGCGGTGCGGCGCGGACCGGTCTGCCGGGGTCGGGGCCGGAGTCGGGGCGTGGGTGATGGCCGGGGCCATGGCCGGGGCCTCTCCCGTGGTGCGGCGGGTGGGGGCCGCCGGGGAGGCGGGAGGCGGCTGGTCCGTCTGTTCCGTCATCTGCGGCTCCGTTCATCGCGGTGGGGGCTCGCGGGCCGGGGTCTCCGGGGCCTGGTCATCGCAGTTCCCGGAAGGCCGATCCGAGGGAGTTCAGCGCCTTGGCGACATGCGGCAGGGCGAGCGGGGCGTCGGACTCGAGGGCTTCGAGGCGCTCCTCCGGGCTCGCGCCCAGGAAGGGGCCGGTGTCGATACGGACGCGCAGGGCGCCCAGTTCGTCGCCGAAACGGTGGCCGCCGGGGACCGGCGTGCCCAGGCGCTCGCTGAGGTAGTCCTCCAGCTCCATCGAATCGGTGACGCCGAGACCGGCGAGCCGGGCGCGCAACGGTCCCAGGTCGGCGTAGAGATGACGGCCCGCCTGGGCCGGACCCGCGAGGCAACCGGAGGTGAGGATCAGGGAGCGGACCGCCTGCGCGACCGCCGCGTGCAGGGCGTTCGCCCGGCCGCGCCGGGCGGCGACCGGGCCCGGCTCGTCCAGGGCGTGCGCCGCGGCCGCGGCCACCGGGCCGGCGACGAAACCCCCGAGGGCGGTGAGGATGTCGAGCACCCGGGCCCGGCGGCCGGCGCCGGGCCCCGTGGTCGGGAACCGGGCCGCGGCGACCGGCCATGCGGCCGGCAGCAGGGCGCCGGACAGATCGCTGATGACGGTCACCTCGTCCGGGCACATCTCGGCGGGGCTGAGCAGGGGGCGGTCGAGCGGCTCGTGCACCGTGTCGCGCCACGTCTCGTCGCTGACGATGTGCAGCCCCTCGCCGACCGCCGCCTCGCAGGCCTCCCGGACGAGTTCGGGAGGAGCGACGGTGGCGGTGGGGTCGTCCGCGACCGACAGCAGCATGACGTGCGGACTGCCGCCCTCCGCCCGGATCCGTCGCACGGTCTCCAGCAGGGCGTACGGATCGGGGACACCGCCGCTCTCGGCGGAGGTGGGCACATGGAACGCGGGCCTGCCGAGGAGCCGGGCCTGCGGTGTCCACCACGCGGGGCAGGGCCGCGGCATGAGGACGTCACCTCCGTGCGCGGCGAGCAGCGCGAGCAGCAGCGGCTGGGCTCCGGGTGCGGCGGCGACGTCCTCGGGGTGGCTGCGCAGTCCGCGCCGCCACCAGTAGCCGGCGGCGGCCTCGCGCAGTATCGGTCCCCCTCCCGGCGGTTCGGGGGAGGTGCGCCCGGCGGCGGACGCGAGCACGTCGGCGAGTTCGGGCAGCACGGGCAGACCGGGGTCCGGTGCGGGCGGGCCGTAGCGGACCGGGCCGTGGCCTTCCGGCTCGGACTGCCGCATGCGCCCACCTCCCGTACTCCCGGGCCGGCGAACCCGGTCCGGCCCACGAGGCCTTTATACGGAGGTTCGGGCCCGCCCGCCGCTCCGGGCGGGCCGTTCGGCAGTCCCCGGGGCACCGCGGAACGCGGCCGAGGCCGTGGCCCGGCCGTCGCAGGGGCCTGGCTGTCGGCCGCCCCGTGGCCGTCGCCGTCGCCGTGGCCGTGGCCGTCGCCGTGACCGTCGTTCACGGCGTCGGCGGGTGGCCCGCCCGGACCGCGTCACCTGTCGAACGGATGACCTGGGGGGTGGTGGCACCGGGCCCGAGGGGTGCCGTCGGGCCGGCGGCACGGGTCCTGGCCTCGGTGCCTTCGGGGAGCCGCCCGCCACGCCCCGCCGTCGCGACCCGGGGTGGCACGGGGTGGCACGGGGTGTCCCGACGCGGTGACCGGGCGTACGGCTCCGCTTCCGTAGCGGCTTCCGTACCGGCGCGGCGGGAAGCGGTACAGCGGTTCAGGGGTTCAGCGGTTTCGGGGGTTCAGGGCTTCAGCAGTACAGCGGTGCAGCGGTTCAGGGGCGCCGCCCCAGCAGGCAGAGCAGCCGTGTCTGCGGGTCCGCGCCCTCCGGCGGTTCCACCGGGGGTGCGAACAGACCGCTCCCGGAGAGCTCGGCGGCGTACGGCTCCACTTCCCCGGCGGCGAACTCGACGAGTTCGCCCGGAAGGGTGTCGTCGGCGCCGATCGCCCGTGAGAGGTCCCACGCGTGCACGATCATGTCGGTCGTCATCTGCGAGCAGTAGGCGGCCGCGGTGCTCTCGCCGTACGACAGCCCGACGGCGCGGTCCAGGGCACCCGGTTCGTGGAAGGCCGCCTTGGCGCCGGAGGCGGCCCGGTCCCAGCTGACGGCCGGGTGCCCGCCCAGCACGTCGCCGTCGTAGGAGTCCCCGACGTCGGCGACCGAACGGCCCTCCCCCACCAGGGCCGGCACCCAAAGCTGCTCGGCGGTCACATGGTTGACCAGATCCCGGACGGACCATCCGGTGCAGGGTGTCGGCGCCTCCCACTGCTCCGGGCGGACGGCGTGCACCCGGTCCGTGAAGAGCGCCAGGGCCTCGGCATGCCGTTCCAGCAGGCGACTGTCCATGGGGTCCACTGTGCTCCGGCCGTCCGGCGATGCCAACTCGCGAGCGCACCCGCGCCGCCGGCCCGCCGCGGCAGGGCCACGGACCGTGACGGCCCGCCGGTGCGCTCCCGGGAGGACCGGCGCGCTCACAGTGGAACCGGTGCACCGCCGGGATGGATGGGCGGCAGGTCCGTGGCCGTGGCCGTGGCAGGACCGGGCCCAACCGGCCCGGCCCAACCGGCCCGGCACGTTCCGCGCGGCGGGGTGGCAAGTGCGCGGGGCCCGCTTGGATCGCGAGGACCCGGGGTAACCGCGTTCCATGCCGGCCTTCCATCGAGACAGCGCGACGCGCTCCGCCGCGCAGCTGCTCCCGCAGTCCTTCACCCGCGCCGCGGCCCGCCTCGTGACGGCCCCCGAGGGGCTGTCGCCGCGCTCGCCGCGCGCCAGGCGGATCGCCTCGACCCTCACGGGGTGGGACCGCGGGGTCCTCCACGCGGTCGCGACCCGTCACTGGCCGGGCGCCGACCCCGTGCTGCCCAGGCTCAGCAGGGCCGCCGACCACGGCCTTCTGTGGTTCGGCACGGCCGCCGGAATGGCCGTCTTCGGCCGCGGCGCACGGTCGCGGAGGGCCGCCGTCCGAGGTGTGGCCTCGCTGGCGCTCGCCTCGGCGACGATCAACACCGTGGCCAAGCGTTCGGTGCGCAGGGCTCGCCCGGTAATCGACGCCGTGCCGCTCGTCCGGCAACTCAAGCGGCAGCCGTTCACCACGTCCTTCCCCTCGGGCCACTCGGCGTCGGCGGCGGCCTTCGCCGCGGGCGTGGCGATGGAGTCGAAGGGCTGGGGTGCGGTGGTGGCCCCGGTCGCGGCCGCGGTCGCGCTGTCGCGCGTGTACACCGGGGTCCACTACCCGAGCGATGTGCTCGTGGGAGCGGCTCTCGGGGTCGGCGCGGCGTTCGCGGTGCGCGGGCTGGTGCCCACCCGTGACCAACTGCCGCCGGCCGGGCGGCCGCACACCCAGGCACCCCCGCTGACGGCGGGCAAGGACCTGGTCGTGGTCGTCAACCGCTCCTCCGGTGCGGGCAACGGCCCCCTCGGTGCGCTCGCGCCCGGGGACGACGCCACGGCGCTGGTACGCGACGCGCTGCCGCTGGCGCGGATCGTCGAGTGCGCGCCGCAGGAGATCGCGAGCGCCCTGGAGGAGGCGGCCACGAGCGGCTGCCGGGCCCTCGGCGTGCTCGGCGGCGACGGCACGGTCAACCTCGCCGCGACCACCGCGGTCCGGCACGGGCTCCCGCTCGCCGTGTTCCCCGGGGGGACCCTGAACCACTTCGCGTACGACCTGGGCCTGGAGACGGTCCACGACACCTGCCGGGCACTGGCGTCGGGCGATGCCGTACGGGTCGACCTGGGCCGGTTCACGCCGGGCCCGGGCGGTGCGCCCGAGGGCCACTTCGTCAACACCTTCTCCCTCGGCGTGTACCCGGAGATGGTGCGTATCCGGGAACGGTGGTCGCCGCGGATCGGCGGCTGGCCCGCCGGAGTGCTGGCCGCGCTGCGGACCCTGCGCGGGGAGCACCCGCTGGAGGCCGAGATCGCCGGGCGCAGGAGGCCGCTCTGGCTGCTGTTCGCCGGGAACGGCAGCTACCAGCGCCTCGGCCCCACTCCCGGACGGCGCTACGACCTCGCCGACGGACTGCTCGACGTCCGCGTGGTGCACGGCGGCCGCTTTCCGGGCGTGCGGCTGCTCGCCGCGGCCCTCTCGGGTCCACTGAGCCGGTCCGCGTTCCATGCGGCCGGCCGGCTGCGCAAACTGCGCGTCTCCGGCCTGGCTCCGGGCTCACTGCTCGCGTACGACGGGGAGATCGCGCAGGCGCCGAAGGACCTGACGGTGGACAAGCTCTCGGAGGCACTGGTCGTCTACCGCCCGTCGCCGACCGCACCGCTGCTCTGAGAGGTCCCGAGGGTCCGCGGTTCGCCCCGGTACGGGCACACACGCCCGGTCCGGGGCACCGGCTCCTCGACCTCCACACCTGTCCGTATGACAAGACACTGGTCTCGAAATATGGAGCACCGGGAGTACGGTGGCCGCACCACGTCTCGAGAGGAGTGCGGCCGCATGACGAGGAAGACCGCCGTCTACACCCACGGCCACCACGAGTCGGTGCTGCGCTCGCACCGCTGGCGCACGGCCGCCAACTCCGCCGCCCACCTGGTGCCCGAACTGCGGCCGGGGGCGGACGTCCTGGACGTCGGATGCGGTCCCGGCACGATCACCGCCGATCTGGCGTCCCTCATCCCCGGCGGCACGGTCACGGCCGTCGACGCCGCCGCGGACGTCCTGGAGGAGGCACGGCAGGCGGTGGCAGCCCGCGGGCTGGGCAATGTCCGCTTCGCGGTCGCCGACGTCCACGCACTGGACTTCCCCGACGACTCCTTCGACGTCGTCCACGCCCACCAGGTGCTACAGCACGTCGGCGACCCCGTGACGGCGCTCCGCGAGATGCGGCGGGTGTGCCGGCCCGGTGGCGTCGTCGCCGTCCGCGACAGCGACTACGGCGCCTTCGCCTGGTTCCCCGAAGTCCCGGGGCTGGATGCCTGGCTGGACCTCTACCGCCGCGTGGCCCGGGCGAACGGCGGCGAACCGGACGCCGGCCGCAGGCTGTACGCGTGGGCACGCGCCGCGGGCTTCAGCGACATCACGGCGACCGCCTCCGCCTGGTGTTTCACGACTCCGGACGAACGCGCCTGGTGGAGCGGGCTGTGGGCGGACCGTACGACGGCCTCGGCCTACGCCGCCCTCGCCCTCGAGGGCGGCCACACCCGCCCGGACGAACTCGACGGCATCGCCGCGGCCTGGCGCGCCTGGGGGCACGAGGAGGACGGCTGGTTCATGGTCCCGCACGGCGAACTGCTCTGCCGGGTGCCCTGACGCGTACTCGGTCACCGACATCGGCCAGGTTGCCGACGGGACCGACGGGTCGACGTGGACGTGCGCCGGGAGCGACGGGGCCGACGGGGCCGGCGTGGACGTGCACCAGGGCCGACGCGGCCGGCGTGGACGTGCGCCGGAGCCGAAGGGGCCGAAGGGCCGAAGGGGCCGACGTGGACATGTGCCAGGACCGCCCGCCCGGGTGAGGAGCACCTCGGCGCGGGCGTCGGGCTTCGCCATGCGGCCCTTCGCCCCCGGCGGGCCCCGTCCGCGCTCGCCGCGCACTCACGCGCCGCCCGTGCCTCACGGGCCCGGCGGCGACCACGACCGGGCCGCGACGGAACCGATCTCGCGGTTCCGCGCCGCCAACTACCCTCGCCGGTATGGAGATCCTCGGAACCACGCTGCGTATCTGCGTCGACGACATCGAGGCCGCGTCCGGCTTCTACGAACGCCTCACCGGCACGCGTGCGCTCCGCTTCGAGCGCGGCGGAGTATCGGTGGCGGCTGTGGGCTGCTTCCTGCTGATGAGCGGGCCCGAGGCCGAGTTGGAGATCCTCCGCAAGGTCTCCGCGACCATCGCGGTCGAGGACGTGGACACGGCGTTCGCGACGCTCACCGAGGTCGGCGCCACGGTGGTGGCGGGGCCGGTGCCGACGCCGGCGGGCCGCAATCTCATCGCGGTGCACCCGGACGGTTCGGTGTTCGAGTACGTCGACCGGAAGGCCGCCGTCAGCAACTCCCCGGGCACCCCGGGTACGGCGGGCCGCTGAGGGCCGGTCGGGGTTCCGCGGACCGGAATGCGCGTGCCACCGGCGCCCGGCGGCACGGACACGGACACGGACACGGACAGGGACACGGACACGGACACGGACACGGCACCAGCGCGAGCACGAGTGCGGCAGGAGAATCGTCCGGATGCATCACCCTAATGGCTGGTTTAGGGTGAGATCGATTGTGCTCGTGAGCATCCGAGCCGCGCCTGGGCCCACCGGAAGAGCCGGGGCAGGCCGTGTGCTCGGGCAGTGCACCCCGGCGCCGCGCCGAGGGTGCCCGCACTCCGCCGGCCCGGCCCGTCGTGAGCCGCTCGGCCCGGGAGCCTTGCCACCCGAGGAGCCGTCCTGGCGGCGTGCCGCGAGCGGAGGCCCAGCAGCCGAATACGGAGGTACCGCATGTCATGGCCGATACGCACCCGCACGGGCAGCCGCACGGAACGGAGCTCTCACATCCCTGACCCGGCCGCCGTGGGTGGCCGTGCGTCCCGTGCCCATGCGTCCCGTGCCCGTGCCATCCGTGCCTGTGCGTCACGTCTCCGTACGGCCGTTCGCGCCCGTAACGCGGTCCCCGCTCGCGCGCGGCTCCTGGGCGCCCTGGCCGTGGCGGCCATCGCCGCGCCGGTGGTGCCGGCCGCACCCGCGGTGGCGGTGCCGCCCCCGCCGTGTCTGACCTCGGACCTGGCGCTCTCCTGGGCTCCCGGGGGTACCGCGGTCGCCGGCGGGGCCGAGCCGGGCAGCAGCCGGACCGCTGTCGTCGACCTCCGGAACGCGGGGAGCGGCACATGCCTGCTGGACGGGTTCCCGAAGGTGGCGCTCGCCCGCGGAGGCACGACGGAGAGCTTCGAGAACCAGCAGTCGGTGTCGCACTCGGCCGTCACCCTGGAGCCCGGGGCGAGCGCCCGGTTCACCCTCACGTTCCGGCAGGGGCAGCCGGGCGAGGGCGGAGTGATCGAGCCGGTGACCGCGATCGTGACCCCGCCGAACAACACCGCGTCCGCGAACATGCGCTGGCGCTGGGGGCCGGTCGCCGAGCAGGAGTCGGGCGCCCCGCCGCGCAACTTCGTGGGTCCCGTAGTGGCCGCCTGAGCCCCTTTCAGCCCCTGAGCCCCCGTCACCACGGGGGTACGGGGGCTCAGGTTCATCCGTACGCCGCCTCGCGGTTCCGGGGACCCCGGCCCGTACCGCGCCGGTCCGGCGTCCCAGCCCGCTTCCCTTGCCGGGGCCGCCCCCGCACGGGCCCACCCTGCGGGAGTGGCCGTACGGCCGGGGCGGACGTACGGCCGGGGCGGACGGTCCACGCGGTTTCCGGGGGTCAGTCCGGCCTGACGGCACCGGGGTGCGGCTGCGGCGCACGGAGTTCCATCTCCGCGGTGATGGCCCAGCGCTCATGGTCGCGCCAGGCACCGTCGATGAAGAGGAAGTCCGGGGAGAAGCCCTCCAGACGGAAGCCGAGCCGCCGCACGAGGGCGACGGAAGGCCCGTTGCCGGGCTGGATGTTGGCTTCGAGCCGGTGCAGTCCCAGCGGTCCGAAGGCATGGCGGACGACGAGCCCGAGCCCCTCCGCCATCAGTCCGCGACCCGCGGCGTGGGCGAACGCCCCGTAACCGACTGCTCCGCTGAGGAAGGCTCCCTGGACCATGTTGTTGATGGTGACGAATCCGGCGATCCGCCCGTCCGCACGGTCGCAGACGAGATAGCCGGTCCTCGTCGGGTCCTCCAGGAGCCGCCGGGCGTAGGCGGCGTACTCGGCGCCGGTCCGGGGCGGGAAGAGCCAGGGCCTGTGCAGCCGGGTGCTTTCGCGGGCGAGTGCCGTGTACTCGGCGGCGTCGTCGAGGCGGTAGTGGCGGATGAAGGTCCTCGGGCCCACCGCGACCGCGACGGGGAGAGCGCCGGAGCCAGCCCCCCTGCCGCCGTGCGCCTCGGCGCCGGAGGCGCCCTGGGGGTCGCATGGGCCGGGAGGGGGGCTCGGTGCTGCGGACATGGCGCCAGGCTAACGCCGGCCTCGGGTCGTGTGCTGCGGCAGCGAACGCGGGAGCACCGCGGGGACCGGCGACGACCCCGCGTCCCCCGGCAGCGCGGGGGCGACGTCGCAGAGGCACCCTCGGGGGCGGCCTGCCGTCCCCTGCCGGAATGTCGCCTGCCGAGCTCCACCCATGGGTTCGCCGACACGACGACGGCCCGGCGGGTCCCAGCACATCTCGCACATCTCAGCAGAACTCGCAGCACTCGCAGAACTCGGCAAGACTCAGCAGACTCCGGCAGTCCTGTCTGACAAGCTCGTCCAGCCGGACGGGAAACCTCTGCGCGGAGCGTCGCGGCCTTCCCGCGGTGAACTACGGTGGACGGCGGAACGTGAGGGGGCGCCACGACTCCGATCGCCCAGAGGAGCGCTGGTCCGGGACCCGGCGCAGCGGTGTTCCGGCCGGCGCCCGACTCGCCCCCACCACCGCCTGCAGGGCCTCGTGGAGGACGAGCGCCCTGGAGCGCAGCCTGACAAGTGAGCCGAGGAGGGTTCGTGGCAGTCAGCGGACAGCAGCGGAGGCCGGTCGTCGTCCTGTACGAGCGGATCGCCGACGCCATCCACGACGGCACCTATCCGCCGGGCTGCACCCTGCCGTCCGAGCCCAGGCTGGCGGCCGACCTGGGCGTCAGCCGGCCCGCACTGCGCGAGGCGCTGCTGCTGCTGCAGGAGGACGGGCTGCTGACGGTGCGGCGCGGGGTCGGCAGGACCGTCAACGACAGCCCTCCCCGCCGTGGCTTCGAGCACGTCCGCCCGCTGGAGGAACAGCTCTCGGCGGGTACGCCGCTGCGGGTGCGGGCGCTGCTGCGGACGGTCGAGGAGCCGACGGACTTCACCACCCAGCACCTGCTCGCGCCCGCACGGGCCGAGCTGCGGTTCTGGGAGTCGCTGCTGTCCGGCGAGGGCGCCGCGGCGGCGCTCAGCCAGGAGTGGGCGGCGGGCGACGACGTCCTGGAGGGGGCGCATCCGGCTTTCGCGCGGGCTCTGCGGGATACGGGGGACGGCACGGGGACGTCGATGCTCGCCGTGCTGACCGGGGCCTCCCGCGGAGTGCCGCTGTCGGCGCACTCGGGTATCACGGCGACGCTGCTCGGGCGGCGTCGCGGAGCCCAGCTGAACCGTCCCGCCGACACCCCCGCGGTACTGGTCACCCAGGTCGTGCGGTCCGGTGGCGTCCCGGTGCTGGCCGCCAAGCACATGCTTCCGACGGGCGCCCCGGCCCTGCCCGTTCTCCAGTCGAACTGACGGCGGCCGGCCGGGGCCCGCGGGCCCGGGGACCGGCTTCCCGAGCGGGCACGGCCTGCAGAGGCGCCCGGCCGGGGCCGGTGCGCGGCCGGTGCACGGCCACTGCGCCTCAGGAGACCGGCCACTGCCGGGGCGGGAGCCGGGCCGGAGCCGGCCGGGAGGGTGATCGACTACAGAGTCGCGGGCCTGTCCGGGAGGGTCGAATCGGCCTCGGCGCACCCGTCGCTGCCGGGGCGGGAGCGAATGGCGGGCAGGGGCGGGAACGGATGGCGGCCACCCGTGACACCCGGCCCGGCCGGGCACAAGACGGCCGCGGGGGCGCCCGGCCGCCGTGTGGCGTACACTCCCGCTGCATGCACTTGTCTGACAACTCCGCCGCAGAGCCGGCAGCCGCCCCCGTCGCCGACTGGATCCGCCGCGCACCGAAGGCCGTCCTCCACGACCACCTGGACGGCGGCCTGCGCCCCGCCACGATCATCGAGCTGGCCCGTGACTGCGGCTACGGCGAGCTGCCCACCGAGGACCCCGACGCCCTCGCCGTATGGTTCCGTGACGCGGCGGACTCCGGGTCGCTGGAACGCTACCTGGAGACCTTCGCCCACACCTGCGCGGTGATGCAGACCCGCGACGCCCTCTTCCGGGTCGCGGCCGAGTGCGCCGAGGACCTGGCGGCGGACGGCGTCGTGTACGCCGAGGTGCGCTACGCGCCCGAGCAGCACCAGGAGCGCGGGCTGGGCCTCGACGAGGTCGTGGACGCCGTCAACGAGGGGCTGCGCGAGGGCGAGCGCCGGGCGGGGGGCCGGATCACCGTCCGGGCCCTGCTCACCGGCATGCGGCACACCCGGCGTTCGCTGGAGATAGCCGAGCTGACCGTCGCGCACCGGGACCGCGGTGTCGCGGGCTTCGACATCGCGGGCGGCGAGATCGGCAATCCGCCGGCCAACCACCTGCCCGCCTTCCAGCACCTGAAGCGGCACAACTGCCACTTCACCATCCACGCCGGCGAGGCCGTCGGCGCGGAGTCCGTCCACGAGGCGGTCCAGGTCTGCGGTGCCGAGCGCATCGGCCACGGTGTGCGGATCACCGACGACATCCAGGTCCACGACGACGGCACGGCCACCCTCGGCCACCTCGCCGCCTACGTCCGGGACAACCGCATCGCGCTGGAGATCTGTCCGACGTCCAACCTGCAGACCGGGGCGGCGAAGGACTACGCGTCCCACCCGATCGACCTGCTGCACCGTCTGGGCTTCCGGGTGACGCTCAACACCGACAACCGCCTGGTCTCGGGCACGACCATGAGCCGCGAGTTCCAGCACATGGCCGATGCCTTCGGCTACGGGCCGGAGGTCTTCCAGCGGTTCACGGTCGCGGCCGTCGAGTCCGCGTTCCTGCCGCTCCCGGAGCGCCGCCGCATCATCGACGAGGTCATCCGGCCGGGGTACGCGGCACTCGGCTGACGGTGACGTCACGATGCTCGCGGTGACGCCGCGGGCGGGTACGGCCCTCGGCTGACCGCGGCGCGCCGCCGGTGCGCCGTGGGCCGCCGGTGCGCCGTGGGCCGCCGGTGCGCCGTGGGTCGGCAGACGTCCGGGCGTCCGGCGCGGCGGCGGCGCGGGGCTGCGTACGGGTCGCGCCCGGGAACCGGCGTCGGCCGGCGTCAGCTCAGGGCCGGGACGTTCAGCGTCAGGGTCCCCGCGTCGGCGTCCAGCACCGCCGGCAGCCCGAGCGGCACGGTGGGGCTGCCGGGGCCGTGGCCGAAGCCCAGCTTCTCGGCGACCGGCACCCCGAGTCCGGAGAGCCGGTCCAGGAGCAGCGCCCGGACCTCCTCGTAGGGTCCGCAGTCCTCCCAGGAGCCGAGGCCGACGCCCGCCACCCCGTCCAGCCACCCGGAGCGCAGCAGCTGGGTGAGGATCCGGTCCAGGCGGTACGCCTCCTCCCCCACGTCCTCGATCAGCAGCAGTCCGCCGCGTGCCGAGGGTCGTGCCTGCGGGGTGCCGAGGCCGGCCGCGAGCAGGCTGACGCAGCCGCCGAGGGTGATGCCGCTCGCACGCCCCGGGAGCAGCGCGCCGCCGCCCGCGCCCGGTCCGAGGGTCATCACCGACTCGGGCTCGAACAGCGTGGCGCGGAGGGACTCCTGGGCTGCGGTGTCCTTGAGGAACGCCGCCGTGGCCGGCATGGGGCCGTGCAGGGTGGACAGTCCGGTCCGGACCGCGAAGGCCTCGTGGAGCGCGGTCACGTCGCTGTAGCCGACGAACACCTTCGGCCCGGCCGCGCGTATCGCGGCCCAGTCGACGAGGTCCACCATGCGCTGTGCGCCGTAGCCGCCGCGGGCGCAGATCACCGCGGAGACCGCGGGATCGCACCAGGCCCGTTCCAGGTCTCCCGCGCGGGCCTCGTCCGTGCCCGCGAGATGCCCGAAGGCCGGGTGCTCGTCGAGTACATGGGGCATGACGACGGGGTCCAGGTCCCATCCGCGCAGAACCTCCAGCCCCGATTCGAGTGTCCCGGGCGGGACGGGCCCGCTTGTCGCGACGACGGCCACCCTGGCGCCTGGGGTGAGGCGCGGCGGCCGGGTCAGGGCGGCCGCGGCGGCCGTGCCGGAGTGCTGGTCCATGCCGTTCACTTCTTCAGCTCCAGCCGGGGGATGTCGGTGCGCGGGATGCCGAAGGTCTGGGAGTACAGCGAGAGTTCGGCCTCCAGTGCGCGGATCATGGTGTCCGCGCGGCGGAAGCCATGGCTCTCTCCTTCGAAGGCGATGTAGGCGTGCGCTATGCCGCGCCCCGCCGTCTGGGCGACGAACCGCTCGCTCTGGACCGGCGGGCAGATCGGGTCGTCCAGTCCCTGGAGCAGCAGGAACGGCACGGAGATCCGGTCGACGTGCTCGATCGGCGACCGCTCCCGGTAGCGGCCGGGTACTTCGGCGAGCGGACCGACCAGCGACTCCAGGTACCGGGATTCGAAGTCGTGCGTCCCGTCGGTGGCCCAGCCCATCAGATCCAGGATGGGATAGATGATCGTGCCGCAGGCGTACACGTCCGTGCTGGTGAGCGACGCCGCGGCGGTCCAGCCGCCGGCGCTGCCGCCGCGGATGGCCAGCCGGTCCGGGTCGGCGGTGCCCTCGGAGGCGAGGGCCTCGGCGACCGCCGCGCAGTCCTCGACGTCGACGACGCCCCACTGCTCGCGCAACCGGTTGCGGTACTCGCGGCCGTAGCCGGTGGAGCCGCCGTAGTTGACCTCGGCTACGCCGATGCCGCGTGAGGTGAAGTAGGCGATCTCCAGGTCCAGGACGAGGGGGGCGTGGCCGGTGGGACCGCCGTGCGCCCAGACCACGAAAGGCGGCAGCTCGTCGTCGGGGGCGACCCGGTCCGGGTTGTGCGGCGGGTAGATGTGCGCGTGGATCTCCCGGTTGTCCGGCCCGGTGAAGGTCCGGATCTGGGGCTCGGGATAGTAGGCGGGGTCCACGGCGTCGACGTGTGCGGCGCCGATGACGCGGGTCCGGCCGGTGCGGGTGTCGAGTTCCACGACCTCGTAGCCGGTGCGGGGGCTGGCCGCGACGCCGACGACCCTGGTGCCGTGCGCCGCGAGCGTCGGGGCCCATTCCGTCCAGGGGCCCGCCGCGTCGACCAGTTCGCCCGTCTCCGGGTCGAGTATGCCGAGGGCGGTGGAGCCCCTGCCGTGGATGACCGCGATCAGTCCGCTGTCGAGCGGCTGGAACCACTGCAGGCCGATCTTCCAGAGCGGGCCGCCGAACTCCTCGTGCCGACCGTCGCACAGTCCGGCCGCGGCGGGCTCGCCCCGGTCGAGGGCGTCCGGCCGGATTCGGCGCAGCTCCCACCAGTTGCCCGGGTCGGAGACGAAGAGCAGCGAACCGTCCGGGGCCCAGTCGGCCTGGGCGACCGACTCGTCGGGGCCTCCGGCGACGGAACGCACCGCGGTGAACGGTCCGGTGCCGGAGACCTCGCCCACCATGACTTCGGTGCCGTCCCAGGGCATCCGTGGATGGTCCCAGGCGATCCAGGCGGCATGGCGCCCGTCGGGCGACAGCCGGGGGCCGGTGACGAACCGGTGCCGGCCGTCGGTGAGTTCCCGGACGGCGGCGCGGTCGTCGGCCGCCGAACCGTCCAGCGGGACGGCCGCCACGACACGCCGTACATCGGTGGGAGCCTCGCCGGTGAACTCCTCCAGCACGCACCAGACCTCCCCCCGCTCGACATGGAGCACCGGATCGGCCCAGCGCAGTCCGCCGCCGACCCCGGACACCGGTGTGAGCGGCCGCGGTTCGGCGGCGCCGTCCGGTTCGAAGGCGTACAGCCGCTGGTCGGGCAGGTGGACGAAGACGGCGAGCGGGCCGCCCTCGGGGCGGGTCGCGGCAGCCCACGGCCGGCCGCCGTACTCGATGACCCGGCTGCGCACGTTCCACGGAGCGGGCAGGACGGGCTCCTCGGCTCCGCCGGCTCTGCGGCGCACCAGCTCTCGGCGCCCGCCCTCGGTGGGACGCGGCGCGGTCCACCACACCTCGTCACCGACGACGCCGACGAAATCGGGTCGCCCGTCGTTCGAGGCCGCCAGCGCGGCGTCGATCGGCGACGGCCAGGTGCCGTAGGCCCCCATGGGTACCATGCCAACTCCCCCTATGCGGACTTCAGGTAGTGGTCGAGGACGCGGACGCCGAAGTGCAGGGCTTCGACGGGGACGCGCTCGTCGACGCCGTGGAACATCGCCGCGTAGTCGTAGCCCTCCGGCAGCTTCAGCGGTGAGAAGCCGTACCCGGTGATGCCGAGGCGCGAGAACTGCTTGGCGTCGGTGCCGCCCGACATGCAGAACGGGACGACGTGCCCGTCGGGGTCGAATCGCTCGATCGCCGCGCGCAGCTTGGCGAAGGTCGGGGAGTCGACGGGTGCCTCCAGGGCGACCTCCCGGTGGTGGAACTCCCAGTCGACGTCGGGTCCGGTGAGCCGGTCGAGGGTCTCCCGGAACTCCTCCTCGCCGCCGGGCACCGTCCGCCCGTCGACGAAGGCTCCGGCCTGGCCGGGGATCACGTTGACCTTGTATCCGGCGTCCAGCATCGTCGGGTTGCTGCTGTTGCGCACGACCGGTTCGACGAGCTTGGCGGCGGGGCCGAGCTTGGCCAGCAGGGCGTCCACGTCGAAGTCCGGCGCGTCGAGGTCCGCGGCGATGCCCTGGAGGGCCGCCAGTTCCGACAGGGCGGCGCGTACCGTCGGGGTGAGCCGGACCGGCCACTCGTACTCACCGATCCGGCTGACCGCCGCGGCCAGCCTGGTGACGGCGTTGGACGTGTTGACCTTGGAGCCGTGGCCCGCCCGGCCGTGGGCGGTGAGCCTCAGCCAGGCCGTGCCGCGTTCACCGGCGCCGACCGGGTACAGCGCCATGCCGGGGCCGGCGTGGAAGGTGAAGGCCCCGGATTCGCTGATGCCCTCGGTGCAGCCCTCGAAGAGGCCGGGGTGCCGGTCGGCGAGGAAGCCCGCGCCGTCTTCCGCGCTGGCCTCCTCGTCCGCCGTGTAGGCGATGACGATGTCCCGGCGCGGCCGGACGCCCGTGCGGTGCCACGCCCGGACGACGGCCAGGATCATCGCGTCCATGTTCTTCATGTCGACGGCGCCGCGCCCCCAGACGACGCCGTCGCGGACCTCGCCGGAGAACGGGTGGACGGTCCAGTCCCCGGGCTCGGCCGGGACCACGTCGAGATGGCCGTGGACGAGCAGGGCGTCAGCCGAGGGGTCGGTGCCCTCGATCCTGGCGACGACGTTGGTGCGGCCAGGGGTGCGCTCCAGCAGTACGGGGTCGAGGCCGGCGGCGGCGAGACGCTCGGCCGCGTACTCGGCGGCGGGGCGCTCGCGGCAGTCGCCGCCGCCGCGGTTGGTGGTGTCGATGCGGATGAGCTCGGAGGTGAAGGTCACCACCTCGTCGAGGGCGGTGTCGTCGACGGGTGCGGCGGCCGTTGTCATGTCGTGGGACCTGTCCGTGTGCGGGATGCCGGGTGGTGCGGCAGGCGTGGCGGTGTCGGTGGGGCGGCGGGTCACGTCAGCCATACTCCTCCTCCACCGCGGCGGAGACGATCGTCGTGACGGCCTTGAAGGTGCGAATGGCCTCATACATCGTCTCGCTGGTGTAGACGGTGCGGCGCTCGCCGCCGCGGGCCGTGCCCGGTACGACGGTGGCCGCCGCCGCCAGGTGCTCCGCGTCGAACTCCAGCTCCACCGTGAACGGTCCGCCGTTGACCGGCTCGTGGCGGACCGCGAGGGCCGTGGCCTCCTTGGCGGCTGCGCGGATGTCGGCTGCCGTGCGCGCGGGCGTGCGGCACACCGCCGCGTACCGCGAGACATGGTCCTTGACCGCGACCCTGCGGGCCGACGGGGCGTACCCCAGGGCGTCCTCGCAGGTCAGGTCGTCGCCGGTGACGAGGACCACCGGAACCCCGTACTCGGCGACGACATGGGCGTTGAGCAGTCCCTCGCTCGCCCGGGTGCCGTTCAGCCAGACGCCTGTGATCGAGTTCGCCAGGTAGGTGTGCGCGAGCACCCCTTCGGTGCCCGCCCCCGTGTGGTATCCGACGAAGGCGATGCCGTCCACGTCCCCGCGCTGCACGCCCTCCACCATGGACAGCGACTTGTGTCGCCCCGTCAGCATCTCGGCGCGGTCGTCCAGACGCTCCAGCAGAAGGTTGCGCATGGTCCAGTGCGCCTCGTTGACGAGCACCTCGTCGGCACCGCCGTCGAAGAACCCCTGCACCGCCGCGTTCACGTCCGAGGTGAAGAGGGACCTGCAGCGCTCCCACTGGGGAGTGCCGGGCAGCACGTCGGCCGGCCAGGTGACACCGGTGGCGCCTTCCATGTCGGCACTGATCAGGATCTTCATGCCAGGAACCGTACGCGCCGCCCGCCGCGCCTACCAGCCCTGTGGATAACTCGGGGTGGTGCAGACCGGAGCCTTCACCCGATTCGGCCCCCGACCAGCCCCTTCACCCTCAGGCCGGCCGTTTCGGGCCATCCCGTCAAGCCCCTTCCTGCGCGCTCACCCGACGCCGCCGGGGGCGAACGACCGGCACCTCGGCACGCCCCGGCCGGAGGCGACCGGCACTCGCTCGTGGTGCCCGAACTCGACGACGGGGCAGCCCAGTTCCCGTACCCGGTCGACGATTCCGACCGGGTCGCACACCCCGAGGCCCGGAAGGATCCCGGTGAGCCTGCGGACCAGTTCGCCGGAGCCGGGAAGCCGCGCGTGCAGGGCGAATCCGGGGGCGATGCGCTCCCCGCCGCCACGGCCGCCCGCGCCTGACGGGTCGCCGGAGCCGAACCGTCCGGCGTCCGCTGCCAGGACGAGCAGCCGTTCCGGTCCCGGCCCCGCGAGCGGATACGCCCACCACAGGACGTCGATCCGGTCCTCGTGCGGCCGCCCTCCGCCCGCCCCCAGCCGGGCGCGCCCCGCCGCCGGACGGAACACGGGGGCCTCGCAGAGGGACGCCGGTGCGGTGCCGGAACCGTCGCCGAGCCGCGACCCGAACCCCGAGGCCCCGGCCACCCGAGCGCCGGCGACGGGCAGCAGTTCCTCGGCGGGCTGACCGACGGCCGCCTCCTCCTCGTGGCCGAACAGCGCCCGCGCACCCGCGGACCAGTGCGAGACGCAGCCGTCGCCGTCGGCGACGACCACGGCCAGGCCCGTCGGGCCCACCGCCGCCGACCGCCGCCGCAGGACCGGCGGAACGCCAACGTCCATTGCTGACGGGCTCCTTCCTCTGACGCGGGATTCGCGGCAAGTGACTCCACAGTAGGCCCCTGCGAGGGCGGCCCGCCGGTCATCGCGCGAATCGGCCGGTTGCCCGCGTACGGCGAGACAGAACGGCGCATTCCGCCCCGGCGTCCCGCCCTGCCCGGCCTCCCGTTCCGCACTGCCTCCCGTCCCCGTCCAGCCGTCACCAGGCCGCCTTCAGGCTGCTCTACCTTTCGGCAGCGGGTTGCTCCTCCCATTCGTAGGGTGAGGACGCCCAGGGGAGCCGGGTGTGGCTATCAGGCAGCTGCCGATCGTGGCTTTGAAGGCTTGGCCGCCCGGCTCCCCACGACGACTCGGCCGCCGATTAGGAAGTGCGAACAAGTCGCTGTGTAGAGCAATGCCGGCGAGGTCGTCCGTGGCACGAACAGAACGAATACGTACGTCAGGAGCACGATGAGCCGGATATGGGTGGGGATCGACAGCGGCAAGGGCCACCATCACGGCCTCGCCCTGGACACGGACGGCAAGACGCTGCTGTCGCGCCGGGTGGCCAACGACGAGCCCGAGCTGCTGAAGCTGATCGGAGACGTCCTGGACCTCGCCGACGGCCGCCACGTCACCTGGGCCATCGACATGACCGGCGGGGAACCGGCCCTGCTGCTGGCCCTGCTGGTCAGCCACGGCCAGGAAATCCTCTACATGTCCGGCAGGCTGGTCAACCGAGCGTCCGACGGCTACCGCGGCGAGGGCAAGACCGACGCCCGCGACGCCTACGTCATCGCCGACCAGGCCAGAATGCGCCGCGACCTGCGCCCCATCCGCCCAGGCGACGAAGCCACGATCGAGCTGAAGCTGCTGACCGGACGCAGAGCTGACCTGGTCGAGGACCGGACCCGCTCCGTCAACCGCCTGCGCGGCACCCTGCTGAGCATGTTCCCGGCCCTGGAACGGGCCCTGGACCTGACCAACACGGGCCCGTTGAAGCTGCTGACGGGCTACCAGACCCCTGCCGCGATCCGCCGCACCGGAACCGCACGGCTGACGACGTGGCTGGCCAACCGCAAGGTCCGAAACGCCAGAGCCCTGGCCGAAGCCGCCGTGGAGGCCGCCGAACGCCAGCACACCGCCGTCCCCGGGGAGAAGACCATCGCGAAGCTGGTCCACACCCTGGCCGGGGAGGTGATGACCCTCAACGAGCAGATCTCGGAACTGGACAAGCTCATCGAGGGCCGGTTTCGCGAGCACGAACTCGCCGACATCCTCCTGAGCGTCCCCGGCATCGGCGCGACCCTCGGCGCCGAGTTCCTCGCCGCCATCGGCGGCGGCCTGGACGAGTTCGACTCCCCTGACTCCTTGGCGGCCTTCGCCGGCGTTGCCCCCGCGCCTCACGACTCGGGCAAGGTCAGCGGCAACCTCCACCGGCCCATGACCTATCACCGAAGACTCCAGCGCGTCTTCTACACCTCCGCGCTCGTCAGCGTCCGCTACGACCCGAACTCGCGGAAGTTCTACGACCGCAAACGCGCCGAGGGCAAGAAACACATCCAGTCCGTGCTGGCCCTGGCCCGCCGACGCGTCAACGTCATCTGGGCACTGATCCGTGACCGACGGTGCTACGAGGTGACACCACCAGTCACTAACGCTGCTTGACAACACCATTAGGAAGCCTTCAGTTCGCCTTCAGGTCGTCAGCCAGACCCATCGAGGCCTCATCGCGCCGTCATCGAACCCTCATTGCGCCCTGCCGTGCCCGCCGTGCCGCGCCCGCCCCGGCGCCGGGGCCGCCACCGGTCCCGGGGGTGTTCACGGCCCGGGGGTGTTCACGGCCCGGGGGTCCGGATCGGGTTCCGGAACGGGAGCCGCCCGCCCGCGTCCGCTCAGGAGTACGGGTCCTCGTGCCCCAGTTGGAGTTCGCGCTCCGTGCGCCCCCCGGCCGCCACCCTCAGCACCGTCGCCACGGGCGGATAGCCCGCCGCGATGACCGTGTACTCGCCGGACGACAGATCGACGAAGCGGAAGGTGCCCTCGGGGCCCGTGGTGAGGGTGTCGACGACGTTCCCGGCGGCGTCGAGCAGGGTCACCCGGGCGTCCTCGACGGGCCGCCCGCCACCCGCACGCACCGTCCCCCGCAGGACCGCGCCGCCGGCGAGTTCGATGTCCTGGCGGGTCTCCCGGGACGCCTGCACGCTGACGGGCAGGGCCGCGGGGCGGAAGGCCGGGGCGCTCGCCGCGAGGGTGTACTCCCCCGCCACCAGGTCGCCGATCGCGTAGCCGCCCTCCCGGCCGCTGCGGGTGGACGCGACGACTTCGCCCCGCACGTCGGTCAGCGTCACGGCGGCGTCTCGCACGGGGCTGCCGTCGGCGGTGACCACGTTTCCGGCGAGCCGGCCGGCGCCGCCCAGGACGACGTCCAGGTCGACCGGCCGTTCTCCGACGGTGACGGACACGGCCTGCGGCTGGTGCCCGCCGGCCGCGGCGATGAGAACGTACGAGCCGGCCCCGGGAACGCTGAGGGCGTAGCGCCCGTCCTCCCCGCTCGCCCCGCGTCCGACCTGCTGTCCGCGGACGTCGATGAGGGTGAGCGCGGCGCGGGGCACCGTACTGCCGTCGTGGTGCTGGACCGTGCCGCAGACCGGCACGCCCGCGCAGGATGCCGGCGCGGGCGCCGGGGCGCCGGCCGCCGCGCGGGCGCGGGGTACGGACGTGGGCTCGGCGGCCGTGGGGGCGTTGTGGGTCACCAGCGGTTTCTCCTTGAGGAAGAAGGCGAGGATCAGGCCGAGGAGCAGCACCGGCACGAGGTAGAGGAAGATCCGCGGCATCGCGTCGGCGTACGCCTGGATGTATCCGTCCCTGAGGGCGGGCGGCATCGCGTGCACGAGCTGCGGGGTGATGGCCTCGGCCTCCGGCACGCCCTCGGTGGTCGCGGGGACGCGGACGGGCAGGGTGTCGGCCAGCCGGTCGGCGAGGAGCGTGCCGAAGACGGCCGCGCCGACGCTGCCACCGATCTGGCGGAAGTAGTTGCCGGCGCTGGTGGCCGTGCCGAGGTCGGCGGGCGGCACCGAGTTCTGCACCGCCAGGACCAGCACCGGGAGCACCATGCCCAGCCCGATGCCGAGGACCGCCTGCCAGACCGAGTACGTGAAACGGGAGGTGCCGGTCTCCAGACCCGACAGCAGCCACATGCCGACGGCCGCGAGGGCGGTGCCGGCGACCGGATGGAACTTGTAGCGACCGGTGCGGCTGATGAGCTGCCCGGACACGAGCGAGGCGACCACGATGCCGCCCATCATGGGCAGCATCAGCAGCCCGGACTCGGTGGCTCCGGCGCCGTCGACCATCTGCAGGAACGTGGGCAGGTAGCCGGCGGCGCCGAAGAGGGCGACACCCACCACGGCCCCCACGAGACCGGTGACGTTGAAGACGGAGTCGCGGAACAGCCGCAGCGGAAGCACGGGTTCGGGCGCGTGGTGCTCGACGACCAGGAACAGCAGGGCCGTTCCGGCGGCACCCGCGGCGAGGCCGAGGATGACGCGCGAGTCCCAGGCGTACTCGGTCCCGCCCCAGCTGGTCAGCAGGACCAGGCAGGTGGAGGCGGCGGCCAGCAGCAGGGCGCCCAGGATGTCGAACCGGGCCCGCGTGGGCGGCTTGGGCAGTTTCAGCACCACGGCGACCACGGCGAGCGTGACCAGGCCGAAGGGAACGTTGAAGTAGAAGCACCAGCGCCAGGAGAGGTGGTCGGTGAAGAATCCACCGAGGAGCGGCCCGGCGACCGAGGCGAGGCCGAAGGCGGCGCCGATGAGACCCATGTACCGGGCGCGCTCCCTGGCCGGGACGATGTCGGCGATGATCGCCTGCACACCGATGATCAGTCCGCCGGCGCCGATTCCCTGGACGGCCCGGAAGGCGATGAGCTCGTCCATCGTGCGCGACCAGCCGGCCAGTGCCGAGCCGATGACGAACACGACGATGGCGAACTGGAAGACGCCCTTGCGGCCGTAGAGGTCGCCGAGTTTCCCGTACACCGGCAGTCCGACGGTGGCGGTGAGCAGATAGGCGGTGATGGCCCAGGACATCCGGTCCACGCCGCGGAGTTCGCCCACGATCCCCGGCAGCGCGGTCGCCACGATCATCTGCTCCAGGGCGGCGAGGAGCAGGGCGAGCAGCAGACCGAAGAACACCAGCCGGACCCGCCGGGGGCTGAGCGGGGCGGACTCCCCGGCTCCGGCGGCCGGGGGTGCGGGGTGCTCGGGAAGACCGGTCGTCCCGGCGGTCTTCCCGTCCTCCGCCAGAGTGATCCCGCCCACGTACTCTCCCCTCGTCGCGGCTGCGCGGCGCCGTTCTGCGCATTACACGCCAGGAAGGATCAAGCGGGACGCTGGTCGCGAGGAGGGGGCGCAGTGCCGGCGGACGGGGGACCGGGGCGCACAACAGCGGCCCATCAGGCGCTATTCATCGTCCTTGGTGCGCCGGGGGTTTGGCGGAACCGCGGGGAGAACCACTCGATTCGGTGACCCCGCGGGGGCCTGGTCGGAGGGGGAGTTCGCTTCCGGACACGGAAACGCCCCTCCGGAATCCGGCGCGTCGAGGAACACCCGGCCGCTGGGCGCGGCGGCCGCCCCTCGGGCGGGCCCGGCTTGCGGAGGCGCAACGCGTTGGGGGGACGGGCGTACGGAGGAGCACCGGCACCGGCACCGGAAGCGCAGCGTGCGGAGCCACCGGCACGAGGAGGAGCACCGGCACCGGCACCCGGAGGGGTCAGCGCTCTCGGCGCCGACCCCTCCGGACGGTGCCGGCGGAACTCACTTCTCCACTTCGGCGGCCAGCTTCGCGAGGACCTCGTCGTAGATACGGGCGAGGCCCTTGGGGGCGAAGGTGCGCTCGAAGAACCCGCCGATGCCGCCCGCGCCGTTCCAGACGCTGGTCACCACGACCCGGGAGCGGCCCTCGCCGGCAGGCGTCACGGTCCAGGTGGTGACCATCGAGGAGTTGCGGTCCTTCTCGACGAGCTGACCGTCCGTCGGTTCGGTCACCTCGAGGAGGCAGTCACGGACGCGCTTGCTGGTGGCCTGGAGCTTCCAGTGGACCAGGGTGCCCTCGCCGTCGCCGCCCTCGCGCACCTGGTACTCGCTGAAGTGCCCGGGCAGGAGCTTCGCGCGGGTGTCCTTGTAGTCGGCCAGCGCATCGAACACCTTCTCCGCGTCCGCCGCGACGATCCGCTCCGTCGTGGCCTCGACCTGCGCCATCGCTTCTCCTTCAGCACTCGGTTCCTGCGGTGCCGCCAAGCCAACCACCTCCGCCGCGGTCGCCCAAAACCGGGGTCGCCGTGTCACGCGTCAGCCGGCCGGTGCGGTTCGAACCCGACCGGATCGCCGTTCTTCATCTTCGAAGCGGCTCGCTTTTCGTCGTATGAGCAGAGCACGGCCCGGCACCGGCAGCCGGACCGCACGGTACGCGTCCACCGATCAGGGGTGGCGCCCGGCGAGGACGCAGAACTCGTTCCCCTCCGGGTCGACGAGTACGATCCAGCTCTCCTCGCCCTGGCCGACGTCGGCGCGCCGGGCACCGAGGTCGAGCAGGCGACGGACCTCTTCGTCCTGCTCCCTGTCGGCCGGGGAGACGTCCAGATGGAGCCTGTTCTTGACCGTCTTGCCCTCGGGTACGCGGGCGAACGTCAGCGTCGGTGGCACCGGACCAGGCCCGCGGCCCCTTCACGGGGCCGCTGGCCTCTCCGTACCCTCAGTACCACCCCCAAGCCGTTCCACCGAAAGACGGACCACTGCGATGAGCCCGACCGCCCGCCCCTTGCACACCGCGCGTACCCCGCGGAACCTGGCCCTCGGCTACCTGGCCCTGATGGCCGCCGCCGGCGTGGCCCGCGGCATCGCCGGCGCCTCCGGCGACGGCTACCTGGCAGTGCTCTACTTCCTGTCCTTCCCGGGCTCGCTACTGGTCACGGTGTTCGCGATCCTTCCCCTGAACGCCCTCCTCGGGACCTCGGCCCCGGAGACCGCGAACTCCTTCGGCCCGATGGTCTACCTTGTGGGCGGTGCCGCAGTGAACGTCCTCCTGCTGTGGGGCGCGGCGAAGGCAGTACGCCGCCTGCGCCGCTGACGGGAGCCTCGGCCCGAGCGTGGACCTTTCCCGCGCACTTCCCGGACGCGTCCGTCGAGGGCTCGCCGGTATGTGAGCTGGTATCGACGCATCACCCTCGCCATGCTCGCGCACGTCTTCCTGGACGTCGATGACGATGTGCAGGCATCGTCGACCACAACGCTGATGTCGTGCTCGTGTTCTCGCCACCGGACGTTGCCCACGAGCAAGTCCAGTGGTGCATCAAGCAAGGCAAACACGTGGTGGTGGGGACATCCGGCTCCGACGAGCGGTCGCGCTCGCGCCGAAGCGGGTTGCGCCCCTCACCCGATGCCACCTACCGCGACCCACATGGCCTGCGGGGCGGGCGGATCGAGGGAGTCTCCGTACACTCGGTCTTAGTCCGTGGGTTCATGTCATCGCAAGAGGTGCTCAGCAGCCGGCGGGTGACGGCCCCTTCGACGTCCTCGCCGCCAGCCTCCAGTTCGCCGACATCCTCGAACCCCATGGCTTCACATTCGTCGGCACCAACAGCGAAGGCCGCCAGATATCGAAGCGGCCGACCGCAGACGGCGACTCCTCAAGCAGCGCCTACAGCCTGCTCTGTGACGACCACGCGACTGTGAACTGGTCCGAACGCTCCGATCTTCCCGTCGGTGCCCAGCCGTCCAAGCGGAAGCTGACCATCGGCAACCTGCGGGCCCTGCGAATCAACGGTCACACAGGGGCGAGCGACGTCCGACCTAAGGGTGCGCGTTGAACCCGCACCCCTTTGCGCGGGCTGCTCCGCCCGCGCAATCAGCCCATCCCCTGGAGCGGCTCGGTCCGTACCGATCGCGGATCGAGCGGCGCTCTGCCCGGCCGGGCAGAGCGTTACCGGGGCCAGCGTCTACAGGTGCGTGTACTGCTTCGCCCGCAAGACCCACAGCTATCCGGACCTCGACACCGGGCACGGTTTCGACAGCCAGACCCTCCGCCTGCCGCGGATGGCCAAACGGGGGTTTTGACCAACAAAAACGTCAAAAGCGGGTGGCATTGGGGAAACCTGCCCGGGGGCTCTGCCGCCCGGGCGCGCCCCGCCATCCGGGAGGACATGTGAACAGACGGGCAGGAGTGCTGATCACCGTGGGGGCGACGGTGGCCGCACTGGCGACCGGTGTGCCGTCGGCCGCGGACGCGGGCCCCGTGGCCACGCGCTCCGCTGCGCTGGAATGGGCCGGCTGCGCGACCGAGGAGCACCCGAGGCTGGAATGCGCCTCGCTCCAAGTGCCGTTGGACCACGACGCCCCTCAGGGCACGAAGATCACGCTCGCGCTGTCGCGGATCCGGCACACGGCGAAGACCTTCCAGGGCCCCCTGCTGGTCAATCCCGGCGGCCCGGGCGCGTCCGGGCTGAAGACCGCGGGCTTCGTTGCCGCATCCCTGCCCGCCGGCCTGGCGGCGCAGTACGACGTGATCGGCTTCGACCCCCGCGGTGTGGGCAGGTCGCGGCCGGCGCTCGACTGCCGCCCCGGGCACTTCGCACCGGTGCGCCCCGACTCGCTGCCGCGCGACCGGAGGACCGAGTTGGCGAACCTCTCCAGGGCCCGCTCCTTCGCGCTGGGCTGCGCGACCCGGCACCCCGAACTGCTGCCGCATGTGAACACGGTCAGCATGGCGAAGGACCTCGACCTCGTCCGGCAAGCCCTGGGGGCCGCCAGGATCAACTACCTCGGGTACTCCTACGGCACCTACCTCGGCGCCGTGTACGCGAAGTACTTCCCCGGCCGCGTGCGGCGCGCGGTGCTCGACTCCGTGGTCGACCCCGACGCGGTCTGGTACCGCGCCAACCTTGCCCAGAACCCGGGCTTCGACGCACGCCACAAGGCGTTCGCCGCGTGGGTGGCGAAGCACCACACGACGTACCGGCTCGGCAGTGACCCGGCCCAGGTGGAAGCCGCCTGGTACGCGATGCGCGCGGCCCTCGCCGAGACGCCCGTGGGAGGCGAGATCGGCCCGGCCGAACTCGAGGACACGTTCCTGCCGGGCGGCTACTACAACGGCTTCTGGCCGCACCTCGCCGACGCGTTCTCGGCCTTCGCGCGCGGCAGGGACAGCAGGCCGCTCCTGGAGGTGTACCGGGCCTTCGCCGCGGTCGACCGGGAGGGCGACAACGCCTACTCCGTGTACGCGGCCGTACAGTGCCGGGACGCCGCCTGGCCCCGCAGCTGGGAGACCTGGCGCCTGGACAACCGGGCGGCCCACGCCAAGGCCCCGTTCTCCACCTGGAACAACGTCTGGTACAACGCTCCGTGCCTGTTCTGGCCGGTCGCGCCCCTCGGACCGACGGACGTCACCAACGACAAGGTGCCGCCGGTGCTGATCCTCCAGGCCACGGACGACGCGGCGACCCCGTACGAGGGGGCCGTCACCGTCCACCGCAAGCTGCGCGGCTCCCGGCTCGTCGTCGAGCGGGGCGGTGGCAACCACGCCACCTCGCTGAGCGGCAACGCCTGCATGGACCGCCATGTGACGGACTATCTGGCCACCGGGAAACTCCCTCCGGCCGCCCCCACGGGCGAGGTGGACGCCTCCTGCGCGACGGGGAAGGAACCGAGGCCCCTGAAGGAGGGCGTCCGTACCGGAGCGCCGGAGACCGCCAGGGCCGGCGCCGCGCCGTACCGGATCCTCGGTCACCGCGGCTGATGTGACGGGGCACCACCCGGCCCACCTCGATGCCGGGCCGTCGCGGGCCCGGCACCACGAGGGCAACCGGGAGGCGCGCGTCGTGGTGCCCGGGGTGCGCTCGATGCCCGGGACGCGTCAGGCGCCCGGAACGCGTCACGGCAGGCGGCTGAGCGCCGCGGAGGCGGCGGCGGTCAGGCGTGGGTGGGCCAGGGCCGCCTCCAGGACCGGGCGTCCACGCCGGTCGGCGAGTGCGCCCAGCCCTTCCACGCACGCGAGGGCGACGCGCCAGTGCGGATCGCCGGGGGCGAGCCTCCTGCGGAGGACCGTGATGAGCGCCGGGGCGGACTCGGGTGCGCGCAGGGTGGTGAGGAGCCGTACAGGGGTGAGGGCGTAGGCGACGCGCAGTTCGTTGGTGGCGAGCGCGGCGGCGGCCGCGGCGGTACGGGGGTCACCGAGCCTGCTCAGAGCGTACGAGGCGGAAAGGCAGCGGTCCGGGTCGCGGTGGTTGAGCAGCAGTACGAGAGGCTCGAAGGAACGGCGGTCCCCTGCGCAGCCGAGCCGGAAGGCGGCTATCTCCCGTGCCCACAGGGGCAGCTGTGACTGGGTCAGCACGGTGGCCAGTGCGTCGGGATCCGCGATGGCGGTCAGCCGCCGGTGCAGTTCCTCGTCCGCCGGCCCGGCCAGCTCCCGGCGTGTACGGCGGGTCAGATCCTCGAGATCCGCTTCCATGCGAGCAGCCTATGGGGCGCGCCCGGGGCCGGTGGAGCTCTTCGCGGAACGCCGCCCCCGCGGAGGCGGGCGCGGCCGAGGCGGTGCCGGGGACCGACCCGCCGCCCGGTCGGGGCCCGCCCCCCCGTCGCACCGCGGAGCCGGGAGCGCACCGGGACCGCGGCCCATCCCCGGCAGAGCCCGTCGCGTGTGCCCGCCGCGCGCCGAAGGCGCCCGCCGCCCGCCCGCCACCTCGCCACCGTGCGCGTGCCGCGCCCGCCCGCCGCCTCGTCTTCGCCCGGCGCGGTCCGCCGGGAGGCGGCGCACATCACATCCACAGAGGGCTGGCGCGCTCGTTACCCGCGAGTTAATCTCAAGTGAGCGGGCAACACCCGCTCTGCTCTCGGCGGCCTGGTGACGCAGCCGCCGAGGGGTGGCTCCCAGGCCGTACGGCCGGGGAGAGCCGGTCGGTTCGGCAGTTCAGTACGGCGTGACTCCGGGACAGGGTCCGTCGCCAGCTTCATCGCGACACGCATGCCGCCGTCGCCGCGCATCCCTCCGGTCCGCTCCCGCGGGCCGCGCGCCGGCGCCCCGCGGCGCACGCCCTCCCTCAGTCGTCACTCACTCCTGGAGTCCCGTGATGGACACCTCTCTCTCCACCATCGCCGTCGTCGGTCTCGGCACCATGGGCACCGGTATCGCCGAGGTGCTCGCCCGCGCCGGGCGCGAGGTCATCGGCATCGACGTCAGCGAGACCGCGGCACGCCACGCCGTCACCGCCCTCGAAGCGTCCACCGCCCGCGCCGTGCAGCGCGAGCGCCTCACCGAGGAGGAGCGGCGGAACGTCCTGGCCCGCTTCCGTACCTTCTCCGAGCTCCGGGCTGCGGCCGAGGCCGACCTCGTGATCGAGGTCGTGCCCGAGTCGTACGAGCTGAAGCAGCAGGTCTTCCGGGAGCTCGACGCCGTCGTCCGCCCCGGGGCGATCCTCGCCACCGGCACCAACGCGCTGTCCGTGACCCGGCTCGCCGCCGACTCGGCGCACCCCGAGCGGGTCCTCGGCATGCACTTCTTCAACCCGGCCCCCGCGATGCGCCTGGTCGAGGTGGTCTCCTCGGTGCTGACCGCCCCGCAGGCGGTGGAGGCCGTCACCGCGCTCGCCCGGGACCTCGGCAAGGAACCCGTCGCCGTCGGCGACCGGCCCGGCTTCGTCGCGGACGGGCTGCTCTTCGGCTACCTCAACCAGGCAGCCGCCATGTACGAGTCGAAGTACGCCTCCCGCGAGGACATCGACGCCGCGATGAGGCTGGGCTGCGGGCTGCCGATGGGCCCGCTGGCGCTGCTCGACCTGATCGGCGTCGACACGGCCCGGACCGTCCTCGAGGCCATGTACGCCGAGTCCCACGACCGGCTGCATGCCCCCGCGCCGATCCTGAAGCAGCTCAGCGAGGCGGGGCTGACCGGCCGCAAGTCGGGCCGCGGCTTCTACACCTACGAGGCACCGGACAGCGGCACCGTCGTCGCCGACGCGCTGACGCCTCCGGAGGCCGCCTCCTCCGCGGGCGGCCGCCCGGTGGGATCGGTCGGTGTGGCCGGTTCCGGCACGATGGCGAGCGGCATCGCGGAGGTGTTCGCGAAGGCCGGGTACGACGTGGTCCTCGCCGCCCGCGGCCAGGAGAAGGCCGAGAACGCCAAGTCCCGTATCGCCAAGTCGCTTTCGCGCTCCGTCGACAAGGGCCGGATGACCGCCGAGGCCAGGGAGGAGACGCTGGCGCGGATCACGCCGGCCGGCTCGCTGGACGCGTTCGCCGAGGTCGATCTGGCCCTGGAGGCCGTCGCGGAGGACCTGGAGGTCAAGCAGCAGCTGTTCGCGACGCTCGACAAGGTGTGCAAGCCGGGAGCGGTCCTCGCCACCACGACGTCCTCGCTGCCCGTCGTCGCCTGTGCCCGCGCCACCTCGCGGCCCCAGGACGTCATCGGGATGCACTTCTTCAACCCGGCCCCGGCGATGAAGCTGGTCGAGGTGGTCCGTACGGTCCTGACCTCGGACGACGTCCACGCCACGGTCCGCGCGGTGACGGAGAGGATCAGGAAGCACCCGGTGGACTGCGGCGACCGCGCGGGCTTCATCGTGAACGCGCTGCTGTTCCCGTACCTCAACAACGCGATCAAGATGGTGCAGGAGCACTACGCGACCCTCGACGACATCGACGCGGCGATGAAGCTCGGCGGCGGATACCCGATGGGGCCCTTCGAACTGCTCGACGTGGTCGGTCTCGATGTCTCCCTGGCCATCGAGAACGTGCTGCACCGGGAGTTCCGCGACCCGGGTCTGGCCCCGGCACCGCTGCTCGAGCACCTCGTGGCCGCCGGGTGCCTCGGCCGCAAGACGGGGCGCGGCTTCCGCGAATATGCCCGGCGCTGATTCCGGCCGCGCGCACGGAGCGGGCGGCCGGAAGCCGGGAGCGCGGGGCACGGAGCGGGGCGAGGGCGGATCCCGGCAGGGCGGCGGAGGAGCGTTCCGGGAGCCCCTCCCCCGCCCGAAGGGCCCCGAGGGAGGCGCCGCGTCCGGCGACGGGAACGCGGCCGGACGGCAGTCACCGGCCCGCGGACCCGCGGACCCCGGCGTCGGCCGCCCGGCGTGGGGCGGGCTGTTGGACGGAGTGGGCGGCCCGCCCCCTAAGGCGCAGTCCCCTGCTCAGATGCAGTACGTTCAGGGCATGCCCCAGCCCGCTGACGCCCGCCGACCCACCGCCCGGACCTCCTCCGCGCCCGCCACGTCCGACGCCCCCGAGAGCGCCGCGGGCGGCCGCGCAGCCGCCCAGCGGCTCAAGATGCGCCGGGAACTGGCCGCCGCGGCGATGGAACTGTTCGCGACCAAGGGGTACGAGGCGACGACCGTCGACGAGATCGCCGCGGCGGCCGGGGTCGCCCGGCGCACCTTCTTCCGGCACTTCCGTTCCAAGGAAGAGGCGATCTTCCCCGACCACGACGACACGCTGGTGCGGGCCGAGGCGGTGCTCAACGCCGCTCCGGCCCATGAGCACCCGCTGGACACCGTGTGCCGGGGCATCAAGGAAGTCATGAAGATGTACGCGGCGTCGCCCGCGGTGTCCGTCGAGCGGTACCGCCTGACCCGCGAGGTGCCGACGCTGCGGGAGCGGGAGATCGCCTCGGTGGCCCGCTACGAACGCCTGTTCACCCGCTATCTGCTGGGCCACTTCGACGAGCGCGACCACCACGACGGCAACGACGATCCGCTGCTGGCGGAGGTGGCGGCGTCCGCGGTGGTCACCGCCCACAACCACGTGCTGAGGCGCTGGCTGCGGGCGGGGGGCCAGGGCGACGTGGAGGCCCAGCTCGACCACGCCTTCGCCATCGTCCGTGAGACGTTCGGCTCCAACATCGGTGCGGGGCGCGCCGGGGCGGAGCAGTCGCCCGCCACCGGTGAGCCGCGGACGGGCGACGGGGTCCTGGTGGCGGTCGCCCGCACGGACGCCCCGCTGCCCGAGGTGATGCGCACGATCGAGGAGGCTCTGCGCCGCCGCTGACACACCGTCGATCGGGCCGGGGCCGACAGGCGGTGGGCCGAGGCGGGCAGGCGGTGGGCCGGGGCCGACAGGCGGTGGGCCGAGGCGGGCAGGCGGTCGGCCGGGGCAGGCAGACGCTCGGCTGGGGGCGGGCAGACGCTCGGCCGGTCCCGGGCATCCGACGGCACATCGCGGACGTACGCTCCCCGCACACCTCCACGGGGCTCACGGGGCCCCTCGGATGAAGCGGGCGCGGACCAGGCCGGGCGGGAGCCCGTGAAGGTGGTCCGGGCCATGGCCCGCCGCGGCAGGGCCGGGCCGCACCGTACGTCCCGCCCGCGGCGGCGCGTGGGACGGCGGCGTCGCCCAGCGACCCGACCCGCCACCCGACCCGCCCGCGACCCGCGCGCCGCCCCGGCGCGTTCGCGCGTGACCGCGGCGAACCGGCCCGGGCCCCGAACGGGCACCGAGGCCCGGCGGTCGTACCCCGGGGCCGCTCTCACCCGCCCGCCCCGGCCCTCACGTCCATGACACATCCCACACGCCCGTCACCGGGCGAACGCAGCCGGCTGCCCCGAGCGATCAACGCCATCGGCGAGCCGCTGTTTCCGCAGCTCAGCCATCCATTCGATCGATCATCGCTCATCTGTTACGGCGAGATGGCATGTGAGTGAAATTGTTGGCACGCAGTGTCTTGCGGGCTGGCACGGCGTGCCATACGTTGATGTTGTCCGGGCGGCCGGCGTGCAGAGAAGCACCGTACGCCGGCTGTCCCCGCAAGCCTCCCGCTCGCGCGCCCGGACGCCTGCGTCACAGGCAACCTCCCGCGCACACCAGCGCAGCCAGCACCACCCGCCGAACCGACGGCACACCTCCACAGAAGCAGCACTTCCCCTACCTGCCCCTCAGCGCTCTCGCCCGCGAGACGCACTCCCGGCCCCGGGCCGGGGACCATTCGCCGGAGGCACACCGTGAAGGAAATCCTGGACGCGATCCAGTCGCCGGACACCACGTCCGCCGACTTCGCCGCACTGCCGCTCCCCGAGTCGTACCGTGCGGTGACCGTGCACAAGGACGAGACCGAGATGTTCGCGGGACTCACCACGCGCGAGAAGGACCCGCGCAAGTCCCTGCACCTCGACGAGGTCCCGCTTCCCGAGCTCGGGCCGGGTGAGGCCCTGGTGGCCGTGATGGCCAGCTCGGTGAACTACAACTCCGTGTGGACCTCGATCTTCGAGCCTCTGTCGACCTTCGGCTTCCTCGAGCGCTACGGCCGGCTCTCCGAGCTCACCAAGCGCCACGACCTGCCGTACCACATCATCGGCTCCGACCTCGCGGGTGTCGTGCTGCGCACCGGCCCCGGAGTCAACGCCTGGACCCCCGGCGACGAGGTGGTCGCCCACTGCCTCTCCGTCGAGCTGGAGTCCTCGGACGGCCACAACGACACTATGCTCGACCCCGAGCAGCGCATCTGGGGCTTCGAGACCAACTTCGGCGGCCTCGCCGAGATCGCGCTGGTGAAGTCCAACCAGCTGATGCCGAAGCCCAGGCACCTCAGCTGGGAGGAGGCCGCCGCCCCCGGCCTGGTCAACTCGACCGCCTACCGCCAGCTCGTCTCGCAGAACGGCGCGGCGATGAAGCAGGGCGACAACGTCCTGATCTGGGGCGCCAGCGGCGGTCTCGGCAGCTACGCCACCCAGTTCGCGCTGGCCGGCGGCGCCAACCCGATCTGCGTGGTCTCCTCGCCGCAGAAGGCCGACATCTGCCGGTCGATGGGCGCGGAGGCGATCATCGACCGCAACGCCGAGGGCTACAGGTTCTGGAAGGACGAGCGCACCCAGGACCCGAAGGAGTGGAAGCGCTTCGGCAAGCGCATCCGCGAGTTCACCGGCGGCGAGGACATCGACATCGTCTTCGAGCACCCGGGACGCGAGACCTTCGGCGCCTCCGTCTACGTCACCCGCAAGGGCGGCACCATCACCACCTGCGCCTCGACCTCGGGCTACATGCACGAGTACGACAACCGCTACCTGTGGATGTCGCTGAAGCGCATCATCGGCTCCCACTTCGCCAACTACCGCGAGGCCTGGGAGGCCAACCGCCTCATCGCCAAGGGCAAGATCCACCCCACCCTGTCGAAGGTGTACCCGCTGGAGGAGACCGGCCAGGCCGCCCACGACGTCCACCGCAACGCGCACCAAGGCAAGGTCGGCGTCCTCTGCCTGGCGCCCGAGGAGGGCCTGGGCGTGCACGACGAGGAGATGCGCGCCAGGCACCTCGACGCCATCAACCGCTTCCGGAACATCTGAGTCAGAGGTCCGTCAGATGACAGAGCGTCAGAAGGACCGGCCGTGGCTCATGCGCACATACGCCGGTCACTCCACGGCCGAGGCGTCCAACGAGCTGTACCGGCGGAACCTGGCCAAGGGCCAGACCGGTCTGTCGGTCGCGTTCGACCTGCCGACGCAGACCGGCTACGACCCCGACCACGTCCTCGCCCGCGGCGAGGTCGGCCGGGTCGGGGTGCCGGTCTCGCACCTCGGTGACATGCGGCGGCTGTTCCAGGGCATCCCCCTGGAGCAGATGAACACCTCCATGACCATCAACGCCACCGCCATGTGGCTGCTGGCGCTCTACCAGGTGGTCGCGGAGGAGCAGGGCGCCGACGTCACCAGGCTCCAGGGGACGACGCAGAACGACATCGTCAAGGAGTACCTGTCGCGCGGGACGCACGTCTTCCCGCCCGGTCCGTCGCTGCGGCTGACCACCGACATGATCACCTACACGGTGGCGAACATCCCCAAGTGGAACCCGATCAACATCTGCAGCTACCACCTGCAGGAGGCCGGGGCCACCCCCGTCCAGGAGATCGCCTACGCGATGTCCACGGCGGTGGCCGTCCTGGACGCGGTGCGCGACTCCGGCCAGGTGCCGCCGGAGAAGTTCGGCGATGTCGTCGCCCGGATCTCCTTCTTCGTGAACGCGGGCGTCCGCTTCGTCGAGGAGATGTGCAAGATGCGCGCCTTCGGCCGCATCTGGGAGAAGATCACCAGCGAGCGCTACGGCATCGAGAACCCCAAGCAGCGGCGCTTCCGCTACGGGGTCCAGGTCAACTCGCTCGGGCTGACCGAGGCCCAGCCGGAGAACAACGTCCAGCGCATCGTCCTCGAGATGCTGGCCGTGACGCTCTCCAAGGACGCCCGTGCCCGCGCCGTCCAGCTCCCCGCGTGGAACGAGGCGCTCGGCCTGCCCCGCCCCTGGGACCAGCAGTGGTCGCTGCGCATCCAGCAGGTCCTCGCCCACGAGAGCGACCTGCTGGAGTACGAGGACATCTTCGCCGGCTCGCACGTGATCGAGGCCAAGGTGGACGCCCTCGTCGGGGACTCGCTCGCGGAGATCGAGCGCATCCAGGAGATGGGCGGCGCCATGGCCGCCGTCGAGTCCGGCTATCTGAAGTCGCATTTGGTGGCCTCGCACGCGGAGCGGCGGGCCCGGATCGAGGCCGGCGACGAGAAGATCGTCGGGGTCAACATCTTCGAGACCACCGAGCCCAACCCGCTCACCGCGGACCTCGACACCGCGATCATGACGGTGGACCCGGCGAACGAGGCCCGGGTCGTGGCCGCGCTCCACGAGTGGCGCGACAACCGGGACGAGAGCCGGGCCCAGGACGCCCTGGCGGCGCTCAAGGCCGCGGCGGCGGGCGACGCGAACCTGATGGCCGCCACGGTCGAGTGCGCCCGCGCCGGCGTCACCACCGGCGAGTGGGCGTGGGCGCTCCGGGACGTCTTCGGCGAGTTCCGCGCCCCCACCGGCGTGTCGTCGGCACCGGTGGCCGTGGCCGCCGAGCAGGGCACCCCGCTCGCCCTCGTCCGCGAGAAGGTGTCCCGCACCGCCGACGAACTCGGCTCGGGCCGGCTGCGGCTGCTGGTCGGCAAGCCGGGACTGGACGGGCACTCCAACGGCGCCGAGCAGATCGCCGTGCGGGCGCGCGACGCCGGCTTCGAGGTGGTCTACCAGGGCATCCGGCTCACGCCGGAGCAGATCGTCAGCGCCGCCCTCGCGGAGGACGTGCACTGCGTCGGCCTGTCGATCCTGTCCGGGTCCCACGCCGAGCTGGTGCCCGACGTGCTGGAGCGTCTGCGAGAGGCGGGCGCCGCCGACATCCCGGTGATCGTCGGCGGGATCATCCCGAACGGCGACGCCGAGGACCTGAGGCGTGCGGGTGTGGCCGCCGTCTTCACCCCGAAGGACTTCGGCATCACGGAGATCATCGGCCGTATCGTCGACGAGATCCGCCAAGCGAACAAGCTCGACCCCCTGGAGGTCCCCGCATGACAAGCCCCGTCAACCGGCTGCGCCCGCGCCGTTCCTGCCTCGCGGTGCCCGGTTCGAACCCGCGTTTCCTGGAGAAGGCCCAGGGGCTGCCTGCCGACCAGGTCTTCCTGGACCTCGAGGACGCCTGCGCCCCGCTCGCCAAGCCGGAGGCCCGGCACACCGTCGTGAAGTTCCTGAACGAGGGCGACTGGACGGGCAAGACGCGCGTCGTGCGGGTCAACGACTGGACGACCCACTGGACGTACCGGGACGTGGTCACGGTCGTCGAGGGCGCGGGCCAGAACCTCGACTGCATCATGCTGCCGAAGGTCCAGGACGCCCAGCAGATCGTCGCGCTCGACCTGCTGCTGACGCAGATCGAGAAGACGATGGGCTTCGAGGTCGGCAAGATCGGCATCGAGGCGCAGATCGAGAACGCCCAGGGCCTCAACAACGTCAACGCGATCGCCCAGGCGTCGCCGCGCGTCGAGACGATCATCTTCGGCCCCGCCGACTTCATGGCCTCCATCAACATGAAGTCGCTGGTCGTCGGGGAGCAGCCGCCCGGCTACCCGGCGGACGCCTACCACTACATCCTGATGAAGATCCTCATGGCCGCCCGCGCCAACGACCTGCAGGCGATCGACGGCCCCTACCTCCAGATCCGCAACATCGACGGCTACCGCGAGGTCGCGCGGCGTGCCGCGGCGCTGGGCTTCGACGGCAAGTGGGTGCTCCACCCGGGCCAGGTCGAGGCGTCCAACGAGATCTTCTCCCCCTCCCAGGAGGACTACGACCACGCGGAGCTGATCCTGGACGCGTACGACTACTACACGTCCGAGGCCGGCGGGAAGAAGGGCTCCGCGATGCTCGGCGACGAGATGATCGACGAGGCCAGCCGCAAGATGGCCCTGGTGATCTCCGGCAAGGGCCGGGCCGCCGGGATGACCCGTACCTCGAAGTTCGAAGCCCCGGAGGCCTGAGCGATGCAGTTCGGACGCACCTACGAGGAGTTCGAGGTCGGGGCGGTCTACAAGCACTGGCCCGGGAAGACGGTCACCGAGTACGACGACCACCTCTTCTGCCTCCTGACGATGAACCACCACCCCCTCCACATGGACGCGAACTATGCGGAGCGGACGACGGACTTCGGGAAGAACGTCGTCGTGGGCAACTACGTGTACTCGCTGCTGCTCGGCATGTCCGTGCCGGACGTGTCGGGCAAGGCCATCGCCAACCTGGAGATCGAGTCGCTGCGGCACGTGGCGCCGACCTTCCACGGCGACACGATCTACGGCGAGACGACCGTCCTCGACAAGACCCCGTCGAGGTCGAAGAACGACCGCGGGATCGTCTACGTCGAGACCAAGGGCTACAAGCAGGACGGCACGCTGGTGTGCGTGTTCCGCCGCAAGGTGATGGTCCCCACCGAGACGTACATCAAGGAGCGCGGCGGAGAGCAGCCCGGCCGCCCGGAGCTGATCGAGCCCACGAAGAAGGCGGAGAAGTAGCCATGGCACGACTCGCCCAGACCCCCGGTCTGACCGACGTCCAGCAGGAGATCCTGTCGACGGTCCGCGCGTTCGTCGACAAGGAGATCATCCCGGTCGCCACCGAGCTGGAGCACCGCGACGAGTACCCGCAGCAGATCGTCGACGGCCTGAAGGAGCTCGGCCTCTTCGGCCTGATGATCCCCGAGGAGTACGGGGGGCTGGGCGAGTCCCTGCTGACGTACGCGCTGTGCGTGGAGGAGATCGCCCGGGGATGGATGTCCGTGTCGGGCATCATCAACACGCACTTCATCGTGGCGTACATGCTGAAGCAGCACGGCACGCCGGAGCAGAAGGAGTACTTCCTCCCCCGGATGGCGGCCGGCGAGGTGCGCGGCGCGTTCTCGATGTCCGAGCCGGGGCTCGGCTCGGATGTGTCGGCCATCACGTCCAAGGCGGTGAAGGACGGCGACGAGTACGTCCTCACCGGCCAGAAGATGTGGCTGACCAACGGCGGCACGTCGACGCTGGTGGCCGTGCTGGTCCGGAGTGACGAAGGACACGACCCCTCGGAGACGGCGGCGGCCCCGCACCGGTCGATGACGACCTTCCTCGTCGAGAAGGAGCCCGGCTTCGGGGAGGTGCGGCCCGGCCTGACCATCCCCGGGAAGATCGACAAGATGGGCTACAAGGGCGTCGACACGACCGAGCTCATCATGGACGGACTGCGCGTTCCGGCCGATCGCGTCCTCGGCGGCACGACCGGCCGAGGGTTTTACCAAATGATGGACGGAGTCGAGGTCGGCCGCGTCAATGTGGCGGCGCGTGGCTGCGGCGTCGCTCAGCGCGCCTTCGAGCTGGGCATCGGATACGCCCAGCAGCGTCACACGTTCGGAAAGCCGATCGCCCAGCACCAGGCCATCCAGTTCAAACTCGCCGAGATGGCCACCAAGGTCGAGGCGGCCCATGCGATGATGGTGAGCGCGGCCCGCAAAAAGGACTCCGGGGAGCGAAACGACCTGGAGGCGGGGATGGCGAAGTACCTCGCCTCCGAGTACTGCAAGGAAGTCGTCGAGGACGCCTTCCGGATCCACGGCGGTTACGGCTTCTCCAAGGAGTACGAGATCGAGCGCCTCTACCGGGAGGCCCCGATGCTGCTGATCGGCGAAGGTACCGCCGAGATCCAGAAAATGATCATCGGGCGCCGGCTCCTCGAGGAATACCGGCTCCAGGGCTGAATCGAGGCTTTTGAGTCGGTTCGGCCGCGAAGAAGATCACATTCCGGCAGCCTTTGCCGAAGGCTTCCGGCCGACCGACTCGGCTTCTGGCTTTCCCAGTTGCGCCCCGCAACCGATAGCATCGCCAGAAAGCCGCCGTCCTCCTTGTTGCCAGCGCGGCATCATCCGCTACGAAGGTCATCCATGCCCCACAGCCAAACCTCTGCACCTCGCGGCCGCGTCCGCCTCGCGCGCGGAGCATCGCCGTGGCTCCTGCCGACCGTCGCGACCGCGGCGCTCAGCCTGGCGCGTGCGCGCCGGTCGAGGCGCGCCGCGGCCATCGCCGTGCCCACCACCGCACTCGCGGCGGGCATGCTGTGGTTCTTCCGCGACCCCGAGCGCGAGATCGCCCAGGGCCGGGTCATCTCCCCGGCCGACGGTGTGGTGCAGAGCATCATGCCGTGGAAGGACGGGCGCACCCGTGTCGCCATCTTCATGAGCCCGCTGAACGTCCACGTCAACCGTGCTCCGCTCGCCGGCACGGTGACCTCCGTCGAGCATGTGCCCGGCGGCTTCGTTCCGGCGTTCAACAAGGAGAGCGAGAACAACGAGCGCGTCGTCTGGCACTTCGACACCGAGCTCGGTGACATCGAGATGATCCAGATCGCCGGCGCCGTCGCGCGCCGCATCGTTCCGTACATCCCGCAGGGCACCAAGGTCGAGCAGGGCGAGCGCATCGGCCTCATCCGCTTCGGCTCGCGCGTCGACATCTACCTCCCGGAGGGTGTCGAGCCCGGCGTCGAAGTCGGCCAGGTCACGACCGCGGGGGTGACTCGCATTGACCGTGATTGATCCCGACGCACAGGCGGGCTGGGCCGACGGGGCCGAGCCCCGGTCCGGCGCGGCCGACGAGGCGGAGGAGATGCCCCTCTCGCTGCGACTGTCGATAGCGGACACCCTCACTCTCGGTAACGCCACCTGCGGATTCATGGCGGTGTACTTCACCACCACCGGAATCCTGATCCCGCACCTCGTCGGCAGCGGCGAGAGCGGCATGGCGCGGCACTCCGCCGCGACCGCGGTGATCCTCATGCTGTGCGCCGCGGTCTTCGACCTGTTCGACGGGCTGGTGGCGCGCAAGCTGCGCAGCAGCCCGATGGGCGCGGAGCTGGACAACCTCTCGGACCTGATCAGCTTCGGGCTGGCCCCGGCGTACTTCGTGCTGGTCTACGGCATGGTCGCCGACGACGCCCACCAGAAGGTCTCGGCGGTGGCCGCGATCGTGGTCCTGCTGGCGGTCGTGCTGCGCCTGGCCAGGTTCTCGTGCGTGACGATGAAGGACGGCATGTTCCAGGGCATGCCGAGCCCCTTCGGCGCGCTGACGGTCGTGTCGATCGTGCTGCTGGAGCTTCCCTTCATCCCGACGCTGCTCGCGATCATCGGCGCGGCCTGGCTGATGGTGAGCCGGGTCGAGTACCCGAAGCCGCGCGGCAAGCTGGCGGTCGCGATGCTCAGCTGGATCGTGGGGGCGATGGGGCTGCTGGCCGCGTGGGCCTTCGACGCGCCGGGCGGCCAGCTGCTGCTGCAGACCGGCTGCGCGCTGCAGATCGTGCTGGCTGCGACGATTCCGCTGTTCGCGACCGCCCGGCGGGTGAACACCTTCCGGGACAACCGGCGCGAGGCACGGGCTTCGGCACAGCTTCCGTAGCCATCCTTCCCAGGGCATGACACAGGGGCCCGGGGCGCATGCGACGCATGCGCCCCGGGCCCCTCGCCGTGCGGAGCGGCGGTGACCGCCACGGGGGCGGGCGACGGCCGCCGTGGACGGGGACGGCATCGCCGTAGCCGTAGCCGGGGCCGGGGCCGGGGTCACCGTGGACGGGGCCGGGGCCGGGCCGGGGCCGGGGACGGGCCACCGCGGCCGGGGCCGGGGAACGACGGACGGTCCGGACGGGTACGGGAGCTCCGGGCCGGCCCCGGCTCCCCCTCGGTGACGGGATGGAGGGAAGCGTGAGCGGGGGCCGTGACGGGCCCCTCCTGGGCGGGCGCATGCCGACCCACGCACGCAGCGCAGGGACCCGGCGGACCGGCCGATGAGGGGGCCCGGCGGTGCGCCGCGGGCTCAGTCCCGGCCGGGCAGGGCCAGGCTCGCCCACACGGTCTTGCCCCTGGGCTCGGTGAGCGACCAGGACCAGCTCTCGCTCAGCGCGCCGACCAGTTCGAGGCCGAAGCCGCCGAGGTCGGCGGAGTCGGCGTCGCTCCGGCCGGGCGGTTCCGGGCTCGGGTCCGCGACCGAGCAGACGACATGGCTCGGGTGGCGGACGAGCCCCAGCCACAGGGGGTAGTCGACGGGGGGCTCCTGGGGTTCGGCGGCGAGCGCGTGCCGGACGGCACCGGTCACCAGCTCGCTGACGACCAGCGTCATGTCCGCCACCAGGAGCGGCAGTTCCCAGGAGTGCAGGGTGTGGGCGGCGAACCGCCGGGCCTGGCACGGATTCCGGAGGCTGCCGTCCAGCCCGCAGGCGGCGAAACCGCCGAGCGGCGGAAGTCCCTCCAGGACGGGATCCTGGGGTGTGGCACGAGGGCTGTCGGGCAGCGGTTTCGCGCCGAATCGCTGGATCGCGCGCCGACTCCCGTGCCCGGCCGTCGTGGTGGAGATGGTTGACACGTGAATCGTCACTGGTCATGTCCCCCTGCAGGCCTGGGTGTTCAACGCTGCGGCAACCGGTGCCGACCGAGTATTGTCGAGCCGCCCCCGGAAATGCAATTGCATCTGGGATTGCACTGACCGATACGGGCCGAACGCGCGTGCGAACGAAGAGGGGTTGTTGGGGATGGAGTTCACCAATGGCATGCCGGCGGGGCAGCTCGGCTCGGTGACATGGATCAAGAGCAGCCACAGCAATGCCACCGGCAACTGCGTGGAACTGGCAGCACTCCCCGGTGGACGGGTGGCCGTACGCAACTCCCGTGACCCGCACGGGCCCGCCCTCGTCTATACGCGGGACGAGGTGGAGGCCTTCGTCGCCGGGGCACGTGGCGGCGAGTTCGATGACGTGATTGGCTGAAAACGAGGCGCTCACCGTGCAGTTGGCCGTGGCTCACACCCGGATGTACGGGATAGTCTCGACGTCTTCTCAAGAGTCCGCAGGAGCGCACGATGGCTGCAGCAGAACCGAGCCCGTCGTTGTTCGCCGGGCCGCTGGGAGCGGTCGAGAGCAACCCGACCGCCCTCAAGGTGATCCTGGGTGGCAAGCTGCGCGAGCTGCGCACGGCCGCCGGGCTCGACCCCTCCGCCGTCGACGAGCGCCTGGGCTTCTCCCGTTCCAAGACCAGCCGCATCGAACTGGGCAGGCACGGCTGCAAGCCGGCCGACGCCGTCGCCCTGCTGTCGCTCTACGGGGTCGACGGGGAGGAGAGCGTCGCCGAGTTCCTGCGGCTCGTGGAGCAGTCGCGGCGCAGTGACTGGTGGCGCAGCTTCAGCGACGTCCTGTCGGACTTCTTCGCCCCGCTGGTCGCCCTGGAGGGCGCGGCGGCGACCATCCGCACCTACGAGCCCTTCTACGTGCCCGGGCTGCTGCAGACCTCCGCCTACGCCCGCGCGGTCGTCGAGTCGGGGCCCGCTCGGCTCTACGCCCACGACGTGGACCGCCGGGTCGAGCTGCGCCAGGCACGGCAGCGCCAGCTCGACCAGCCCGACGCGCCCCGGCTGTGGGCGGTGATCGACGAGTCCGTGCTGCTGCGCACGGTCGGCGGCCCGAAGGTGATGCGCGAGCAGCTCGAGCATCTGATCGCGGCGATGCGGGAGCCCCGGATCACGCTGCAGATCGCACCCCTGGACGTGACGGCCTCGGTGGGCGTCGGCACGGGAGTGACCTATCTGCGCTTCGCGCTGAACGATCTGAAGGACGCCGTCTACATCGAGCACCTGACCGACAGCACCTTCAGCCAGAAGCCCCATGTCGTGGAGCAGTACCGGGACATGCTGGACCGCCTCGGCGCCTGCGCGCTCACCCCGAAGCGGTCGCTGGCCCTCATCGAGGAGCGGCTGAACGCGCTCTGAGGGTTCCTCCCGCCCACGGACCCGGGCGCGCGGCCCCCGGCGAACCGCCCACCGCCGTCGCCCCGTCGGGCGGGGGCCGCGGGCCGGAACGCCGCGGCCGCCGCCCGGCCGGTACGGGGCGGGGGTCAGACCAGGCGGCCGACGCCGCCCCACTCGATCCACTCGTCGGTCTGCTGCACCGGGGCGAGTTCGGTGTCCGGCCGCCAGGTGGAGACCTCCACCAGACCCGGCTCCAGGATCTGCAGGCCGTGGAAGAACTCCGTCACCTCGCGCTCCTCACGGACCCGGCCCCAGTGCCCGCCGGTGGCCTCCGCCATGAAGTCCGTGACGAATTTGCGGATCTCGGGGCGATCGCTGACCAACTGACAGACCACCAGGAAGCTTCCCGGCACCAGGCGTTCGGCGACCCGGCGGACGAGACCGGCCGGATCGTCCTCGTCCGGGATGCAGTGCAGCACCGACACGAACAGGGCGGCGACCGGCTTGCCGAAGTCGATCAGCCGGGTGGTCTCCTCGTGGCCGAGGATGCCGTCGGTGTCCCGCATGTCGGCCTGGATGACCGCGGTGCGGTCGTTCTCCTCCAGCAGCGCCCTGCCGTGCGCCAGCACGATGGGGTCGTTGTCGACGTACACCACCCTCGACTCCGGGTCGACGGCCTGGGCTATCTGGTGGACGTTGTTCTGGGTCGGCAGGCCCGACCCGTGGTCGACGAACTGCCGGATGCCGTAGTCGTCGGCGAGCGTGCGCACGACGCGCTGCAGGAAGCGCCGGTTGTTCACGGCGAGCACCTTGCTGCTCGGCACCTGCTTCAGCAGCTGCTCGCAGGCGTCGCGGTCGGACTGGTAGTTGTCGTCGCCCCCCAGGAGGTAGTCGTACATGCGCGCCACGCTGGGCACCTTGGTGTCGATGGCGTCGGGGCTCCACGACTCGCCGTGCATCCAGTCCTCATTCACGTCATCGGGAAATCGGGTCGGGTAGGACGCACATGCTAGGGAGCGGTGGGGGACGGGTACAGGGCCGTACGAGCGACCCGGACCGGCGACAGCCGTCTTTCGGCCACTCGCCGTGCGCTCCCCCTCCTCCCCCGGGCCCCGACGCCCCGGTGACGGGCGGCCCCACGGAACGGTCGGGGGCCTCAAGGGCCCCCGCGGGCCGCCCCGACCGGCCGCCGGGACGCGGTCAGGAGAGGAAGTCCCTCGCGACCGACTCCGCGACCCGCTCCAGCAGGGGGCCCGCCTGGGCCATACAGGCAGCCGGGTCGGGCTCCAGCTCCAGCAGCGCGTAGGCGCGGGCGATACCGGCGCCGGTGAGCGCGTCCTCGGTGAGCGCCAGCCGCCCGCAGACCGCGACGACGTCGACGCCCTTCGCGCGGGCCGCCGCGGCGACACCGGCCGGGGCCTTGCCGTGCAGGGTCTGCTCGTCCAGGGAGCCTTCACCGGTGACGACCAGGGTCGCCCGGGACAGCGCGTCGGCGAAGCCGAGGATGTCGAGCATCACCTCGATACCCGGCCGGAAGACCGCGCCGAGGGCGACCAGCGCGCCGTAGCCGATACCGCCGGCCGCGCCCGCGCCCGGCAGCTCGGCCTGCTCGGGGCCGAGAACCGAGGCGTACCGGGCGAGTGCGGCGTCCAGGGCGGCCACGTCCTCGGCGGAGGCGCCCTTCTGCGGCCCGAAGACGGCGGGCGCGCCCTTCGGGCCGGTCAACGGGTTGTCGACGTCGCTGGCGAGGATCAGCTCCACGTCCTCGAAGCGGGCGTCCAGCCCGGACAGGTCCGCGGTCGCCACGCCGATCAGCGCGCCGCCGCCGGGCCCGACCGGTTCGCCGTCCGCATCCAGGAATCGTGCGCCCAGCGCGGCCAGCATCCCCGCGCCACCGTCCGTCGTGGCACTGCCGCCGACGCCGAACACGATCGTCCGCGCGCCCGCGTCCAGGGCGGCGCGCAGCAGCTCACCCGTGCCGTGGGTGGTCGCCGTGAGCGGCGCGAAGACGCCGTCGGGCAGGTGCCGCAGGCCGGAGGCCTCGGCCATCTCCACCACGGCGGTGGTGCCGCGCAGGGCGTACGCAGCCGTCACGGGCTCGCCGAGCGGGCCGGTCACCTCGGCCCGGCGGCGTTCGAACCCGGCCGCCACGGCCGCGGCGACGGTGCCGTCACCGCCGTCGGCGACCGGCAGGGTCTCCACCTCGAGCCCCGGGAGGGCCCGCCGCAGCCCCGCGGTCACCCGCTCCGCGACCTGCCCGGCCGTGAGCGAGCCCTTGAACTTGTCCGCCGCCACGAGCACCCGTGGGGCCTTAACTGCTCCGTCCGCCACCATCAATCCCTTGCTTTCGAACAGGCAGTCGCGCCGCCTCGACCCTATCCGCAGCGGACACCTTTGGAAAGCGGACAGTATTGGACCTATTCCACTTCCGGTCCACGACACGGCGGGGAAGCCCGCCGGGAAGCCGTGGAGCGCCCCGGTCCCGAGTCGGCCCCTCCCCCGCAGGGCAGGCGCCCGGGCCCGACGGCGCGACCGTCCACCGGGCGCACCGGCGATCCCGGCTGCCGGACGGCGGCGGGAGAAGGCCCGCTCCGGCGCCGCCGCGGCGACCCGCGGACGGGCCTCCCCGGTCCACGGGCCGCGAGGGGGTAGAACCCGGGTCATGACGCCTCCAGGCACCCCCCAGGGCCCCACGACGGCCGACCGCATCCTCGGCGGCTGGCTGGGCCGGATCGCGGGCAACATGCTCGGCAAGCCGGTCGAGCGCGGCGACTACTGGACGCGTGACCGGATCGACCGCTATCTGAGGGTCACCGGCGCGCTGCCGCTCACCGACTACCTCCCCGAGCCGCCTCCCGGCACGTCCGCGGAGTTCGAGCTGCGCCCGGAGTGGCGGGAGTGCGTGCGCGGCCGGATCCACGGCAGCTGCCGCGACGACGACGTGGACTACGCGATCCTCGGCCTGCACCTGCTGGAGACCCACGGCTTCGCCTTCACCACCGAGCAGGTCGGCGAGCTGTGGCTGCTGCGGATGCCCTACCTGCAGACCTTCACGGCCGAGCGGGCCGCGTACCGGAACCTGACCGCCGGGCTGAAGCCGCCGCTGACGGCCACCTACGACAACCCGTACCAGGAGTGGATCGGCGCGCTGATCCGCGCCGACGTGTTCGGCTGGACCAGTCCCGGCGACCCGGTGCGCGCCGCTTCGCTCGCCCGCCGGGACGCCGTGCTGTCGCACACGGGCAACGGGGTGTACGCAGCGATGTGGGCGGCGGCGCTGGTCGCCGCGGCCTTCACCGCCGCCGACGCGCGGGAGGCGATCGAGGCCGCCCTCGCCGGGATTCCGGCGAGCAGCAGGTTCGCCCGTGCCGTCCGCAGGACGACGGCCCTGTACGACGCGGGCGTGCCCTGGTCCGCCGCCCTGGACGAACTCGACCGGGAGGCCGGGCGCCTCGGCTGGATCCACGCCGTGCCGAACGCCGGTGTCATCACGGCCGGACTGCTCTACGGCGAGGGGGACTTCACCTCCACCATCGCACTGACCGTGCGCGGCGGGCTGGACACCGACTCCAACGGGGCGACGGCGGGCTCGGTGGCCGGGGTGCTGTGCGGTGCCGCCGCCATTCCCCCGCAGTGGACGCATCCGCTGGAGGACCGGGTGCGCAGCGCCGTGTTCGGTTTCGACGGCACCCGCATCGGTGAACTCGCGGACCGGACCGCTCGGCTGGCCTCGGCCTGACCGGACGGCACCTCCCGGCGCTCCCGCCGGCCGGAGACCCGATACCGGACACCGGCCCGGACTCCGCCGGTGCCCGACGGCGGCCCTCGCGCGCCCACTACGCTTCCCCGGGTGACCACCGACACATACGCTGCCTACGTCGCCGCCCTGCCCCGTGTTCTCTCCGGGGCAGCGACCCTCTTCCGGGACGCCGGCGGGCGGGTTCTGCTCGTGGAGCCCAACTACCGTGCCGGGTGGGGTCTTCCGGGCGGGACGATCGAGTCCGACGCCGGGGAGACGCCCCGGGAGGCCGCACGGCGGGAGACGCTGGAGGAGATCGGCCTGGACATCGAGCCGGGGCGGCTGCTCGCCGTCGACTGGGTCCGTGGCCCCGGGCGGCCGCCGATCGTCGCGTACGTCTACGACGGCGGGGTGCTCGACGACGAGCGGTTCTCGGCGATCCGGCTCCAGGAGGAGGAACTGGTCGCCTGGAAGCTGGTGCCGCGGGAGGAGCTCACCCGGTATCTCCTCGGTTCGCTCGGCCCGCGCGTACTGGCCGCGCTGGACGTCCTGACGGCGGGAACCGCTCCGGCGGAACTGGTCGACGGCAGCCCGGTGAGCTGAACCGCACCGATCGGGGCGGCCGCGGCAGGCCGGGCTGCCCGAACCGGGCCCGGGCCGGGCGCCGCACCGCGACTCCGCGGCGGCGGGCACAGCCGCGGGGGCGGGCCGAAACCGGGTCGCCCGTCCCGCGATCCGCTGCGTACGCTCGCGACATGACCATGGTCGCGATTCTCAGCGGAGCCGGCATCTCCACCGACTCCGGCATCCCCGACTACCGCGGGCCCAACGGACTGTGGCGACGCGACCCGGAGGCCGAGAAGCTGGTCACCTACGAGCACTACATGTCCGATCGGGACATCCGCCGGCGCTCATGGCGCATGCGCCTCGACGGCCCCGTCCTGCACGCCGAGCCGAACGCCGCGCACCTCGCCGTCGCCGAGTTCGAGCGCAGCGGGCACGCGCTCCGGGTGATCACGCAGAACGTGGACGGACTGCACCAGAGGGCGGGTGTGCCGGACCGCAAGGTGCTCGAACTGCACGGCACCGCGCGAACGGTGGTGTGCACCGGCTGCCAGGCCCGCTCGCCCATGGCGGACGCTCTGGAGCGGGTGAGGGCCGGTGAGGCCGATCCCGCCTGCACCTCCTGTGGGGGGATCCTGAAGTCGGCGACCGTCATGTTCGGCCAGAGCCTCGACCCGGTGGTGCTCGGCGAGGCCATGGGCATCGCCAAGGCCTCCGAGGTGTTCATCGCGGTGGGCTCCAGCCTCCAGGTGCAGCCCGCCGCGTCGCTGGCCGGGATCGCGGCCGAGCACGGAGCGCGGCTGATCGTCATGAACGCGGAGCCGACGCCGTACGACGAACTCGCCGACGAGGTCGTCCGCGAGCCGATCGGCACCGCCCTGCCGGAGTTGCTGCGGCGGCTGCGCTGACCGCCTGCCGCGGGTGGCGCGGGCGGAGCAGGTGGCGCAGGTGGGGCCTTCACGGCAGGAGCTGCCGGGCCGGACATGCAGGAGTGGCCCCGCCGCCGCGGCCGCCCCTCAGAACAGCCCGTCGTCGGGCACACCCCGCTCGAAGGCCAGCAGCCGCTGCTTGCGGTCCAGCCCGCCGCCGTAACCCGTCAGACTGCCGGAAGCCCCGACCACCCGGTGGCAGGGGACGATGATCCCGATGGGGTTCCTGCCGTTGGCGAGGCCGACGGCGCGTGAGGCGCCGGGGTTGCCGAGCGCCCCGGCGAGCTCGCCGTAGGTCCGGGTCTCGCCGTAGGGGATCAGCAGCAGCTGCTCCCAGACGGTGCGCTGGAAGGGCGTGCCCGCGAGATGAAGCGGCAGGTCGAAGCGCTTCAGTTCGCCGGTGAAGTAGGCGTCGAGCTGGCGGATCACCTCGCGGAAGGGGCGGGGATCGGGGTCGCCGAAGGTCTCCTCGCCGGGGCGGTGCCGCTGCCGGGTCATGTACAGGCCGCTGAGGACGGAGTCGGTGGCGACGAGGGTGAGCGGGCCGTAGGGACTGTCGGTGACGGTGTGGGTGCGGTTCATTAGAGTTCCTCGGCTTGCTGGGCTTGCTGGGCCTGCTCGGCTTGCTCAGACAGGGAGTCGGTTGATCGGGTGGTCGCCGGTGGCCCAGAGGTACTGGACGGCGTAGGCGCGCCAGGGGCGCCAGGCGGCGGCGCGGGCGGTGAGTGCGGCGGGCGTCGACGGCAGGCCGAGGCCTGCGGCGGCGTGCCGGACGCCGAGGTCTGTGGGCAGGAACGCGTCGGGGTCGCCGAGTGCCCGCATGGCGATGACCTCCACGGTCCAGGGGCCGAAGCCGGGCAGCTCGGAGAGCCGGGCGCGGGCCTCGTCCCAGTCGCTGCCGGGACCGAGGCGGAGCGTGCCGTCGGCGAGCGCCCCGAAGAGTGTGGTGAGGGCGGTCCGCCGGCTGCGCGGGAACGCGAGGCGCTCCGGGTCGACGGCGGCCAGCGCCCCGGGTTCGGGGAAGAGGTGGGTGAGGCCGCCCTCGGGGTCCTGCACGGGCGTGCCGTGGGCGGTGACCAGCCGGGCGGCGTGGGTGCGGGCGGCCGCGGTGGAGACCTGCTGGCCGAGGACGGCCCGTACCGCGAACTCCGCGGCGTCGGCGGTGCGCGGCACGCGCCGCCCCGGCGCCTTGTCGACGAGCGGCGCGAGCAGCGGGTCGGTGCGGAGCTGGTCGTCCACGGCGACGGGGTCGGCGTCCAGGTCGAGCATCCGCCGGCAGACGCTGATGGCGAAGGTGAGGTCGCGGTGGTCGGTGAGGGACAGCCGGCATCCGATGTGGTCCGGCCGCGGGGTCAGGGACACGATGCCGGGGCCGTTCGGCAGCGTGAGTGTGCGGCGGTACGCGCCGTCCCGCCACTCCTCCACCCCGGGTACGGCGGTCGCGGCCAGATGCCCGAAGAGGTTGTCGGGGTTCAGCGGCGTGCGGAACGGCAGGCGCAGCGTGATGACGCCCGGTGCCGCCGGGAGCGGCGCTCCGCCGCGCCGGGTCGCGGCGCGGTTCCGCAGCTCGCTCGGGGCCAGCGCGAACACCTCGCGGACGGTGTCGTTGAAGGTCCGGATGGAGGAGAAGCCCGCGGCGAACGCCACGTCGGCCATGGGCAGCGCGGTCGTCTCCGCGAGGATCCGGGCGGTCTGCGCGCGCTGTGCCCGGGCCAGTGCGAGCGGTCCCGCGCCGACCTCGGCGAGGAGCTGCCGCTCGATCTGCCGGGTCGAGTACCCCAGGCGGGCCGCGAGGCCGGTCACGCCCTCCCGGTCGACGACCCCGTCCTGGATCAGGCGCATCGCGCGGGCGACGGCGTCGGCGCGGGCGTTCCACTCCGGCGATCCGGGGCTGGTGTCCGGGCGGCACCGCTTGCAGGCCCGGAACCCGGCCTGCTGGCAGGCCGCCGCACTGGGGTAGAAGGTCATGTTCTCGGCGCGCGGGGGAACGGCGGGGCAGCTGGGCCGGCAGTAGATGCGGGTCGTCAGCACGGCGGTGAAGAACCACCCGTCGAACCGCGCGTCCCTGGACCGTACGGCCCGTACGCAGCGCTCGGTGTCGGTGTGCATGGACGGGTGCACGTCGGAAGGCATGGCTCCAGCATCGGCCATGGTGGGAGCGGGCGCTGGCGAGAAAGCGACATCACGGCGGGGAGGGGGTGCGCCCCCGCTCCCCGCCCGGCCCGGTGCGCGTTCCCGGCGCCCGGGCACGCGCCGGGGCCGGGAGCCGTGGGGCCGACGCGGCTCCACGGCCCGCCGCTCGTGCCCCGGCAGACGTCCCCCGTCCCCCGTCCCCGCAGGTCGTGCCCCGTCGTATCCGTCAGCCGTACCCGTCAGCCGTCCATCGCCGTCCCTGCCGAAGTCGAAGTCGGCGTCGGCTTCGGCTTCGGCTCTGGCGTCGGCTCCGGCTCCGGCTCCGGCGAACCCGAGCACCGGAGCCGGTCCGCGGTGACCGGGGCGCCCTCGGCGAAGTTGCGGTCGTAGGTGACCGTCTTGACCAGGACGGGGTCGGAGCCGACGGTGACGTCGAAGACGGCGTCGGGGCGGGTTTCGGCCCGAAGGCGGGCACCCGGGAGGGCTGCGGCCAGGGTCGCCGCGTCGGCTTGGCGCCCCTCCGGGAAGGTGATCAGCGGCGGGCCCGCGGGCCGCTCGGCGGGAGCGGAGGCCGAGGTGTCCGTCACCGCGAACCCGCTGCGCCGCAGCGCGGTGGCGACCTTCGCGTCGTCGACGCGCACCGCGATCCGGACGGGGTCGGTCTCGGCGCGGGTCTCCGGTACGGGGAGGATGCGGCTGTCGCCGGTGATCGGGCGGTCGGCGCGCAGCGCGTCCCACAGGGCCCGGGAGCGCGACTCGTGCCAGAGCAGCGTGGAGCCGACGCCCGGCACACGGTGGTCGAAGTGGGAGATCGGCACGGTGGCGAACTCCATCCGGCCGGCCGGAAGCCGCCCCAGGGTCCAGCCGATGCCGATGAGGTCGTTCATGCCGGTACGGTCGTCCGTTCGAACGGACCTGAGCAGTCGGCGTGCCGTGTCCGCCGCCTTCACGGGGTCGGCCAGCGCTCCACGGGCGGTCAGCCCTTCGAGCATCTCGGCGAGCATGCGCTGCTGGCGGCGGACCCGGCCGAGGTCCCCCGGCGGGTCCAGGTGCCGCGCCCGGGCGTAGCCGAGGGCCCTGTTCCCGTCGAGGTGATGCGTGCCCGTGGAGATGTCGAGGCCCGATTTCCCGTCCTTCAGCGGCTTGTCGGTGCACACGGTGGCGCCGCCCAGGTCGTTGACGGCCTGTTCGAATCCGGTGAAGCCGGTCTCCAGGTAGTGGTCGATGCTCAGGCCGGTGGCCTGCTCGACGGTGCGCACGGCCAGCGGACCGCGCCCGATCCTGAAGGCTCCGTTGATCTTCCCTCGGGGGGCCGCCCCGGTCGTGCCCTCGGGCGCGGCGTACTCGACGTAGCTGTCCCGTGGGATGGAGACGACGCTCGCGCGCCGCCGGTCCTCGGAGAGGTGGACGAGCATCATCACGTCGGTGCAGTCGCAGCCTTCCCCGCCGACGTGCAGACGACGCTTCTCGGCCTTCGACAGTCCGGTGCGGCTGTCGATGCCGACGATCAGGATGTTGGTGCCGCGGCCGGTGTCCCGTGCGGCGGGCACCCCCGCGGCGGGGTCGGCCTGGGCACCGAGCCAGGGCCAGGAGGCGAGGCCGGCCAGCACGGTCAGTCCTGCGGTCAGACGGCGCATCAGACACCCCCGGGAGGAATATCGTTGAATACGCGTGACGTTAACCGGACGATCGGCGGGGTCGGGGTCGGGCAGCGGGGGCGCGCCGACCCGAGGGGCTGCGGTCACCCACGTTGGCCAACGGGACGGGCCCGTACGCCGTCCGCGCTCGCCCCCGAACGGCAACGTCGGCCTCCAGGACCCGATCGTGGTCCTGGAGGCCGACGTCACGCGAGGCCCCGGATTGGCCGGCAGCATCCGGATGCGGTCGGGGCCGTCAGCGTGTTCCGCGGGGCGGAGGACCTACGCGTCGCCGCGTGGGCCTCGGCCCCCGGTGCGCACCGGGCTGCTCCGGGCAGCGAGCCGGAGCAGCCCGGCTACCGGGTACGGCCGATGTCAGACGCAGATACTGCCGGCGCAGACGTTGACGTTCGTGGGCAGTACGGTCCTGCCGTAGCGCGCCAGGGTCGTGATGGCCGTGGTCTCCAGCGCGCCGATCTGGACGGTGACGGGCGCGTTGACGTTGTTGTTCGCGACGTTGGCCAGCGCGGCCTGGAGACCGTTGATCTGGGTGCCGTTGAGGGCGCTGATGCCGCCGATGTTGATGGTGGTGCCGTTGAGTACGTCGTTGACGGTGATGACACCGGAGCAGTTCACCCCGATGCTCTGGTTGGCGCAGGTGTACGGGTGCGATGAGGATGCGGACGCGGCCGGAGCGAACAGTCCGCCGGCCAGGACGGCGGCTGCGGCGGCTGCGGCGACGCGAGCGATCTTCGGCACAAGCACTCCTTTCGTCTTCGCCGTTCGTCGGCGAAGGAACCAATGGGTATGGGCTCCGACCGGGGGAATCCGGCGGGCCGCGGAAAACTCTGGCAGAGCCTCGACCAGAATTCAGCACCCGCTCGCCGCCTTCTCACCGGTAAAGGCTTTGATATTCATGTGACAGGATTTTCGAACAAAACGCCGTGAATGACGGGCGACTCCAAACACGATTGCGGGCGTGGACACGACGGTTTCGCTCTGCGTCTCCCGGCAGACGCCGCGACTCGCTCGCATCAGGGCATGTCGTGGGCATGCCCTGCCTGGCGGCAGCACCCGCGCGCGTCGCCGGGGTTTCGAGAACGCCGCCGCCGAAATGCGGCGCCGACCCGGAATAGGCGCCGGAACCGCGGACGGAAAACCCGAGGCCCGGCCAATCACCGCACGGTCCGCAATGGCGCCGGGTGACCATGCGCGGTATAGGTGCCGGTCGACCGTACGGAATATCCGCCGGACCAAAATTCATCGCCGCCTCGCCCCGTAATGCGAGGCCCTCTCGCCGTTTTGAAGCCGCGGTTCACATCGCCCCGATCGACGCCCTCGCCGAGCCCGTGACCGGCGGGAATCTCCATCCGGCAAGGCACCCGCCGAGGGCACCCTCGGCGGTGCCGCCGCCCCCGGAAGCCCGCTGGCGGTGAGTCAGGCGCAGTCGGCCGATCCCACCGCGGTCCCGGGTCAGCCGAGGTGCCGGGCGAACGCCTGGTACGCCGGGTCGTCGAACAGGACGAACCTCACCTCTTCCACGGCGGTCGGGGTGCCGCGTACCGTCTCCAGCGCGATGCGAGCCGCGTCGTCCATCGGCCACCGGTACACGCCGGTGGAGATCGCCGGGAACGCGACCGTACGGGCGCCCAGTTCGTCGGCGACGCGCAGGGACTCCCGGTAGCAGGAGGCGAGCAGGGCACCGCGGTCCTCCGTTGCGCTGTGGACCGGGCCCACGGTGTGGATGACCCACCGGGCCGGCAGCCTCCCGGCGGTGGTCGCGACCGCCTGGCCGGTCGGCAGGCCGCTGCCGTAGTGGGAGGCCCGCAGCCTCCGGCACTCCTCCAGGATCTCCGGCCCGCCGCGCCGGTGGATCGCCCCGTCCACCCCTCCGCCGCCGAGGAGGGAGGAGTTCGCCGCGTTGACGACGGCGTCGGCGTCCTGCTCGGTGATGTCACCGCGGACGAGTGTGATCGCGAACCGGCCGGTCATGGTCCCATCATGCCGCTGCCCGCCGTCCGCCGCCGACCGGCAGAAGCGGGAGGGGGAAGGAGGAAGGCGGGCACCGGCGGGACGGACGACGAGGTCGGACCGGAGGGCGGCACGGACGGGAAGACGGCACGGACGGCACCGGCAGGACTGGCGGAACCCGCGAGACTCACCGCACCAACGGGACTCACGGCACTCGCATGACTCGCGGCTCAGCCTTCGCCGCGCAGCTGCCGCCACACCGCCTTGGCGGCGTTGTGCCCCGACATCCCGTGCACACCCGGGCCGGGCGGGGTCGCGGACGAGCACAGGAACACCGCGGGGTGCGGGGTCCGGTACGGGAACAGCGTCGCCTTGGGGCGCAGCAGCAGCTGGAGGCCGTTCGCCGCGCCGCAGGCGATGTCGCCGCCGACGTAGTTGGCGTTGCGCGCGGCCAGTTGCGGCGGCCCGGCGACGGCGCGGGCGAGCACCAGATCGCGGAAGCCGGGGGCGAAGCGCTCGATCTGCCGCTCCATCGTGTCCGTGAGGTCGCCCTCCCAGCCGTGCGGGACGTGGCCGTAGGCCCAGAAGACGTGCTTGCCCTCGGGGGCCCGGGCGGGGTCGACCAGGGTGGGCTGCGCGGTGATCAGGAACGGTGTCCCGGGGACGCGGCCGCCGGATGCCCGGCGGAGCGCGGTGTCGATCTCCCGGCTGCTGGGGCCGATCTGGACCGTCCCGGCGCGGCGGGGCTCCTCGGCGGTCCACGGCACCGGCCCGTCCAGAGCGTAATCGATCTTGAACACGCTCGCGCCGTACCGGTAGCCGTCGTAGGCCCTGCCCAGGCCCGCGATCCGGGCGAGTGCCGTGGGAGAGGTGTCGAACACATAGGCGCGGGCGGGCGGCAGATCGTCGAGGCGCTTGATCTCGGTCCCGGTGTGGATCGTGCCGCCGCAGTCGCGTACGTACGCGGCGAGGGCGTCGGAGATCGACTGCGAGCCGCCGCGGGCCAACGGCCAGCCGACGGCGTGCGCGGCCAGGGCGAAGACCAGGCCGACCGCGCCGGTGCCGATGCCGGTCAACGGGCCGATCACATGGGCGACGAGCCCGGCGAACAGGGCACGGGCCCGATCGTCGCGGAACCGGCGCATCAGCCATGTGGAGGGAGGGAGCCCGTCGAGGCCGAAGCGGGCCAGGGTGAGCGGATCGCGCGGCAGGGCGCTGAGCGGCAGGGACATGAAGTCCCGTACGAGGGTGTCCCATCTGCGGACGTACGGCGTGACCAGCCGGCGGTACGCGCCCGCGTCACGGGGCCCGAAGGATGCCGCGGTCTCCGCGACCGAGCGGGAGAGGACGGCGGCGGTGCCGTCGTCGAACGGGTGGGCCATGGGCAGCGGCGGCTGGAGCCACTGAAGCCCGTACCGGGCGAGGGGCATGGCGTTGAAGGCGGGCGAGCCCGCACCCAGGGGGTGCACCGCCGAGCAGGGGTCGTGCCGGAAGCCCGGGAGCGTGAGCTCCTCGGTCCGGGCGCCGCCGCCGACGGTGTCCAGGGCCTCGAAGACGGCGACCGAGAACCCGCGGCGCGCCAGCTCGGCGGCTGCGGTCAGTCCGTTGGGCCCCGCCCCCACGACGACGGCATCGAGCATCGACGGCACCTTGGGACTCCTTCGTCAGCCGGTGGCCAGGGGATCCAGGATATTCGTCCGGACCGGCACCGGCGCCGGAGGTAGCCTTCCGGGATGGACGAGGTGGTCGCGGCGATGGCGGTCCGGCTGGCGGAGGTGCGGGGCGTGCGCGCGGTCGTCCTCGGCGGCAGCCGGGCCCGCGGGGCGCACCGGCCCGATGCGGACTGGGACCTGGGCGTCTACTACCGCGGCGGCGTCGACGTCGCGGGCCTCGCCCGGCTCGCGGGCGAGCTGACCGGCGGGCCCGTGGAGGTCGCCGGGCCCGGCGGCTGGGGGCCGTGGGTGAACGGCGGTGCCTGGCTGACCGTGGAGGGGCGCCGGGTCGACTGGATCCTGCGCGATCTGGACCGGGTGGAGCGGGTCTGGGCGGACTGCCGGGCAGGGCGGTACGAGGTCGGTGTGCAGGCCGGGCACCCGCTGGGGTTCTGGTCGCCCGCGTACGCCGGGGAGGTGGCCCTGTGCCGGGTCCTCGCCGACCCCGCGGGCGAGGTGACGGCGCTTCGGGCGGAGACGGCGGTGTACCCGGAGCCGCTGCGTGCGGCGCTGGTCGGCGCCGCGTGGGAGGCGGACTTCTCGGTGGCCGCCGCGGCGAAGTCCGCGCCCGGCGGCGACGTGCTGCACGTCGGGCTGTGTCTGTCGAGGGCGTTCGGCGTGCTGGTGCAGTCCCTGCACGCCCACCACCGTCTGTGGTGCCTCAACGAGAAGGGCGCGCTGGCCGCCGCCGCGGCCCTGCCCGCGGCCCCGCCGGACCTCGTCGGCCGGGTCGCGACGGCGCTGCGCGACCTCGGCCCCGAGGCGGTCGCCTCGGCCGCGGACCTGACGGCGGAGATCCGCGGGGCCCTGGCCGCGCCGTGACCGGCGGACCGGGGCCCGGGCACACCCTCCCCGTGTCTCCCGCCCCTGCTCCGTCCCCTCGCTCCGTCCCTCGCCCGTCCCTCCCTCTCGCTCTTCCGCCGGGGCCCCTCCCGCCGGAGCCCCTCCCGCTTCACGCCGGAGCCGGTCACCGGAAAGGGGCAGGGGATCCGGGCACGGGAGAGGCACGGGATCCGGGCCCGGGAGAGGGAGTGCTACTGGGCGCCGGAGGCGAGGAGTTGGTGGACGAACCGTGCCGTCGCCGCGTCCCGCGCGGCCGTGAACGGCAGCGCGTTGCCGCCCGTGACGCGGAAGCGCTCGCCGGTCAGCGTCAGGTCGGTGCCGCCGGCCTCCTCCACGAGGAGCAGCCCCGCCGCGTGGTCCCACGCGTTCTCCCACGAGAAGGCGATGGCGTCGAGCTCGCCGCGGGCCACCGCGAGGTACTCCAGACCGGCGGAGCCGCACGGCCGGGAGTGGACGCCCTCGGCACGGAGCGCGAGCAGGGCGGCCTTCTCCTGGGGGGTCGTGAAGTCCGGGTGGGACATGGCCACCTGGAGGACCTGGCCGGGCTCCGGCGCGCCCGACCGTATCTCCGTGCCGTCGACGCGGGCGCCGTGGCCGCGCACCGCGACCGCCATCTCGTCGAGCGCCGGCGCGTACGTCCACGACGCGAGCACCTCGCCGTGCCGGGCCAGCGCGACGAGCGTGCAGAAGCCCGGGTCGCCGTGGACGAACTGGCGGGTGCCGTCGACGGGGTCGACGATCCACACCGGTGCGTCGCCCCGGAGCGCCTCGCACACCGCCGGGTCCGCGTGAACGGCCTCCTCGCCCACGACCACCGAGCCGGGCAGCAGGGCCGTCAGGGAAGCCGTCAGATGCTCCTCGGCGCTGCGGTCGGCGACGGTCACCAGGTCGTGCGGACCGTTCTTCTCGACGATCTCGTGCACGGCGAGCTGGCGGAAGCGCGGCATGATCTCGGAGGCGGCCGCCTTGCGCACCGCCTCCTCGACCAGGGCGAGGTGTGCGGACTCCCAGGGGTTACCCGTCGTCCCGGACAGAAACTCTTCGCTCATACGTCCAGCTAAGCACGCCGGACCGACATTCCCGCCGCCGCCCGGTGACCGGTCGGCGCACACCTGGCCGACTCCCGTCGACACCGGGGTGAACGCGGGGTGCCGGTGAGGAGGGTCACGCGGTCCGGGACCGGGCGTGGCCCCGCCGCGCCGGCCCGGCCGCGGTTCCGGGCGGGCCGCGATTCCGGGCGGGCCGCGTCACGGCGCGACCGCCCGCACCGGGTCAGCCGGCCCGCTCCGCCTCCTCGCTCAGCGCGCCCCGGACGAGCAGGAGCAGCGCGTCGGTGAGTTCCTCGGCCGGCGAACCGGTGGCGAGGCGGCGGAGCTGGAGTCCGGTGACCAGGGCGACGGTGTGGGCGGCGAGACGGCCGGGCTCCGGGACGCCGAGAGCCGTGAGGATCTGCACGGCGAGGCGGTCGTACGCGGCGAAGCACTCGGCCGCCGCCTCGCGCAGCCGTTCGTCGCGGCCCGCCTGGATGTAGAGCTCGAAGGGCGCGATGTGCTCGCTGTCGAAGACCGTGCCGTCCGCGACCTGGGCGGCCAGCGCCGCCGCGCCGTCCACGTCGACGCCCTCCGCCTCGCCCGCGTCGGCGAGTTCGGTGAAGCGCCGGGTCTCCTCGCGGACGAAGTGCAGCAGCGCCTCGCGCAGCAGTTCGTGCTGGCTGGAGAAGTGGTAGGTGACCGAACCGAGGGAGACCCCGGCCTCCCTGGCGATCCGCCGATTGGTGACCGCGGCGATGCCGTCCTGGCCGATGATGCGCAGGACGGCCCGGATGATGCGCTGCCGGGTCGGGGGTATGGCGGCTGCGGCGGGCTCCGCGGAGGCGCTGGTCTGGCTGGGCATGCGCGTCATTGTTCCACCGGGGCGCTCCACGTCCTCAGCGGGTCGGGGCGGTGCTCGTACCATCGCCGGTCGGCCTCCAACTGCGCGGCGAGCGAGATCAGCAGCTCCTCCGTGCCCTCCGGGCCGAGCAGCTGCGCCCCGACGGGAAGACCGTCGGAGGTGAAGCCCGCGGGGACGTTGACGCCCGGCCAGCCGAGCACGTTCCAGGGCCAGGCGTAGGGGCAGACCGCGGCCATGGCGGCGTTGGTGCGCCAGGCGCCGAGGCCGTCGAAGGTGCCGATGCGGGGCGGTGGTGCGGCGGTGGTCGGGGTCAGCAGCACGTCGTAGGTCTCGAACAGCGCGCCGACCCGGCGGTGCTGGTGTGCCTCGCGGGCGCGGGCGGCCCGCACGATCGGCCCGCCGAGCAGCCTGCCGTTGCGCAGAGCGGTACGGGTACGCGGGTCGAGCAGCGCCGGTTCGGGGTGGCGGGCGGCGAACTCGGCCACTCCCGCCGTTCCCCGGGAGACGAAGCCGAGGCCGATGAGCCCGTAGCGGGGCCGGGCCTCCTCGACGTCGTGGCCCAGCCGGGCGAGCGTCTCGGCGAGACCGGCGACGGCCCGCCGCACCTCGGGGTGGGGCCTGGCACGGCTGAGGGTGAACGGCGGCCGCCAGGCGAGGGCGATGCGCAGCCGGCCGGGTTCGCGGCGGGCGGCGGCCGAGGCGTCCACGGCGCCGGGCCGGTGCGGGTCCCGCGGGTGGGAGCCCTGGACCGCGTCGAGCAGCAGCGCCGCGTCGGCGACGGTACGGGCCAGCGGCCCGTTGACCGTGAGTCCGTGGAAGGCGTCGCTCTGGGGGTGCAGCGAGACGCGGCCGCGCTGCGGCTTGATGCCGACGAGATGGGTCCAGGCGGCGGGGATGCGGATGGAGCCGCCGCCGTCCGAGCCGAGGGCCGCGGGCACCAGCCCCGCCGCGACGGCGGCCGCGGAGCCGCCCGAGGAGCCGCCGGGGGTGTGGTCGGTGGACCAGGGGTTGCGGGTGGCGCCGAAGGCGGGGCCCTCGGTGAACGGCCACTGCCCGAACTCGCAGGAGTTGGTCTTGCCGACGATGACGGCGCCGGCCGCGCGCAGCCGCCGTACCGCCTCGCCGTCCGCGGCGGCCGGGGCCCGCTCTCCGCGGCAGCCGAAGTGGGTGGGCAGCCCGGCCACGTCCGTGTCGTCCTTGACGGCGAGCGGTACGCCGAGCAGCGGTGCGGCCTCCCCCGCGGCGAGCCGCCGGTCGGCGTGTTCGGCCTCGGCGAGGGCGGCTTCGGTGCGGACGTGCCGGAAGGCGTTGAGGGTGTGCCGGCCGGCCTCGATGCGGCCGAGCGCCGCCCGCACCAGCTCCACCGAGGTGGTCTGGCCTTCCTTCAGTTTCCGGGCCTGCTCGGCGAGTCCGGAAAAATCCGCTGTGGACATGACCACCCTGGGCTCCTTATCGTTCGTTCGAACGAACAGAACTGGAGGGTAACCAGATGCGCATCAACGGATCAACCGTTCTCCTCACCGGTGTCACCGGCGGCATCGGCACCGCGCTGGCCACCGAACTCTCCCGGCGCGGTGCGCGGTTGATCCTGACGGGGCGCCGGCGCGACGCCGTGGAGCCGCTGGCGGAGCAGTACGGTGCCCGCGCGGTCGTCGCCGATCTGGCCGACGCCGGCGACGTGGAGCGCCTCGCCGAGGAAGCGGCCGGTACCGAGATCCTCCTGGCCAACGCGGCGCTGCCGTCCAGCGGCGAACTGCTCGACTACACCCCCGAGCAGATCGACCGCGCGCTGGCCGTCAACCTCCGCGCCCCGGCCGTGCTGGCCCGGCTGCTCGCCCCGGCCATGGTCGAGGCACGCCGCGGCCACCTGGTGTTCGTGGGCTCGATCTCGGGCAAGACGGCCACCAAGCACTCAGCGCTGTACAACGCGACCAAGTTCGGACTGCGGGGCCTCGCGCTCGGCCTGAGGCAGGACCTGTACGAGCACGGCGTCGGGGTGTCGCTGGTGCAGCCCGGATTCGTGCGGGACGCCGGGATGTTCGCGGCGACCGGTGCCGAGCCGCCCGCGGGGATGCGCACCGTCTCGCCGCGCCAGGTCGTCATGGGGGTGGTGCGCGCCGTCGAGCGCAACCGGGCCGAAGTGAACGTCGCACCCCCGGAGATGAGGCTGCTCAGCGCGATCGGCGGCCAGTTCCCCGGCTTCTCCGAGCGGGTCCAGCGACGCTCGGGAGGAGCGGACCGCACGGTCCGCACGGTCGTGGCGGCCCAGCGCGGCAGGCGCTGAGGACCGCCACCGGGCCCACCCCGTATTCCACCCCCGTACGGGGCGGGCCCTTTCGACGCCCGGGGGCCCGGACCGCTGGGGAGCGGTCCGGGTCCCCGGGTCCCCGCCACGCCGGTGTTGCGGGTGGCCCCCTCGGCGGGCGGCCCGGTCAGCGGCGTCCTTCGCGCTCCGGCAGCATCAGCACGGTGTACAGCAGCAGCGAGACCGCGAGCCCCACCGCCCAGCCGTAGTCCGCGAGCGGTTTCAGCAGGGGGATCAGGCCGTCCTCGGGGAACGGGCCCTTCCCGGGCGCGGAATGGGAGCCGCCCACCGCCAGCACCCCGCCGGCCGTGAACGCCGCGACGGCACGCCAGTTCCAGCCGGACGAGTACCAGTAGCGGCCCTCCGGGCGGTAGAGGTCCGCCAGTTCCAGGCGGGTGCGGCGGACGATCCAGTAGTCGGCGATCAGGATGCCTGCGACCGTGCCGAGCAGGCCGCCCACCAGCCCGAGCCAGGTGAAGATGTACAGCTCCGGGGTCTCGGTCAGCTTCCACGGCATGATGAGGACACCGACCACTCCGGTGATCAGCGCCCCGGTGCGGAAGTCGACGAACCGCGGGGCGAGGTTCGCGAGATCGTACGCCGGGGACACGACGTTCGCCGCGATGTTCACGGAGATCGTCGCGATCAGCACGGTCACCAGGGCGAACAGCAGACCGAAGACGTTGTCCGTCTTCGCGGCGAGCTGCACCGGGTCCCAGATCGGCACGCCGTACACGGCCTGGGAACCGGAGGTGACGAACACCGACAGCAGCGCGAACAGGGTCATGGTCGTCGGCAGTCCCAGCGTCTGGCCCCAGACCTGGGCGCGCTGGCCGGCACCGAACCGGGTGAAGTCCGGGATGTTCAGCGACAGTGTGGACCAGAAGGCGATCATCCCCATGAGGGAGGGGAAGAACACCGGCCAGAAGTCCTCGCCCCAGCCGAGCCTGGACGGCTGGTCGAGCAGCGGGCCGAAGCCGCCCGCCTTCATCGCGATCCAGACCAGCAGCACCAGTGCGCCGACGATGACGAACGGCGCCGCCCAGTTCTCGAAGCGGCGCAGCGTCTCCATGCCCCGGTAGATGATGGCGAGTTCCACCGCCCAGAACACGATGAAGCAGAGCCACAGCGTCCAGGGCTGGCCGGCGATCCGGGACGCGTCCGCCCAGCCTCCGAAGAGGGTGCCGAGCAGGACGAAGATGCCCTGGCCGCCGATCCAGGTCTGGATGCCGAACCAGGCGCAGGCCACCGCCGCCCGGATCAGCGCCGGGAGGTTGGCGCCACGCAGCCCGAACGAGGCGCGGGCCAGCACCGGGAAGGGGATGCCGTACTTCGGGCCGGCGTGACCGGTGAGAAGCATCGGCAAGAGCACGATCACATTCGCCAGCGCGATCGTGAACACCGCCTGCTTCCAGTCCATGCCGAGCGCGACGAGCCCGGAGGCGAGCAGCCAGGACGGGATGTTGTGGGCCATCCCGATCCACAGCGCGGCGAAGTTGTACGTGGTCCAGCGACGTTCGGCGAGCGGGACGGGCAGCAGGTCGTCGTTGACGAACCGGCCGCCGGCGGGCACCGCGCCGGGGGCGAGTTCCACCCGGTCCTGCGTGTCGGTGGGCCGGCCGGGATCGGAGGGGGACGGGGAGGATGCCGGGGGGACGATCGCGGTCATGGCCATGACCCTTCAGCGGAGGTCGGGCGGTCGCGTGGGGGGTGTCCGGTGCCGGTTCAGTCGTCGAGTGCGGGGATGATCTCCGCGCCGTAGGCGTCGATCGTCGCCTCCTGCGCGTCGTGCATGTTGTAGACGGCGAACTGGTCCACTCCCAGCTCGCGCAGCGCCCGCAGCTTCTCGATGTGCGCGGAGGGCGGGCCCAGCAGGCAGAAGCGGTCGACGATCTCGTCGGGCACGAAGTCCGTCGACGGGTTCCCGGCCCGGCCGTGGTGGCTGTAGTCGTACCCCTGCCGCTCCTTGATGTACGCGGTCAGCGCCTCCGGCACCATGGCCGAGTGCTCCCCGTAGCGCGAGACCAGGTCGGCGACGTGGTTGCCGACCATCCCGCCGAACCAGCGGCACTGGTCGCGGGCGTGCGCGAGGTCGTCGCCCACATACGCCGGCGCGGCCACGCAGATCGTGATCGCCTCCGGGTCGCGGCCCGCGTCGGCCGCGGCCTCGCGGACCGCCCTGACCATCCACTCGGTCAGGTAGAGGTCGGCGAGCTGGAGGATGAACCCGTCGGCCTTCTGCCCGGCGAGGGCCAGGGCCTTCGGCCCGTACGCCGCCATCCACACGGGCAGTCTGCCGTCCCGCACCCAGGGAATGCGGATCGGGTTGCCGTCGACGACGGCCTCGCGGCCCTCGGCGAGATCGCGGATGACGTCGATCGCCTCGCCGAGCCGGGCCAGGGTGTTGGGCCTGCGGCCGGCCACCCGCATCGCCGAGTCGCCGCGGCCGATGCCGCAGACGGTGCGGTTGCCGAACATGTCGTTCAGGGTGGCGAAGGTCGAGGCCGTGACCTCCCACGTCCGGGTCCCGGGGTTGGTGACCATGGGACCGACGTGCATCTTGCCGGTGTGCTCGAGGATCTGACTGTAGATGACGAACGGCTCCTGCCACAGCACCGCCGAGTCGAACGTCCAGCCGTAGCGGAAGCCGTTGCGTTCCGCGCGCCGCATCAGGCCGACGACCGCCGAGGCGGGCGGGTCCGTCTGCAGGACGAGTCCGAAGTCCACGGGGACCTCCTGGGTCGGGTTCCGCTGGTTCTAGTTCAGGTACTGGCAGGTCGAGCGGGGGGTGAACACGCCGTGGCCGGACCGGCCGGTGAACTCCCGGCGGTCGATGACGACTTCACCGCGCGACAGCACGGTCTCGACCCGTCCGGTGATCCGCTTGCCCTCGTAGGCCGAGTAGTCGACGTTCATGTGGTGGGTCTCGGCGGAGAGGACCTGCTCCGCGCGCGGGTCGTACACGACGATGTCGGCGTCGGCGCCCGGCGCGATGGTGCCCTTCTTCGGGTAGAGGCCGAACATCCGGGCGGGCGCGGCGCAGGCGATCTCGATCCAGCGGCGGCGGGAGATGTGGCCGTCGAGGACCGCCTGATGCAGCAGGTCCATCCGGTTCTCCACGCCCGGCAGCCCGTTGGGGATCTTGGAGAAGTCTCCGCGGCCGAGGTCCTTCTGGCCGGAGAAGCAGAACGGGCAGTGGTCGGTGGAGACGACCTGGAGGTCGTCGGTCCGCAGCCCGCGCCACAGCGCGGCCTGGTGCTCCCTGGGCCGCAGCGGTGTGCTGCAGACGTACTTGGCGCCCTCGAAGCCCGGTTCGGCGAGGTTGTCGGTGGACAGGAACAGGTACTGCGGGCAGGTCTCGCCGAAGACCGGCAGTCCCTTGTCCCGGGCGGCGGCCAGTTCGGCGACGGCCTCCTCGGCCGAGACGTGCACGACGTACAGCGGCGCCCCCGCGACCCGGGCGAGCTGGACGGCCCGGTGGGTGGCCTCGGCCTCCAGCAGCACCTTGCGGACCTCGCCGTGGTGGCGGGGGTCGGTCTCGCCGCGGGCCAGGGCCTGTTCGACGAGGACGTCGATCGCGATGCCGTTCTCCGCGTGCATCATGATCAGCCCGCCGTTGGCGGTGCCGCGCTGCATGGCGCGCAGGATCTGGCCGTCGTCGCTGTAGAAGACGCCGGGGTAGGCCATGAACAGCTTGAAGGAGGTGACGCCCTCCTCGACGAGCAGGTCCATCTCCTTCAGGGAGGACTCGTTGACGTCGGAGAGGATCATGTGGAAGCCGTAGTCGATGGCGCAGTTGCCGTCGGCCTTGGCGTACCACGCGTCGAGTCCCTCGCGCAGGCTCTGGCCCTTGGCCTGGACGGCGAAGTCCACGATGGTGGTGGTGCCGCCCCAGGCGGCGGCCCGGGTGCCCGTCTCGAAGGTGTCGGACGCGAAGGTGCCGCCGAAGGGCAGCTCCATGTGGGTGTGGGCGTCGACTCCGCCCGGGATGACGTACTTCCCGGTGGCGTCGATGGTGCGGTCGGCGGTCCAGCTCCCGGCGGCGGCCGAGCCGTGGGCGGCGAGGGCGGCGACGCGGCCGTCCTCGACCAGGACGTCGGCGTGGGTCTCGTCGGCGGCGGTCAGGACGAGTCCGCCTCGGATCAGGGTGCGGTGGCTCATGGTCTTCCCCTCGCGTGGACTAGAGGCTGCGCAGGGTGCGTTCGAGGATCGAGGCGCCCTCTTCCGCCTCGGCGACGGTGAGGGACATCGGTGGCGCGATCCGCAGGACGCTGGTGTTGTGTCCGCCGCCCTTGCCGATGAGCAGTCCGCCTTCGCGGGCGGCCTCGAGCGCGGCGGCGGCCGCCTCCGGGGACGCCTCGTCCGTGCCGGGCCGGACCAGTTCGACGCCGATCATCAGTCCCCGTCCGCGTACCTCGCGCACGGCGGGGATCCCGGCGGCGACGGCGCGGAGCCGCTCGATGAGCAGTCCGCCGACCCGCCGCGCGTTGCCCTGCAGATCGTGCTCCAGGAGGTACGAGAGGTTCGCGAGGCCCGCGGCCGCGGTGACGGGTGAACCGCCGAACGTGGAGATGGAGTTGGCGTCGATGCAGTTCATCACCTCGGCCCGGGCGACGACGCCGCCGAGGGACATGCCGTTGCCGATGCCCTTGGCGAAGGTGAGGATGTCCGGCGGGCCGTTCTCGGCGTGCGCCTGCCAGCCCCAGAAGTGCTCTCCCGTCCGGCCCCAGCCGGTCTGCACCTCGTCGGCGATCCACAGGATCCCGTGCCGGTCGAGGACTTCGCGGAAGGCCGCGTAGAGCCCGTCCGGCGGGGAGGTGAAGCCGCCGACGCCCTGGATGGGCTCGGCGATCAGCGCGGCCACGTCGTGGGTGTGGCCGAGCAGGTCCTCCAGGTCGGCGACGCACGCCTCGATGAACTGGGCGTCGGAGAGCCCTGCGTAGGGGCCGCGGGTGCGCATGCCCCCGTGCACGTACAGGGTCTGCACCGGGGAGAGGGCCGTCGGTGACCAGGAGCGGTTGCCGGTGATGGACACGGCCGAGAAGGAACGGCCGTGGTAGCTGTTGCGCATCGCCAGGATCTGCCCGGACCTGCGGTAGGCGGTGGCCAGCAGCAGGGCGGTGTCGTTGGCCTCGGTGCCGGAGGTGGTGAAGAAGACCCGGGGGTCGGGGATATGGGACAGGGCGGCGATCCGCTCGGCCAGCTCCACCATGGGGCGGTTGAGGTAGAGGGTCGAGGAGTGGATGATCCGGCCGGCCTGCTCGCTGACCGCCTTGGTGACCTCGGGCAGGGCGTGGGCGGTCATGGTGGTCAGGATGCCGCCGAAGAAGTCGAGGTAGCGGTTGCCGTCCGCGTCCCAGACGTGCCGGCCCTCCCCGTGGGTGATCTCGACGGGCTGCCGGTAGTAGAGCACGACCCAGTCGGGGATGACGGCGCGGTGCCGCCCGTACAGGTCGTTCACGGCTTGACCAGCCCCTCGTAGGCGTCGGGCCGCCGGTCGCGGTAGAAGGCCCACTGCTGCCGCACCTCGTCGATGAGGCCGAAGTCGAGGTCCCTGACGACCAGTTCCTCCTGCTTGTCGCTGGCGACGTCGCCGACGAACTGTCCGCGCGGGTCGACGAAGTAGCTGGTGCCGTAGAAGTCGTTGTCGCCGTACTCCTCCTGGCCGACCCGGTTGATGGCGGCGATGAAGTACTCGTTGGCGACGGCCGCGGCGGGCTGCTCCAGCTGCCAGAGGTAGGCGGACAGGCCCCGGGAGGTGGCCGACGGGTTGTAGACCAACTGGGCTCCGGCGAGGCCGAGTTGGCGCCAGCCCTCCGGGAAGTGGCGGTCGTAGCAGATGTAGACGCCGACCTTGCCGACGGAGGTGTCGAAGACCGGCCAGCCGGCGTTGCCGGGCCTGAAGTAGTACTTCTCCCAGAATCCCTTGACCTGGGGGATGTGGTGCTTGCGGTACTTGCCGAGATAGCTGCCGTCGGCGTCGATCACCGCGGCGGTGTTGTAGTAGAAGCCGGAGCCCTCCACCTCGAAGACGGGGACGACGATCACCATTCCGGTCTCCCGGGCGAGGTCCCGCATGCGGAGCACGGTGGGGCCGTCCGGGACGGGTTCGGCCCAGCGGTAGTGCTCCGGATCCTGCACCTGGCAGAAGTACGGGGCGTTGAAGACCTCCTGGAAACCGATGACCTTGGCGCCCTGCCGGGCCGCCTCACGGGCGTGCTCCTCATGCTTGGCGATCATGGATTCGGTGTCGCCGGTCCAGGTGGCCTGAACGAGTGCGGCGCGAACGACGTTGGTCATGAGCTGCTCCTTCGACAAGACGTCAGAGCCTCTACGCCCGTAGACGCGATGCGTAGGAGGAGAAGGTAAGCCCCGTCACACACGGGGGCAAGACCATCGTCGTGAACCCGCAGTGTCGATCATGTTTCGCACCCGAGCGGTCGGCATACAGCCTATACCGTATTTTTTCAGGCGCTGATGAGACCGGCGACGCGCAGCGCATGGACCAGATCGCGTTCCCGCCCGGGCGACACCGCGCGGGCGGCGGAGAGCAGTTGTGGGACGAGGCGGCGGGGGTCGGCGGCGGCGATCCGCGCGCCTTCCTCCGGGGTGCGGACCCGGAGGAAGGCCGCGAGCAGCGCGTCCGCCTCGCGGCGGCCCCCCGCGTCGGCGAGGGCGAGAACGGCGTCCGCGATCTCGTCGGTGGGGCGGGCGACGCCCTGGCGGAGCAGTCGGCCGCAGTCCTCGTCGCGGCCCGCCTCGGCGAGTGCGGCGGCGGCCTCGGCGAGCCGATCCGGCGGCAGCGAGGCCACCTCCCAGAGGAGGGTGGGCCAGTCGGCGGCCAGCCCCGAGCGGTGCAGCTCGGCGGCGAGCACCGGCAGCCGGGCGGCGGGCCCCGACGCGGCCTCGCACAGCAGCACATGGGCCTCTCCGCCGCGGCCCTCCGCGCGCAGCCGGCTGAGCGTGGCGACGGTCGCCAGGGCCGCGCGGCGATCGTCCTCGCCGCGCGGCGGCGCGCCGCCGCGCCGTCGCGCCGGCCGGCCTCCGCGTCCGCTCCCCCGCCGAAGCGTGCGCCGCGCGGCCGCGCGTCGGCGACGGGCAGCTCGGGCACGCCGGGCACCGGGACGGGCTCGCCCCCGCCGTCGTCCGCCCCGCCGTCGAGCCAGGCGTAGCGCGCCCCGCGCGGCCGCCGCCTGCTCCCTCGGTGCGCTTCACGCCCGGCGCCGGGCGGTCCGCTTCCGGGTGAACGGCTTCCGGGCGCGCCGCTGCCGGGCGGCCGCGGGCTCTCGCCCCCGCCCGCCTCGGCGGCGCCCCTGGCCCCGGCGTCAGCGGGCATTGAGGGCGCCGGGGGTGCTGCGGGCGCCGCGGGCGCCGCGGACGTTCCGTCCCATCCCGGTCCTGCCCCGCCGGTCGCGGCGGGCCTTCGCCGCCCGTCGTCCGCCGCCTCGGCGTCCGCCGTGGGACGGAACCACGCACCGGCGCCCCCGAACCCGGCGTCCGCTCCGCCCCGCTCCGGCCCCGCCGCGTGATCGGAAGCGCCCCGGGCAGCGGCGCCGCCACCGGCCGCGGCCGGTGCCCGCCACCCGCCGTCCGCCGACTCGGCGCCGGCCTCCGGCGCTTCGGCCGGGACCTCCGCGTCGACGGGCGCCGGGCGATGCCCACGCCCCGCCCACGCCACCGGTTCACCGTCCGCGGCTCCCGACGCCGCGCCCCGATCGGCGCCGTGGCCCCGGTCCGGTGCCGAGGCGTGCGCGCCGAACGCTCCGGCTGCCGACGTGCGATGGGCCTGATGCGGGTCCCGGTCGTGGGGTGCCGGGCCGGAGGGAGGCCCGGGAGGGGATGCGAGCGCGGCGATCCGGGTGGCGAGTTCGGCGCAGCGCGAGGTCGCGCGGGTGTGGTCGTCGTTGGCCCAGGAGAGGTCGTGGGCGAGGTCCCGGTACGCGGCGGAGTGCTCGGGCACGGCGGCCAGCCGGCGCATCAGCTCCCGGCCGCGCACCGCCACCCGGGCCTGTTCGCGGCGCATCAGGTCCAGCCGCTCCCGCAGGGCTTCGGCGCCGCCCGGGCGGCGGTCGTGGGCGGCCGCCGCCGCGGCGTGCAGCCGGCGGGCGTGCGCCGTCTCCGCGTCGTCCGCCGCGAGGTCCTGGAGGAGCGACTCCACCACGTCCCACGGCGGGACCTCGGTGCCCCGCAGACAGGCCGTCAGCCCGTCGGGGTCGCGGCGCCAGAACACCGCGCACCAGCCGCTCTCCGGGTCCAGCCGTTCCGTCACCGTTCCGAGATATCGCGCGAAGTCGCCTACCCGGTCCGGGAGTTGCTGCGCCGCCATCGTCTGCCCGCCCTCCGACTCGGGTTCGCAGGCATTCGACCTCAGCCGTGTTACGGGACGGCTACGCGCAGTTTTCGGGGACGGTGCGGATCGCTCAACGTGTCCGCAGCGTCACTGCGATGCCGGTGTGCGGACGCCGGCCCAGACGCACGACCGCGGCGGGCACGTCGACGAGCCAGAACCGCCAGGTGTACTTGCGGCTCAGCAGCTTCCTGACCTTGCCGAGGTCGGCCCCCTCGATCAGACGCGCCGTACCCTCCGCGGTCGCGGCGCCCTCCGCGACCCTGCCGCGCACGTCGCAGGGGGCCACCGTGACCCGGTCGTCCCTGCGCAGACGCTTGACCTTCCACGAGTCGGAGCGGGTCCAGACGTACAACTCACCACCCTCGACGGCGAACCACACGGGTGTGGCGACACCCGTCCCGTCCTTCCGGAAGGTCGTGAGGCTGATGTACTGGGCGCGGTCGAGCTCCTGGAGGTCCACGGGCGCGAGACTACGCCCCGCGACGCCGCGCGGGCGCCCCGGGGCCGGTGCCGACGGCCCGCCCCCGGGCCGGTGCCGACGGCCCGGTCGCGGAGCCGGGTACGGAGCCCGATACGGAGCCGGGTGGCACCTCCGGGCCTCCCGGAGCCCCCGGGGCCGGGCTGCCCGGGCCGGGCACGGGGGCGGTTCACACGGGGACGAGTGCGCAGCGCGCCGCCAGGTCGTCCAGGGACAGGCCGAGCACGCCGGCCAGGGCCGCCACGGTGAAGAACGCGGGCGTCGGGGCGCGGCCCGTCTCGATCTTGCGCAGCGTCTCGGCGGAGATCCCGGCGGCGGCGGCGATCTCCACCATGCTCCGCGGGCCGCGGGCCTCGCGCAGCAACCGCCCGAGCCGCTCGCCGCGTTCGCGTTCCTCGGGAGTCAGGGGGGTACGAACCATGGCGTCATTCTAATACCGGCGCACACCCTCGCGACCGGTATAGTAATTGGTATGGTGGAGATCAAGACCGATACCTCGCTGGACGCCATGCGTGCCGCCGGCCGGGTCGTGGCCCGGGCCCTCGCCGCCGTGCGCGAGACGGCCGCGGTGGGCGTCACGGCGCGCGCCCTGGACGAGACCGCACGGGCGGTGCTGCGCGAGGCCGGCGCGGCCTCGCCGTTCCTCGGCTACCGCCCGTCCTGGGCCCCGGCGCCCTTCCCCGCGGTCGTCTGCGTGTCCGTCAACGACGCGATCGTGCACGGCATCCCGGACGGCTACCGGCTGCGCGACGGCGACCTCGTGAGTGTGGACTGCGGCGCGGTCCTGGACGGCTGGGTCGGCGACTCGGCCGTCAGTTTCACCGTGGGCCGGGCCCGTCCCGCGGACGTGCGCCTGACGGAGACCGCGTACGAGGCCCTGGAGGCCGGCATCGCCGCGGCGGTCGTCGGCCATCGCATCGGCGACATCGCCCACGCGATCGGCCGCGTCTGCCGGGCCGCGGGCTACGGCATCCCGAGCGGCTACGGCGGCCACGGCGTGGGCCGTGCGATGCACGAGGCCCCCGACGTCCCGAACGAGGGCCGCCCCGGGCGCGGCATGCCGCTGCGCCACGGCATGGTGCTCGCGATCGAGCCGATGCTCATCGGCGGCGGCGGCGACGGGCACCGGACGGACCGCGACGGCTGGACGGTGCGCACCGCGGACGGCTCCCGCGCGGCCCACGCGGAACACACGGTGGCCGTCACGGACCAGGGCCCCCGCATCCTGACCGCACCGTGACCCGGACCGCCCGACGGACCACGTCACGCCGCTCCGGGCCCACGCCCGGATGCCACCCCTGCCAACCCGGATGCCACCCCGACCGCCCCTGACACGCCCCGGGCCCACGACCCGACGCCAACCCGACCGCCTTACGGCGCGCCCCCGGGCCCACGGCCCGGCGGACCCCCGCCCCACGCCCCCGTGCCGGCCCGGCTCACGGCCTCGTGCCGGCCCGGGCTCACGGCCTGATGTCGTCGCAGGCGATCGGCAGATGACGGGGCCCGCGCAGCACCGCGTTCCGCCGGTACTCGGGCGGGTCCTCCAGCAGCCGCGGGTTGACCAGCCGGCGCGCGAGTTCGCTCAGCGCGACCTGGGCCTCCAGCCGGGCCAGAGGCGCACCGAAGCAGCTGTGGACGCCGCTGCCGAAGCCCAGGTGCCGGACGTCCTCGCGGTCGGGGTCGAAGCGGTCCGGGTCCTCAAAGCGCAGCGGGTCGCGGTTGCCCGCGGCCACCACCAGCCACAGGGAGGCGCCCTTCGGGATGGTGACCCCGGCGATCTCGATGTCCGCGAGGGTCGTGCGGTTCGGCACCAGCTGTACCGGCGGCTCGAAGCGCAGCAGTTCCTCGACGAGCGGGACGGACAGGTCCGGGTCGGTACGCAGGCGCTCCAGCACCTGCGGGTTGCGCAGCAGCGTCAGCATGCCGTTGGTGATCAGGTTCACGGTGGTCTCGTGACCGGCGACCAGCAGCAGCGCGGCGGTGCTGAGCAGCTCCATCGTGGTCATGGAACCGTCCGGCCCCTTGTGCACGGCCAGTTCGGAGAGCATGTCCTTCTGCGGGTTCTTGCGCCGTTCCTCGATCAGCCCGGCCAGATACATGCCGAGCTCGGTACGGGCCTTCTGGGTGAGCTTGTCCCGCTCGGTCGGATCCTCGCCGGGCATCGGGTCCAGGCTGGCCGCCAGGGTGTCGGCCCAGCCGTGGAAGCGCGGCTCGTCCTCGCGCGGCACACCGAGCAGACGGCAGATCACGGTCACCGGGAACGGGTACGAGAACTGCTCGACCAGGTCGATCCGGCCCGAGTCGCCGATGCCGCCGATCAGATCCGAGACGATCCCGCCCAGTTCACCGCGCATCTCGTGCACCCGGCGCGGCTCGTGCGGCGGGCCGAAGGAGGTGTTCGTCAGGCGGCGCAGCCGGTCGTGCTCCGGCGGGTCGAGCCGGATGAAGCTGGGCGGCAGCGTCGTCTCCTCCTCCTGCTGGTCCTGCAGGTCGATGCCGGCCGACTGGGTCATGTTGCGGGAGTCGGAGCTGACCCTCGGGTCGTGCAGCAGGCTCAGGACCTCGTGGTAGGTGCTCACGACGTACGCGCCGTCGTCCTCGTTCAGCACGGGCGTCTTGCGGAGCTCCGCGTACAGCGGGTACGGGTCGTGCCGGTTCTCGTACTCGAGGATCTGCCGCAGGAGGCTGCCTTGGGTCATGGCGGGTTCCTTGTGCTCGCTCAGGGCGTCAGTGCCGGCCGGGGGTGAAGGTCATGCGCCGGTCGGCCGGCGAGTAGCCGCTGAGGGTGACGGTGGGTCCGTGGGTGGGCACCGACGGGTCGGGGAAGTCGGCCGGTACGGGCCGTGCTCCCTCGGGGCGGCGGTCCACCGTCGGGAACGGCGGCGGGAACGGCGCCGTCGTCTGGATCAGATGCTCGTAGAACGGCAGCCAGCGCGCCTGGTCGAAGGTGACCGCACCGATGACGCGGTCCTGGTACCCGTACACCCCCACGAACCGCCGTTCGGCGAGCGAACCCTGGGAGATCAGGAGTTCGGTGCCCATGGACGGCACGCCCACCGACTTGATGTTCACGCCGAACTGGGAGGACCAGAAGGCCGGGACCCACATGTGGGGGCGGCGGTCGACGCTCTCGCAGAGCATGTTGTGCGCGGCGGTCTCTGCCTGGCTGACGGCGTTGCCCCAGTGCTCCAGCGACAGGAACTGGTAGCCGAAGAGCGGGTGCGGCGACCGCGCCACGTCACCGGCGACGAAGACGTCGTCGGTGACGATGCCCCGGATGTCGAACGCGCGGCAGCCGGCGTCACAGGCGATGCCCCGGGGACCGGCTCCGAGCCCCGATCCGGCGAGCCACTCCGTGTTGCGCGTCGCGCCGAGCGCGACGACCACGATGTCGGTCTCGACGGAGGACCCGTCGGAGAGATGGGCGGCACGCACCCGCCCGGCCGAGTCGCCCTCGAGCCCGGTCACCATCACGCCGGTGCGCAGATCCACCCCGTGCTCGCGCTGCAGCTCGGCGGCCACCTGGCCGATGACCCCGCCGAGCGCGCCCACCAGGGGCGAGGCTCCGCGTTCCGCGACCGTCACGGGGATGTCCCGCTCCCGGCAGGCGGAGGCGATCTCCGAGCCGGTGAAGCCCGCGCCGATGACGACCACCCGGCGGGGCCCGTCGGCGAGGCGCTTCTGCAGCGCGGTCGCGTCGTCCCGGGTCCGCAGCACGAAGACCCCGTCGAGTCCGGCCTCGCCGTCGTGCGGCCACGGCCGGGCGCGGACACCGGTGGTGATCAGCAGCCGGTCGTACTCGACCTCCTCGCCGTCGTCCAGCCGGACGCGTTTGGCGGCCATGTCCAGCCCGGTCGCGGCCGTGCCGAGCCGCCAGTCGGCCTCCAGGGCCCGGCGCCGCGGCAGGGCGGTGTGGTCCGGCGTGGTCCTGCCGAGCAGGACGCCCTTGGAGAGCGGGGGCCGGTCGTACGGTTCGTAGGGCTCGTCGCCGACCATCGTGAGCGTGCCGGCGAAGCCCTCCGTCCGCAGGGTCTCGGCGGCCCTGAGACCGGCCAGGGACGCGCCGACGACGACGATGCGCCCTTCGCGCTTGAGCCGTTCGAGGTATCCGTCAGCGGGCATCGGAGGCCTCCCGGGCGGTCACGGTCTCGTCGGACCGGTCCACGAGGATGGCCTGGACGGGGCAGGCGGCCACGGCCCGGGCCACCTCCTCCCGGAACGCCTCGTCGGGCCGGGGCTTGTACAGCAGCGCTTCCTCGCCGTGCATTTCGAAGACGTCCGGGGCGAGGAAGGCGCACTGCGCGTACCCCTGGCACCGGTTGAGATCGACGACAACTCTCACGACGGATCAGCCCTTCCCGTTGCCTCGTCACTCCCCCCGCACCAGCATGCGGGCCCCGGGGCGGTCCCGCTCGCCGGGGCGGGCCGAAGGGGTGAGCGGACGGGGCGGGGACCAGGCGATACCGCCGAGGGGCGGCGCGGGGCGCCGGGCGCGGGCGGGACGAGACGGCCGACACGCAGGGCCGGGACCGCGCCGCGCACCGCCGCAACCCCCGTGCCGGTACGGCGCCGCTCACCGCCGTGACCCGGCGGCTCCCGGCCGGCGCGCGGAACCGCCCGCCGCGGCGGGTTCAGTGCACGTCGGCCGGCTGCGGCCGGGACTTCATCCGGACCCGGAGCAGATGCAGGCCGATCAACGCGGACCAGGCCGGGAAGACCAGCTCCGACCACGGGAAGCTGGGGCCCGCGAACAGCAGCACCAGGCCGGCCGCGTACCCGACGACGGTGAGCGGCCGGGGAATCACCCCGAGCCGGTGGCCGATCATCGAGGTCGCGAAGATGAAGACGGCGGCCATCCGCATCGAGTACGTGGTGAGCAGCGTGTACGCGAAGTTGCGGCCGAACTCCGAGGGCTGCTGGTCTTCGAGGATGCTGCCCGCCGCGGACGCGGCGCCGAACATGGTGGCCACGAAGACCAGGCCGCTGCCGAGGAACACCGTCGCGACGAGCTTGTCCTCCCGCTCCCCCACCTGGGCCCGCAGGGCGCCCATGAACCACAGGAAGAAGATCCCGGCGAACGGCACCAGCTCCAGGGCCATGCGCACCGCGCGCCGCCGGTCGGGGCTGAGCGCGTCGCCGCCCGCGTCGGTGACACCCTCGGGGATCGCCAGCCGCATCAGCACGATCGCGGCGGCCAGCAGCACCGCGAACGCGATCCCCGCCAGTCCCGCGGCGCGGGGCGTGCGCAGTCGGTCCCTGCTCGGTTCCATGGGCTGCTCGCTTTCTGTCCCCTCCAGCAAGCAGCGGAAGGGCGGCGGAGCGCCACCGGGGCCGCCCGTGAGGGTGAACCCGGTGACCCGCCCCGGCCGCCAGCCGCGCGCCCTCCGTCACGGGCCCGCGCTACGAACCCACGCCGAGGACCGCAGTACGACTCCGCGCCACGAACCCGCGCCGAGGACCGCATCACGGCTCCGCGCCAGGAGCCCGCGTCACGAGCCCGAGCCGAGGACCGCGCCGCGAGCCCGTGCTACGGCCCCGCCGGGCGCACCACCATCGCCGAGCCGCCACCGCGCCGCTCCTTCTCCGCCGCGGCCACCCAGCGGCCGTCCGGCAGGCGCTGCACCGCGGTCGCGGCCCCGATCTCCGGGTTCTGGCGGAAGGCGTGGCCCAGGGCTTCGAGCTCCGCCCTGAGCGGACTGCTCCACAGCCCCGGTTCGAGCTCGGTGGTGGTCTGGTTGCGCTGGCTGGCACGCGGGGCGGCGATCGCGTCGACCAGGGGCAGGCCGCGGTCGACGACACCGGTGAGCGTCTGCAGGGCCGTGGTGATGATCGTCGCGCCGCCCGGGGAGCCGAGTGCCAGCACGGGCCGGGCGCGGTCGTCCAGGACGATCGTCGGGGACATCGAGGAGCGCGGCCGCTTGCCGGGACCGGGGAGGTTCGGGTCGTGGACGGCCGGGTCGGCGGGGGCGAAGGAGAAGTCCGTCAGCTCGTTGTTCAGGAGGAAGCCCCGGCCGGGCACGGTGATGGCGCTGCCACCGGTCGACTCGATCGTCAGGGTGTAGGCGACGACGTTGCCCCACCGGTCGGCGACGGTGAGGTGGGTCGTGCTCTCCCCCTCGTACGTCGTCGGGGCGGCCCGGCCCGACGACGAGCACGGCCGGGGGGCGCGGGGGTCGCCTGGCGGGAGGGGGCTGGTGAGGACGGCGTCGTCGCGGATGAGGCAGGCCCGGCTGTCCGCGTACCGCTGCGAGAGCAACTCCCGTACCGGCACGTCCTCGAAGGCCGGGTCGCCCACCCAGCGCCCGCGGTCGGCGAAGGCGATACGGCTCGCCTCGATGAAGCGGTGCAGGTACTTCGCCTCGGACAGCCCGGTGAGGTCGGTGCCCTCCAGGATGTTCAGCGCCTCGCCGACGGTGGTGCCGCCGGACGACGAAGGGGCCATGCCGTAGACGTCGAGCCCCCGGTACGACACCCTCGTCGGCTGCCTGCGGATCGTGTCGTACGAGGCGAGGTCACGGAGCGTCAGGTCGCCGGGCCGGACGATTCGGGTGGCGCCCTCGCGCACCTCCGGGGCCCGTACGGTGTCGACGATGTCGCGGGCGACGGCTCCCCGGTACATCACCCGGGTGCCCTTGCGGGCGATCTCCGCGTAGGTGCGGGCCAGGTCGGGGTTCCTGAAGACCGAGCCGGTCTCCGGCAGCCGGCCGCCGGGCAGGAACAGCTCGGCGCTGGCCGGGAAGTCCCGGAACCGGGCCTCGTTCGCCCGGGTCTGGCTGCGGAAGGTCTCGTCGACGGTGAAGCCGTTCCTCGCCAGCCGTTCCGCGGGCTTCAGCAGCTGCGCCAGCGGGCGGCTGCCCCAGGCGGCGAGCGCCGCGTCCCAGGTCGCGGGGGTGCCGGGGGTGCCGACGCTCAGACCGCTGGTGACGCCCTCCGCGAAGGGGATGGGCTTGCCGTTCTCCTGGAACAGCGCGGCGTCGGCCGAGCGCGGGGCGGTCTCCCGCCCGTCGATGGTGTGGACCTTGCGCGTCCGGGAGTCGTAGTAGACGAAGTAGCCGCCACCGCCGATGCCGGCGGAGTACGGCTCGGTGACCCCGAGTGCCGCGGCGGTGGCGACGGCCGCGTCCACGGCGTTCCCGCCGCGCCTCAGCACCTCGATACCCGCCGCCGAGGCGTCGGGGTCGACGCTCGCGACGGCTCCGCCGTACCCGGTGGCCACGGGCTCCTTCACCGGTGCGGCCGCCGGGTCGGGCGCCTGCGTCGGCGGCGCGGCGGCACCGGCCGTCAGCACGGCCAGCAGGGTGGTGAAGACGACGGTGAGCGGAGCGTGACGGGCGACTCGGCGACCCATGCGTACCTCCATCCGGCGGACGTCCGCGCAGCGTAACGTCACCGCGCACCGGCCGTCAGGACCGCCTCGGGACCGTCTCGGGACGGCGTCACGACCATCTCGGGACCCGCTCGGGACGGGGCCACGACCGTCTCGGGACCGCCTCGGGACCGGTTCAGGGCCGCATCGAGACCGGATCGGATCGACATCGACCATTGTCCCGCCCCGGCCGCTACCATGCGCGCCCATGAACGAAGACCTGCGCAACATCGTGCTCGGTGTGGTGGCCGCCGGCGTCAGCGCCGCCCTCGGCTGGGCGTTCCGGACCTACCTGTGGCGCCGCAAGCTGCGCCGGAAGCAGGCCTTCTTCGGGCTCCCCGGGAACTCCGAGTGCCTGCTCGTGGTCAACCGCGACGCCGACGCCGACGGGGCCGTGCACCGCTTCGACGTGTTCGCGCTGCTGGAGCTCTCCGCGCTGATCAAGGACTGCGGGGCGCGAGCGCAGATACTCCGGCACGACGTCGCCCAGCTCGGCTTCGGCGAGCGCACCGAGTTCTGCGTCGGCGGGCCCTTCTCCAATCGCCGGACGGCCGCTCACCTGGGGAGTCTGCTGCCGGGGGTGAGGATCGACACGGAGACGGCGACGGGCCCGGAACGCGCCGCCTTCCGGATCGGTGCCGAGCACTACCGGCTGGAGGCGGGCAGCACCGAGTACGTGCTCCTGGCCCGGCTGACCGCGGGCGAGGGCGGTCGCCCGGTCTTCCTCTTCTGCGGCCAGCGCGCCGTCACCAACCAGGCGGCCACCCGCTATCTGGCCCGCCACCACGAGAAACTCGCCCGCAAGCACGGCTCGGGCTCCTTCGTCCTGCTGCTGAAGGTCGTCAACACCCAGGCGTACGGGCCCGATGTCGTCGAACTGGTCGCCGACGTGACCCGAACCGCGCAGACACCGGCCCCGGCCGACGAGCCGGACCCGGCACCCGCGCCGGCGCAGTGACGCACAGCCCGCGGGCGGGCGGCAGGGCGGCGGGCGGACCGCCGCGCCGGGGCGGGCCGCATCGGCGCCGTGGCGCTGCCCCGGCGGGTACGGATTCGCGGCCGTCCCGGCGCGTACGGAACCGCGGCGGCCCCGGCGCCCACCGAACCGCCTCACCCCCCTCTCGACAGGTCCAGCGGCAGCGACTTCACACCGTTGACGAAGTTGGACACCAGCCGCCGGGGCTCCGCGGCGAGGGTGAAGGGCGGCAGCAGGGCACGCGCCTCCTCGTGGAGCACCCGGAGCTGAAGGCGGGCGAAGTGCGCGCCGAGGCACACGTGCGGGCCCTCGCCGAACGAGACATGGGGGTTGGGGGCGCGCGTCAGGTCCAGGCGGTGGGGGGCGTCGAAGACGCGGTCGTCGTAGTTGGCCGAGGCGTGGAAGACGACGACCTTGTCCCCGGCGCGGACGTCCTGGCCGGCGAGGGTCGTGTCGCGGGTCGCCGTGCGGCGGAACGAGAGCACGGGCGGGTGCCAGCGCAGCAGTTCCTCGACCGCGGTGTCCGGTGCGGCCTCGCCGGAGCGCAGGCGCCGCTGCTGGTCGGGGTGGACGGCGAGGGCGAGGAGGCCGCCGGGCGCGGCACTGCGGACGGTGTCGTTCCCGGCGACGGTGAGGAGGAAGAAGAACATCTCCAGTTCGCCGTCGTGGAGTCCGCTGCCGGCGAGCGCGGTCATGACGTCGTCGCCGGGGGCGCGCCTCTTGTACGCCGCCAGCTCGCGGGCGTAGTCGAACATCTCCTTGAGCATCGCGGGCGAGCGCGGGTTGACGGGTCTGCCGTCCGCGTCGAGCACGGGTGGCTCGTCCGGGTCCTGGTAGCCGATGACGCGCTCCGTCCACGTCAGCAGCAGCCCCCGGTCGCTCTCCGGGACGCCCAGCAGGTCGGCGAGGTTGAGGAGTGCGTAGTCGTCGGTGACGGCGGTGACGAGGTCGACGACGGGCCCGGTCGCGCGGGCGGCGCCGAGCAGTTCCCGGGCGCGGGCGCGGGCGGCGCCGGTGAACCGGGCGACGCGGCCGGGGGTGAAGGCCCGGCTGACGAGGCGCCGGAGCCGGCCGTGGCCGGAGCGGCCCTCCCCCGCCGCGCCGTCCCCCTGCCCGGGTCCTGCCGGGCCGCGGGGACCCGGGTCCTGGTTGAGCATCATGCGGCGGATGAAGGGCAGATCGGCCGGGTCGGGGTCGCGGATCTGGGTGGCACCGGCCCAGGACGAGTACGTTCCGTGGTCCCTGAGGACGTGCACGACGTCGGCGTGCCGGGTCACGGCCCAGAATCCGGGCCCCGGGGGCCAGCCCAGCACCTCGTACTCGGCCTGCCAGGAGACGGGGTGTCGGTCGCGCAGCTCCCGGAAGGCGGCGTGCGGCAGTCCGGCCGCGTACCGGCGCGGGTCGAATACATCGGGGACGCCGGGAACGCCGGGGGCCCCGGGGCCGCCGGGGACGGGCCCCGGGCTCATCCGTCCGCCCGGAGGAAGTCCTCGACGATGCGGATGAGCTGGAGCGGGGTCTCGTCCATGGCGTAGTGGCCGGCGTGGGCCAGTTCGGCGAGTTCGCCGTTCGGGTACGAGCGCATCCAGGTGTCCCGCAGCAGCCGGGCGGTGATGGCCGGGTCGAGCGCACCGGTGACGGCGAGCGCGGGGACGGCCGATCCGTCGACCTCGGTGTGGAAGTCCTCGCCGGCCCATGAGTCCAGCCAGGCGCGGAACGCCTTGGGGTCGCTGCGCTCCAGGGATCTGCGGACCATGCGGTCCAGCCAGGCGCCGGGCCGTACCGAGCCGGTGCTGAGGTCGACGATGACACGGCGGTTCTCGGGGTGCTCGGCGGCGTCGGCGAAGAGGGCCCACTGTTCCGGTGGCATCGGCAGCCCGTTCGCCGGGACCGGGGAGATGCCGACGATCCGCCGTACCCGGTCCGGTGCGAGGGCGGCGGCGCGCTGTGCCACGGCTCCCCCCATGGAGTGCCCGACCAGCGAGAAGCGGTCCCAGCAGAGCCGGCCCGCGAGGGAGAGGACGTCGGCGGCGCCCTCGCCGGTGGTGTGGCTGCCCGGTGTGCCCATGGCCTCGCCGTAGCCGCGCAGATCGGCGAACGCGTAGGTGAACGACTCCAGGTCGAGGTCGGGGCGCACGGTGGCGAAGGCGTCGCGGTCGGCGAGCCAGCCGTGGACGGCCACGACCCGGTGCGGGCCGTCGCCGAGGAGCGTGTGCGGGAGCACGAAGGGTGTCACGTCTTCTCCGTTCGCGGGGCAGCGGAGGGCGGGCCCCGGCGGGTGAGCCGGGGCCGCAGGCCACCACGGTGTACCGGTGCGCGGGGAATCGCCAGGGTGCGCGACCGGCGCACTGTCGGACATGCCGCACCGGGAGGGAGCGGAAACCACCTCGACGTGCGAACGGCCCGTCCGTCCGCCCGTCGCTCCCCGCCGGGCAGAGGGCGTCATGCACTCGGCCGCTGAGCCGCGGCCGTGCCGTCGGCCGCGTCACCGCGCACCCAGGGGCCCGCCACCCTCCGGCGCCGCGGGGCCCGCGCCGCCGCGACGGCTGGGGCCGCGTGCGCCGCGGTCGCTGCGCCGGTACCGCCGGGGCGTTCCGTGCCGCGCCGGTACCGCCGGGGCGTTCCGGTCGCGGCGGCGCGGAGCCGCCCTTCTGATGCCTCGTCAGTGACCGCTTCCGGCCGTGGGCACCTGCTGACACCACGTCAACAATTGTTACCCTCGCGTAACTTACCCAGCGGTTACCAGAGGTAAGGACGGGAGGTTACCGTCGGGTCACTTTGCGGCCGGCACAAGCCGGCCCGCACGAATCAGGAGTGAGCGATGGGACACCCCCACAAGGCCCTGCGCACCTCGATGACCGGCGCCGTCTCCGCGGCGCTGCTGGCCGGGGCCGCCGTCGGGCTCGCCCCGGCCGCTCCCGCGGCGGCCGCCGGGACCCCGGCCGCACCCGGTATACGGTTCGTCGACATCCACGGTGACGGCGGCACCGTCCTCAAGGCCAACGTCGTCACCCCGGCCGGCGCCGGCGGTTCCCGCACGTACCCGGTGGTCGTCCTCCCCACCAGCTGGGCCACGCCCCAGGTCGAGTACCTCGCGCAGGCCAGGAAACTCGCCGGCGCCGGCTTCGTCGTGGTCACCTACAACGTCCGCGGCTTCTGGCAGTCCGGCGGGAACATCGAGGTCGCCGGGCCGCCGGACATCGCCGACGCGCGCAAGGTCGTCGACTGGGCGCTCGCCAACACCCCGGCCGACCCGTCCAGGGTGGGCATGGCGGGCATGTCGTACGCGGCCGGCATCAGCCTGCTCGCCGCCGCGCACGACGACCGGATCAGGGCCGTGGCGGCGCTCAGCGGCTGGGCCGACCTCACCGACTCCATCTACAGCGGCCGCACCCAGCACCGCCAGGCCGCCGGCCTGCTGCTGGGCACGGGCTACCTCACGGGGCGCCCCGGCCCCGAGCTCCGGCAGTTCGCCAAGGACTTCCTCGGTGCGAACCTGGAGAAGGAGGACGAGATGCTGGCGTGGGGGGAGAAGCGCTCCCCCTCCGCCCATGTCGACCGGATCAACCGGAACGGCACGGCCGTCATGCTGGCGAACGCCTGGGGCGACACCGTCTTCCCGCCGAACCAGTACGCCGAGTTCTACGAGCGGCTCACCGTGCCCAAGCGCCTGGAGTTCCGCCCGGGCGACCACGCGACCGCCGAGGCGCCGGGTCTCCTCGGCCTGCCCAACGACGTCTGGGACGGCGCCCGCCGGTGGCTGGACCACCATCTCAAGGGCACCGACAACGGAGTGGACCGCGAACCGCCCGTACGCATCATGTCGCGCTCCGGCGGGGCGTACGAGACCTACCCGGACTGGAAGTCGGTGGGCGCCGACGCCCGCAAGATCGCCCTGGGCGGCACGGAGACGATCCGCGCGAACGTCGACTCGGGAGCCAACGGCGGCATCGCGATGCTCTCCGGCACCCTGGACCAGTTCGCGAAGCTGCCCCCCACCGCCTCGATCCCGCTGCTCCCCCGGTGGTTCGCCGCGGTCTGGCGGTCCGAACGCCACGGCTCCCCCCAGCGGATCAGGGGTACGGCGAAGCTCCACACCACGGTCACCAGCACCAAGGAGAGCGGCACCCTCGTCGCGTACCTCTACGACGTGGGGCCGCTCGGCCTCGGCAAGCTGGTCAGCCATGCGCCCTACACGTTCCACGGCCGGACGCCGGGCAAGCCGTTCCCCGTAGACCTGGAGCTGTTCTCCACCGCCTACGACGTCCCGGCCGGCCACCGTCTGGCCCTGGTCGTCGACACAGTCGACCCGCTCTACATCGAGCACAACCCGTCCGGCGCACGGCTGACCTTCTCCTCACCCGCGACCGACCCCTCGTACGTGTCGGTCCCGTTGCGCGAGCAGTGATCTCCGGCCGGCGCCGAGCCGGGCACGGCTCTACGAGCTACCGCCCGGCTCCGGGGGACGCGCGACGCACACGCGCTCCATGACGACATCACTCAACTCGATCAGCGGATCGACGGCCATACGCTGCTCTGCCCCAATCTCGGTGGTGTCGAGGTCAGCGCAAACTATCCAGCCCGGCAAGGCACTTCACGACCCGACACGCACCGGATAGGACAAAAGCGGTAATAGCCATCTAAAGGGATCGAAGCCGGATCAGGCTTCGGCCGCCTCCGCGTACACCTGGGACAGCTCGGGCGATCCGTGCATCGCCCAGTCGAGTCCCGCCTCCACCACGTTGACCTCGCGCCCGGAGGCGAGCCGGACCACGGGGTGGCCGCCCGGCCAGACGTGCCAGGCGGCGCCCCGCACGGTACGGACGATCACCGTGCCCAGGTAGAGCCCCGCGTCGTTCCCCAGCCAGGGAAGCTCCTCCGGGTCGTCCCGCCAGCGCGGCGGCAACTGGTCGAGCGCCTCCAACGAGGCCGGGGTGTCGTCCAGTTCGAGCCCCTGCCGGCCCACCCTGGCCCGCAGCAGCTCGCACTCGGACAGCAGCTCCGCCACGCCCTCCGGGTCGCCCCCGGCCGTGGACGCCGGCGACTGGCTGCGGGCACCGTCATGCCTTCTGCGCCAGCTGTCCAAGAATGGGATGTTCATACCGATCAGCCTCGCATTCCCGTGGACGGGCGCACCACTGGGCGCGCGGACGCCGGCCGAGGGAGCGCGGCCCCGGGCCGGCGGTCAGAGGTCCAGATCGACCACGACGGGGGCATGGTCCGAGGCGCCCTTGCCCTTGCGCTCCTCGCGGTCGACATAGCTGTCCTTGACGGCCTTGGCGAACGGCTCGTTGCCGTACACCAGGTCGATGCGCATACCCCGGTTCTTGGGGAAGCACAGCTGGCGGTAGTCCCAGTACGTGAACGGGTGGTCGTACTTCAGCGGGCGCGGCACCACGTCGGCGAGGCCCGCCTCGCGCAGTCCGGCCAGGGCGGCACGCTCCGGCTCGGTCACATGGGTCATACCCTCGAAGAAGGACCTGTCCCACACGTCGTCGTCGGTCGGCGCGATGTTGTAGTCGCCGAGCACCGCGAACGGCCGGCCGGCCGCCGCGTCCTCCGCGACCGCGGACCTCAGCGCCTCCAGCCAGGCCAGCTTGTAGGTGTAGTGCTCGTGGGCGACCTCGCGGCCGTTCGGCACGTACACCGACCAGACGCGGACCGGGCCGCAGGTGGCGCTCAGCGCCCGCGGCTCCTGCACGCCGCCGTACTCCGGGCCGCCGGGCAGACCCTTCACGACGTCGTCGAGGCCCACCCGGGAGACCACCGCCACGCCGTTCCACCTGCCGTCGGCGTTGACCGCGGACTCGTAGCCGAGCTCTTTCAGGGCGTCCACCGGGAACTGCTCGGCGGTGCACTTGGTCTCCTGGATGCACAGCACGTCCGTGCCGCTGCTCTCCAGCCAGGCGAGCAGCCGCGGCAGGCGGGCGGTGATCGAATTGACGTTGAAGGTGGCGATGCGCATGCCGCCAAGCGTAGCCGCGGGGTCGGACGGTCACGGGTGGGCCCGGGATCCCCCACAGGAACGGGCCGGACCCGGTCCGGGGCGGGTACGCGGCCGCCCTCAGAGCTCGGCGGTACGCGGCCGCCCTCAGAGCTCGGTGGACTCCCCGGAGGCGAGCCGGCGGTGCTCGGCGCCGCCCAGGTTCCGGATGTGGGTGTCGTAGACGGGGCGGGCGAGGTCGGTGAGCAGGGCGTCGTGAATGTCGATCGCCCGCCGCGGTCCCACCTCACGGACGTAGTCGATGACCTCCGCGACCTTGTTCCACGGGGCCATCACCGGGAGCATCAGCGTCTCCACCGGCTCTCCGGGGACGGTGAGGGCGTCGCCGGGGTGGAAGACCGCGCCGTCCACGAGGAACCCGACATTGGTGATCCGCGGCAGGTCCGGGTGGATCACGGCGTGCAGTTCGCCGTGTACCCGCACGTCGAAGCCGGCCGCGGTGAAGACGTCGCCGTCGCCGACGGTGTGCACCCTGCCGGGGAAGGCGGCCGAGAGCTGCCCGGCGACGCTGCGGAGGGTCCAGACCTCGACGGCGGGGTCGGCGTCGAGCGCGACCCGGAGCCGCCCCTCGTCGAAGTGGTCCGGGTGCTCGTGCGTGACGAGCAGCGCGTCGGCCCCGGCGGCGGCGTCGGGCTCGCTGAAGACCCCGGGGTCGATCACGAGGGTCCGGCCGGCCTTCTCGAGGCGGATGCAGGCGTGCGACTTCTTGGTGAGCTTCACGGGGACGACCTTCCTCTTGCGTCCGGGCCCCGCACGGCGCGGCGCGCCCGTTCCCCGGGCCGATCCTTCCCCGCCCGGTCCCTTCCCGAACCGCGGGCCCGGCCTCGGGCGAGGGCCGGGCACGAGAGCGGTCCCGGCGCCGGGCCGGACGCGGGACAGCCGGGGCGCGGGACAGCCGGCCGCTCAGTCGCGCGGAGTGGTCTCCTCCAGGATCACCGAACGGGCGACCCGGAAGGCGGCGTTCGCCGCCGGGACGCCGCAGTAGACGCCCGCGTGGATGAGGATCTCGCGGATCTCCGTCGGGGTGAGGCCGTTGCGGAGGGCCGCGCGGGTGTGGAAGGCCAGCTCCTCCAGGTGACCGCCCGCCACCAGGGCCGTGAGGGTCACCGCGCTGCGGGTCCGCCGGTCCAGGCCCTCCCGGGTCCAGACCTCGCCCCAGGCGTAGCGCGTGATCAGCTCCTGGAAGTCCGCGGTGAACTCGTCCGCCGCCGCCATCGCCCGGTCGACGTGCGCGTCCCCCAGCACCGCGCGGCGGACCCGCATGCCCGCCTCGTACGGGTCGGGCCGTACCGCACCCTCGGGGTGCGGCTGCTCGGCGGCCGGGGCGATCTCGGCGACCGGGGCCACGGGCGCGGAGACGGAGGGTACGGAGGAGGCGGACGGGGCGGACGGCGGCGCGGGGATCGCGTGGAGGGTGTCCTGCCAGGCCAGGCAGAAGTGCCGGACGAGCAGATCGGTCACCGCCGCCGGCTGCTCCACGGGCGCGAGGTGCGAGGCGCCGGGGACCAGGGCGAGCCGTGCGTCCGGTATCCCGGCGACCAGGGTGCGCGCCTCGGCGGGCCCGGTCAGCTGGTCGTCGGAGCCGACCAGGACCAGCGTCGGCACGCCGACCCGCGCCAGGTCGGCCCGTACGTCGAAGGCGGCCAGCGCTTCGCAGGCGGCGATGTAGCAGCCGGGGTCGGTGGTGCGCACCATCTGGACGGCCCACTCGACGATGGCGGGCTGGGCGGCGGCGAAGCCCGGGGTGAACCAGTTGTCGGGCGCCGTGCGCGCCATCGGGTCGAGGCCGTTGGTACGGACGATCACCCCGCGCTGGCGGAACTCGTCCGCCGTGCCGAACCTCGGCGACGCGGCCACCAGGGCGAGCGAGGCGATGCGGTGCGGGATCCGCAGCGCCAGGTCGATGCCGACGGCGCCGCCGACGGAGCAGCCCGCGTAGCCGAAGCGCTGGACGCCGAGTTCGTCCAGCGTGGCGACGAGCCGGTCCGCGAGTTCGGTGACCGACCCGGCCGGGTGCGCCGGGGCGCCGCCGTGCCCCGGCAGGTCGAAACGCAGCACCCGCCACCGCCGCGAGAGCTCGGGCACCTGCCGGTCCCACATGTGCCAGGTCGTTCCGAGGGACGGTCCGAGGATGAGGACGGGCGCGTCGTCCGGACCGTCGATCCGGTACTGCAGGGTCTTCGGGGGCGTCTGCGTCTGCTCGCTCACCCGCTCCACAGTAGCGAGCGGAGGGAGTGATTCCGGATCAGGGGGTGGCGGTCGAGACCACAAACACCATGGGTGCGGACGGATCGGTCAGATCCACGGCGATGTCCTGACTGGGGCGGGGACCGGGCTGCCGGTGCGACGCCCCGGCCCACGCCGCCTCGGGCCGGAAGACCCAGCCGACGGTGGCGGCGTCGCGCGCGCCGACGGTGACCTCGCCGGTCTTCAGCCGCGCACGGCTGGTGCCGACGTCGTTGAGGAACGCGTCGAGTCCGCCGGCGGTCGTACGGAACTTGACGTACAGCCGGCTGGACTTCCAGTTGCTGGTCTCGTAGTAGGCGACCTCGGTGGACCGGGGCGGGATGGGCACCTCGAAGACGCGGCGCTTCATCTTGGACGGCCAGTTCTCGCGCAGCCCGGTCGCCGACGACTCGGCCTCCTTGTCCCGGCCGCTGTCCCGGCTCTGCTCGGCGGAGATCACCAGGTACCCGGCGGGGATGCCGATGAGCAGCACGATGACGGCCGCGGTCAGCGCGCGGCGCCAGATCATGTGCCATCGCCCCTCGGGGGGACGCACGTTCTCTTCCACGGGTGCCGTCGGTCGGGGCAAGGTCTTCACTCGGGGTCCTGGTGGGTGGGGCGGTCGCTGTCGCCGGTGTCGCCGAGTCCTCCGGCGCCGCGGAGGACCTGGGCGTAGCGCTCGAATCTCTCGTGCCGCTCGACGCGGCGCCGATTGGCACGGCGGAACCGGCGCGCGACGAGCCGCGCGAGGTCGGCCGCGCCGACCATACCCGCCTCCGGGCCGAGCTGGGCCTTGGCGATGCGGGCCTCCGGCCGGTAGCCGCGGCCGGTGAGATGGCGGCGGAACGCATCCCGGGCGGGGCCGATGAGGAGGTCGTCGGCGGCGCTGACGCCACCGCCGATGACGAAGCAGGACGGGTCGAGGGCGGCGGCGAGATTGGCGATGCCGACGCCGAGCCACTGCCCGATGTCCTGGAGGAGCTCGACGCACATGGCGTCGCCCTCCCGGGCCAGCTCGGTGATCAGCGGGCCGGTGATGTCGGGGACGTTGCCCTTGACCCGCTCGATGATGCCGTACGCCACCGGCGAGTCGGCGGCCGCCAGCTCGCGCGCCTCGCGGACCAGGGCGTTTCCGGAGCTGTACTGCTCCCAGCAGCCGCGGTTCCCGCACGGGCAGCGGTGCCCGCCGGGCACGACCTGCATATGGCCGAACTCGCCGGCGACGCCGAACTTGCCGCGCTTGACCCGGCCGTCCTCCAGGATCGCCCCGCCGATCCCGGTACCGAGCGTGATCATCACGAGGTGGTCCTCGCCGCGGCCGGCGCCGAAGCGCCACTCGGCCCAGGCGGCGGTGTTCGCGTCGTTGTCGACCATGACGGGGACGGCGAGACGGTTCTGCAGCGAGTCCCGCAGCGGCTCGTTGCGCCAGGCCAGGTGCGGGGCGAAGAGCACCGTGGAGCGGTCGGCGTCCACCCAGCCGGCCGCGCCGATGCCGACCGCGTGCACGTCGTGCCGGTCGGAGAGGTCGAGGACCAGCTCCACGATGGTGTCCTCGACGACCTTCGGGCTCTTGGACCGGTCCGGGGTCTCGGTGCGGATCTTCTCCAGGATGAGCCCGTCGGCGTCCACCACACCGGCCATCACCTTGGTGCCGCCGATGTCGATGCCCACCGTGGGGACGCGGGGCGCGGTGAGGTGCGAGCGCCGCTCCCGGGGGCCGACGGTCCGCAGGACGGTGGCCCGGGCGGAGCCCCGGTGGGCGAAGTCGCGGTACGTGCTCAAGGCGTCCCTGCGGGTCGTGGGGCGGGTCCGGATCACCGGAGGCGGGCGGCGCCCGCCGTGCCCGATTGTGCCATCCGGGGCCCGCCCCGGCCCGGGGCGCTCCCCGGCGGGCGGCCGGAGCGGACGCCGGCAGGCCCCGGCCGGGCGGCGGCGCGGAGCGCGTTCAGGGCCCCCGGCGGGACCGCGGGCACGGACCGGGGCCGGCACGGACCGCGGACACGGACCGAGGCCGGCACGGACCGCGGGCACGGACCGGGGCAGCAGGAGCCGGGATCCCCGGCAGGCCCCCGCCGGCCGCGCTCAGGCCCGCGTGCCCGCGCCGCCCCCGATGCCCTGGCGGTCCGGGGTCAGCGCGGCGGCCCGGCGGGCCGGGTCGGGGTACCGGCCGCCGACGGCCGCGTCGAGCAGGCGCAGCTCGGCCCGTACCGCCTCCCGGTTCCGTTCGGGCAGCCCGGCGGCCAGGAGCCCGTCGAACAGCGCCCTCAGCCGCCGGCAGACCTGCAGGGAGCCGGCGCCGTACTCGCGGATCTCGGTGACGGCGAGCTGGAGGAAGTCCTCCCAGGAGCGGCCGGGGACCTGGAGCCGGGGCACGCCCCGGGCGTCGCGGAGGGTGTAGCGTCCGCTCAGCTCCAGCCGCCCGAGGGTGTGCAGGAACGCCTCGATGTGGTTGAGGACCTGTACCGCCGTCGTGGGGTCGTTCACCGCCGGGGAGAGCGCCCTGATGGCGATGTCCACGAGGATGCGCAACCCGAAGGCGGGATCCTGTTCGATGGTCCGTTCGACGCCGAGCGCGACGAGCCCGGTCAGCTCGCGCGGCGGGGGCGGAGTGGCGCCGTGCACCTCGAAGAGCGTCACCCCGGGCGGTACGAAGTCGCCGACGGGGTGGGTGAGCACCACGAAGCAGTCGTACCGCTCGGCGAGCGCGGCGAGCCGCTCGGGGGCGAACCCCTGGAGCGCACCGCCCGTCCCGCAGAGCACCCGGGTCACCGGCCCCCGGGGCGCCCCGGGGGGTTCCGCACGGTCGAGGGCGCCGCTTTCGACCATCAGCGCCCCCTGGCGGATCACGCGCCGTCCGGCCCGTGCGACCAGGGCGGCGATGGCCACCGGCCGCAGGTTGTGGATGAAGCGGTTGAGGTACATGAGCAGCAGCACCAGGCTCACGGCGACCGCCGCGCCGGCGAGGGTGACGCCGAGGTCGGGCACGAAGTCGGTCTCGATGCTGCGCAGCAGCGAGAAGGCGAAGGAGAAGGTCCCGGTGAAGGTCGCGAGCACGGCCTTCTGGAGCCGGTCCCGGTACCACAGCCGCATGTAGCGCGGCGACAGCGTCCCGGTGGCCTGCTGGACCACGAGGATGCCGATGGTCACGACGAAGCCGAGCAGGGCGACCATCGCTCCGACGATGGAGCTGAGGACGCTGCTCGCGGTGGACGGGGAGTACCGCCACTCCTGCGGCACCCGGACGGCGCCGTCGAGCGCCACCGCGGCCTCCGCGAGGAGCGAGCCGAGGACGATCCCGGCCAGCGGGACGATCCAGAGGCATGCGATGGCGTACTGGCGCAGCGCGAAGGCCGTCGCCCAGGACACGGGCGCGGGGACCCGGCGGCCCTTCTTCCGTCGTGCGCTTCTCGCCTCCACGTCAGAGCCCTTCCCCGCACCGGGCATATTTTCCCGAAAAGCCCGGAATGAAGGTATTACCTAAGCTGATGGGGCGGCATCCGCTCGCGACCCAGGGCGAAAGGGGCTCGGGATGGGCGACTACCCCCTCATCGAGGACCACGGGCTGATCGGTGACCTGCAGACGGCGGCACTGGTGAGCACTCAGGGGACGATCGACTGGTACTGCACACCGCGCTTCGACTCGCCGAGCATCTTCGGCTCGCTGCTGGACTCCGAGAACGGCGGGCACTTCAAGGTCGCGCCCGTGGACCGGACGTACGCCACCAAGCAGCTGTACCTTCCCGACACCGCGGTCCTGGTCACCCGCTTCATGACCGAGGCGGGCGCGGGCGAGGTCATCGACTTCATGCCGGTCACGGGCTCCACGGCCACCCAGCGGCACCGGCTGGTGCGGTTGCTGCGCTGTGTCCGCGGCAGCCTCACCTTCAAGGTCGACATCGCTCCGCGGTTCGACTACGGCCGCTCCCCCCACAAGCTGCACTACACCGAGCGCGGGGCGGTGTTCGCCGCCGACGGCCTGGAGCTGACGGTCCACGCGGTCCGCGAGCCCGGCGACGACCGGCTGGCCCCCCTCGACCTCGGCGACCACGACATGCACTTCAGCATCACCCTGGAGGCCGGCCAGGAGCGCGGCGTGGTGCTGGAGACCTTCGCCGACGGCCCGCCGCGGCACGTCCACCACACCGAGTTCATGCAGCTCTTCGACGAGACCGTGCAGTTCTGGCGCGGCTGGCTCGGCCAGTCCCGCTACTCGGGCCGCTGGCGGGAGGCGGTGGAGCGGTCGGCGATCACGCTGAAGCTGATGACGTACGCGCCGAGCGGCGCGATCGTGGCGGCCCCGACCGCCGGGCTGCCCGAGCAGCTGGGCGGCGAGCGGAACTGGGACTACCGGTTCACCTGGATCCGCGACGCCTCCTTCTCCGTGTACGCGCTGCTGGGACTCGGCTTCACCGACGAGGCCCAGGCCTTCATCGGCTGGCTGCGCGACCGCGTCCACGAGAAGGCCGGCCGCGACGGCGACTCTGGACCGCTGAACATCATGTACCGGGTCGACGGCTCCTCCGACCTCCAAGAGGAGATCCTCGGCAACTGGGAGGGCTACGAGGGCTCCAGCCCCGTCCGGATCGGCAACGGCGCCGCCTCCCAGCTCCAGCTCGACATCTACGGCGAGGCACTGGACAGCATCTTCTTCGCGCACGAGCGGGGCATCCGGCTCGACCACCGCGGCTGGACCTCGCTGCGTACGCTCCTGGACTGGCTCAGCGACCACTGGGACCAGCCCGACGAGGGGCTCTGGGAGACCCGGGGCGGGCGCCGGGACTTCACCTACGGACGGGTGATGTCCTGGGTCGCCTTCGACCGGGCCCTGCGGCTGGCGGCGGCGAGCGGCCGCCCGGCCTCCCTCGAACGCTGGGCCCGCGAGCGGGACAGGCTGTACGCCCAGGTCCTCACCAGGGGCTGGAACGAGCAGCGGCAGGCGTTCGTCCAGCACTACGACACCGATGTGCTCGACTCGTCGCTGGTACGGATGTCCACGGTCGGCTTCATCACCCCCGACGACCCGATGTGGACCTCCACGCTGGACGCCATGGACCGCGAACTGGTGAACGACAGCCTGGTCTACCGGTACAACCCCGAGGCCTCCCCCGACGGCCTGCGCGGCTCCGAGGGCACCTTCTCGCTGTGCACGTTCATGTACGTCGACGCGCTGGCGCGGGCCGGCCGGCTGAACCAGTCGAGACTGGTGCTGGAGAAGATGCTCACCTACGCCAACCACCTCGGGCTGTACTCGGAGGAGATCGCCCTGACGGGGCGGCAGCTGGGCAACTTCCCGCAGGCGTTCACCCATCTGGCGTTCATCGACACGGCACTCACCCTGGACGCGGAACTGAACCGCGCACGGGGGGAGGGCCGAGCGCCCGGCGCCCCGGCGGAGTCCAACCTCTGAGCAGCCTCCTCCGAGCAACCCCCGGGCGGCGGCCCGTTCACCCGTCCCCGGCGGGCCGGCCCCTACGCGCGCGGCCCTCACGCGGGCGGCCTTACGCGGGCGTTCCGCCGGGCGCCGGGCCCAGCAGGACGACCCGGTCCCCCGGGCCCGGCCGGGCCGGCCGCGACTCGGTGACCGGCTCCAGGCGGCCGTCCGCGCCCAGCACGAACAGGGCGTCGTGACCGGGCGGCGGGCACTCGCCCGGCGCGCCCACCGTGAAGCGCGCGCCCCGGCCGTGGCGGTCCGCCAGCACGTCCCGCCCCAGGCCCGGGCCGAAGAGCACGTCCGGGCCGGTGCGGGTGGCGACGGCGCCGGGGCCGTGCGGGGGCGGTCCGACCCGGTGGACCGGTCCGTCGACGCTGTCCTGCGCGACGACGGAGACCAGCGCGTTGAAGTCGTCGTCGTCGGTGAGCAGCAGGACGGAGGTGACCCCTTCGAGCCGCCCGGACGGGTCGGTGGCCGCGGTGAGGAGCTCCCCCGGCGCCGGCTCGATCCCGGCGTGCCGGACGCGCTGCCGCTGCTCCTCCGTCGCCGTCCACACCGTGACGTCCAGCCCGGCGGACTTCAGGCACCGGGCCAGGTCGACCGACCAGGGCCGCCCGCCCACGAGCAGCGGCCGCGCCCGGGTCGGAAGGGTGATGCCCAGCCGGGCGGCGACCGGTGCCGCGGTGAGACCGTAGACCAGGACGGTCCCCACGATCACCAGGAACGTGACCGGCAGGATCGCGTCCGTGCCGGGCAGCCCCTCACCGTCCAGGGTCGAGGCGAAGGCGGACGCGGTGGACGCGGCGACGATGCCGCGCGGCGCCATCCAGGCGATGAACAGCCGCTCCCCGCGCGGCAGTCCGTGCCCGTGGGTGGAGATCCAGGCGACCAGCGGCCGGACCACCAGGACGAGCGCGCCGACCAGTCCGAGCGCGGGCAGCAGCACGGGCAGCACGGACGACGGGGCCACTCCGGCCGAGATGGTCACGAACAGCAGTCCGATGATCAGCTGCACCAGGGTCTCGAAGAAGGGCCGCCGGACCGGCATGCCCAGGCCGGGGAGGTTGGCCACGGCGAGTCCCGCCACCACCGCGGCGATCAGGCCCGTGTCGTCGCGCACGATGTCGCAGCCCGCCGACACCGCGACCACCGTGGCGAGCTGGGCGAGCGTCCCCAGCGTCTCCCCGAGCCGGAGCCTGCGGAGGAGGAACCACAGCACCGCGGCGCCCACCGCGCCGCCCGCCAGCCCGACCAGCCAGCTCAGCATGAACTCGCCCAGGTGGAAGCCGCGGCCGACCCGGAAGTCGCCCGAGAGCAGGGAGTGCAGGACGAGGGCGCCGAGAATGGCCCCGACCGGGTCGACCAGGGTCCCCTCCCAGATCAGGATGCGCCGCACCCGGTCCGGGGGCCGTACGTGGTCGAGCAGCGGCCCGACCACCGTCGGCCCGGAGACGACCAGTACGGCGCCCAGCAGCAAGGCCACCGGGAAGGGGACGCCGAGCAGCGCGGGGGCGAGCGCCGTGACGGAGGCCCAGCTGGCCAGGACGCCGAGGAACAGCAGCCGGAGCACCACCGAGCGGATGGCGCCCCGCAGATGGGCCAGCCGGAGCCCGAGGCCGGCGTCGTAGAGGATCACCGCGACGGACAGCGAGACGATCGAGGAGAAGTTGCCCGGCGCCAGCTGGTCCGGATGGACGACGTCGGTGAGGGCGCCCGCCGTGAACCCGGCGGGCAGCAGCAGGATCAGCGCCGGGATGCGCAGCCTGCTCGCCGCGATCTGGCAGCCGACCGCGATCAGCACGATCAGGGCGATGCCCAGGAGGAACTGGTCGGGGGTCAGCACGCGCGGACGTCACCCGCTCCCGGCGGGGCTGCCGCCCCCGCCCTCGCGCAGATCCGACTCGGAGAGGGACTCCAGCTCGGCGTGCGTGTCGAGCCAGTAGAGCAGGACGAGCGCGGGCCCGACGAGGAGCAACGCGACCAGGGTCACGACCAGCAGCCACACCAGCGTCGACGGGGCACCCGCCGCCTGCTCGATGGTCAGGGAGGTCGGGATGAGGTACGGGCGCTGGGCGACGCCCCAGGCGACCACGGAGGCGGCGACGATGCCGGTCGCCGTGAACCGGGACCAGCGGGTGTGTCCCCGCAGCAGCATCACCGCCGTCGCCACCGTGCAGGCCACGGCCACCAGGGCGAGCACCAGCCCGGCGCCCTGGGTGAGCCCGCTCCACAGGTGCGGGGCGTCGGTGGGTACGACGAAGAGCGCGGCCACGCCGAGCAGGGCGGCGACGGCCAGCGCGCCCAGCGCCCGGCGCCGGAAGTAGCCGACGAGATCGGGGGCGTTCCAGCGCTCGGCGTCGCAGGAGAGGAACACCGCGCCGAGGAAGGCGGTCCCGGTCACCGTGAGCAGCCCGAAGAAGAAGGACGTCGGGTTGGCCCAGGCTTCCGCCGACGCGGTGGTGCCGGGCGCGACCCGGCCGGAGGCGATGCCGCCGACGGCGGCGCCGAGGAAGTACGGGGTGAGCAGCGAGGAGACGGCGAACAGCGCCCCGTACAGCCGCCGTCCGGCCACCCGCTTGATCGGCTTGCGCAGCGCGAAGCCGGCGCCGCGCAGGACCAGTCCGACGACGGCGAGGGCCAGGGGAAGCCACATCGACGAGAACACCGTCTGGAAGAGCAGCGGGAACCCGGTCCACATGATGACCAGGACGAAGATCAGCCAGACGTTGTTGACCTCCCACACGGGTGCCATGGCGTGGTCGATCAGCCACCGGGGCCGCCTGCCTCGTTCGGCGCCGCCCGCGGTGAGGTCCCAGAACCCGGCGCCGTAGTCGGTGCCGCCGGCGCAGGCGTAGGCGGCGACGGCGAGCAGCAGCACCAGGGCGACGATGCCCGCGGTCGTCATGGCGTCCCGTCCTCCCCCGCGCGGGCCCCGGTGCCGGCGGACGCGGCCGGTACGGCGGCGCGCGGGCCGTAGGGCGTCTCGGTCTCCGGGCCCTCGGCGGGGGTGGCCGTCCCGGCCGCCGCGTCCTCCAGCCGCCAGCGGGTGCGCATCTTCAGCAGCACCGCGAGGAACGAGCCGAAGATGAAGACGTACACGACGATCACCACGCCGAACATGGTCCAGAGGGTGGAGGCCCGGGTCGATGTGACCGCCTCGGCGACCCGCATGTTCTGGTACACGATCCAGGGCTGCCGGCCCACCTCGGTGGCGATCCAGCCGCACTCGACGGCGACCACGGAGGCGACCCCGGCGCAGGCCGCGCTGCGGTAGAACCACCGTGACTGGGGCAGCCGTTCGGCCGCGGGCCGCTTCCTCCTGCGCCAGACGACCCACGCGTAGCAGAGCACGAGCAGCCCCAGCAGCGAACCGATGATGACCATGATGTCGAAGGCCCAGTGGACGATCGTGGCCTCGGTGGGATCGGGCCGGTCGGAGGCGGGCACCGAGGTGAGGCCGGTGACCTGGGTGTCGGGCCGGAACCCGGCCAGGATGGAGTCGAGTTGGGGGATCTTGATGCCGCCGGTGACGGTGCCGTCCGGGTGCAGACGGCCGAAGATGTACTCCGGCACATGGGTGTCGGTCTCCCAGACGAGTTCCATCGCGGCGAACTTGATCGGCTGCTTCTGGAACACCGAGCGGGCGATGGAGTCGCCGAGCACGAACTGGACGGGCGTGAGGATCGCCGCGACGGTGAACGGGACGGCGAAGCCGATCCGGTGGTAGCGGTCCCGGCGCCCTTTCAGGATGCCGACGGCGTAGACGCCCGCGACGACGTACCCGGCGGTCATGAACATCGCCACCACGAAGTGCCAGTACTGCGGACCGAACATCGGGGTGAAGATGGCCTTCCAGACGTCGACGTCCACGGGGTTGCCCGTGGCGTCGAGCCGGAAGCCCTGAGGGGTGTTCATCCAGGAGTTGGCCGCCAGGATGCCGAACGCGCCGAGCAGCGCGGTGGCCGGCAGCGGCAGCCCGAGGAGGAAGTGGGTGCGCGGCGGCAGCCGCCGCCAGCCGTAGAGGTAGATGGCGATGAGGACGGCCTCCAGGAAGAACGCCCACGCCTCGACGCCGAACCCGATGCCGAAGACGTCGCCCCAGCGGCCCATCAGTCCCGGCCAGAGCAGTCCGAACTCGAAGGAGAGGACGGTGCCGGTGACGACGCCGACGGCGAACTGGATGGCCATGACGGCCGACCAGCGGCGAGCGAGCAGCAGGGCCGTGGGGTCGCTCCGGCGCAGCCCGCGGTAGTGCATGACCAGTGTGATCAGCGGCAGCGCCACCCCCATCGGCACCAGGATGATGTGGGAGGCGAGGGTGAACGCCATCAGCTCCCGGGCCGGGAGCAGCTGGGCGGGTGCGTCCGCGAGCAGCAGATGCGCCCCGGGCGGCAGGGATACCGGATTGTGCATGTGTGCCTTCGGTCGTCGGAGCCCTTCGGATCGCGCGCGGTGTCAGCCGCCGGTGGCGAATCCGGGGAAGAGGGTCATGCCTCCGTCGACGAAGAGCGTGGTGCCCACCACGTAGTCCATGAGGTCGGAGGAGAGGGCGACGACGGCGCGGGCGATGTCGTCGGGCTCCCCGACGCGGGCGTACGGGATGAGGGTGAGCAGGTCCCGTTCGGCGTCCGGGGTGTCCCAGGCGTCGGTGTTGATCGGGGTCTTGATGGCGCCGGGCGCGACCGCGTTGACCCGGATCTTCTTCGGTGCGAGCTCCTGGGCGAGGGTCTCCATCATCATCTGCACGCCGCCCTTGGAGGAGGCGTAGTTGACGTGGCCGGCCCAGGGGATGACCTGGTGGACCGAGCTCATGCAGACGATCTTCCCGGCCGAGCGGGACACCTCGGGGACGACGCCGCGCCGCAGGAACTCCTTGGTGGCCTCGCGCGCGCACAGGAACTGGCCGGTGAGGTTGACGTCGATGACCTTCTGCCACTGGGCGAGGGTCATGTCGGTGAGCGCGGCGTCGCGCTGGAGGCCGGCGTTGGCGACGAGGATGTCGATGGTGCCGAACTCCTCGACCATCCGCTGCGTCATCGCGACGACCTGCTCCTCGTCGGAGACGTCTGCCTCGTGCGCGTAGGCGCGGACACCGGTGGCGGCGATCTCCTTGACGACCGCGTCGGCGGCATCCCGGCCCGCCACGAAGTTGACCACGACGTCCGCGCCGGCCCGGCCGAGGGCGATCGCCGTCGCCTTTCCGATACCCGAGTTGGCGCCGGTGACCAGTGCCTTCTGGCCCTTGAGCAACGGCGGAACCGGGTACGGTGCCACTCCTGCCTGGGAATTCACGATGCCTCCTGGGAACGTGCCTGCCCGCGGCCCGGGGCCGCGGCGGCGCTGGACGGAACCCGCGCGCAACGGAACCACCGGCGCGTGCCGTCAGGCGGACAGCGCACGGTCGTGTGGGCCGTTGGGTGCCCGATGTTCGCCCGGTCGGCTCAGCCGCGAAGCCGCTCGGCCAGGTGGTCCCCGACGCGCAGGGCGTTGGCGATGGCGGTCAGCGACGGGTTGACGGCGCCGATGCTCGGGAAGAAGCTCGTGTCGACGACGTAGAGGTTGTCGAGGTCGTGGGCCTTGCAGTTGACGTCCAGGGCGGAGGTCGCGGGGTCGTGGCCGAAGCGCACGGTGCCGGCCTGGTGGGCGGTCGCCCCGATGGGCATGCCCTTGTGCAGGTAGAGGCTGTGCGGCAGCAGATGGTGCTCGTGCATCCCCAGCCGGCCGAGCATGCCCTGCAGTTTGTGGCGCAGCCGGTTCAGCGCGGTGATGTTGTTCCCCTCGTCGAGCGCGAGATGGATGCCGCCGTCGCGGTCCAGGGTGACGCGGTTGCCGGGGTCCGGGAGGTCCTCGCCGCACAGCCAGAAGTCGACGGCGTGGTGGGCCAGCACCTCGAAGGGCATCTGCGGCGTCACCGCACCGGCCCAGCGCGGCGCCTCGCCGTGGATCTGCTCGGCGTCGGACTTGCCGAGCATCTGGATCCCGCCGAGGGGGTACTCCCAGTCGTCCGCGCCCAGGTACCAGTCGTGCAGGGCGAGGGTCTTCTGGAACCGGGTGTCGTTGGGTTCCTTCGACACCGCCATCAGCGCCATGTTGTTGTGCCGCATGTAGTGGCGTCCCACCACGCCGGAGCTGTTGGCGAGCCCGTCCGGGTGCCGGTCCCCGGCCGACGCCAGCAGCAGGGCGGCGGTGTTGACGGCGCCGCAGGCCACGGCGACGAGGTGGGAGGAGAACCGGGCCTCGGTGCCGTCGGCGAGTTCCGCGACGACGGTGGTGACGCTGCGGCCCGCGGCGTCGGTGTCCAGCCGGGTCACCCGGGCGTGGGTGACCAGGTCCACGTTGGGGTGCTCCAGGGCGGGCTCGACGCAGATGACCTGGGCGTCGGACTTGCCGCGCACCAGGCAGGGGAAGCCGTCGACCCGGTCGCAGCGGATGCAGACGCTGGAGTGGGTGGCGCGGCCGTCGCCGTCCTGCACCAGGTTGACGCCGATGGGCAGGTGGAAGGGGTGCAGGCCCTGCTTCTCCAGGTCGTCGCTCAACTGCTGGATGCGCGGCTCGTGCGCGACGGGCGGGTGGCGGTACTGGCCGCTGACCACGCCCTCCGTGGGGTCCTCGCCGTGGCTGCCGTGCACCAGGTACAGGTGCTCGGCCTGGGTGTAGTAGGGCTCCAGGTCCTCGTAGCTCAGCGGCCACGCCGGGGACACCCCGTCGTGGTGGCGCAGTACGCCGAAGTCCTCGGGGCGCAGCCGGAACAGCGCGGCGCCGTAGAACTTGGTGTTGCCGCCGACGTAGTAGTTGACCTCGGGCGGGAAGGAGTTGCCGTGCTTGTCGTACCAGAACTCGGGGGCGCGGTACTTGCCCTTGACGAAGACGGCCGTGGAGTCCCAGTTGTCGCGTTCCCGGGGGAGGTAGCCGCCGCGTTCCAGGAGGAGGACGCGGCGGCCGGTGGGGGCGAGGCGGTGGGCGAGGGTCCCACCGCCTGCTCCGGTGCCGATGATGATGACGTCGTAGTCGTCGTAGTGCGGGGATTCGGTCATGGCAGCCACCGTTCTCGCGGTTCCGGGCGCGGGATCCGCGTTCTGGCCCGGATGGGGGGTTCGGGATCGGTGAGGCGGTCCGGTTCGGAGTCGGGGTCGGGGTCGGGGTACGGGTCGAGGTATGGGACGGGGACGGGGTCCGGGTCGGGGTCGCGATAGAGGTCGGGGTCGGGGCCGGGGGGCGGGAGCCGGGGCGGGTGGTGGTCCGCGTACCCGGAGCCGAGGCTCGGGAGCCGGGGCCGGTGGTCGGGGACCGGGGCCGGTGCGGCGGGGCGGGCGGTCACAGCACGGCGATCGGGTTGACGGGTGAGCCGGTGGCGCCGGGCAGCCGCAGCGGTGCGACCGCGCACAGGAAGCTCCAGCGGCCCTCCTCCTCGCAGACCGGTACCAGCTCCTCGAACTGCAGGTAGTCCATGAGCTGCATGCCCATGGCGTGGATGGTCAGGACGTGGACGGGGAAGTCCACTCCCTGCACGGTGCTCGGCGCGGTGTCGCTGTTGCCGTCGCAGCCGAGCATCGCGACGCGCCGGTCGACGAGGAACTCGACCGCCTCCGGATGGAGTCCGGCGCGCGCCTCCGCGGTGTTCCACACGCCGTGCTCCCGGCGTCTGCGCCGGTGGCCCACCCGGACCAGCAGCACGTCCCCCGGTCCGGTGCGCACGCCCTGGGCGGCCTCGGCGGCGGTCAGGTCGTCGGCGGTGACCTGCTCCCCCGGTTCCAGCCAGGGCACACCCCTGAGCCGGGGGATGTCCAGGAGCACGCCCCGGCCCACGACGCCGTCCCGCGCCACGTCGACGGCGAGTTCCACGGCTCCGTCCGGGGTCAGGCTGCCGGCCGGGACGCCGTTGTACAGCGTGCCGTCGTACAGGACGTGGCACAGGGCGTCGAGATGGCTGTCGACGTCGCCGTGCACGTTCATCGCGAAGCGGTCGAGGGCGAACTGCAGCCCGGGGGACGGCTGTCGGGCGAGGTCGGGCGCCTTCATCCGGTGCCGGGCCGGCTCCGGGTTGTCCGGCCCGGGCCGGGTGTCCACGGGCGCGGCGAGCGACACGGTCCGGCCCGTGGTGACCTCGCGGGCCGCGGCCACCACCCGGTCGGGCGTGAGGTACCCCAGCGTGCCCCGCCGGTCGTCCGGGCCGCGCCGGGTCCGCTCGCGGACCCGTTCGTGGAGGGCCCGGAACTCCTCGGCGCTCATCGTCCCGCTCGGGGTTCCGCTCGGCGTTCCGCTCGTGGTCCCGTTCATGGTGCTCCCCCGGTCGCGCCCGCTCCGGCCGGAGCCGCCGGAGCGGACTCCGGGGGTGGTGCCCCGTGGGCGCCCGGCAGCAGTTCGGTGGTGACGATCGCGACCACCGCCGCGAGGATCACCACGGGCGTCATGGCGATGCTGCCGAGCAGCAGGGCCACCAGCACCACACTGCTGACCGGCAGACGCAGGGCGGCGCCGGCCGAGGCGGCCATGCCGGCCGCCATCCCGGGGATGACGCCGAGTCCGGGCAGCGGCGCCAGCAGCACGCCGGTCGCGGCGCCCAGGAACAGCGCCGGGAAGATCGGGCCACCGCGGAGGCTGCCCAGGCACAGCGCGTACGCGATGCCCTTGAAGGCGAGGACCGCGACGAGCGCCCCGACCCCCCAGGAGGCCGGGTCGGACGCCAGTCGCACCATCGTGCCCTCTCCGGACGAGGCGACGTCCGCCGGTGTCCGGCCGGTGATCCCGGTGTAGAGGGCCGCGCAGGCGCCCGCCGCCAGCGCGCACAGGACGGTGAAGGGGACCGGCCGGGTGCGGACGAGTCCGGCGGCCAGCCGCCCGACGACCTGGATCATGTGGACCAGCACGCCGACCACCACGCCGATGAGCAGGGTCCATCCCACGTCCCCGGCGTCGAGGTGCGGGAACGGCCCGGACAGCGGCAGCCGGAGGCTGCCCGTCTGCAGCCCGGTCCACCGGCCGAAACCGGTGAACACCAGCGAACCGACACCGCTGGACAGCAGCGCCGGGAGCATGACCGCGACCAGCCGCGGGCCGCCCACGCCGATGATCTCCATCAGCAGGACGGCGGCGATGACCGGGTTGCCGAGGACCACGGCGATGGCCGCGGCTGCCCCGGCAGCGCCCAGCAGCGCGGTGTTCTGGGACGTCACGTTGCCGCGGGCGAGGTTGCGGAACAGCAGCGCGAGACCGCCGCCGAGGGCGATCAGCGGCGCCTCCGGGCCGAGGGTGGCGCCGAGCGGCAGGCTCGCCGCCGCCGCGATGACCACACCGGGCAGGGCCCTGGGGGAGGCGCCCCCGGGCTGCAGTCCGTACGCGGGGACGTGGCCGCCCGCACCGGGCAGCCGGGCCACCACCAGGCCGACGATCAGACCCGCGAGGGGCAGCAGCACCAGCGGCCACCACCACGGCGGCTCCGGGCTGCCGAGCAGCGTCTTCGGCAGGTGGTCCCACATCAGGTGCTCGAGCTGGTGCAGCGCGACGAGGAACCAGAAGGCGATGAGCGAGATCGGGATTCCGATGAGCGCGGAGAACAGCAGAATCCGGCGGTAGGAGGTGCTGAGCAGGAGACCGCGCAGCACGTCGGGCTCCGGACGGGGGCTCCCGGGCGCGGCGTTCTCCCGCTCCGGCCCGGCCTGCGGCTGCGTCATCGGCGGCGGCCCTCAGCCGAGGACCTTCTGCTTCTCGGCGGCGAACTCCTGCTCGGTGAGCAGGCCCTGGGCCTTCAGCTCGCCGAGTTCCTTGAGCCTGTCGATCTTCCGGCCCATCTCGTCGTCGGGCGGCATCGGCGGGGGCACCGCTCCCTGGGCCTGGGCCGCGGCCGGGTCCGCCCCGGACGGAGCCTGCGCCTGCTGCGGCTGCGCCTGCTGGTTCTGTTGGTTCTGCTGCTGGTCCTGCTGTGCCCACCGGCCCGACTGCCGGCGCGACACGCGGCCGGACACCGCGGTGGCGGTGCCCGCGATGGCGGCCGTGCGGACCACTCTGCGGATGAGGCGGGGCATGTCGTCCTCCCGTACGGATGAAGGGACGTCTCCGTGTCGGTGACGGCGGACCGTTCGCTCAGGCCGCCGGTTCTCCCTGACCGGACACGCCCTCGACCTCGTCCAGGGCGGCCAGCAGCTGCTGGACGGGGATGCGTCCACCCGCGACCAGTTGGGCCCCGCTGCGCCGCATGGCGCGGGCGAGCGGCGCGGCCCAGGAGTTCTCGTACACCAGGACGGCCGCGGAGTTGCCCGGTTCGACGGCCGCGGCGGCCTCCTCGAGGTCGTCCTGGCCGAGCAGACCGGAGGACGCCCCTTCGAAGACGGTCAGGTCGAGGGTCCCGTCGCCGTCCATGTCGGCGAGCTCCAGGGCCGTGACCGTGCCGTCGGTGTCCTTGCGGACGAACAGCAGGTCGAGAATGCGGATGATCCTCCGGTCGACGAGGTCGACGAGCAGCGGAAAGCCCTCACCCGTCATGCGGTTGCCGGGGAACTCCACCACCAGGTAGTCGACGGGTCCCATTTCTTCGAAGTCATCGCTCATGACCACTCCCTGCGAGCGCATCAGCGGTCCGGGGCGGCTTGCCCGCCGAACGTCCGGCAGCCCCTCGGGGGGCGTCCCGTAAGCCATTGGAGCACTCGCCCGAATGCTTCGCACCTCCGGCGGGGCGGCCTCCAGGGCCCCCGGACCTGCCGGTACCAGGTCGGCCCGGTCAACTGGTGAGCTGGTAGATGCTGTTCCCCGTCAGCCACAGGCCCAGCACCAGGCAGCCGACGACGATGGCCGGCTCCTGGTGCTCCTGCAGCCAGCTCCGCAGCCGCGCCAGCCGCACGCCCGCCGCCTCGGGTGCGAACACCGTGTACAACTCGGCCGCGAGCAGGCTGCCCGTGGCGAGCAGCACGAACCCGAACAGGGCCGCGAACGACGCGAAGTGGGAGAGGTCCGCGCGGACCACCACGGTGGCGGCGGCCGCGACGAGGCCCCAGGGCTGCAGGAACACCGCCAGCGCGGCCGCCGACCAGGGCGACATCCTGCCCGTACCGCCGTGCGGGTCGGACGCGTGTTTGGCCCGGCCCTTCGCCTCGGTGGCCGCCTGGGGCGCCCGGTGCACGCGCCGCCGGTGCGCGCCGTACAGGACCAGTCCGACGCCGATCGCGAGCTTGGCCGCGAGGGCGGCGGTGGAGGGCGGCGACCTGGGCGGTGGTGGCTGACCGCCTGTGAACAGCAGCACCAGGGCGATCACGGCGACGAGACAGGCCAGCCAGGCGAGGATGAACGCCAGGCCCCGCCAGACGCCCCGGTAGGAGGACAGCACCAGCACAAAGGCCATGATGGGCAGCGGGTCGAGGGTGATGGCGACGGCGATGAGCAGCAAGTCGAGGACCATGTCGCTCCCCTCCGGCGGGTTCCCGCGCCGTGCGGGACGCTCGCGAGTGGGCCCTTGAGCCGACGGCCGCCCCGCGCGGACACGGGCCGCGACCGGCTCGCCCACCGTCCATGGTCACCTCCGGTGGCGGCCTCCCGCAAACAGAGCCCGGCGGTGACCCGGTGCGGCGGCCTCCCACGCACGGAGTCCGGCGGTCCCCCGGGCGGCGGGCGTGCTCGGCGTCCCGGGATGCCGTTGCGGACCGGGTCCCGCACTCTTGGTCCCAGGGAAGGAGCACGCATGACCACGCGGCGCCGGGCTCCGGACGTCCTCCGCCCGTCGTGGTGGTCGGGACGCTTCGCGTCGTGGAACGCCTCCGCGCGGTCGGCGGCCGAGCGCACCGAGACCCGCTTCCCCGTCGTCACCCATCTGACGACCCGTATGATCTCGGTCAACATCCTCGACTCCGCCACCCGGCTGGCCGCCCAGTGCTTCCTCACCGCCGTACCGCTGCTGTTCGTGATCGGGTCCTTCGCGCCCGAGGCGGTGCGGGACCAGCTGGTGAGTTCCGTGTCGGCGATCTTCGGACTCACCGGGGCATCGAAGGATCTACTCGAACAGGTGTACCGGTCCACGGACGACAACCTGCGCGAAGCCACCGGCGTGATCGGCGCGGTCATGGTGCTGCTGTCCGCCACGGCCTGCAGCCGGGCGATGCAGCGACTGTGCAAGCGGGCCTGGCTCGTCCCGAGGTCGGGCGTGCGGATCGCCCCCTGGCGCTGGCTGGCGTGGATCGGCGTGTGGCTGGCCGTACTGATGGTCCAGGGGCCGGTACGCGACGGGTTCGGCGCCGGTCTGTGGGTGGCCGTACCGGTCACCATGCTGTCGCAGGTCCTGCTGTGGTGGTGGTCGCAGCACCTGCTGCTGGGCGGGCTCGTCGGATGGCGGCCGCTGCTGCCGGGCGCGCTGCTGACGGGCTTCGCCGTGACGGCGCTGTTCATCGGCAGCCGGTACTACATGCCCCGTGCCATCGACCGGAGCCTGACCGAGTACGGCTCCGTCGGCACGGTCTTCACCCTGCTGTCCTGGCTGATCGTGCTCTGCGTCGCGATCGCGCTCGGCGTCACCACCGGGGCCGTGCTGGCGCGTGAGCCGTGGCTGGCGGGGCGGCTCGGCGACAGCGGTCCGCGATGGGCCGTGGACGGCACCGGGCGGCCCGGAGGGACGGACGGCGGCTGAGGCGTGGGGTGCTCCGCCCCCACGGGCGGTGAACCGGTCCCCGCGGTCGTGCACCACGCGGACCACGACCGTCAGCCGACGGCGTCCACGTCGACGACGGCCAGCGCGGACTCGGGGCGGGTCCAGCCCCGGCGCGCGGCCCCGCCGCCCCGCCCCGTCAGTGCCCCAGGTCGTGCCCGCCGAGATGGCGTGGTGCGGGGGCGCGCTCCAGTTCATGGCGCAGGTCGTCGAGTTCGCTGCCGCCCGCCATCTGCCGGGTCAGCTCGTCCAGGGTGATCTCCGACTTCCGGTGGCTCCCCGCCATCACGCCCCGCTTGAGCAGGATGAACCGGTCGCCGACGAGATAGGCGTGGTGGGGGTTGTGGGTGATCAGGACCACCCCGAGCCCCGCGTCGCGCGCCGCGGCCACGTACTTCAGCACCACCCCGGACTGCTTGACGCCCAGCGCGGCGGTGGGTTCGTCGAGGACGAGGACCCTGGCGCCGAAGTAGACCGCCCGGGCGATGGCCACGCACTGCCGCTCGCCACCGGACAGGGTGCCGATGGGCTGGTCCACGTCGCGCAGGTCGATGCCCATGCGCAGCAGCTCCGCGCGGGTGGTCTCGCGCATCGCGCGGACGTCGAGCCGCCGGAAGGGGCCCCTGCCCCTGGTCGGCTCCGAGCCGAGGAAGAAGTTGCGCCAGACCGGCATCAGCGGCACGACGGCGAGGTCCTGGTAGACCGTGGCGATGCCCCGGTCGAGGGCCTCGCGGGGAGAGCCCAGCGAGGTCTCCTCCCCCTCGATGGAGAAGGTGCCGGAGTCGTGCCGGTGCAGGCCCGCGATGATCTTGATGAGGGTGGACTTGCCGGCGCCGTTGTCGCCGAGGACGCAGGTGATCCCGCCCGCGTGGACCTCCAGTGACACGCCCTGAAGCGCGCGCACGTTCCCGTAGTACTTGCTGACGTCGTCGAGTTCCACGAGGGCCGTCATGCCGTCGCCTCCGCGCGCTTGCGGACCCATGCGTTCAGCAGGGTCGCCAGGAGCAGCATCGCTCCGAGGAAGAACTTGAACCAGTCCGGGTTCCACTCCGCGTACACGATGCCCTTGCTGGTCATGCCGAAGATGAAGGCACCGACCGCGGAGCCGATCGCCGAGCCGTAGCCGCCGGTGATCAGGCAGCCGCCGATGACGGCCGCGATGATGTAGATCAGCTCGTTGCCGACGCCCTCGCCGGACTGCACGACGTCGAACGAGAACAGCAGGTGCTGGCCCGAGATCCAGGCGCAGAAGGCCACTCCCGTGTAGAGCAGGATCTTGGTCCGGGCCACCGGGACGCCCACGGCCCGCGCCGCGCCCGCGCCGCCGCCGACCGCGAAGATCCAGTTGCCGAACCGGGTGCGCAGCAGGATCCAGGTGGCGACGGCGACCAGGCCGATCCACCACAGGATGGTCGTCTTGACGTCGACACCGCCGACGGTGAACGAGGCGAAGACCTTCTTGGCCGCGGGGAAGCCCTCCATGTCGGCGACGGTCCTCGTCGACACCGTGCCGCTGATCAGCTTGGTGAGGCCGAGGTTCAGGCCGGTGAGCATCAGGAACGTGCCCAGCGTGATGATGAAGCTCGGCAGTCCCGTACGGACCAGCATCACGCCGTTGAAGGCGCCGATCGCCAGCGTGACCAGGAGCGACACCAGGGCGCCTACCCACACGTTCGCCGTCATCTGGTAGCTGAACATCGAGGAGACCAGCGCGGAGCTGGTCACCAGTACACCGGCCGACAGGTCGAACTCCCCGCCGATCATCAGCAGGGCGACCGGCACGGCCATGATGCCGATGGTGGAGGCCGCGTACAGCACGGTGCTCAGGCTGGACGTCCGCAGGAAGGTGTCGGCGACGATCGAGAAGAAGAGGAACACGGCGGCCGCGCCGACGACCGAGCCCAGTTCGGGGCGCCCGAGCAGCTTCCGCCACGGCGAGGTGTGCAGCAGCCGCTCGTCCGGGGGGCCGGTCCTGTCGCCGGCCGGTGGTGCGGTCGTGGTCATCGGGTCCCCCGCTCGGTGTACTCCTGCAGTTCGGCGGCGTCCTTCTCGGTGATGATCTGCGGGCCGGTGAGGACGGGCCGTCCGCCGCCCAGCACATCGGCGTTGTAGCGGTAGAGCCACAGCAGGTCCACGGCCTCGTAGCCCTGGAGGTACGGCTGCTGGTCGACGGCGAAGCCGAGGTCGCCGGCCTTGAGCCCGGCGGCGACCTTCGCGTTGAGGTCGAAGGTGTCGATCTCGGCCCCGCTCCCCGCGGTCCGCTTGGCCTGGACGGCGGCGTCGGCGAACGGGGCGCCCAGGGTGACGACGGCGTCGATGGACGGGTCGGTCTGGAGCTTGGCCTCGATCGCGGCCCGGACGTCGGGCATGTTGGTGCCGTCGACGTACAGGTTCTGCAGGTCGCCGCCGAAGGTCTTCGCCGCCCCGGAGCAGCGCTGCTCATGGCCGACGTTGCCCTGCTCGTGCAGGACGCACAGGGCCTTCTTCCGCCCGCGCCGGTCGAGCTCGTCGCCGACGGCCTCGCCGGCGACGGTCTCGTCCTGGCCGACGTGGGTCAGTGCGCCGTACGCCTTCGACTCGGCCGAGCCGGAGTTGACGGTGATCACCGGGATGCCGGCCCGGGTGGCCTTGGCGACGACGTCCTTCATCGCCTCTGGCTTGGCGAGCGTGACGATCAGCCCGTCGACCTTCTTGTCGATGTACGTCTGGACGAGTTGGGACTGCTGCTGGGCCTCGTCGCTGTGGGCGTACAGGAACTCGACGTTGTCCTTGGCCGCCGCCTGCCGGGCGCCCTTCTGGACGATGTCCCAGAAGGTGTCGCCGTCTCCCGAGTGGGTGACCATGGCGAACGTCCAGCGCGGTGTGTCGACCGCGGCCCTTCCCTGCGCCTCGGCGGCCCTGCGGGCGTCCTCGGCGCGCTTGCCGCCGGTGGCGCTGCACCCCGCGAGGGCTGATGCCCCGAGCACCGCCGCCAGCACCGCGCCGATCGCACGTACCCCAGTCCGAACCCTTGCCACGACGCCGTGCCCCTCTTGCTGTGCCTGCCGTACTCCCGGGCAAGTATCCCCGAGCCCGGCGGCCGGGGCGGCCGGCGGGTGGCTGGTGAGCCGGGTCATCGCGTGCCGTCGGCCGTGAGCTTCTCCAGTGCGGGGACGTCCTTCTCCGTCACCAGAGCGGGGCCGGTGAGCACCGGCTTGCCGCCGCCGACGACGTTGCCGTTGGTCTTGTTGAGCCAGAGTCCGTCGACGGCGAGGTAGCCCTGGAGGTACGGCTGCTGGTCGACGGCGAAGCCGACCTCCTCGGCCTTGAGCCGCTTGACCACCTCGGCGTTCAGGTCGAAGGTGTCGATCTCGGCCCCGCTCCCCGCGGTCCGCTTGGCCTGCACGGATGCGGCGGCGAACGGGGCGCCCAGGGTGACGACCGCGTCGATGTCCTTGCCGCTCTGCAGTTTCGCCTCGATGGAGGAGGTGGCGGCGGGCATGTTGGTGCCGTCCACGTTGAGGTTCTCGACGGTGCCGCCGAAGGTCTTCCGCACGCCCGCGCAGCGCTCCTCCAGCGAGACGTTGCCCTGCTCGTGGATGACGCAGAGGACCTTCTTCTTGCCGCGCTTGCCCAGTTCCTCGCCGACGGCCTCGCCGGCGACCGACTCGTCCTGGCCGATGTGGCCGAGCGCGCCGAGCTCCCGGGAGAACTGCCCGCCGGAGTTGATGGTGACGACGGGTATGCCGGCGGCGACGGCCTTCCTGACGACGTCCCTGAGCGCCTCGGGCTTGGCGAGGGTGACGACGATGCCGTCGACCTCCTGGTCGATGTACGTCTGGACCAGCTGGGCCTGCTCCTTGCCCTCCTTGTTCGCGGCGTACAGGAACTCGACGTTGTCCTTGGCGGCGGCGTCCTTCGCTCCGCGCTGGACGATGTCCCAGAAGGTGTCGCCCTCGCCGGAGTGGGTCACCATGGCGATCCTCAGCCGCTCGGTGGTGGCGGGCTTCCCGCCGCCGCTGCCGCCTGCGGCGTTCTCCTCGGAGTCCTTGCCGCCGGAGCTGCTGCATCCGGCCACGGCGAGTGCGAGTGCGGCGAGCAGGACTGCTGCCGTGCGGGGTCTGCGCATGGTGGGGTCCGCCTTCTCTCCCGGCCGCCCGGTTGCGGCTGGGTGAGTTTCTACGGGGGCGGCGCCACCCCGTCAATACTTTGTCCGAACATTCTTACGCGGGGCTGGTGCGATGGGAGCGGGTCCCGCCGCTCATCCGGCCCGGGCGGCGCGGCACCCGCCACGGGATCCCTCAGGGACGGACCAGGAGCTGGAACTCGAAGGCGTACCGCGAGGCCCGGTAGACATGCGAGCCGAACTCGACGGCGCGCCCGGTGTCGTCGAAGGTGGTCCGCTCCATCGTCAGCAGCGGGGAGCCCGCCTCCTCGCCGAGCAGCCGCGCCTCGTCGCCGGTGGCGGCCCGGGCGCCGACCGACTGCCGGGCGCTGTGCAGGGTGATGCCGGCGCCGCGCATCAGCCGGTAGAGCCCGGTGGACTCCAGTTGCCCGGTCTCCAGCGGCAGCAGCCCGGCCGGCAGGTGGTTGCACAGGTGCGCCATGGGCTCGCCGTGCGCCGAGCGCAGCCGCTCCACCAGGTGGACGTCGCTGCCCTCCGGTACCCCGAGCGCGGCCGCGACCTCGGCGGTCGCCGGTTCGACGAGGTTGCGCAGGACGCGGGTGGCGGGCCGCTGCCCCGCCGCCTCCAGGTCGTCGTAGAGACTGCTCAGTTCCAGCGGGCGCCTCACCTGGCTGTGCACGACCTGGGTACCCACCCCCCGGCGGCGCACCAGCAGCCCCTTGTCGACGAGGGACTGGATGGCCTGGCGGACGGTGGGCCGGGACAGCCCGAGCCGGCCCGCCAGTTCGATCTCGTTGCCGAGGAGGCTGCCGGGCGTCAGCGTGCCGTGCTCGATGGCGGCCTCCAGCTGCTGGGACAGCTGGAAGTACAGCGGGACCGGGCTGGCGCGGTCCACGCTGAGCTGGAGCGGCGCGGTGGCGTCCGTCGTGTCTCTGGGCTGCTTGGGCACGCTGCGAGGGTAGTCGCAGGGTCTATTGACGGGAAGTTGTGTCGTTCGATTGTCAGGACAAATGCTTGACAGGGCCCTTCGCCGACCTCCACCTTTGGGCCATGCGCATCGGACTCATCGGAACCGGACGGATCGGCGCCTTCCATGCGGGCGTCCTCAGCCGCCATCGCGATGTCGGCGCCCTGGTGGTCGCGGACACCGACGCCCGGCGGGCGCGCGAGGTCGCGGCCCGGATCGACGCCACCGCGGCTCCTTCCGTCGACGAGGTCTTCACCTGGGGCGTGGACGCCGTCGTCATCTCCTCGGCCACCGCCGCCCATGCCGAGCTGATCGGCCGGGCCGCACGCACCGGGCTCCCCGCCTTCTGCGAGAAGCCGATAGCGCTGGACCTGCCGGGGACCCTGGAGGCCCTGCGCGAGGTCGACCGTGCCGGGACCGAGCTCCAGCTCGGCTTCATGCGGCGCTTCGACGCCGGGTACGGCAGGGCCCGCGAACTGGTGCGCTCGGGCCGGCTCGGCAGGCTGCACACCGTACGGGCGGTCACCGCGGACCCGGCCCCGCCGCCCGCCGCGTACCTGCCGCTGTCCGGCGGGCTCTACCGCGACTGCCTGGTGCACGACTTCGACATCCTGCGCTGGATCACCGGACGGGAGGTGGTGGAGGTGTACGCCACCGGCTCGGACGCCGGGCCCGCCATGTTCCGCGAGGCGGGCGACATCGACACCGCGGCCGCCGTGCTGACCCTCGACGACGGCACCCTGGCGTCCGCCACGGCCACCCGCTGCAACGGCGCGGGCTACGACGTCCGGATGGAGCTGTGCGGCGAGGACGACACGGTCGCCGTCGGCCTGGACGACCGTACGCCGATCACCTCCACCGAACCGCAGGGCCCGCCGCCCGCCGACAAGCCGTGGCCGGGCTTCCTGGAGCGTTTCGCCCCCGCCTACGAGGCCGAGCTGGACGCGTTCGTCCGCCTCGCGATGGGCGAACTGGACAACCCCTGCGACGGCCGGGAGGCCCTGGAGGCACTGCGCGTCGCCGAGGCGTGCGAGCTGTCCCGGCGGGAGCGCCGCCCGGTGCGCCTGGAGGAGATCCCGGGACTCTGAGCCGTCCGGCCATCCGGCAGCGCGGCAGCGCGGCAGCGCGGCAGCGCGGCAGCGGGGCCACGCGACCGCCCGGCACCGGACGGAGGGTGGCGGACGGCGGACGACAGGTGGCGGGTGGCGGGGCGCCCCGCTCGCCCCCGCGCCGGAACCGCCCACCCCGGCTACCCCAGCTCCGAGGCCGCGCTCGCGATCAGCATGTCCAGCGCCGCCGGGTACGCGCTCACGTTCATCTCGGCGACGAGATGGCGCGCCGCCGGTGCGATGTGCGGGTGCGTCGTCGCCGGCAGCCGTGCGTACGTCGCCTGCCAGACCGCCTCGTCCGCGCGGCGCGCCGCCTCGGGGAGGGCCAGTGCCGCCGCGTCCAGTGCCGCGAAGGCGAGCGTCTGGTCGATGAAGCAGTGGTAGACCCGCACGGCGTCGCGCACCGGGAAGCCCGCGCGGTGCAGCACGCCGAGGACGGCCTCGTCCGCGGCGATCTCGTTCGCCCGCCCCGAGACGCGGCTGGCCGTGAGCACCGCGGCCTGCGGGTGGGCCAGATAGGCGGCATGGATGCGCAGCCCCAGTTCGCGCAGGTCCGCACGCCAGTCGTCGGTGGCGCGCCATCCCCTGAGCGCCCGGCCGATCAGCTCGTCGCCGACGGCGAGGATCAGCTCGTCCATGCCGCGGAAGTAGCGGTACAGGGTGCTCGGGTCCGCCCCGAGGGCCGCGCCGAGCCGGCGCGCGGTGAGCCCTTCGCCGCCGTGCTCCCGGAGCATCCGCAGCGCCGTGGTGACGATCAGCTGCTCCGAAAGGACCACTCCGGCCTTCGTGGGGCGACGGCGGCGGCGCGCGCCCTCCGGAACCACCTTCTTGGGCAACGCCCCCTCCTCCCACCGTGGTTGGCACCCGCCGGTACCGGCCCCGGCGCGCTTATGCCAACGCCATTGACGCTACCAGTGGGCGGTGAGTTTCATCAGGCCCCGGAAGAGTCCTGATGAAGAGGGAAGGGAAGAGGTCATGCGCATCTTGCTGGTCGGCGCCGGCGGAGTGGGGACAGCAGTCACCCGGATCGCCGCTCGCCGCGAATTCTTCGAACACATGGTCGTCGCGGACTACGACGAGACCCGGGCCCGGGCCGCCGTGGCCGGTGTCTCGCAGGCCGGCGACGGAGGTCCCGCCGGGACGGACGGCGGCGGCACCTCGGAAGGCGGCCGGTTCTCCGCCGCCCGGATCGACGCCTCGGACGAGGCCGCCGTCAGGGAACTCCTGGAGCGGGAGCGCTGCGACGTCCTGCTCAACGCGACGGACCCCCGGTTCGTCATGCCGCTGTTCCGGGCGTCGCTCGCCGCGGGCGCGCACTACCTGGACATGGCGATGTCCCTGTCGCGGCCGCATCCGCAGCGGCCGTACGAGGAGTGCGGGGTCAAGCTCGGCGACGAGCAGTTCGCGCTGGCGGAGGGCTGGTCGCAGTCCGGCCGGGTCGCACTCGTCGGGATGGGCGTGGAGCCCGGTCTGTCGGACGTCTTCGCCCGCCACGCGGCGGACGAGCTCTTCGACTCGATCGAGGAGGTCGGCGTACGGGACGGCGCGAACCTCACCGTGGAGGGCTACGACTTCGCGCCCTCGTTCAGCATCTGGACCACGATCGAGGAGTGCCTGAACCCTCCGGTGGTCTTCGAGACGGGCCGCGGCTGGTTCACCACACCGCCGTTCAGCGAGCCGGAGGTGTTCGACTTCCCCGAGGGGATCGGCCCGGTGGAGTGCGTCAACGTGGAGCACGAGGAGGTGCTGCTCATCCCGCGCTGGGTGGACGCGGACCGCGTCACCTTCAAGTACGGCCTCGGCTCGGACTTCATCAACACCCTGCGCGTGCTGCACCAGATCGGCCTGGACCGCACGGAACCGGTGACGGTGCGCGGCGCCGACGGCCCGGTGCAGGTGTCGCCGCGTGACGTCGTCGCCGCCTGCCTGCCGGACCCGGCCACGCTCGGCGACCGGATGTGGGGGAAGACGTGCGCGGGGACGTGGGTGAAGGGCGTCAAGGACGGCCGGCCGCGCGAGGTGTACCTCTACCACGTCGTCGACAACGAGTGGTCGATGAAGGAGTACGGCAGCCAGGCCGTGGTGTGGCAGACCGCGGTCAACCCGGTCGTCGCCCTGGAACTGCTGGCGACGGGCGCGTGGTCCGGGACCGGCATCCTCGGCCCGGAGGCCTTCGAGGCGCGCCCCTTCCTCGATCTGCTGACGGAGTACGGCACCCCCTGGGGCATGCGCGAGCAGTAGGCGCGGTGCGCGCAGAGGGGGGTGCACGCACAGGGGGGTGCGGCGGCGCGGCGGGCAGGGGAAGCGGCCCGCAGCGCCGCCGCACGATCAGGCCAGCACGTTCAGCGCGCCCGGCTGCACCCGCACCGTCACCGGCAGGGTCGCGTCGACCTCGCCGTCCGCCCCGTACGGGAGGGAGCGTTCGGCCTCGATCCGGATCTCCTCGCCGCGCAGGACCTCGATCTCGGGGCGCCTCAGGTGCGCACCGGTCTTGAGCTCGTTCATCATCGTGAAGAAGAGGCGCTTGGGCGCGTGCCGGATGACGACGACGTCGAGCACGCCGTCGTCGAGGCGGGCCCCGGGGGCGATGTTGCGGCCGAAGCCGTAGTAGCCCGAGTTGGCGGCGACGACGGTGTAGCCGCGCCGCTCGTGGAGCACCCCGTCCACGGTGACGCGGTACTCCGCCGGCCGCCAGGCCGCGACGGCCCGCAGCCCGCCCGCGTAGTACGAGGCCGCGCCGCGCAGCAGCTTGGAGGTGTTGGCGTGCTGGTTGGCGACGGCGTCGACACCGGCGTAGACGCTGCCCAGGACGGACACCCCGGCGTGGGTGGCCGACTCGACCCGGATGGTGTCGACCGCGCGGGGCGTGCCGTCGAGGAGTACGGCGGCGAGGGCGGCCGTGTCGGTGGGCAGGCCCAGCGCCCGGGCGAAGTCGTTGCCGCGTCCGGCGGGTACCAGACCGAGGACCGTGTCGGTGCCGCTGAGGGCGCCGCCGACGCATCCGGCCATCCCGTCGCCGCCGACGGCGAGCACGACCTGCCCCTTGCGGCCGGCCTCCCGGGCCAGCTCCCGGGCGTGTTCGAGGTTGCGGCTGTACCGGGTGTCGAGCCCGGCCCCGGCCTCCCTCAGGATGCGGGCCAGCGGGAGCAGGGCCGCCGTACCGCTGGAGCCGCCCGCGGTGGGGTTGACGACGGCGGTGAACTGTCGCATGGATGCGCCTTTCGGAAGGCAGGGCCGGTCAGCGGACGGGGATGAGCACACCGGGATTGAGGATCCCGGTGGGGTCGAGCTCGGCCTTGACGGCCTGCAGCACGCGGACGCCGACGGGCCCGATCTCCCGGGTGAACCAGTCGCGGTGGTCGGTACCGACGCCGTGATGATGGCTGATGGTGCCGCCGGAGGCCAGGATCGCGTCGCCCGCCGCCCGCTTCGCCGGGGCCCAGTGGGCGACGGGGTCGCCGCCCTGGGCGGAGACGACGGTGAAGTAGAGCGAGGCGCCGTTCTCGTACACGTGCGAGATGTGGCACATGACCAGCGGCGGGGTGCCCGCGTCGGTGAGGGCGGCGGTGAGGGCGCCGCGCACCGCGTCGTAGAGGCCGGGCAGCGCGGACCAGAAGGCCGCGGTCTCCAGGGTCTCGGCGAAGGCGCCGGCGTCGAGGAGCGCGTCGCGCAGATACGGGGCGTTGTAGCGGCCGTGGGCCCAGCGCTCGCCCGGCTCCTCGCCCACGTACTCGCCGCCGCAGGCGAGGAGGACCTCGCGGGCCCGGGCGCGCCGGTCGGCGGTGTCCTCGGCGGTGCCCTCGTACCCGGCGATCGCCATGCACCCGGCGGACCCCGGCGCGTCCGGGCTCCCGATCCGGTCGGGCTGGGCGAGGCCGACGAGGGACTCGGTCTCGTCGGACAGCCGCAGCACGGTGGGGCGGGGGCCGTCCTGGGCCAGCTTGCGGAGGGCGGCCGTTCCGGCCTCGAAGGAGGCGAAGCGCCAGCCCTCGTAGACCCGGGTGTGGGGCAGGGGACGGACGCGGACGGTGACCGAGGTGATCACGCCGAGCGCGCCCTCGGAGCCGAGCACCAGCTGGCGCAGGTCCGGTCCGGCGGCCGAGCGCGGGGCGCGCCCGATCTCCAGGGTGCCCTCGGGGGTGGCGACGGTGACGCCGAGGACCATCTCGTCGAAGCGGCCGTATCCGGCGGAGGCCTGGCCGCTGGAGCGGGCGGCGGCGAACCCGCCGATCGACGCCCACTCATAGGACTGGGGGAAGTGGCCCAGGGTGAAGCCGCGTTCGCCCAGTAGCGCCTCGGCGTCGGGCGCGCGCAGCCCGGGCTGGAGCACGGCGGTGCGGGAGACCTCGTCGAAGGAGAGGAGTCCGTCGAGGCGGCGCAGGTCCAGGGCGACGAATCCCTGCTCGGCCTCGGGGGCGAGACCGCCGACGACGGAGGTGCCGCCGCCGAACGGCACCACCGCCAAACCGTGTTCGGCGCAGGCCCGCAGCACGGCCAGCACCTCGTCGTGGTTCGCGGGCAGGACGACGGCGGCGGGGATGTCGTCGACCTCCCCGGCGCGGATCCGCAGCAGGTCCGGGGTGGACTTGCCGCGGGTGTGGCGGATCCGGGACTCCGCGTCGGTGCGCAGGTGCACGGGTTCCTTGACGGCGGCGGTGAGCGCGCGGCGGGCCGCGCCGGTCAGCGCGGATCCGGGTACGGCGATGTCGCCGAGGGCGGCGGGGCCGCTCTCGCGGGGAGTGACTCCCAGCAGATCGCGCAGCAGGCCGACCACCGAGTCGGGCAGCGGTGCCGCCTTGGCCGGGTCGCCCCAGCCGCTCCACAACATGTCCACGTCGTCCGTCCTTCACCGTCGGTTTCGCGGGGCGCGGTGCCGCGCGGCCTGCCCTGCATTACACTGTGACAGATGACGCCTATTCGTCACAACCATGGGGACGGAGATGCCGTGCTCGACGCGGCACGGGACTGCGTCCTGGCCGTCGGCGTACGCCGGACCACCCTGACCGACGTGGCCCGGCGCGCCGGTGTGTCACGCATGACCCTCTACCGGCGGTGGCCGGACGTGCGGACCCTCGTCGGCGACCTGATGACGCGCGAGTGGATCGCCCTCGCCGTGAGCGCCATCCCGCCGGTCCGGGCGGACGCCACGACCCGGGCGCGGCTGGTCGACGGACTCGTCGGCGGGGTCGCCGCCTTCCGCGCCCACCCCCTGTTCCACAAGATCGTCGACGTCGACCCCGAACTGCTGCTGCCGTACCTGCTCGACCGCCGCGGCGCCAGCCAGGACGCGCTCCTCGGGCTGATCGCCGGCGCCCTGGCGGAGGGCCACGCCGACGGCTCAGTCCGGCGGCTCCACCCCGATCTGCAGGCCAGGTCGCTGCTGCTCGTCGTGCAGTCCTTCGCCATGTCGCTGCGCACGATGACCGAACCGGACGACCCCGCGCTCACCGACGCGGCCTTCCTCGAAGAGCTGCGGATCCTTCTGGAGAGGACCCTCACGCCATGAGCACTCCGCGTCCCGCCTCCTCCCTGAACGCGGCCCGCCGCGCGCGGGAGCTCGCCGCACTCGCCGACGGGGCCGAGGTCGACGTGCTCGTCGTCGGCCTGGGCGCGACGGGCGCGGGAGCGGCCCTCGACGCCGCCTCGCGGGGGCTGTCGGTCGCCGCGATCGACGCCCACGACCTCGCCTTCGGCACCTCCCGGTGGAGCTCCAAGCTCATCCACGGCGGACTGCGCTACCTCGCGAGCGCCCAGCTGGACGTCGCCCACGAGAGCGCCGTCGAACGCGGCATCCTCATGGAGCGCACCGCCCCGCACCTGGTGCGCGCCCAGCCGTTCGTCCTCCCGCTGACACCGCTGGTCCCGCGCGGCCAGGCCGCGCTGGCCTGGGCCGGCTTCCGGGCCGGCGACCTGCTTCGGGTCTCCGCACGCACCTCGCGGACGGCCCTGCCCGCGCCGCGCACCCTGTCCGCGGTGGAGACCCGCCACCTGGCGCCCGCGCTGCGGCCGGCCGGGCTGCGCGGCGGACTGCTGTCCTGGGACGGCCGGCTCAGCGACGACGCCCGGCTGGTGACCGCCGTCGCCCGGACGGCCGCCGCGCACGGCGCCCGGATCCTCACCCGGGTACGCGCGCTCTCCGTCGGCGGCCGGGGCGCGGCGGTACGCGACGAGCGGACCGGCGAGGAACTGCGGATCCGGGCCCGCGCGGTGATCAACGCCACCGGCGTCTGGGCGGGCGGACTCGTCGGCGACGTGCGGCTGCGGCCCTCCCGGGGCACCCATCTGGTGCTCCGCTCCGAGGTGCTCGGCGGTCTCGCGGCCGGCCTGCACATCCCCATCCCCGGCGAGGCCAACCGCTTCGTCCTCGTCCTGCCGCAGGGCGACGGCCGGGTGTACGTGGGCCTCACCGACGAGCCGGTCGACGGCGACGTGCCCGATGTGCCGGAGGTGCCGGAGACGGACATCGGCTTCCTCCTCGACGTCCTCGGCTCCGCGCTCGACGTGCCGGTCGGCCGCGACGACGTGGTCGGCGCCTTCGCCGGGCTGCGCCCGCTGCTGGACACCTCCGGCGACGGCGACCCGGAGCGCACCGCGGACATCTCGCGCCGGCACGCCGTCCTCACCTCGCCCGACGGGGTCGTCACGGTCGTCGGCGGGAAGCTCACCACGTACCGGCGGATGGCGCAGGACGCGGTGGACGCGGCGGTCACGGCACGCGGGCTGCGCGCCGGGCGGTGCCGGACGGCCGCACTGCCGCTGGTCGGCGCCGCCGGTCCTCACGCACTCGCCGCGCTGGACGCGCCCGCGCGGCTGGTCGGCCGCTACGGCTCCGAGGCACCGGCCGTACACGCCCTCGGCGTCGCCGACCCCGCGCTGGCCCGTCCCGTCGTACCCGGCCATCCGGTCACGGGGGCCGAACTGCTGTGGGCCGTACGGCACGAGGGTGCCCTGGACGAGTCCGACCTGCTCGACCGCCGTACCCGGATCGGCCTGGTGCCGTACGACCGGGAGTCCGCGCTGGACGCGGCGCGCGAGGCACTGGCCGCCCGGACCGGCTGACCGGCCGAACCGGATGAACCGGATGGACCGGACGGTCGCGGCGGCCGGGCCCGCACGTCATCGCGACCTCCGGGCGGCGCGCCCGGAGGTCCGGACGCACGGCCGCAGCACCCCGCCCGCGGCGTGCCTCCCGGTGGTGCGCGGGCGGCACGGGTGTCCCGGGGCCGTAGACGGCGCCGGCGTCCCGAGGTCGTAGACGGCGCCGGCACCTCTACATCCTTCGGTGCAGCGCGCGTTCATCATCCGCCACGACGATCGCGGCGGGAACGGCCCGGACGATGGGGACATGACCGAGACCCTCTCCACCCAGGCCGGCTCGTCCGGTGCGCCCGGTGCGTCCGGCACCCCGGGCGGCCGGCTGGCCCTGCTCGACGTGCTCCGCGGCACCGCCGTCCTCGGCACGCTGATGACGAACGTGTGGGTCTTCACCACCCCGGGCGCCGAAGGGGCGATCCTCCGGGGCGCGGGCGGCGCACCGGGGTTCACGTCCCCGTCGGACGGCGCCGAGACCCTGTTCCGGCTCCTCGCGGACGGCAAGTTCCTGTCCATGCTGACGATCCTCTTCGGCGTCGGCCTCGCCATCCAGTTCGACTCCGCCGCCCGGCGCGGGCCGCCCTGGCCGGGCACGTACCGGGGCCGGGCACTGTTCCTCCTCGCCGAGGGCACCGTCCACTTCGTCCTGGTGTTCGCCTGGGACGTCCTCATGGGGTACGCGGTCACGGCCCTGCTCGTCGCCCGGCTGCTGACCCGATCCGACCGGGCCCGCCGCCGGGTGATGTGGTGGGCGGGCGGTCTGCACCTGCTGCTGATGGGCGGGCTGACCGCGGCGCTGGTGGCGTCCGGGGAGCAGGGCGGCGCGGGGACCGGGGGGAACGTCCCCCGCCGGGTCGTCGAGCTGTACGCGCACGGCGGCTACCCGGACCAGATCGCGTTCCGTCTGGAGAACGCCGTTGCGCTGAGGCTGGAACCGGTGCTGTCGTTCGGGCTCCTGGTCTTCCTGTTCCTGCTCGGGGTGCGCCTCTACCGGGCGGGGGCGTTCGGCGCGGGCACCGCCGGCCGCCGCAGCCGTGCCCGGATGCTCCGCTGGGGGCTGGGCCTGGGCGTACCGCTGACCGCGCTCTCCGTCCTCGCCGGACCGGACGGCTTCCTGCTCGGACGCTACTGCGCCGCCCCGCTGGTGGCCGTCGGCTACATCGGCCTGATCGGCGCCGCCGTGGACCGGGTCCGCCGCGAGGGATGGTTCACGAAGGGGCTCACCTCGGTCGGGCGGACGGCCCTGTCCGCCTATGTGCTGCAGAACGTGCTGTGCGTGCTCGTCTCGTACGGCATCGGCCTCGGCCTCGCGGAACGACTCGGCGAGTCCGGGCGGCCGTGGTGGGTCATGGCGCTGTGGGCGGCGGTGTGCGCCGTGCTGATGGGGGGCTCCGCACTGTGGCTGCGGCGGTTCCCCAGGGGCCCGCTGGAGTCCGTGCAGAGCCGGGTCCTGCGACGCTGAGTGCGCGCCCGGCCGAGGCGGCGCGGGACGCACCGGTGCCGTGGGGTCCGGTGCGTCCCGCGGGGGCGGTTGCCGTGGCCGCCTGCCGGGTGGGGCGGGTCAGCCGCCGAGTTCGCGGTGGCGGGCCGCCAGCTCCGCCGCGCCCCGCTCGGTGAACGAGCCGAAGAGACGCAGCCGGGAGAAGCCCCCGTCCGGGAAGATGTCGATGCGGACGTGCGTGCCGACCGCCGGGGTGTCCAGCACGAAACGGTGGTTGGTGTCCGGCTGCAGACGGGTGCGCGGCAGGAACTCGGCCCACTCGCCGTCCTCGCCCGTCCTGACGGACAGCGCGGCCCAGCCCGCGGCGTTGCCCTTGAGGTACGCGGTGTCGATCTCGACGGCGCGGATCTCGGAGTCGGCGGCCAGCCGGTACCGGATCCAGTCGTTGCCCCGGTCACGGCGGCGCGCGGTCTCCCAGCCGTCGTCCATCTTGCGGGAGCGGCCCGGGCTGATGGTGTTGACCGGCGGCGAGTAGAAGCGGTTGGAGGCGTCCTCCACGGCGCCGCCGTTCTCCAGCGCCACGACGTCGACGGTGCCGAGCGCGGCGAGCCACTTCGGGTCGGGGACGACCTCCCCGTACACGCGCAGCCGTGCGATGCCGCCGTCGGGGTGCTGGTTGACGCGCAGATGGGTGAAGCGCTGCTCGGCGGTGACCTCGAAGCCGTTGGCGGCGTGGCCGGCCACCGGGGTGCGCGGTACGAGCGTCGTCCACTTCACGTTCCCGGAGAGGAGTTCCTCCGGGGTCGGGGCGCCATGGGCCCCTTCCCAGGCGGTTCCCTCGACGGACACGGCCTGCGGCATATTGCCGCGGAAGTGCGCGGTGTCGACGACGATGCCGCGGATCACGCCCGGCGCGCCGAGCCGGACCAGCGCCCAGTCGTGGTCGTCGGCCGTGGGCCAGGGCTGCTCGGCCGAGGCACCGCGGCGGCGCCGCGTCTCCCAGCCGTCCATGATCTTGCCCTTGTGGCCGAAGTGCTCGGGGTCGAACTCGGCGGGCTCGGGCACCAGCAGGTTCTCCCGCTGGGCGAAGAACTCGTCGTTCGCGGCGATCACACCCGCGCCGAGCCGGCGGTCGGCGAGGTTCGCGAGACCGGTGAACGGGAAGTCCGCGGTGCGGTAGTCGGCGTACGGGTCGCCGCCCCCGTACGGGTTCGCGTTGCCGGTGAAGGACGGTATCGCCACGATGTCAGTCGTTCCTTTCGAGCAGCCGGCCGGTGGGCTCGGCGACGGTGCCGTTCTCCACGATCCGCGTGCCGCGCAGCCATGTCGACTTGACGACACCGTGCAGGGTCTTGCCCGCGTAGGCGGTGACCTGGTTGCGGTGGTGGAGTTCGGCGGGGTCGACGGTGAAGGTCTCGTCGGGGGCCAGGACGGCGAAGTCGGCGTCGCGCCCGCCCTCGATGGCCCCCTTCCGGGTGAGGCCGGCGAGTTCCGCGGGGGCCGAGGACATCCAGCGGACGACGTCCTCCAGGGTGTGTCCGCGCCTGCGGGCCTCCGTCCAGATCGCCGGCAGGCCGAGCTGGAGCGAGGAGATCCCGCCCCAGGCGGAGGCGAAGTCGGGGGTCTTCAGATCGCCGGTGCAGGGTGAGTGGTCGGAGACGACGCAGTCGATCGTGCCGTCGGCGAGCCCCTGCCAGAGCACGTCCTGGTTGGCCGCCTCGCGGATCGGCGGGCAGCACTTGAACTCGGTCGCGCCGTCGGGGACTTCCTCGGCGGTGAGGGTGAGGAAGTGCGGGCAGGACTCGACGGTGACGCGTACGCCCTCGGCCCTGGCCTCGGCGATCAGCGGCAGTGCGTCGCCGGAGGAGAGGTGCAGCACGTGCACCCGTGCGTCCAGGCGCCGGGCCTGGGCGATGAGGTTCGCGATCGCGGTGTTCTCGGCGTCGCGGGGGCGGGAGGCGAGGAAGTCGACGTACCGGGGACCCGGCCGCTGCGGCGCGGCGGCCAGGTGGTGCGGGTCCTCGGCGTGGACGATCAGCAGTCCGCCGAAGCCGGCGATCTCCGCGAGGGATCCGGCGAGCTGCTCCTGGTCGAGTTCCGGGAACTCCTCGACGCCCGACGGCGACAGGAAGCACTTGAAGCCGAAGACGCCGGCGTCGTGCAGTGGGCGCAGGTCCTTGACGTTGCCGGGGACGGCGCCGCCCCAGAACCCGGTGTCCACATGCGCCTTGGGCCGTGCCACGTCCTGCTTGACGCGCAGGTTGCCGACCGTGGTCGTGGGCGGGAGGGAGTTCAGCGGCATGTCCAGCAGGGTGGTGATGCCGCCGGCGGCGGCCGCGCGGGTGGCGGTCCAGAAGCCCTCCCACTCGGTGCGGCCCGGATCGTTGACGTGCACATGCGTGTCGACGAGACCGGGCAGGACGGCGTGGTCACCGACGTCCTCGAGCCGGGCCCCGGCGGGCACGTCGGCGTCGTGCGGGAGCACCGCCGCGATCCGCCCGGCGGCAACGGCGATCGACGCGGGGCGTGTGCCGTCGGGCGTGACGACGCGTGTCGAGCGCAGCACCAGGTTCACGTCCGTGACGTGCGTATCGGACACCCTGCCCCTCACTTCCGTACCGCGGTACTTCCGCACAGTGAAATTCAACGAACTGTTGAAGAAGTCTTCCCCTCCGCCCCCGCCCAGTCAAGACCTTGCGGGCCCGCTCCCGATCAGGTCGGCGACCATCGGAGATTTTCACCAAGTGGAACTATGCTTTCGACAAGCAGAACTCGACTGTGCACCGAGGCGCCGTCGCGGGACCTTCGGAGATGACCGGCCGCACACCGGCACAGACGCCCTGACCGGCCCCGACGGCTCCCGCACGAGCGGTGTGCGCCCCGGCACCGCCGGGTAGGCTGCTGCCTTGCCCGCCTGCCTGAAAGGACCGTTGACGTGCCGACGTCCAGCGCCAGCACCACCGACGCCGCCAAGCCCGCCGCCAACAGCGGCGGCGTGCAGTCCCTCGAGCGGGCCTTCGACCTGCTCGAGCGGATGGCCGACGCCGGGGGCGAGGTCGGGCTGAGCGAGCTCTCCGCGAGCAGCGGGCTCCCCCTGCCCACGATCCACCGGCTCATGCGCACCCTGGTGGCCTGCGGCTACGTCCGCCAGCAGCCGAACCGGCGCTACGCCCTCGGCCCCCGGCTGATCCGTCTCGGCGAGAGCGCCTCCCGGCTGCTCGGCACCTGGGCCCGCCCGTACCTCGCCCGCCTGGTCGAGGAGACCGGCGAGACGGCGAACATGGCGCTGCTCGACGGCGACGAGATCGTCTATGTGGCGCAGGTGCCGTCCAAGCACTCGATGCGGATGTTCACCGAGGTCGGCCGCCGGGTGCTGCCGCACTCCACCGGCGTGGGCAAGGCGCTCCTCGCCCACTTCCCGCCGGACGAGGTACGGGCGCTGCTGGCCCGCACCGGCATGCCCGCCGCGACGGAGAAGACCATCACCACGCCCGAGGGCTTCCTCGCGGCGCTGGAGCAGGTCCGCGGCACGGGCTACGCCGTCGACGACAACGAGCAGGAGATCGGGGTGCGCTGCCTCGCCGTCCCGGTGCCCGACTCCCCCACCGCCGCGGCGATCTCCATCTCGGGACCGGCGGGCCGTGTGACGGAGGCCGCGACGGAGAAGATCGTGCCGGTCCTGCGGACGGTGGCGAAGGAACTCTCGGAGGCACTGGCGAGCACCTCGGCTCCCCGGGAGTAACCGCCGGACTCGCCGTGCTGCCCGGCTCACGCCCTGCGCCGCGCCACCACCATCGCGCAGCGCGGGGTGCCGTCGGGGCGCCGCCCGAGGCCTTCGAGCGGGGTCGACTCCACGTCGAATCCGGTCCGTCGAAGCTCGGCGAGCACCTCGCCGAGGGGGAACGTGCGGTAGTACATCACGAAATCGGGCCGCCACACCCGGTTGCGGACGCGCATCACCGCGTCGAAGCCGAGCATCGACCAGTACGGCAGGGTGCCGAAGCGCGGCGGTGCGCCGACGGGGAACGCGAAGACCCCGCCGGGGCGGAGTGCGGAATGCACCTGGGCGAAGAGTCCGGGGCGTTCCCGCGGCAGGAAGTGCCCGAAGGCGCCGAAGCTCACCGCCAGGTCGAACACCGGGCGGAAGGGCAGGGCGCGGGCGTCGGCGCGGACCAGGACCGCCGCGGGGTGGGCGCGCCGGGCCTCGCGGAGCATCCCGGCGCTGAAGTCGACTCCGACGACCCGCTCCTGGCAGAGTGCGCGCAGCACTCGCCCGCCGGCGCCCGTGCCGCAGCAGACGTCCAGCCCGTCACGGAAGGGCCCCAGCGGTCGCAGCGCGTCCGCCGTCTCGTCGAGGATGCGGTCCGGGGTGCGGAACGGCGTCAGGTCGAACTTGGGCGCGAGCAGGTCGTACCCGCGCTCGACCGACGACAGCGCCTGTACGGCGAGTTCGCGGAGGGTGGGGCCCCGGGAGGTGAACATCGGCTCCCAGCGTACGGGACCGCCCTCGGTCGGCGCGGGGCCGGAACGGGACCGGAACCGGGCTGCAGCGGGGCCGACCTGCGGAACGCCGCGGGCCTGGGTCGGGGCCGTAGCGGGGCCGACCGGCGGAACGCCGCGGGCCGGCTCCCGGGCGGTGCGTGCTCTCAGTTCTTCGACTCGCCGAACAGCTCCACCGCGTGCCGCACGTTCGCCAGTCCGGCCGCCAGGGCGCTGACCGAGCCGACCGCTCCGGCGATCAGCAGCAGCGACCGGCGGAGCCGCCGGACCTCGGGCACACCGCTGAGCGCCATCGCGTCCATCGCCGCCAGTTCGTCCTCCGCTATTCCGCGGTCCGCGAACTCGGCCGGGTGGCCGGCGAGTTCGCGCCGGAGCCGGGAGACGGCGGCACGCAGCTCCGTCACTCTCGGGTCCTCGCCGCTCTGCGTCTCCCGCGTCTGCCCCACGCTCCGCAACAAAGGTCTCCCCCTCGCACGTCGTTGTGCTGCCCGGTGAACGACCCGCCGGACGGTGGTCGAACGCCTGGGGTCGCGGGCCAGTTAACGCCATTCCGTAGGCGTTCCGCCACTCCGTGGTACGAAATTCAGCTCGACGTGTCTGCTACCGGCGCTCCCCGCGCCGCCCGGCGCACGGTGTGAACGGTGCCGCTGCGGCTTCCCGGCCCGTTCAGCTGCGTTCCGGCCGGTTCCGGCACGATCCGGCACGATCCGGTGCGATCCGGTGCGATCCGCTCGCCGGGACGGCGGAGCCGAGGAGACGAGTGGGATCCGGGGGATGCGGGGGATGCGGGGGATGCGGGGGAAACGGGGGAAACGGGGGAAACGGGGGATGCCGGGGAAACGGGGCATACGGAGGCCGGCGGAATCCGCCCCGCACACCGCGTCCCGGCACGGGCCGGGTGAGTACGGGGCCGGGACGCGCGGCGCGCCGGTGCGGGGCACGGACGGTTCGTCGCGCCGCGGTGCCGCCCGATGAGGTAAGCAGGGAGCATGGCTCACACATCAGACAAACCGCAGGTCGCAGGGCTGGTGCTGGCGGCAGGCGGCGGTCGCCGGCTGGGCGGCCGCCCGAAGGCGCTGCTGGAGCACCGCGGGCGGCCCCTGGTGGAGAACGCCGTGCGGGTGCTGCGGGCGGGCGGCTGCCGGTCCGTGCACGTCGTCCTGGGGGCGGCGGCGGACGAGGTGCTGCGGCGGGCCGACCTGGCGGGCTGCGTCGTGTCCGTGAACCCGGACTGGGAAGAGGGGATGGGCTCCTCGTTGCGGACCGGGCTGAGGTCGCTGGCCACCGCGGGCGGAGTCCAGGACGCGGCCCTGGTGTCACTGGTGGACCAGCCCGGCATCGGGGCCGCGGCCGTGGCCAGGATCGTGGCGGCGTGCGACTCGCCCTCCGCGCTGGTGTCGGCGGCGTACGACGGCCGCCGGGGGCATCCGGTGCTGATCGGCGCCCGGCGCTGGGAGGCGGTGGCCGAGCGCGCCTCGGGCGACCGCGGCGCACGGGACTACCTGGCGGAGCACGAGAGCGAGATCATGCTGGTCGAGTGCGGTGACGTGGCCGAGGCGTACGACATCGACACACCGGAGGATCTGGCCCACCTCGAGTGAGCCGGACGAGCCCATGCTCCCATCACCCGGTCTCCCGTCGCGCCGTCTCGTCCCCCACCCCCGCCACACCGCCCCATCCCTCGCCGTGCCGCGTCGCGACCTCGCCGTGTCGCGTCGCGTGAGGGCCCTGGCACCGAGCGCCACGATATGTCGAGGGGAAGAATCTCGACGTCAACAAACCTTGTACTTCCACCATGCGATAACTAGTATCCACTGATCAGAAGCACCCAACCGACCCATGGCGCCCTCGGCAGCACTCCCGAAGGCCCGGCACCGAGTGCCACTTCACTGTGCGCCGACCGCCGCCCGTACCGCCCGTGCAGCTCGCTGAAGGAAGTGACAGCTCATGTCCGCACCAGCGCCGTCGCCGCTGGCCATCGTCGAAGCCGAACCACTGCCCCGGCAGGAGGAGGTGCTGACCGACGCGGCGCTCGCCTTCGTGGCGGAGCTGCACCGCAGGTTCACCCCCCGACGTGACGAGCTCCTGGCCCGCCGCACCGAACGCCGCGCCGAGATCGCCCGTACCGGCACCCTCGACTTCCTCCCGGAGACCGCACGGATCCGCGAGGACGAGGAATGGAGGGTAGCCCCGGCCCCGGCCGCGCTCGACGACCGCCGCGTCGAGATCACCGGCCCGACCGACCGCAAGATGACCGTCAACGCCCTCAACTCGGGCGCGAAGGTCTGGCTCGCCGACTTCGAGGACGCGTCGGCACCCACCTGGGAGAACGTGGTCCTCGGCCAGCTCAACCTCATCGACGCCTATGAGCGCCGTATCGACTTCACGGACCCGCGCACGGGCAAGTCGTACGCGCTGAGGCCCGCCGAGGAGCTCGCCACCGTCGTGATGCGCCCCCGCGGCTGGCACCTGGACGAGCGTCATCTCCTGGTCGACGGCCGCCCGGTGCCCGGTGCGCTGGTCGACTTCGGCTTGTACTTCTTCCACAACGCCCGGCGGCTCATCGACCTCGGCAAGGGCCCGTACTTCTACCTCCCGAAGACGGAGTCGCACCTGGAGGCCCGGCTCTGGAACGACGTCTTCGTCTTCGCCCAGGACCACGTCGGCATCCCGCAGGGCACCGTCCGCGCCACCGTCCTGATCGAGACGATCACGGCCGCCTACGAGATGGAGGAGATCCTCTACGAGCTCCGCGACCACGCCGCGGGCCTCAACGCCGGCCGCTGGGACTACCTGTTCTCTATCGTCAAGAACTTCCGTGACGGCGGGGCCAAGTTCGTCCTGCCGGACCGCAACGCGGTGACGATGACCGCGCCGTTCATGCGCGCGTACACCGAACTGCTGGTCCGTACGTGCCACAGGCGCGGAGCGCACGCCATCGGCGGCATGGCGGCCTTCATCCCGTCCCGCAGGGACGCCGAGGTCAACAAGGTCGCCTTCGAGAAGGTGAAGGCCGACAAGGACCGCGAGGCCGGGGACGGCTTCGACGGCTCCTGGGTCGCCCACCCCGACCTGGTGCCCATCGCCATGGCCTCCTTCGACGCGGTGCTGGGCGACAAGCCCAACCAGAAGGACCGCCTGCGCGAGGACGTGCACGTCACGGCCGCCGAGCTGATCGACATCGCGTCGCTCGACGCGCACCCCACGTACCAGGGCCTGCGCAACGCCGTGCAGGTCGGCATCCGCTACATCGAGGCCTGGCTGCGGGGCCTCGGCGCGGTCGCGATCTTCAACCTGATGGAGGACGCGGCCACGGCGGAGATCTCCCGCTCGCAGATCTGGCAGTGGATCAACGCGGGCGTGGTCTTCGAGAACGGCGAGACGGCGACTCCCGAACTGGCCCGCAGGGTGGCCGCGGAGGAGCTGGCGGCGATCCGGGAAGAGATCGGCGAGGAGGCGTTCGCGGCGGGTCGCTGGCAGCAGGCGCACGACCTGCTGCTGCACGTCTCGCTCGACGCCGACTACGCGGACTTCCTGACCCTGCCCGCGTACGAGCAGCTGGTCGGCTGACCGCCCGCCGTGACGGCCCGTCACCCTCGGCACCGCACAGCGCCGGGGGCGGCGGGCCGTCGTCGTCGGCGTCGGCAACGGCACGGCGAGGCGCCCGGCCGAACGGCCACCACCTGCCGGACAATTCCGCTGTGCTCCCTTCCCCCTCCGCCCCGGTCCCGGGACAGGTGACCGGGCCCTTTCGCGTACTCGTCGTCTGCACGGGCAATCTGCACCGCTCGCCTCTGGCCGAACGCCTGCTGAGAGCCAGGCTCGCCGGCTCACCGGGAGCGTTCGAGGTGAGCAGCGCCGGCACCGCCGGTGCCACCGGCATCCCGATGGACCCCGTCGCCGCGTCGCTCCTGGCCGAACTCGGCGGCGATCCCCGTGGCGCGCTCGCCCGCCGGCTGACCGCGGCCCTCGTGGAGGACTCGGACCTCGTCCTGGGCGCGGCGGCGGAACACCGGGAAGCGGCCGTACGGCTCTCCCCTGTGTGGGCGCTGCGGCGCGCCTTCACCCTGCGGGAGTTCGCCAGGCTGCTGAGGGCGGAGGACGCCGAGGGCGTCACGGACCCCGCCGGGCGGGCAGCGGCGCTGGTCGAGGGCGCCGCGGCGCGGCGCGGGAACACGGGCCGGGCCGACGACGACGATGTGGCCGACCCGCACGGCGCGCCGCTGGAGACGGCGCGGGAGGTGGCCCTGCGGATCGCCGAGCCGGTGGAACGCATCTCCGCGGCCGTGCTGGCCGCCGCCCGCTGAGCAGCCCCCGGGCCGCCGAGGGGCCCGGCTCCCCGCCGGTTGACGGGACCGGTGGTTCAGCCGTCGCACGGGCCGGGCGGCCGCGCCGTGAACCGCAGGGGCTGCACCAGCCGCTGGTGCAGCAGCAGCGGCGGGCGGTCCGAGGGCCGCTCCAGGAGTTCCAGTACGAGGGTGCGGGTGGCGCCCCGGGGCAGCTCCATGTCGACCGTATAGACGGGATGGCCGCGTTCGGTCATCTGGTTCAGCATGGCCGGCCGGCCGTCCACCGTGGCCCTCGCCAGCCGGGCTCCCTCCGTCGCGTAGTAGGAGACCAGCAGGCGGTTGTCGCCGGGCCGGGTCCGGTAGGGCGGGCGGTCCACCCGCTGGGTGACGTAGGCGGGAAGGCCGGAGCCGGGCGCCCGGTTCGTCAGGGACGCGGTCACGGTCACCTCCCGTCCGGCCGCCGTGCACCGTCCGGCTCTCCAGTCCATGCGGCGGTCCAGGTAGAAGTCGAGTTTGGTGCCCGCGGCGTTGTTGACGACCAGTCCGGCGAACGGGGCGGGCCCGTCGGGCAGGACGCCGCCGAAGGGGTGCGATGCCAGCTCGCGCTGCTCGGACGGATGGGCGCTCCACACCTTGACCCGTCCTTCGCGCAGTTGGCCGCGCAGCGCCGCGAACAGCGCGGAGCGTCGCGCCGGGTCGCCGGCGCCGTCCAGGAGGACCTCGGACGTGGCGCGGGCGACGTCGAGGAAGAACGCCTTGCGCTCGGCGGTGTCGGGGAAGGCCGCGTAGCTGGTGCGCTCGGTCAGGTCCACCACGTTGGCGGCGGTGACGGAGGTTCCGTCCGGGAGCTTCGCCGGGCCGGCGGCGGTGAGCAGCCCTGCCAGCGCTCCGGGGTCCAGGGCGAAGGCGCCGTCCAGCCGCTGGCCGCTGTGCGCCCGCCACATGGCGCTCCAGATGCGCGCCGCGTGCGGGAAGTGCGGGCTGACGTTGGAGTTGACCCAGACGCCGGTGGGAGCGTGGCGGCCGTGCATCGCGGTGTACTCGGCGCCCAGGTCGACGGACGCCCGGACCTTCGCCAACTCGCCGTCGTTGCCGAAGCGTTCGAACCCCAGACGGCCCCGGTCCGCGGTGAGGATCGCGAACGCGCCGGGCAGCCCGCCGGTGCCGCGCGCCTCCGCCGTGTTCTCGAAGACCACCAGGTACCGTCGCGGGCCCCGCTCGCCGAGCATGGACGGCATCAGCCGTGCCGCGACCGCGGCCTCGGCCGTGGCGGGGACGACGAGGTCGAGCTGTCCGGCGAGCAGGGCCCGGGCCCGGTCGGCGGCGGGCAGCCAGGTGCCGCGGGGCAGGGCGGCCACGTCGGCGCGCACCTCGGAGGCGTGGCGCGATGCCGCGTGGAGGGCGGGGGCGGCACGGCGCAGCGCGGACAGGTCGAGATGGCCGCCGTCCGCTCCGGCGCCGGCGACGAGTTCGCCGGCCGTGTCCGCCAGGGGTGAGAGCACGTCGCGGGTCAGCCGGTCGGCGGCCTCCGCGGCACCCCGTACGGTACGGACGGGGTCACCGAGGACGGGCAGGTGCGCGGCGGTGTACCAGGCCGGACCGGTGGTGAGCCGGTGCGCTTCGGCCGCGCGGGCGGCCGCATCGCGCACCGCGTCCGCCGGGGTGCGTGTCCCGGGTGCGGCCGCCGGCCCTCCCGGGGCGGCCCGGTGGCGCAGCGACTCCAGGGTCCGCTGGGCGGCCTGCAGTTCGTGGCGGGCGAGCAGGCCGGTGACGGCGATCCAGGCGGCACCGGCCAGGGCCAGCCCCGTGACGGCGCACCAGGCCGCCAGGACGGGCCGGCGGCGGCACCAGCGCACCGCCCGGTCCGCGATGCTCGGCGCGAGACCTCGTTCCGGACGCGGCATCCGCGTCTCCCTTCCGTCGGGCGGTGGTGGGGCCACGCGTTGTCAGTAGGCGCCGTCGCCGCGCGCGACGGCGGGCAGCGTGCGCAGCAGGATGGCCAGGTCCTTGCGGATCGACCAGGAGCGCACGTACTCCAGGTCCAGTCGGAGCGCCTCCTCCCAGCCGAGGTCGGACCGTCCGCCGATCTGCCACAGCCCGGTGAGTCCGGGCCGGACCAGCAGGCGGCGGCGGGCGTCCTCGCCGAAGTCGGAGTCCCGGACGGGCAGCGGCCGCGGGCCGACCAGCGACATCCGGCCCGTCAGCACATGCACCAGTTGCGGCAGTTCGTCCAGGGACCAGCGGCGCAGCCAGCGGCCGGTCGTGGTGATCCGGGGGTCTTCGCGCATCTTGAACAGATGCCCGTCGGACTCGTTGCGGGTGCCGAGTGCGTCTCGCATCCGTTCCGCCCCGACGTGCATGGTGCGCAGTTTCAGCATGTCGAACTCCCGGCCGTAGCGACCCGTGCGCCTCTGCCGGAACAGGACCGGTCCCGGGGAGTCCGCCTTCACCGCCACGGCCGCCAGCAGGAGGAGCGGCGCGAGCAGCAGGAGCAGCGCGGCGGCGCCGACCAGGTCGATGGTCCGCTTGACGGCCGCTCGTCCGGGCTTCGGCCGTCCGGGCGAATCGGGGGCGTGAGCGGCCGTCACTGCGACGGGGGAAGCCGCCCCGCCCTCCTCTTCAACTGAACGAGGGAAAGTTGCCCATCGCGGAGGCATATTCGCTCACCTAACGTCTCGAATAGTCCATAACCGACCAATAGATGCAAACACGATGTCGGGGCAGGCCTCGGCAATGACACATCACCTTGCCGCAGTCGACCCGCGACGTGGCCGTCGAGAGGACCTTCATGCGTGCTGTAGTGACGGGTGGGGCCGGGTTCATCGGATCCCATCTGTGCGAGCGCCTGCTCGCCGCAGACCACTCCGTGCTGTGCGTGGACAACCTCGTGACGTCCAGCGAGGACACCGTCGCCCATCTGATGGACCACCCGCGCTTCCGGTTCGAGTACCGGGACGTCACCGAGGGCCTCGGCGTGAGCGGCCCGGTGGACGCCGTGTTCCACCTGGCCTCGCCCGCCTCTCCCCCGGACTACCTGAGGCTGCCGCTGGAGACGCTGCGCGTGGGGTCGGCCGGCACCTGGCACGCACTCGACCTGGCCGCCGACAAGGGCGCCCGCTTCCTGCTGACCTCCACCTCGGAGTCCTACGGAGACCCCCAGGTGCACCCGCAGCCGGAGAGCTACTGGGGGCACGTCAACCCGGTGGGCCCCCGCTCGGTCTACGACGAGGCGAAGCGTTTCGGCGAAGCACTGACGATGGCCTACCGCAGGGAACGCGGTGTCGACGCCAAGATCGTGCGCATCTTCAACACCTTCGGGCCCAGGATGCGCCCGGACGACGGCCGGGCGATCCCCACCTTCATCCGCCAGGCCCTGCGGGGAGAGCCGATCACGGTCACCGGGGACGGCAGCCAGACCAGGTCGCTGTGCTACGTCGACGACCTGGTCGACGGGCTGGTGCGGATGATCGGGAGCAGCCACGGCGGCCCGGTCAACCTCGGCAACCCCCACGAGATCACGATGCTCGAACTGGCCCAGTGGATCAGCAAGCTCACCGAGTCCCCCTCCGAGATCGTGCTGGTCCCCCGGCCGCAGGACGATCCCGAGAAGCGCCGTCCGAGCATCACGCTGGCCCGGCAACTGCTGGACTGGAACCCCACGACACCGGTGGAGCACGGCCTCCGGGAGACCATCAAGGACTTCCGCCGCCGGGTGGACCTCGACGACCTCGGCACCACGCCCCGGCGGCATCCCGTCACCGTGCTGAACGGCACAGCCCGCCGATGACGGCGGTCGGCGATCGGACGGCGAACGGCCCGGGGGCCGTTCCCGTCGTCTCGTGTCTCGGCGTGCCCGTCGCGGCACACACCCCCGAAAGCGCGGCCCGCCGGGTGGTGCACCGCGCCCTGCACGTCCGGGAGGCCCGCGAGGCGCACCGGACGGGGGACGCGGTCGGCCCGGCCGTCACCCCCGAGGGGAGCGACGTGCACCTGTGCAACGCCTACACGCTCGCTCTCGGCGACCGGGATCCGGAACTGCTCGGTACCCTCCGCTCGGCGTTCCTCAACCTCGCCGACGGACAGCCGGTGGTCTGGGCGAACCGGTTCCTCCACCGGGGCACCGCGCTGCCCCGCGGGCGCGTCTACGGCCCGGACCTCATGCTGGACGTCTTCTCGATGAGCCAGGGCACGGGACTGCGTCACTACCTGCTGGGCTCCACGCCGGATGTCCTGGCCGCGTTGCAGCGCGAACTGCGGCGGCGCTTCCCCCGGGCCGTGCTCGCCGGGTCCTGTTCTCCGCCGTTCAGGTCGCTGACCGCCCGTGAGCTGCGGGACCAGGAGGAGGACATCCGCGCCCGCGAGGCCGACATCGTCTGGGTGGGCCTCGGTACGCCCCTGCAGGACCACCGCGCGGCCGAGCTCGGCGCCGCGCTGCCCGTGGTGACCGTGGCGGTGGGCGCCGCGTTCGACTTCATCGCGGGCAGCAAGCGGCAGGCGCCGCACTGGATGCGCCGCGGGGGGCTGGAGTGGCTGTTCCGGCTGGGCTGCGAGCCGCGGCGGCTGTGGCGGCGCTACCTGTTCGGCAACGCCCGGTTCGTCAAGGGTGTCGTCCGGCAGGCGGCGCTGCGGACGGCTCCGGGCAGAGCCGTGGCGCCGGTGCGGCCGCCGGCCATCGGGGCGGCGGACGCCGAGGTGCGGGAGAAGGCGCGGTGACCGCCCCGGCCGGCACGTCCGCGCACCACGCGGGCCCCGCGCAGCAGTCCCCCCGGCCCGGCGTGGGGGCGCTGCGGATCGTCCTGGCCTCGTACGCGTGCGACCCGAGCCGCGGCACGGAGCCGGGCATGGGGTGGGCCTGGGCCGAGGCAATGGCGCGGCGCGGGCACACGGTCGAGCTGCTGACCCGCCCTCACGGCGACAACACCCGGCACATCGTGCGGCGCATCGAGGCCCTCGGACCGGTGGGCCGGCGGATCAGGCCCCATGTCGTGCCCGTCCCGCCCCGCCCCTGGTGGATCCGCCTGCTGCCCAGCTTCCTGCGCGGCCAGGCCCTGGAGTTCGCCCGCTACGACGGATGGCAGCGCCGCGCCCCTGAGCATGCACGGCGCCACGGGCTCGGCGGCGCCGATGTGGTGCACCGCGTCTCCTACGGCTCGCTGGTGGGCGGCAGCGCGCTGCGCCGGCTGGGACCGCCGCTGGTGTTCGGCCCCGTGGGCGGCGGGCAGACCGCCCCGCGCAGCCACCGGCGCTGGATGGGCCCGGCGTACTTTCAGGAGGTGGTGCGGGAGTTGCTGTGGGTGCGCGGCATGAGCCTGCGGCCCGCGTGCCGCGCCACACTCCGCGGCGCCGCTGAGGTGCTGACCACCAATCAGGACACCGCCCGGCGGGCTCGCCGCCTGGGCCGCACCGATCCCCGGATGGTTCTGAGCGACGGCGTGCCCGACGAACTGCTGAAAGAACCCCCGTGGCAGGCCCCTGCGCGGCCGGGACGCCCGCCGGCGGTCCTGTGGGTCGGCCGGTTCACCGCCATCAAGGCCCCCCAGTTGGCGCTGCGCGCTTCGCGCTGCTGCTGGACGAGATTCCCGGCGCCCGCCTGGAGGTGCTCGGGGACGGCCCGCTGCGCAACGAACTGGAGCGGCTGGCCGGGCGGCTGGGGGTGAGCGGGTCGGTGTGCTTCAGGGGCCGGCTGCCGTGGCCGCAGACCCTCGGCGCCTACGACGAGGCGGACGTGCTGCTCTTCACCAGCCTGCGCGACTCCTTCGGGGTGCAGAACCTGGAGGCCTGGGCCCGCGGTGTGCCGGTGGTGCACCTCGACCACCAGGGGGTCCGGGGACTTCTCCGCACCGGGCTGCGCGACTGCGGTACCGCTGGGCGATGCGGCGGACCTGCCGCAGCGCCTGGCCCGCGCGCTCGGCGCGGTGCTCACCGACCATCAGGCCCGCCACCGGAGGGCGGAGGCCGGGCTGCGGTGGGCACGACAGCACACCTGGTCACAGAAGCCAAGCTCGCTGAGCAGTTGTACGAGACCGTGGTGAACCGCCGCTGATCCTCGTCCGCTCGCGGCCGGTCTTCTTCCCCTGGACCCGCCCGCCCACCGCAACCGGAAAGAGCAGCAGAACTCATGGACGACACGATGATCGAGGCACCCCTTCTCCACCAGGGCATTCCGCCGAGGAACCCAGCGGCCTACCGCGTGGCGCTGGTGCACAGCTTCTACTCCTCCCGCCGGCCCAGCGGAGAGAACGCCGCCGTGCTCGACCAGGCGGAGGCGCTGCGCGGTGCCGGGCACGACGTCACCCTGGTCGCCGCCCACACCGACACGCTGGAGACCGAACGCGGCTACGCCCTGCGTGCGGCGGTCCAGGTCGCCACCGGCCGCGGCCGGTCCCCGCTGGCCCAGCTGCGCCGGCTCGGCCCCGATGTGGTGCATGTGCACAATCTGTTCCCCAACTTCGCCACCGACTGGCTGAACCGCTGGCCCGGCGCCCTGGTCGCCACGCTCCACAACTACCGGCCGGCGTGCGCGTCCGCGACGCTCTTCCGCGAGGGGACGATGTGCACCGCCTGCCCCGACGGCGACCGCTGGGCGGGGCTGCGGCACGGGTGCTACCGGGGCGGCCGCAGCGCCACACTGCCCCTGGCCTGGGCCGGCCGGCGCGGCGCTGCGGCCCATCCCCTTCTGCGCCGCGCCCAACGGCTGGTGACGCTGTCCGAACGCAGCCGGGACCTGTACCTGCGGTTCGGCGTGCCGCCGGAAAAACTCGCCCTGGTCCCCAACTTCGTCCACGCCGGAAGCCCGGCCTGCCCCGAGGACTCCACCACGGTGACACCGGAAACCGCCGCGCGGTGGGTGTACGTCGGGCGGCTGAGCGAGGAGAAGGGCATCCTGCCGCTGCTGAGGAGCTGGCCGGAGGGCGAACCCCTCGACGTGATCGGCTCCGGACCACTGGAGCCGGCCTGCCGGCACAGCGCGACCGGCACAGTGAGGCTGCTCGGCACCCTCTCGCGCCAGGAGATCGCCGCCCGGCTGCCGCGCTACACCGGTCTGGTCTTCCCCAGCATCTGCCCCGAGGGCGCCCCCCTCGTGTGCCAGGAGGCGCTGGCCGCAGGAGTTCCCGTGCTCGCCCTCGCGGGATCGGCGGCGGCGGACAGTGTGCGCAGGGACGGTACGGGGGCGGTCTACGGCGACGCCGGCGACCTGCCGCAGGCCCTGGCGACGGCACGCGAGCGCTTCCCGGCGCTGCGTGAGCACTGCCGCCGGATGCACGCCGAACGGTACAGCGCACGGTCCTGGACGGCCGGCATCCAAGCCGTGTACGCCCAGGCCATGGCACAGGCCGCGGGCCGGCCGGCGGCTCCCCTGGAGCCGGCGTGCTGAGCGCTCAGAGCGCCCGGCGCCGCGTGGTCGTGGTGCAGCCGTATATCGCCGACTACCGCACGTCCTTCTTCGACCACCTGCAGGCGCGCCTGGCCCGCGAGCGCGTGGATCTCGAGGTGCTGCACGGGCCCGCGCCCGCGCACCAGGCCGTCGGCAAGGACGCCGCGTCCTGCGCCTGCGCGACTCAGGTCCCCACCCGCCTCCTGCACGCGCCCGGCGGACGGTCCCTGCTCTGGCGCCGGGTGCAGCACCGGGCGGCCTGTGCCGACCTCGTCGTGCTGGAGCAGGCGCTGCAGAACCTGGAGGCATACCCCCTGCTACTGCGGCAGCCGAGGCGACGGACGGCCAAGGGGGCCCCCACGGTGGCCTTCTGGGGCCATGGCCGGACCTACACCAAACCGCCGAGGCGTCTCGAGGAGGCCCTGAAGGGCGCGCTGACCCGGCGGGGTTCCTGGTTCTTCGCCTACACCGACGGCGGCGCGGCACACGTCGCCTCCCGGGGATTCCCCCGCGACCGGATCACCGTGGTACGCAACTCCGTCGACACCACACAGCTCGTGGCCGCGCGCGCCCGGGCAGTGCGGCCGGGGACGGCGGAGTTCACCGAGACCGCGCAGTTGCGCAAGCGGTACGGCCTGGCCGAAGGACGCACCGCCTTGTTCCTGGGCGTGCTGGACGCGCCCAAGCGGATCCCGTTCCTGCTGGACTGTGCCGACCGCATCGCCGCCGAACTCCCGGGCTTCAGGCTCCTGGTGGCGGGCGACGGCGCCGACAGGCACCTGGTCGACGCCGCCGCCTCCCGGCCCGGCAGCCCGGTGATCGCCATCGGCCACACGAGCGGGCCGAGCGCCGCGCCGCTCGGGGCGGTCAGCGACATCATGCTGATGCCGGGCCGGGTCGGGCTCTGCGCGGTGGACTCCTTCGCCCTGCGCACCCCCGTCGTCACCACAAGCTGGCCCTGGCACGCCCCCGAGTTCGAGTACCTGGCCGACGGCCGCAACGCGCTGGTCACACCGGACGACCCCGCCGCCTACGCCGGCGCCGTGACCGCGCTGCTGCACGACCGGGCACGGCTTCAGGCCCTGCGCACGGCCTGCCAGGACGACGCCTCGGCGTACACGTCGCAGGGGATGGCGGCGCGTTTTTGCGACGGGCTGCTGCAGGCGATGGAATGAGACCAGAGGGAGGGAGGAGGAGGAACACGCATGCAGGTACTTGACTCTCCCCTGCCTGTAGGGAGGGGGTTCTCACGGCTCGCGCCGTGATGCTCTCTGCTTCGTCGCCGACTGCCCGCCCGGAGTTCTCCGTTGAGGCCTTACACCAGCTCCACAGACTGTCACCGAAAGTCCTTCGGCCAAAATGTTGCGGGCTGCGTTCACGTCCCGGTCGTGGGTCGTGCCGCAGCCGCACGTACAGATGCGGACGTTGAGCGGCATTGTCGATGCGATGGTGCCGCAGGCGGAGCACAGTCTGGAGGAGGGGAACCAGCGGTCCACCGCGATCACTTCGCGGCCGTACCACTGGGCCAGTGGGCGATCACTCCGTTGCCGGCACCGAGTTCCAGGACGTCCGCGCCTTTCGGGAGCCGCTCGGGGAGTCCGGTCACGGCCGCGGCGAAGCGGTCCCTGGGCCTTGGCTGGTCGAGACCGAGCGGGCTGAGAGCCTCGTTTGTCGCGTCCGCCGCGTACTTGATGTCGTCGTGCCTCACGAGTCGATGCTGTGTCCTGAGCCGGTTCGTTCATGCGCCGAGGATTCATTGGGGAGGAGACCGGTTGTGGTGAACGCACGCCCGGCCGTCCGCTGTACGGGGCCGGAGTGTGCGCGACTGCCGGTGTGGCAAGTGGTCAGCAGGCCGTGCGGAACCAGTCGACGTAGGCACGGGCCACGTCCTGGAGCCGGAAGCTGCCTTCGACACGCTTCCTGGCCCGCTCGGCGAGCAGCACCCGGCGCTCGTGGTCCCGGAACAGCTCCGTCATGTCCGAGGCCAGAACCGCGGGGTCCTCGACGTCCGTCAGAACGCCGGCCCGGCCGTCGTCGAGGACCCAGGGGACGCCTCCGCTGCGGCCACCCGCCACGACCGGAACCCCGACCGCCATCGCCTCGAGGATGGTCAGGGGGAGGTTCTCCGCGCGGGACGGGTGCACAAGGACGTCGGCTTCCCGAGCAAGGCGCTGGAGCAGGAGGGGATGGGCGGTGGGGCCGGCGAACTCCACCCCTCGGTGCAGACCCTTCCCGACGGCCCAGTTCTCGGCGGGCCCGCCCGGTCCGAATCCCGCGCCGCACATCAGCAGCCGCGCTGCGGGAAGGCGATCGCGCACTTGCCGGAAGGCCTGGAGCAGCCCGATTCCGTTCTTCAGCCGGCCCCAGCCCTGCAGCGCCGACGCGAACACCGGTTCTCCATGGTGACGAGGAGCCCCGGCGCGGGGCAGGGAGTCGAGCAGCACGCCGTTGGGGATCACCTCGACATGCCGCCGCACCCCGAGACACCGACGCAGGTGCCGGACCGTGTACGGACTGACGGCGCTGAGGGTGGTCGCCCGGTGTACGGCGGGCAGGGCCAGGCTGTGGCGCATCCAGCGAAAGGCACTCCGCATCTCCCAGGCCGCGCGGAGGGGGGCGTCGTGCGCGGTGACGCAGGAGGGCAGTCCGGTGTCCGTCGCCGCGAGTGCGAACTCGTAGGTCCAGTGGGCGCTGATCACATCGGCGGGGTGCTCGCGCATGGCCCTGGCCAGTCCCCGGCGCTCGAAGAGGAAGAAGTCGCGCGCACGATGCCTGGCCCTGTGGCGCTGCGGCACGGCGACGATCCGCAGCGGATCGCCGTCACCGTACACGCGGCACTCGCTCAGCTCGGCGCTCAGGGCGTAGACGGTCACGCGGTGCCCCTGTTCCAGCCACGTCCGCACCAGCCAGCCCGTGTACGGAAAGGCGTAGACAGCCGGGACTCCCTCCGGCAGGTGGCTGCGGAGCGTCGCGAGATCCACGGGGCCGGCAAAGCCGATGTGCATGGTCAGCTTCCTAATCCTTGAGTAAGCGGCTGCGGTTGGTCCCGTCAGGGACTGTCCGGGCCGTCGATGTGGTGTGGTTCGCAGCACCCCCGTGGGCACCGGGCCGGCCCCTCTGGCTTCCCGGTCCCGGGAGACCTTCTGAAAGAGCGGTGGCGCCCGGTGTCTTCGGGCCGCTACGAATCCCGCCGACCTGTGCCGGACGTCGATCGTCGTGGTGTGAGCCCGCCGCACGGTGACCCCGTCGTACTCCACGAGCCATTCGAGCTCTGATCGAGACCGGCGCCCCCGTGGTGCGCTGGTGCCGCGAGCGGCTGGTGCGATGGCGGACCATCGAGTCCTGGGAGGAGGTCGCCGGGTGGCCCGCACAGGCTTATCACCTGCGCACACGCACGATGAGAGGGGAACGGCTCGACCGTGTTCTGCGGGGTCGACGGGGCGGAGTCTCATCACGGCATGGCCCTGGTCGACCACGAGGGCGACCTGCTGGCCAAGCGCCGCATGGGCGACAATCTCACCGGCTACCGGCTGCTCCTGGACCTGCCGGCCGAGCACGGCGACAGCCCCGATGCCCCGATACCGGTGGCCATCGAGGCCTCCAGCGGCCCGCTCGCGGCCGTTCTGCGAACCGGCACGCGGAAGATCTTCGCTGTCAACCCGCTCGCCGCCGCCCGCTACCGCGACCGGCACGGCGTCAGCCGCAAGAAGTCCGATCCCGGCGACGCCCTGGTCCTGGCCAACATCCTGCGCACCGGCATGCACGCCCACCGGCCGCTGCCCGACGACAGCGAGCCGGCCCGCGCCATCACCGTCCCAGACCGCGCTCAGCAGGACGCGGTCTGGGCCCGTCAGCGGATCGCCAACCAGGTCCGCTCGCTGCTGCGCGACCACTACCCCGTCGCGCTGGACGCCTTCCTCGCCAAGCAGGGCGGCCTGACCCGCCCCGAAGCCCGCACGGTGCTGACTCCGGCACCGACGCCGACCGCGGGAGCCCGGCTGATCCTGCAGCGGCAGCGGACCGCCCTCAAGCGCGCAGGCCGCAGCCGCGGCATCGACGTCCAAGCCGAGCGCATCAAGACCGCCCTGCGCGCCGAGCAGGCACACCAGCCCACGCTGGTCGAGGACGAAAAGGCCCAGCAACTGCGCGCCCTGATCGCGCAGTTGGACGCAGCCCGCAAGGCCGTCGACGACCTCACCGAGGCACTGAACGCCTCTTTTCACCAGCAACCGGACGCTGAGATCCTGCTCAGCTTCCCCGGCATGGGCGTCCAGCTCGGCGCCCGGGTGATCGCCGAGACGGGCGATGACCGCACACGGTTCGCCGACGCCCGGTCCCTGAAGGCATACGCGGGCTCGGCCCCCATCACCTGGGCCTCTGGCAAGAAACGCTTCGTCTGACGCCGCTACATCAAGAACGACCACCTGACCACCCACCAGTGGGCCTTCGCAGCCCTCACGGCCTCGCCAGGAGCAGCCGCGCACTACCGCCGCCGACGTAAACGCGGCGACTGGCACGCCCAGGCCCAGCGGCCCCTGTTCAACCCGCATGATCGGCCTGCTCTACCACTGCTTGCAGACCCGACGGCCCTTCGACGAACAGCACGCTTTCACCTCCTCATCGGCGGATCTGGCCGTCGCGGCTTGACCTCTTAGGCACGTGAGATGTCTTTCACATCGTCATGGGCCGCGGCTGCGAGCCGGGCCCCTTCTCCGGTAAGTTCGGGGCCGGCACGAGGCCCTCCCGGAGAACGCAGGATCCCGGCCGCAGAGGCCACCGCGTAGAGCGGGATCCAGCGGCGAAAGAGCGCACAGAGCACGACGACCGGCAGCATGCAAGCGAGTCCGTAGCCGATCGCGGCTGCCGGGGACCGGCCGGAACCCCCCAGTGCGGCCGCAGCACCCAGTCCGCCGCCGATGAGCGCATGGATCGCGTGCATGCGCAGCGCCGCCCCTGTGTGCAGCAGGCCGGCCCGGTGCCAGCCGCCGAGCTGCACCAGATGTCCGGCCGTCTGCCCGACGGCCACCGCGCCGGCGAGCAGGACGAGGCTCTGTTCCATGACCGCGATGCCGATCCCCGCGAACGTGGTCGACAGCACCGTCAGTTGTGTCGTCAGCACTGCCCTGCTCGCGTGCCTGGTCTGGTCGATGATCATCCCCGACCGGCACAGCAGCGCCATGCCGGCGCCTGCCGCGGTCAGTGGCACCAGGGCGGTGGCGAGCTCCCAGCCCGGACCGAGCAGCAGTCCGAGCGCAGCGGGTCCGAGCCCGCACAGTGCCCCGAAGCCGACGAAGGTGGCGGCCGATGCGGCGCACACGACGTACTCCGCCGCACGGCCGCCCACGAGGCGGTCCGAGGCCCGCCGTTCGGCGAGCAGCGGAGTGGCCGCCGAGTTGAGGCCCTGGAAGAGGACCTGGGAAGGAAGACCGACGAAGTAGGCGGCGCGGGAGTAGGCTCCGGTGGCTCCCGCCCCGAACAAGTGCCCGGCCATCCACGTCGGCGAACTGGTGCTGGCGAATTCCAGGAGCCCGAAGCCGGCCAGAAAGCCCGAAGGCACAAGGAGTTGTCGCGCCCTGACCGGTGCGCCGGGGGGCAGCACGGGCCGGGCGGAGACCCTGAGTGTGACGAGTGCCAGGGTGACGGTCGCCGCCGCGGGCTGCGCGGCGGCCAGCCCGAGGGGATTCCAGCCGAGGGCGATCAGTGTCACGCCGGCGGCGATGCCGCTCGCCTGGCCTGCGAGTTCACAGGTGACCGCCGTGCGGGCCCGCCCGGTGCGACGCAGGGTGGCGATCACGACCGTGGCGGCCGGCTGTACGAGGAACTGGCAGCCCAGCAGGCGGAGCAGCGGCGTCATTTCGGGCATGTGCCACAGCGTGCCGATCAGCGGGGCGGTCGTCTGCACCACGAGGAAACAGAGGATCCCGCAGGCGGTCCCGAGCCGCCAGGCAGCGTGCACGGCGGGCCGCGTCAGCACTCCGGCCCGCAGTACGTAGGTGGCCAGTCCCCCGTTGGACACGTACCCGAGCAACTGGATCACGGTGAGCGCGATGGCGTACGCACCGAACGCACTGGGCGTCACCGTTCGCCCGGTGTACATGGTGTACGCGAGCTGGAGCACCAGGAGGACGGCGGAGCCGGAGCAGTTCCACCTCAGCCAGCGGAGAGCGGACCGGGCTCCGACCGCGGGGACACAGTCGGCGTCAGCGTGTTTCACGCAGGAACCACCTCATGCCGCATGAAGGGGAACGGTCGTACCGTGACCGGCTTCAGGAGGTCAGAACGAGGGTGCCTTGCAGACGAGAACCAGACCCTCGGAAAATGCCGGGCGCAATTTGGCGGCGGCACGAAAGACGGCCCGCATAATACGTTCCCGGACTCTCTTCCCCGGGCCGAAAACGTGGTAGAAGAGCCACCGGCTCGGCTGCAGTCCGCAGTCCGAGACCAGGCGGGCCAAAGAAGCTGGGGTGAATACGTACACGTGATCCGGGTGAATGCTTTCCCACCCCCTCATGGTGTTGACAATCCCCTTGACCGCGAGCCCGTTGGGAGTCGAGAGAATCAACTCGGCCCCGTTTCCCACCTCCCGCATCAGGTCCGCGATACCACGGAGGAACGAGGCCGCGTCCCGTACGTGCTCGATGACGTCGCCTGCCAGGACGACGTCGGGCTTGAACGCGGCGGCAACGGACCTGTCGGCCGGGTCGGCGACGTTCATGACGGTGTACTCCCCGCCCAGCCGGTTCCGCAGGAGTTCGATTCCCTCGGCATCGATGTCCGCCCCGAGCACCGCGGAGGCGGTCTTCAGCAGCCGTGCGTGGAGGATCGAGCCGTCGTCCAGCCTTTCCTCGGTCAGCGGTGAGTCGGCACAGCCGATGTGCAGCACCCGGCGCCCGGCGCAGAATTCGAGCAGGAGCGCGTCCCGGTCGGGAATGACCGGCCCGACGGGCAGACGATGGACGAAGAATCCGGGATGTGGCATGACGCCTCTCCTCAAACTTGCTGAAGATCGTGCCGGGCGGATGGGATACGACGCCGGCACCCCGAAAGGAAGCGGAGATCGGCATCTACGGATGCAGCCGCGCCGAATCCAAGGGTATCCCAGCATCCTTCCAGCTCGGAACTGACACGCCCTCGTCATGGCCCGGTCCGCAAAAGCCGCCCCGGGGGAATTTTTACACCTGCAGAAACCCCCTCCGGATTACTGAGGCGGTGATCGGCCGTCGCTTCCACCTGACCTACACGATCCGGGGCGTGCGGAAGCTGCTGGTGCGCAACGGATGGTCCTGCCGGGTCCCGGCCCGACGGGCCGTGGAGCGGGACGACGATGCGGTGGCCGGGTGGGTCGAGGAGGTGTGGCGGTGCGCGGAAGACTCGCGGCGGCCCGTGGAGCCTGGCTCGTCTTCGGGTCATGTCCCCTGTAGTGGTGTAACCGCGGCGGGTTGATCTTCTGTCTGGGGGTAAATCGAGTCCATGCCGCCCTCGGGGAGGTAGCTGTGGGGGAAGGCGATCCATTCGTCGTGCATCTCGATGAGGACGGCGGTGGCCGGGTCGTGCCACGCCAGCCGCACGAGCAGTGCGCCCGCAGGTCCGAGGCGAGCGGCCGATTCAGCGTGGGTTCGGGAGCCGGATCGCTCCATCCAGGAGTCTGCTACTTCCTGGCGACCAGCGACTTGGGAAGACCGGCGAAGCGCTCGAACCAGATGTGGGATTGAGGGAAGTAGGAGCGCATCTCGGTCACGGACAGCAGTTCGACTTCTTCGACATCTTGCGTCGCTTGTGGTCGATTGGCGCTCGAGATGTGTCCGTAGGGCCAGTGTTGTGAGACGGCGACGCGGGCGCGGAAGGGAAGCCACTGCATTCCCGGGAAGAGCCAGTGGGGTTCGACAGGGAAATATCGGTAGGGCGTCTGAATCCAGTGGTGATCGGCGCAGGAGTGGACGGTTTCGGCGAATTGCTGCCGATGGCGGTGGCCGCCCACGTGTTCCATGAGGGAGTTGGAATAGGCAAGGTCGAACCGTTCGCCTGCCAGGTGACCTGATGTGAGGAGAGTGCAGGCGTCCGCGACGAGAGGGGTGATGTCGGGTTCTGTTTGGTGCGCGGTGCTCGGGTCGAGGTTGACGGTCACCACGTGAGCGGGGCGGACTGGTGACAGACGCCAGGCGTGTGGAGTGCCCCCGAGGTCGAGTACGCGCATGTCTGCGAGGTTGGGGAAGCAGCGCAGTAGTTCTGCCCAGCGCCGTGTGCGGGCGCGGTGGGCGAGGGAACCGGGCTTGGTCGGGTCGGCAATGGCGGTGATGCTCATGCTGGCTCCTCTCACGCGACCTGTACACACGGGTCTCCTGAAACACGACCTGATCGACAAGCACAGCGTGAGCGGCCTAAACGGGCCAAGAGCGCCATTACTCCGCCCGTGGCATGTCACGGGCCATCAGACAGGGTTGCCGTGCTCAGCCATCCGTTGCGGTCTCCTCGGAGGTGACGCGGCCGCAGCGCGGATCGGCTGACACCGGCGTCACATCGAACGGATGCGAGCGGTCTCGTCGTGCAGATGTGGGCGTGGCGGGGCGGCTGTGTCGTTCAGGCACGTCGCCTGTGGAGCGGCTACGCGGTGCACGCGGCCCTGGGGCTCGCGGTGTATGCGGCGGCAGTCGCCCTCTCGAAGATCGCCTCCGGCCGGTCCGTACCCGCTGCCGTGCTCGTGCCGGTGGCCGTCGCACTCGCCGTGGTGCTGTGCCGCCCGGTGCGCACACGGCTGCCCTGTACCGGGTGGCGGCCGAGCGCGATCAGCTCCCCCTCCCCCTGCCGGTGCGGGGACGGGGCCGTCGGCGCGACCGGATCACCCGGCACCCGGCACCGTGGTCAATGCCCGCGTGTCACGTCCGGCCGGATGCGGGCTCGTGGTCGCGGAGGAACACCACATCGCACTGGAGCATCTGACCGGTGCGTCGATCGGTGAACCCCGGGACCACCGCCATGAGGGTCAGTCCGTAGCGCTGTTGCGCCATGCCCATCACCTTCTCCAGCAGGGGGCCGCCCTCGTACAGCGGGACGCAGGACGCCTCCAGCTGCAGACCGCAGCAGCGGCGCGCGAGAGCGTCGGCTCCTTTCAGCACGGCTTCCTCGTACCCCTGGACGTCCAGCTTGACGAAGACGCGGTCCCCGGGTCCGGCCAGCTGCGGCCACAGGTCGTCCAGGCGGTACTGCTCGGCCTCCTGGCGCCCCACGTAGCGGGAGTCGGGGCACGCCTGGGCATGCCGGGGCAGCATGGGCAGGACGGAACTGCTCAGTCCGCTGTTGCCGGCCACGTTCAGGGTGACGGTGGTCCGCTCGTCGCCGACGGCGTGCGGGAACACGGTCCACAACGGGTCGCGGGCCGCGCGGCGGCGCAGGGCCTCGAACGCTGCGCGCAGCGGCTCGAAGGACACGATGCGTCCTCGGTAGCCGAACCGCCGCAGGGTGTGCCCGTACTGGCCGCGGTTCGCGCCCACGTCGAGCACCACATCGGTGCCTGAGTGGCGCAGCAGCTGCACCGCGCGGTAGTCGAAGGAGCACTGCGGAAACCGGTGCACGTCGAAGCCGAAGCGCTGCACGGCTGTGCGGGCCCGGTGGAGAACAGTCACCCGCCCATTGTGATCAACCGTCGCCTGGTTTGTCACTTATTGCGGCGTTACACGCCCCGCTGTTCCTCCGGTTCCCGTTCACAGGGCCGTGCGGTCCCGGTCCTTGACGGCGGGCGGGGCGAGGGGCGCCGGACGCGGCACGGGCGCCACCGGACCGGGCGCGGGGGCCGGCGCTTTCGACCTGCCGGCGGCCCGCGCCTGCCACAGGCACAACCCGAGCAGCACCGCCTGCTCGGGAATGGCCGAGTAGGACACGAAGAGCACCAACTGGCCGATCATCACCACGCGCAGGGCAAGCGTCGCGGGGCCCTGGCGTCCGAGCCGCCGGAAGGTCTGGACATAGACGACCAGCAGCGCCAGCAGCCCCACAAGTCCGAGGCGCAGCATGATGTGCAGGTAGTAGTCATGCGGGGACACCGTGACAAGCCCGCCTGCGATGATCCGTTCGTAGCCGGACCCGAACGGCGCGCCGACCAGCCACTGGGCGACGGTCCGCGGGGCGTCGAGCAGTTCCTGCCAGCCGAGCAGCCGCCACACGAAGGTGCTGTGGGTGCCCTGGGTCTCCCTGACCGAGTCCGCGAGGAAACCGCCGATCGCGCCGAAGGCGCCGGCGGTGTACAGCAGCGCCACCACACCAAGGGCGAACACGCCCGCACAGGCGGACACCAGGCGCTGTCCGCCGCGTGCGGGACGCAGCGCCCACCAGGCCAGCGCCATCGTCGCGGTGGCCACCCAGACGGTCCGGTGCTGGAGCAGGACCACGAGGAGGAGGAGGAACAGCACGGCCACAAGGTGCCTGCCGCGCCCCTGACCGCCCGCCGGGACGGCGTGGTCCGCCGCGGTGTCCCGGCGGGCGGGCGGATGCGCCGACAGCAGCACCGCGGCCTGGGCCAGGACCAGCGCCGCGGCGGCGGGCACCGGCCGGGCGTCCACCGTCACGCCGTCGACGGCGAGATGGGCGTTGACCGCATGCAGTCCGCGGTCCGCCCAGCCGGCCACGCTGAGCAGCGCGTACGCGGCCGCGGTGGCCAGCCAGGCCCGGGGGACGAACCGGTTCAGTGAGGCACTCAGCGGTGCGGTGGCCAGATACAGGACGATGGCGAGGAACTGCCAGAAGGCGACGCGGGAGTCGTTGCCCGCGGCCTGCAGGCCGAAGTCGGCCACCCCCCGCAGGGTGGACCAGGCGGTGAGGGCGAGGAGGGCCAGCAGCGCCCCCAGCCCCGCGCGGGCGGCCAGGCCCCGGCGGGGCAGGCGCACCACGGCGACGAGAAGCGCGCACACGCCCAGGAGGTCGGCCGGATACACGCGCACGCCGAAGTCGAGGGCGGCCTGCTGCCCGCCGGCGGCGACGATCCAGACCTGGGAGCCCAGCAGCAGAGCGATCGCGATCCGGCAGTGCCGGGCGAAGACCCACAGCAGCAGCCCCACGAACGCAAGCGCCGTGAGCAGCATCAGCAGGGTCTGCGGGTCAACGGGAAAAAGTCGCACCGTGATCCGTTCTGGGATGGGGGACATGCACTCGGGGGGCGAACCGGGTGCCCGCGGCCGCACGGTCAGGCGCCGGTGCGGCCGCGTGGCCGGTTGCTCAGGGGTCCGCGCGCAGGGGCGCGGTCGGGTGCTGCGGCCAGGCTCCGGGCCGGCGGCGCAGGGCGGTTTTCACGTACGGGGAGCAGAACACCAGCGGGGCCCAGGGGCCCAGGTGACGGCGGCAGTACCGCCACCAGGGCGCCGGCGGCTGTTCGCGTACCGAGGCCAGCCGCTTCAGTGCGGTGCGCACGTCGAGGCCGGGTTCGGCCGAGGTGCCCGCCAGCGCGTGGGTGTTGTCGTCGCAGGTGCCCACGTGGCCGGGTGCGAGCAGCAGCGGGATGCCGGCCCGGCGGGCGCGCAGCCCGTAGTCGTGGTCGCCCAGGCGGTGGGGGAAGGCGGGGTCGAGGTCGCCCAGGATGCGCCGGGCGGCGGCGGTGACCAGCACGGCGTTGCCGTTGCAGGTGTCGCACGGCTGCGCGTTGCCAGGGTCCGGTTCGATCCGGCGCAGCGCCGGGGGCCTATGCCGGGCGGGGGCGAGGCGGTAGCCGCTGTACGTGGTGCGGGTGCCGTCCCCGGAGCGCATGGCGCCCACGGCCACGGCCGGACGGTCCAGGGGGGCGGCGGTGTCGAGCAGCGCGGTGAGGGCTCCAGGGTCGAGGACCACGTCGTCGTTGAGCCACAGCACATGGGCCGCCGGATCGGCTCGGGTGGCGGCGATCCTGGTGCCGGTGCCCCAGTGGACGTCCGCGCCGACCGTCAGCACGTCGGTGGCGGGGAACGCGGCCCGCACCGCGTCGGCCGTGCCGTCTGCGCTGCCGGCGTCGACGAGGTGGACGGTGCATCGGGTACCCGCGGGAAGTCCGGTCTGCGCGTACACCGAGGCGATGGCCGCGAGTGTCCGCTCCCGGCGGTTGTGACAGGTCATCAGTACGGCGACGCCGCGCGGGGTACCCCGGGCCGGAAGCCGATCGGCGGGCATGGGATCACCGCGCGGCGGGAGCGGGAACGGCGGGGGGCGCCGTCCGGTCGGCGGCGGCCCCGTTGCAGAGGGCGTCGAGTTCCGCGTCGACCATCAGGCGGGCCAGTTCGGGCGCGCGGACCGTGGCGCGCCAGCCGAGGGCCTGCTGGGCCTTCGACGCGTCGCCGACCAGGTCGTCCACCTCGGTCGGCCGCAGATAGCGCTCGTCGAACCGCACATGGTCGCGCCAGTCGAGGCCGACGTGGGCGAAACACTGGTCGACGAACTCGCGCACGCTGTGGCTGGTGCCGGTGGCGACCACATAGTCGTCCGGCTGGTCCTGCTGCAGCATCAGCCACATGGCCTCGACGTACTCGGCGGCGTAGCCCCAGTCGCGGCGGGCGTCGAGGTTGCCGAGGTGGACGACGTCCTGCAGGCCGGCCTTGATCCGGGCGGCGGCCACGGCCACCTTCCGGGTCACGAACGTGGGGCCACGGCGCGGGGACTCGTGGTTGAACAGGATGCCGTTGACCGCGTACAGCCCGTACGCCTCGCGGTAGTTGCGCGTCGCCCAGTAGGCGTAAACCTTGGCGACCCCGTACGGCGAGCGGGGATGGAACGGGGTGCTCTCGTCCTGGGGCGGCGGGGCGGCGCCGAACATCTCGGAGCTGGAGGCCTGGTAGAAGCGGCACGGCAGGCCCGTCCTCCGGATGGCCTCCAGCAGCCGGATGGTGCCCAGCCCCGTGGTGTCACCGGTGAACTCGGGTTCGTCGAACGACACCCGCACATGTGACTGGGCGGCGAGGTGGTAGACCTCGTCCGGCTGCACCTGCTCCAGCAGACCGGTCATCCGCGTCCCGTCGGTGAGGTCTCCGTAGTGCAGGAAGAGACGCGCCTGCGGGTCGTGCGGATCGCGGTAGAGGTGCTCGATGCGCTCGGTGTTGAAGGTGGAGGCACGGCGGACGATCCCGTGCACCCGGTACCCCTTCTCCAGCAGCAGTTCGGCCAGGTAGGAGCCGTCCTGGCCGGTGATGCCGGTGATGAGTGCCGTTCTGGCGGTCACACGCGCTCCTTGGCTGATGGGGTTTCACGAGGCGACGGAAGGCTCCATGCGGATGGGCGCCCTGGCACCGCCTCAGTGTAGAGAACAATTACTGCATTTCTTATGCAATGTGGCGTTATGTCATCTTTCGACCCTTTCGCCGTAAAGTGGGGCAGCATCCCGACTTCACCGCCCACCCCTTCACCCACCCCTTCACCGGATCCGATCGGGGACGGACACCTTGGACCTTCGCGACTACCTACGAGTCCTCTCTCGCCGCTGGCGCGCCATCACCGTGCTGACGCTGCTCGGTACGGCGGCCGGCATGCTCCTCACGTACACGGCCGTCCCCGAGTACCGGGCCACCGCCAAGCTCTTCGTCTCGCTCCAGGGCGGCACCGAAGCCGACACCAGCCAGCTCGCGCAGGGCAATGTGTTCACCCAGGCCCGAGTCCGGTCGTACGCCGAGGTGGCCGCGAGCCCGCTGGTGACGGGGCACGTCGTGCGGCAGCTGAAGCTGAAGATGTCGCCGGCCGAGCTGAGCGGCAGGATCAGCGCGGCCGCCCAGCCCGACACCGTGCTGCTCCAGCTCACCGTCACCGACACGCGGGCGGCCCGGGCGGCGCGGATCAGCAACGCCGTCGCCGAACGGTTCACCGAGGTGATCCGCGGTCTCGAGCGCCCGGCCTACGCGGAGGCGTCGCCGGTGCGGCTGAGCATCACCGAACCGGCCGCCGTGCCCACTCGGCCCTTCTCGCCGCGGCCGGCCGTGAACATCGCGCTCGGGCTCCTGGCCGGACTGGTCCTCGGCGCCGCCTTCGCCCTGGCGCGGGAGACCCTGGACACGTCGGTACGCACCTCCAAGGCGCTGACCGACGCCCTGGCCGGCGTCGGCGGACCGCCCGTGCTCGGCAGCATCGTGCACGACCCCCACGCCACCACCCGCCCGCTTGCGCTCCGCGACGACATGCACGGGCTGCGCGCCGAGGGCTTCCGGCGGCTGCGCACCTGCCTGCAGTTCGTGGACGTGGACCGGCCGCCGAAGGTGATCGCGGTGACCAGCCCGCTGTCCGGCGAGGGAAAGACCAGCGTGGCGATCAACCTCGCCGCGACCCTGGCCGAGACCGGCGCCTCGGTGTGCCTGGTCGACACCGACCTGCGCCGGCCTTCCACCGCCCGCACCCTGGGCCTGATCCGCGACGCCGGACTGACCACCGCGCTGATCGGCCGGGCCGAGGTGGGCCAACTGCTCCAGTCCGCGGGTTCCTTCTCCGTGCTGACCAGCGGCGCGGTGCCACCGAACCCCACCGAGCTGCTGGGCAGCGCGCAGCTGAGGGCCGTACTGCGCGGCCTCGCAGAGAAGTTCGACCATGTCGTGGTGGACACCGCCCCGGTGCTCCCGGTCGCGGACGCCGCCGTGATCGCCTCCGAGGTCGACGGCTACCTCCTGGTCGTACGGGCCTCCCGCACCAGCCGCGACCAGGTCGCCGAGGCTCTGCGCGCGCTGCGGCACGTGGGCGCCTCCGTGGTCGGCACGGTCCTGAACATGGCGTCGCCGAAGGAGGACCGCGGCGCTCACGGATACGCCTACGAGTACCGACCGCAGTACCACGCGACCGGCCGGTTCGCCCGCCTCGCGAGGTTCGTCCGCCGCCGCCCGGCCGGGACCGGCCGCCGCCCCGGACTGGCCGGGATCGCCCGGGTCCTCAGGCGCCGGCGTTCCACCGGTGCCGCCCCGTCCCTGCCGATCCCCGGCGGCGGGCCCGGCGCCCGCCTCGGCTCCCCGGCCACCGCGCCCGCCGACGAGCCGCCGCGCCCGGTGGCCGTCGAACGGAGCGTGCAGTGACCGCCGCGGTGGCCGCGCCGTACGGAGCGGTCCACCGGCCCCTGGACCGGTCGGCCCGGGTGTTCGTGGCCGGGAGTCGGGGCCTCGTCGGGTCGGCGGTGCGGCGGCGTCTGGCGAGGGAGGGTTTCACCGATCTGGTGGGGCCCGGTTCGGCGGAACTCGACCTGCGCGAGCGCCGGGAGGTCTTCGAGTGGTTCGCCGCGGCCCGGCCGGACGTGGTGGTGCTCGCCGCCGCCCGCGTCGGCGGTATCAGGGCCAACGCCACCCGCCCGGCCGTCTTCCTCTCCGACAACCTGCGGATCCAGGTCAATGTGCTGGACGCCGCGCTGGAGCACGGGGTCGAACGGCTCCTTTTCCTGGGTTCCAGCTGCATCTACCCCAAGCTCGCGCCCCAGCCCATCCGGGAGGAGGCGCTCCTCACCGGACCGCTGGAGCCGACCAACGACGCCTACGCCATCGCCAAGATCGCCGGAATCCAGCAGGTCCAGGCGGTGCGGCGGCAGCACGGCCTGCCGTGGATCTGCGCCATGCCGACCAACCTGTACGGCCCCGGGGACAACTTCCACCCGGAGCACTCCCATGTGCTGCCGTCGCTGATCCGGCGCTTCGACGAGGCTCGCAGGGCAGGGGCGCGGCGGGTCGTGAACTGGGGCTCCGGGACGCCGCGGCGGGAGTTCCTGCACGTGGACGACCTGGCCCGGGCCTGCCTTCACCTGCTGGAGCACTACGACGCCGACGGCCCCGTCAACGTCGGAACCGGCACCGACCTGACCGTCCGGGAGGCCGCGGAGCTGGTCGCGGAGGTGGTCGGCTACCGGGGGACCCTCGCCTGGGACCCGGGGCAGCCGGACGGGACCCCCCGCAAACTGCTGGACGTCTCCCGGATCACCGCGCTGGGCTGGGAACCGCGGATCGGCCTGCGGGAGGGCCTCGAAGGCACCTACGCGTGGTACGCGGAACACCTCGGCTCGGGGGCGCTGCGGCACTGACCGTCCACGGCGTCCGGTCCGGCCCGCTCCCGGCCGGACCGGACGCACGGCCATGGGTCCCGGGTCATGGGCCATGGGCCCCCTGGGTCACGGGTCACGGGTCCTGGGTCATGGGCCAAGGGCCTTGGGCCCCCGTCATGGGCCATGGCTCACGGACCCGCGTCGCGGACCCTCATTCGCGGAGCCGCGGTTCGGCCCCGGGCGAGCGCCCGGGGCCATCCGAGTGCTGCTCGTACACCGTCCTGCCGAACACCCTGGTGCGCCTGTTTCGGAAGGGCCGCCTGATGTCTACGGATCGAAGCGCTTGATCCTCTCGAACGGTCCGGCGGATTGACGACCACGAGTGCCGGTGGAGGCGGTGCGGAGGGCACACCAGTGTCTGCTTTGACCTACGTATGCGAACGAACGACCGCGAGCGGAAGGCGCCGGGGCCCTGGAGCCGTACGCAGGCCCGGCTCGCCGGCGGTGAACGCCGTCGGTGGAGGTCGGCGCGTCGCCCCCTCGTCGCCCCCGGGTCGCCGCATCGGTGGCCACGGCCCGCCGTGGGTGCGGCAGACGACCTGTACTGCACCGCGGTTCGAATCTCACTTTTGACAAGCAGTAACGATCACCACTCGTCAAGCGTCTTCCACTAAGGAGCCCGAAACCATGCCCAGACGCTCCGTACGACGACTCGTCGTGGCCGCCGCTGCCGCGAGCCTTGTCGCCGCAGCCCCGTTGATCGCCGCCCAGCCGGCGTTCGCGCAGTACCCGCCCGCTCCCAACCTGACCATCCAGGACGACGACCTCGTCCTGGAGCCCGGCCAGGAGGTCGCCTTCACCGGGCGCGGCTTCGAGCCGGGTGAGCCGGTCACCGGCCGTCTCGCACCGGCCGGCGGCGGAGGCGCGCCCGGCGGCGCAGGTGCTGCCGGCGCACTGGGCCGGTCCGCGGCGGTCGTCCCGCCGGCCTTCACGGCGGCCGACCCCGATTCCCGCCCCACGCCGACCGGGTCCAAGAGCCCCATGGCCGGTGACGGCGACCGGCCCGTCGTGGAACTGGGCAGGTGGACCGCCGACGCGAACGGCATCGTGGACTCGACGGTCATCATCCCCGAGGGGACCCGGGAGGGCGCCTACTACTTCCAGCTCGCCGGAGAGAATTCCGACCTCGTCCTCAGTGCCCGGGTGACCATCGACGAAGACGGCGACGGCGATGACGACGACCACGGCGACGGCGACGGCGACGGCGACCACGGGCGTCCCGGCCACGGCGACGGCGACCACGGGCGTCCCGGCCACGACGACGACCGCGGACACCACGGCGGCCACGACCGCGACGGTCGCGATCACGACGGTCGCGACCACGACGATGACGACGACGACAACGGCGGCAAGTCCGACCACGACGACTCCTCGGACGACGGCAAGGAGAAGCTGGCCGACACCGGCTCGTCCGACGGAACGGTGGCCCTGCTGACCGCGACCGGCGGTCTGCTGCTGCTCGGGGGCGGCGCGCTGGTCGTCGCCAAGCGCCGGCGCAACGCCTCCCAGCGGGGCTGAGCGGAACCTGCGCGTCGTACGACGGCACCCACCCCCCGTACCGGATACCGGAGAGCTCCCGGAACAGCGCCCTCGCTGTCCGGGAGCTCTCCGCGTGCGGGGGGCCGCGACACGAATGCGGCATGGGGGCGAATCCCCCGGTGAGCCGGTGGCGGCACGCCGCCGGCGCGGCGGGGGCGTGCGAGTGTGCGGAGCATGCGTGTCGCGTTCACGGCCCCCGCGGCCGTCCTGGCGCTCGCCGCAGGCGCCTCGGTGAGTTCGTGCGCGGCGGACGGTGGTGCCGGTGGCCGGGGTCCGGAGGTGCGTGGCCGGGCCACGGCACCGGTCGAACGCCTGCGGGTGGAGGTCGTCCAGACGCTGCCGCACGACCCGGAGGCCTTCACCCAGGGCCTGGAGATGGCCCACGGCACGCTCTACGAGAGCACGGGTATCGCCGGCCGGTCGGCGATCGCATCGGGACGGCCGGGGGCCCCGCCCGCACGGCGCGTGCCGCTCCCGGCGCCGCTGTTCGGTGAAGGGATCACCGTGATCGGGCCGACGCTGTGGCAGCTGACCTGGCGCGACGGCGTCGCGATCGAACGCGACACCGGGACCCTGGCGGAGCTGCGGCGGGTGCCCTACGACCGCGAGGGCTGGGGAATCTGCCACCAGCCCCACCGGGGCCGCCTGGTGACGAGCGACGGCTCCTCCCGGCTCGACTTCCGGGACCCCGCGACCCTCAGGAGGAAGGGCTCGGTCGTCGTCACGCTCGACGGGCGGCCGGTGGACCGGCTCAACGAACTGGAGTGCGTCGGCGACACCGTGTACGCCAACGTCTGGACCACCGACCGGATCGTGCGGATCGACGCCGACACCGGACGTGTGACGGCGGAGATCGCCGCGTCCGGTCTGCTCGGTGCGGCCGAGCGGCGGCGCGCGGACGTCCTCAACGGGATCGCGGCCGTCCCCGGGACCGGTCAGTTCCTGTTGACCGGCAAGTGGTGGCCGAAGATGTTCCGGGTGCGGTTCGTGCCCGCGGCGCATGCTCCGGGGCCCTCGGGCGCGGCCCCCCGCTCACCGGCCGCCACCGTCCGGACCCCGGCCGCCACCGTCCGGACCGCGGCCGCCACCGTGCGGCCGCCCACCACTTTCGCCCCATCCCCCACCGCCACCGTTCAGTCCCCCACCACCACGGTCCGCTGAGCCGAGAAGTCCCCCCAGTTCCCGTCCGGGAGTCTGGCGCGCAGCTTCAGCGAGTGGCGGGTGCCGGGCCGGTCGGTCACGGTGAGGGTGTACGTCGCCCGGCCGGGCGGGGGCTCGGCACCCCAGACGATCGTCGTGGCGAGCCGGCCGTCGAGGAAGAGCTGGTGCTCCCGGACGGGGGCGCCGGTCTCCGGCGGGGTCCAGGTCAGCTCGACCGTGTGGGCCGAAGGGGTGGTGCGCCGGATGACCGCGGTGAGCCCGGTGGGGGCCGTGTCGGGGCCCGCGTCCGGGGCTCCGGCGGTCGTCAGTTCGAGCGAGGCGCTGCCCGGTGAGGAGTTGTCGGCCGCGTCCCGGGCACGGACGCTGAACGTGTAGGCCGTGCCGGGCCGCAGACCGGTGATCCGGGCCGTGGTGGAGGTGCCGGGCACGCTGTGGATGCGGGAGCCGGCCTGGTGGACGTCGTACGCCGTCACCCCCCGGTCGTCGGTCGAGGAGTCCCAGGACAGGGTGACCGCACGGCTGCCCTCGGCGCGGCCGGTGAGCGCTCCCGGACGGCCGGGCGGGCGGGTGTCCCCGGCGGCGAGGGCGAGCGTGGTGACGCGGGCCGGCGCGCTGTGGGCCGACGCGTTGCCGGCGGTGTCGACGGCGCGCACGGTGAACACATACGACATGGCGGGGGTGAGTCCCTCGACGTCGGTCATGCGCGTGGCCGCCGGGAGGGACTTGACCCGCCGGCCGTCGCGGAAGACCTCGTAGCCGCTCACGCCGCCGGCGTCGGTCGCGCGCTCCCACATGACGTGCACGGACGTGGCGCTGCCGGCGTGGACGGTGACGCCGCCCGGCGCGGAGGGGGCACGGGTGTCCACCGCCCGGGCGCCGTCCCCGCACGCCGTGAGCAGCAGCGCGGACGCACAGGCCGACACGGCCAGGAACAGGGGGCGTTGCACCGGACTGCCTCCATCCCGCCGGGGCATTGGTCCAGACCTGTATGGCACAGTCCGCCGCACCCGGCAAGAGGGCGGAGCGAGGGAACCGGGGCAGGGCGGTACGGGACACCACGAGACGGGGCGGCCAGGGCGGTACGGGACACGCGCGACGGGGCGGGCCGGGGCGGGATCAGCACATCGCGGCGTCCTACCGTTCGGCGTGGCCCAGCGTCCTCCCCGGCGCGACCCGGTCCCTGACGGCCCGCTTCACCGCGGTCGGCTCGGGAAAGCCCTGCTCACGCCGGTCCCAGACCAGCTCGCCGTCGACGCGCACCACGAACACTCCCCCGACTCCCGGTTTCAGCGCCACCTCGGCGAGCTCTGACCGGTCGAAGGTGCCGAGGAGTTCCTGGGCGAGCCACGCGGCGCGGGGCAGCCAGCGGCACTGGGTGCAGTACTCGATCTGCAGCCGGTGGCCGGCCGCTTCCGGCTCCGCTCCGGGTTCGGGCGCGTCGTCTGCCGT